>JAUHYL010000135.1 GCA_030426545.1 Gammaproteobacteria bacterium
ACAGCGAGAAAGTCACTAACACGGTATCCACCGAATCGCTCTCCAGCGGAATCTGCTCACCGGGCAGACCGATAAACTCCACGTCAAAATCGAGCCCTGCCGCACGATCAGCGGCCAGTTCCCAGGATTTCTCCGAAGGATCGAGGCCAATCACCCTGTCCACCTTGCTGCTGTCGTAGAACGAAAGGTTGAGCCCGGTGCCGATACCGATTTCCAGTACCGTACCGCTTGCCTGCGGCACAACCTTCTGGCGCTGCTGCATGATGGGCTTGGTGCCACACGCGCAGTTGATAAAGCGGGGCAGAATGACATCTTCATAAAAGGCCATGGTGATTCTCCCTGGGTATTCCAGACATTGTGTGCCGCGTGATCAAGTTGCAGCCTGCCTAACCGACCTCGTCGACGCGCTCCACGATCGTACCGTTGGCAGTACCGCCACCCTCGCAAATCGCCAGCAATCCGTAGCGCTTGCCGGTGCGATGCAGTTCGTGCACCAGCGTGGTCATCAGCTTGGCACCGGTGCCACCCAGCGGATGGCCCAGCGCCTGCGCACCGCCGTTCACATTGAGGCGGGACTTGTCCGCGCCCAGCGCTTTCGCCCAGGCCAGCGGCACCGAGCCAAATGCCTCATTCACTTCAAACAGATCGATATCTTCCAGCCGCAATCCGGCCGTCTCCAGCACTTTATGTGTGGCGGGAATGGGGCCCTCGAGCATGATTACCGGGTCCGAGCCGACCACGCTCATGGCAACGATTTTTGCCAGAGGCTTGAGGCCCAGACGCTTGCAGGCTGCGCCGCTGGCGATCATTACCGCCGCGGCGCCATCACAGATCTGTGAGGCGTTGGCGGCGGTTAACAGGCCATCTTCCTGCAGCGGCTGCAATCCGGCAATTGCGCCCAGGGTCGCATCGAGACGAATGCCCTCATCCTGCGTATGGAGCTCACGGCTGCCATCTTCAAGTTCGACCTCTATCGGCACGATTTCCTGCTCAAAACGGCCCTCTTCCACTGCCTGCTTTGCATTCACATGGCTGGCGAGGGCAAACTCGTTCAGTTCATCCGAGGTGAGCTCATATTTTTTGGCCAGCATCTCTGCGCCGACAAACTGGTTGAACTGCACCCCGGGATAACGCTGTGAAAGGCGCTCACCGTAGGGCAGGCCGTGTTCGGCCTTGTAGCCGTCTACAATATTGGCGCCGATCGGCACCTGGCTCATGCTCTCGACGCCGCCGGCAATCACCACATCCTGTGTGCCAGACATCACCGCCTGCGCGGCAAAGTGCATTGCCTGCTGGCCCGAACCACACTGCCGATCCACCGTCGTCCCTGGCACCGCCTCGCCAAGCACGGAGGACAGGCACACATTGCGGCCAATGTTGCTGGACTGCGCCCCCACCTGGGACACACAGCCAAAAATCAGATCGTCAATTTCTTCAACGGCGACCCCGCTGCGTTCGACCAGCCCGTCGACGACCAGCGCGCCGAGGTCGATGGGGTGAACTTTCGAGAGACGGCCATTTTTTCGTCCACCGGCGCTACGCGCAGCGGCCACGATGTATGCATCGGTCATGGTGCAGGTTCCTCAGCGTTAAGCTTCAATTAAACGTTTGTAAGTGGTCACAAGAAAGCACGGCACTAACCACGCTGTGCCTCCTTGAGTTCATTGGCGTGCAGGATACCGAAAAGAAAAATATTCAGAACATGCAGTGGAAGTGAGCCACCGGCCTCTCGGGCCAACTTGTAAAACACCACCACTTCAATCGCGTGAACCACGGCCAGCAAAAGCAATATGCGCAGCGACCATACGCCCAGCGGCGTGCCGCCCTGCAGTACTGCACACAGCCCAAGAACGAGATAGATCACAAGGAGTATGATTTTTGGCGGAGACATGGGTAGTCCTTTTCGTGATTGTGCCGTGAAACAGGTAACGTGAATTTTATGTGCACTGAACGCAGTGCAATGTTGATGCCCGGAAAGACCGTCGTTTATGCATACGCTTCGGGATCCAGCCGACGCATCTCCGATTCGATCCAGCGCTCAACCTCATCCATCAACTCCTCGGGCTCGCGTCCTTCGGCGCTGACGGGCTGCCCTATAGACACATCGATCGTCCCGGGAATGAACCAGAAAGAACGTGCCGGCCAGCAGCGACCTGAGGCGACCGCGATGGGTATCACATAGGCGCCCGTCGCCACCGCCAGCCGCGTGGCGCCAGTTTTATAAGCGCCCTTTGCACCACGATTCGTGCGCGTACCCTCAGGGAACATGATAATCCACTTACCCCTGTCCATGAGAATCTTGCCCTGCTCCGCGACCTTGTTCCAGGCCTCGGCGCGGTTGGAGCGGTCAATATGGATCATGCCCAGACGACCGATACTCCAGCCGAACACCGGTATGCGCAATAATTCCTTCTTGAACACGTAGGCCAGCTGATGTGACGTCATGCTGGGGAAGAAAAACGTTTCCCAGGTAGATTGGTGTTTTGGGCACAGGATAGTGCGACGCATATCGTCCGCACTGGGGAAGTTTTCCTCGCCGTGGAGCCTGTACTTCACACCGCCGACAACCCGCGCGGCCTCGATCGAGCCGCGCAGCCAGGGCACGGCAAACCACCACCACAGCTTCTTGTCATCCAGAAACGGGGAGGAGATCACCAGGGCCAGCCCCAGGGGGATGATAGTGACAACCATCCAGGTGAATACCAGGAGTGATCGAATCGCGTTCATGCAAGCCATCCAATGCGTCGAGGGGGCATTAAACCAGAATGTGAGGCGCGACGAAAACACCCCGACTGACAATCTGCACAGCGGGAGGATTCACGCTACCATTACCTCAGCGTATTGAGAAAGGACCGCAAGACACATGGGCAACACACACCGCCCGGGCCTGCACCCGCTGGCACAAGGCGCCTACGCCTGGCTGGCGCCAACCGCCGGCTGGGGTTGGAGCAACGCCGGCCTGATCGTCGACGGCGAGGAATCGCTGCTGGTAGACACCCTGTACGACCTGGCGCTAACGGATGAAATGCTGCGCGCCATGCGTGACGCAGAGCCCCTGACGCAGCAGATCGATACGCTGGTGAATACCCACGCCAATGGCGATCACTGCCACGGCAACGAACTGGTCACCGGTGCCGAGATTATCGCCTCCACCGCCTCCGCCGTAGAGATGGGCGAATTTACGCCCGAGATCATGGCCGCGCTGGTGGTGGCAGCGCCCACGATGGGTGCTGTTGGAGAGTATTTTCTGAATTGCTTTGGCCAGTTCAAATTTGACAACATCACGTTCACGCCACCCACCAGGACCTTCGACGACCAGCTGGACCTGCAGGTGGGCGACAAGCCGGTGCACCTCGTAGAAGTAGGTCCGGCACACACCCGCGGCGATATCCTGGTGCACTCGCCCGCAGACCGTGTTGTTTATACCGGCGATATCCTGTTCATCGAAAGTACCCCGCTGATCTGGGAGGGGCCCGTCGGCAACTGGATAAAAGCCTGCGAGCTGATCGAAGACATGGACGTGGACCTGATCGTACCCGGGCACGGCCCCATCACCGACAAGCACGGCGTGCACGCGGTAAAACACTACCTGCAGTTTGTGCGCGATGAAGCGCGCACCCGTTTTGACGCCGGTATGGACGCGGCAGAAGCCGCCCGCGACATCGAGCTGGCCGAGTACGCCGCCT
>JAUHYL010000136.1 GCA_030426545.1 Gammaproteobacteria bacterium
CGCGCCGGGATGCCCTCTGTCCTTGCCAGTGAAACGAAAAGCGCGTGAAAATCGGTACAGTTGCCATAGCGTTCACTGCAGGCCCAAAACGTGTCGCCATTTCCCCAACCGGTGCCAACCTTTTTGTACTCAACGTTATCCACTACCCAGTCGTAGATCGCCCTTGCCGTTGCGGCGGGTGAATCGTCCGTACGTTGCGCCCTGATCTCGCCCAGTATCGGATCAAGGATCTCGTGATTCACGGGCACCAGCGAATTCGGCCCTGTAAATCTGGCCCGCTCATGGTCTGACAGGGGCATCGGATTGGCAGTCACCGTATCCCTGGCAACCGTGAAACGCAGTGTGGCACTCACCGCCCCGTCGCTGGAGGCGCTGCGGTGCAGATGGTAGTAATCATTGCCGTAAACGGATTCCTGCCGCGTCTGGCCGTTCACGCTGGCGGTGATTTCACTGTTCAGCACACGTTGTCCGGGTTGGTCGCTGGCCAGCGGCAGATAAATATCCACCTGCTGTCCGGGTGGAAATTCCGTGGCATGCAACTCATAAGTAAACTCGAACACTCGCTCATCGGCGAACGCCAACTGCGGCAGTAGCGTTACGATTAACACTGAGAAAGAACTACACAACACCATCGAACGAAAAATCATTAAACCGTTGTCCTCAATTAACCATTAGTTAAGCCGCAAATCGCGACGGGTTACGCCGGGCCAGCCCAGTCCGGATAGCTGAAACCAACACATTGCTCGCTGTACTCCCACAACTGCTCCGCAGCCGCCTTGTCCAGCGCCCAACGCTTGGGCCGCGTCGGCTTGCAGTCAACGAAGTACTCTCCGCTTACCACTGCTACGGTATCGCTGCTGCAGAGATAGATCGAGGTCTGTGCGCCCTGCTCCGGAGAGCGAAAGAAGGGCTTGAGCAGTGCCGGCAATATACGCCCCGCAATGCCGCCATTGGTCTTGCCCAGCGACGTTGCCACCGCCCCCGGGTGCAGGCAGTTTGCTGTCAAGCCGCTGGCACGATAACGATCCGCCAGTTCTCGTGTAAACAGGATATTGGCCAGCTTGGACCGGCCATACTGGCGAAAAACCTTGAACTGCCGTTCCGCCTGAATATCGTCAAACCCCATATCGCGCACAAAGGCATGCGCTCCCGAAGATACGTTGACCACCCGGGGAGACTCAGTGCTGAGCAAAGACGGGAGCAACAGGCCGGTCAGCAAAAAGTGCGCGAGATGATTTACCGCTAGAGTTTCCTCAAAGTTGTCCACGGTTTCGCGGCGCTTGAGATTAATGACGCCGGCATTATTCAGCAGGACGTCCAGCGCAATGTCGCGGGACAAATAATCCTCGGCAGCGCGACGCACGCTACCCAGATCGGCCATGTCCACCTGCACTATCTGCGGCCGCTCCGCGCCCAGCGCCTCGACCTCATTCGCCAGCGCTCCACCCTTTTCCGGGTTGCGGCAGAACAACACAAGCTTTGCGCCACGCCTGGCCAGTTCCAGTGTGCTGGCCATACCGATGCCCGAGGTGGGCCCAGTGATTGCTATTCGCTTTCCCGACACATCTGACATCTGACGTTTCTCCATTGATTGCAGCCGATTCTAAGTCCAGGCACCGCTACGCAGCAAGCAGAGGCACGGAGAACCGCTAGAACAAGCGATAAGGCCTGGCCAGTCTCGCACGAAAGCATTCGGAATCAGCTTTCCCGCATGACACGAGCAAGGCGTTCTGGCTGACGCCAGACGCCGCCAAAAAGCCGGCCAAGGTAAAGCCCTGCCAACAACAGCAGCATCGCGACAAACACCCACCAGGACAGCATGGGTTCGTCGCGCCTGACGATGATCACCCAGTATTGCACGGCCAGCATCAGCCAGTGCACCGTGATCGACGTGACCATGATCCAGCGCGTATCCCCTGCCCCGCGCAAGGCCCCTCCACAAATCAGCAGGGTTGCATCCGCCAGCATGTAGGTCACCAACCCAACCATCATGCGGCTGCCCAGTTCCGCGATGGCAGCAAAGTCCTGCCCGCCGTTGTCGAAAAGCAGTACCAACTCGGTACGCCAGACCAGAAAAAGAATCGCGAGCATGCCCGAGTAGCCGATCGCCAGCAGAAAGCCGGATGCTATGACTTCGTTCGCCCGGCGTAGATCGCCGGCACCGACGAACCGCCCTATCAGGGTCATAACACCAATGTTGAGCCCTACCATGGGCACAAATGACAACATATCCCAGTTAAAGACAATCGCCATTGCAGCACCTTCTACAACGCCGTAGGACTGAAACAACAGCAAAAACAGGTTGAACGAGGCCGTGTTGAGAAAATTCTCCAGGCCCGATGGCAGCCCCAGGCGCAAATAGCGGCGCATTATTCCTCTATCAAAAACCATGGAACGTGCAACCGCGAACTGCTGCCGATGCTGCATCGACAGGTAAAACAGCAGAAAAATGCCCACCGAAAATAAAGTAGCGATAACCGTACCCAAACCCGCGCCCACAATGCCCAGTGCGGGCAGGCCGAACTTGCCGAAAACCAGTGCCCAGGACAATGGGACATTGAGCAGCGTGCCCAGTACATCCGCCACCATTACCACGCGCGTTCTGCCAATGCCGGCAAAATACGACGCCAGCGCGGCTTTGATCAGGATGAACAGGCTTCCGAGCATCAGAACCTGAAAATAGGTCCGCTCCAGTTCTACCAGCGCCGGCGCATGCCCCATCATCGCGAACACGTCCCCGCCGAACAGTGCGCCAAGCAACAACAAGGGTGCGCTGCACAGCGCAATCAGCACGCCCTGTGTCGTCACTCTGGGGCACTTGTGAAACGCCCCCGCCCCATAATACTGGGCCACCAGCGCATTGCCGTAAGTGATGACGCCCAGAAACAACGAGAGGCAGAAAAACAGGGCGACGCCACCACCCAAAGCAGCGGCGATGTGCTCTGCGCCGAGATAGGACATGAAAACGCGATCAGTGAAGACCATCACTGCAAAGGATGCCTGCGACACCACCATCGGCAGTGCCAGACGCATCAATTCTCGCAAAGTAGCGGGCAGCGTTTTCATTGGCTTCGTGCTGCCTTCGGGACGAAGGCTGAGTGCATCCTGTTACGCGACATGTAGTGGCGCCAAGCTTAGCGCATGCATCGGTACAGTACGATTTCTTGCAGCCTGGTTGGCCACGGAAAGCCCGCGGCCGGGGAGTATACTATGGGGTTGCGTTGCCAGTCAGTTTTCGCAGACTTGTCTCAGCCGCCACTGCCACAAAAGAGGTGGCGCTGTAGACGTAGTAAACCTGATGGAACAGCAGCCCGCCAAGCGCAAAAATCACGCCCTTGCGCGCGTAAAACAGGCTCAGCAGCTCTCGATTCACCACAATAACAAGCACTGTCACCGCCAGCGGGACATAAAGCGGGATGAGCTGCAGCGCAGCGACAAAAAACGACAGAAAAAACAAGCCCGCCAGTCCAGCACGCATCTGTTCTGCCTTGCTGGTATTGAGATCGTCGGGGACATTACTGTCGGTAAGGATCAGTCGCGACCAGGGGATGGCGCGACGAAATATCTCCGTATGCAACAGGTTCCACAGGCGCCATATTTTGAGATGCGTGCACTGCACCGCCCTGTTCATGCGTATACGGCCACCCGCACTGATGAGGCGATGGCCAAG
>JAUHYL010000005.1 GCA_030426545.1 Gammaproteobacteria bacterium
CACTCACCGCGATGCCGTTAAGCCCCAGACCTATGCCGGTGAGATCTTCAAAGCGAGGGTCTGTTGCGAACACTTCGCCTTCTCCGCTGACCGGATCCAGTTTGTAGATGTAGGGATTGGCCGGATCGGTGACGTAGGCCATGCCATTGCTGTCCAGCACGAGATCGTTGCAGGCGCCGGCGGTAGAAAGTGCCCCCAGCGGGTAGTCCACCAGCTGCTCACCGGACGCCGCATCAAATAACCAGACATGGTTGTTTGAACTATCTATGCCCGTGGCACAAACCCACACCCGCCCGTTTTCGGCGTCGACCTTGATGCCACCCAGACGGGCGCTGTTATCGGCCTCGCGAAACAACGCTTCGGTGCCGTCAGCAGCGACGGTGGTGATGCTTGCGCCCTGCAGGCTGCTGGCATAGAACAGTCTGTTCACCGGGTCAAATGCGACACCCTCGGGAACACTGTCCGCGCTAGCAAGTACGTAGCGTGACAGGAGTGGTTCCAGCGGCACGATGGGCCCATCATTATTGCTGTCACTACAGGCGGTTAACCCAGCCAAAATGAACAGGCAAGCAGTGACAACAGGGAGAACGCCGGCAACAGTTCTGAACATGTAGTACGCCTCAACGGTAGTGAAATGTAGCCGCTGTGGAAGACGCACTTTTTATGCATTTTTGCTCCCGCGGGCGGCAAGGAAACGAATCTTAACCCTGTTGCCGCAGAAATGCCCCTGAATTAGACTGATTTACTATCCACCGGGGCCATCGAGTACACCATTTTGGTAAGCGTTTTATTCTGTACTGCAGGAGCAGGGCGATCGTTTCAGCGGGCCGGGCGCTACCGCCAACCGGTTCAGCTGTGATGGCACCAGGAGATGACCATCCAGACGTGCGGGAAGAGGCAGACTTTGACAAGTCCACGGATGACCGCTTCTTCCGCTATTACCTTGAACAGAGCGAATCTGTCGAGACGATAGGCCGGCTGGAGCGTCTGGCTGATCTGATTTTGAAGACACTGCGACGAGAGCGGCCCGCACAGCCGGAATTGCATTGTGATATTGCAGACATCGGCGGCGGCGCGGCCACTCTGGCCTGTGTGTTTGCGCGCGCCGGCCACCGTGCCACTTGTATCGATATCAGCACAGACCTGCTGGAAGTTGGGCGGCAGCGTGCCGCGGCCGAGAACCTGCCGGTCAAGTTCCTGAACTGTAGTGCCACATCGATACCGCTGCCCGACCACAGCATGGATGCCTGTGTGGTACCGGAACTGCTGGAGCATGTAGTGGATTGGCGCACGGTACTGGACGAGGCGACGCGACTGTTGCGCCCCGGTGGTTTCTTGTACCTCAGTACCACTAACTGGCTGAGTCCGCGGCAGGATGAGTTCGAACTTCCGCTCTACAGCTGGTACCCGGCGCGACTCAAACGTTATTGTGAGCGCCTGGCCAAAACCACCCATCCGCAACTGGCAAACTACGGCAAATACCCGGCGGTGAGTTGGTTCACCTATTACCGGCTGCGCGACGAACTTGCCGCACGCGGCTTTGATCTGTTTATGGACAGGCTGGACATGATAGAGGTGCGCACGCACGGCACCTTCAAGGCCCGGGTTGCGAGGGCACTACAGCGCGTGCCGCTGGCCAGGCTGGCGTGCCAGTTCGTCACTGGTAATACATTGATTCTGGCGCGTAAGCGCCCGGATTCAGCCGTGTCCTGATCGACGCAACCGCGGTACTGCCGGGCCGCTCAGGCCGTCGGCAGTACGGCGAACGGTTGCGCGATTAACTAGGGCCTGTACCAGATCGATGAGGTGTAGGCGCGTTCCTGTATCGTATCCGGATGATCTCCGGCGTGTTCCCTGCCCAGCGCGATAGCGTCCAGCAGCGAGTGTCTGGCGGTTGGAATCTGCAGGACACGCACGTAGTAGAACGCTGTTTGCGCCGAATCAAATTGCGGGTCAGACCACACTGCCTGCAGGCGTGGCGCGCCAATGCTGTTCTCGAATTGACCTGTTTTGCGATCGACGGTGTCGCCTATAGCGGCGAGTTTTCCGCCGGCGCCAATAGCGCGATCTCCGGACCAGGCTACGTTAAACACTTTCTCCTGTGCCTGGCCATTCGCATCCAGCCAGCCCTTTACAATTTGCACCCTGTCGAGGTTTGCGCCTACCGGGTCTTTCTCCGCGATGACCATAAACGTTGGCGCAGTATCGACGCGCAGTTCGCCGCCCATGGCGACACCGCGCGCCGTTGCTTCAGCGTAAATGTCGGCGCTTTCCAGGTCCGCGTCGGTAAACGCTGCACCACCGTAGAACTGTACACCGATGCGTGGCCCGGTGGTTGCGTAAACCTCGCGTCTTTCCAGCGCGTCGAGGATGGCTTCACGCGTGTTCTCGGTTGCCCACACCGCCGCCAGCCCCGAGGCAGACATGGACCACCCATTCGGGCCGCTTTTGTCATTCCATTGCGACTGCTTGTTGGCGGGTATTGAATCGGTGGCCAGCTTGCCGTGGAAGTTATCTTCTTCGGCGGAGGAAAGCGCAGTGTGCGAGTCGGTAGAGCCAATCACGCCCAGTGCGTAGGGGTTGAGACCCAACTGTTGCTCCAGTTCCAGGCCCCGTTTCAGCGCGCCGCGAACAAAATCCCCCACCCTGGGCTGATACTCTGTCCACTCGCGCTGGATGTAGAAGGGATAGTTTTCAAAGTCGGCAAACTCATCCTGTGGAGAGACGATAGAGTGCGTTTCCGAGTCGCCCTTTATCTGCGTGATTTCAGCGACCCTTTCCCACTTGGCACGCAGCCGCACATACTCCTCGGTAAAGGCCTCCCCGCGCAGGGTGGTGTCGGAGAACATGTAGCCCTTGGAAATATTGGAGTTGTGCGGGATCGCGGTGAAGCGTGCCCCGGTGGCTGCGCTGGTTTCTTCCAGCCAGGCCCACAGATCTTCAGGGTAGGTGCCGTTGTCCAGGCCGAAGGGGTCGTAGCGTTGCGCCGTGGCAGCGTCGGAGTCAGTGATGACAACGCGATGCAGATTCGCCCCGGCGGGGATGGCGCTCCACTCCCAGCCGATCAGCGCGGAAAATTCACCCGGCTGGTTGTGGCTTTCCGCAATGTCGGTAATGGTGCGCCAGGTATCGATCTCAACCTGAAGTGGCATCGGTAGCAGGCTGATATCGCTGTTTTCCACACTACTGGCAGCGGCGTCTTCTTCGGGTGTGATCGTCGGGTCTGGCAGAACGCTGACAAACAATTCTCTGCCTTCGCCATCATCGATTGCGCTTCGCAGAAAATAGGCCGCCACGCGCGCTTTCAGTGAATCCCACAACCCGAGATCGCCGGTATCCACACCCTTGCGATGAATGTAGCGAATCTGGCCCAGAAACTCGGCGTGATCAGAGACCACCAGAAAATCCAGTGGGGTTTCTATCTGTAATCGCGCCTTGTGGTAGGGATGCACTACCGGCATGCCCTTGGCGTAACGGAAGGCCGTGTCAGGATCGGCCGTGAGATTATTGTTGCTGTAAGCGTCAGACGAGTAGGTGGTGTGCAGGTGAGTATCACCCCAAAGCAGTTGCCGGTCGGCGGCCACTGCCACGCTGGAAGTAGCGAGCAGGGAGCACAGTAGAAGCTTGCGCATAGGTTTATCCCGAGATTGCGGTTGCGTTCTTTATAGGTGAACTTGCCGCAAAGCGCAATTTTGCGACTTGCCGCGTTATTTCAGGCTGTCGTAGAGGGCCTTTGCTTCGGCTTTCTCGGGAAAGTCTCCATCGCCCGCCAGCACATCCTTGAGTGTCATCGCCGCCTCAGCTTCCTGCCCGTTGGCTTGCTGGATAAGCGCACGATGATATTGCATGCTGGGTTCTTCCGGTTGTTGATCCAGCGCACGCATAATATTGCGCTCGGCCTGCATCAGGTTGCCGTTGGCGAGTTCCACCATCGCGAGGGTATCCAGTACCGCGGCGTTGCGTGGCGCCAGCTGCGCTGCCTTGCGCGCCAGTTGCAGGGATTCCTTCGGATCGCTGTCGCGCAGTAACCAGGCGAGGTTGTTCAGCGCGATCACGTTGTTTTCATCCTGTGCCAGCACCTCGCGATAACTGGCGGTGGCGTCAGCCCCGGCGGCCATCTCGTCCACTGCCAGCTTCAGTCTGACCGTGCTGTCGGTCGGGTTTTCTTGCAGCCATGAGCGGTAGAGTTTCTGTGCTGCGTCCGTTTCACCGGCAACTTCCAGGTAGGAGCCCAGCGCCAGTACCGTGTTGGTGTGGGGCACCTTGTCATAGGCTTTCTGCGCAAACAGGACGGCGGCCGTGGGATTGCCCGCCTCGCGCGCGCCAACTGCCCTCAGCAGCAACACGTCTGCGTTGTCAGGCGCCATTTTGGCGAGTCGCTTCAGTTCACCCTGCAGATCGTCGTAGCGCCCGCTGCGCGCATACAGCTTTGCCAGCGCCAGGCGCGCCGCCTCGTGATTGGAATCGATGGCCAGTGCTGCAGTCAGTTTTTCCTCGGCGAGGTCGTTGTCACCGGTGCCAGCCGCGGCCAACCCGGCGAGGTACTGGTTGTGCGCGCTGTCGGGATTGTCCTCGCTGAGCTTCTCCAGCGTGAACAGGGCTTCGGCGTGCTCTTCACCGGCCAGTTGTGCGATGGCGATGGTCTGCTGCACATTCGGATCTTTCATCTTGGTGTCATCCAGCCCGAGGAAGGCGGTGGAGACCTTTTCCGGCCTGCCGGTGGCAAGAAAGTAGCGCGCCTTGATCAAACGCGGTTCGACGGCGTCCGGGTGGGCCTCAATGGCCTGTTCCAGGTGTTTGGCCAGTGACTCCTCGTCATTTCTGCGCGCGTCTATCAGCGCCAGTTGTATCATCGAGGGCAGGTGGTCCTTATGCACTTCCAGGATCGTGTTGTAGTGGCCGATCGCCGTGTCGTAGTCCTCAAACTGCAGCGCGACCTGCGCCAGCGAGTGGTTGGCGCCCGGGTCGGCGGGGTTTTGCGCAAGAACGGACTGGTACGTTTCCTTGGCCTTTTGCATATCGCCGGACTGCGCATGGATATAGGCCATCAAGTTGACGGGGGTGGTGTCCTGGGGTGACTTTTTGGCCCATCCCTGCGCCGCGGCCAGTGCCTTGTCAAAGTCTTGCTCTTCCAGTGCGCTGAGGGCGAGTAGTAAATCGGCCTGTTCCAGGTCCGGTTGAAGCTCCAGCGCCGCTTCCAGGTGCATACGTGCATCTTCCGGTTTGCCATCCATCAATAGCCCGGCACCCAGGCTTACCTGCGCGTCTGCCGACTCCGGCTCCAGCTTCGCCACCCGCGCCAGCATCTCAATGCCTTCTTCCGTTTTCTGCTGTCGCAGCAGCGCGCCGGCCATCAGTTTCAGCGCGCCGGGATCCTCCGGCATCGCGTCTACCACCGGGCGCATCAGTTCTTCGGCATCGCTGTAGCGCTCAGCCTGCATGCGTATGGTCGCCAGCAGTTTACGTCCGCGGACACTGCCAGGCACCATGCCGACGAAGCGTTCAGCGTGGGTGGCCGCGATTTCGAAGTTGCTGTCCATGAAATGCGCGCTGGCGAGGAAAAAAATCACCTGGGGATACTGCTCACTCATGGGCTCCGCAAATTCCAGGTGTTTGGCCGCTTTCTTCGGATCGTTGTCCTGCAGCGAGAGATAGCCCTGAATGAAGTTGGCGCCGGGGTTGCGGGGAGAGGCGCGCAGGAGCTTGTTTGCACCCCGACGGGCGGTTTTGTTGTCACCCTGTTCCAGCGCCATCATGGAGCGCTGATACAGCGCTATCGCATTCTTGGGATCGAGCTCGATCGCCTTGTCATAGGCTTCTGCCGCTTTTTCTGGTTCGTTCTGCATCTTCTGCACTTCGGCCATTGCCATCCATGCAGATGAATCTTCCTGGTTCGCTTCCAGCATCTGGTCAATCGATGCCTCGGCAGCGTCGACATTGCCCAGGTTCACGGACAGTTGCGCTTTGGCCAGCAGGGCGTACTTGGCGTCCGGGTTCACTGCCAGGGCTTTCTCGGCCAGCTCGGCGGCGTCCTGGTTTTCTCCCAGGGCAACCTTGGCCATCGCCTGAACAGATTGAAGGCTCGCCAGCGCAGTCGGATTCAGTCCGTCACTGGAAAGCTTTAATGCCTCGGCGTATTTGGAAACACCCAGTAATGACTCGGCGTAAGCGGGCACGATATCGTTCGGATCCCACTCCATCCACATGGCCCGCTCCAGTTCCTTCTCGGCGGAAGCCGGGTCGCCGCTGTCCAGGTAGGCCTTGCCGAGCAGCCAGCGCGCTTCGGGCTGGTAGTGGTCCTTCTGCAGTGCATTCTTCAGCTCCAGAATGGCAGACGGGGTTTCGTCTGCGGCCAGAAAGTCCTTGGCGCGCTGAATGTCCTCCTGCGGGGTGGATTCGGAGCCGCAGCCCCAGAGCAGGAGTGCCAGTAACAGTGTCGCTGTGGAGCGGGTGAGAATGCGCATGGTTGCCCTCTGTTCGCATTTTTAGCGGGGTATCCCGCTAGTGTAGGCCAGAAATGGGTCTGCTACCTAGTGCCGAAGTGTGAGTGAGTTCCGGTTTTGGGGTTCTGGGGCAAGTTGGCCCCTCACCGCAGGAAATCAGGTATAGGGAAGAAAATCGAAGGAATAGTTCACGCGTGTGGGCAGTACGTCCTGTGCACCGAAGTGTATGACGTTAATCCGTCCCAGGATGCGCCGGGTCAGTTCCTGGTTTGAGAGTTCGCTGGAAAGCAAATTCAGTTCGGTAATGCTGCCGTCGGGATGAATCACCATCTCAAACACCAGTTTACCTTCCAGAAGTGGGTCGCGGCGCAGGGCGCGATTGTACAGCGCGAAGATTGCCCCCTTGTTGCTGTCCATGACGCGGCGAATTTCCTCGTCACTGCGGCCACCGGTGGTGTACTCCTCGGAAGCGCTGGCGCCGGCCCGCGGGGTGCCGGCAATGGTGCTCTGGACTGCGGTGGTCTCGCGCCCTGAAAGGGCAGGCCCACCCGTATCGGCGCTGAGCGCCGCGGTGTTAATGCCGCCGCTGGTAGCGGGTGCGGCGCTGGTTATGACAGCGCGCTTGAGCTGAGTCGCCGAGGCGGTGCCCCGGCTGGTACTTGTCTGGTTGAGCGCATCCACGTCCACGCTGTCGCGCAGTGACGCCAGGTCATCGCGAAACGCCAGTACGCCAGCGGCCGCCGCGATGTCTTTCGCCTGTGCCAGCGTGTCCACGGGTTTGGGTTCAGGTTTTGGTTTGACGGTGGGTGGCACCGGTTTTTCCTGCGCTTTAACCACGCGCTTTTTCGGCCTGGGTTTGGGCTTGGGTGGTGGCTCCGGCTCGGGCAGTACTTTTTTTTCCAGTACCACGCGTGTGAGGGCGGGTGGCTCCTCTTCAACGGTGTTGTCTATCATCCGCACTGAGAGCAGCGGTATAGACACGGACAGCACCAGTAGCGCGCCCAGCGTGGCCAACAGCACGCGGCGGTACAAACGGTCTGCCTCGGTCGCCGTGTCCCAGGGCAGGGTGTATGCAGTGTTTGTGGCAGGGCTGCTCAAAGTGAACCTCCCAATCTGCCGTTTGCGTCTGACAGCGCCAACGTGGTTTCGCCAGCCGCTGAACTCTCAAGCGGCACGCTGTTGACCGCCAGTGAGACGTCGCGAAAATCGCTTGCTGCGCAGGTTGCCATGACCTTTTTCAGTACCGCGTAGTGTGTGCTGCGGTCGCCCATAATGGTGATGGGGCGGCCCTGGCTATGGTCTTCGTCGATCGCGCTGGGTGCATTGGCAGCCGCCACTGACAGGGCATTCGCCAGCGCTTCAATGGAGTCTTCCGCGCCTTCCAGTGCGCTGGCGACGCTGCTGACTGTTTCGCCGCCGAGGAGAATATCGTCCTGGGTAATCTTGATAACCAGCGCGGCTTCCGGCCGTTGTTCAGAGATCGATTCAGGCAGGGCGACGTTTTTGTCGGATTGCAGTATTTCCACATCGCCGTTGTTTACGATCAGGAACAGCACCAGGATCGTGAAAATGTCCATGAGAGCGACCAGGTTCAGCTTCGCCGGTCTGGCCATGCGCTTGTGATTGCGCGCCATGCGACGCGAACGGGCCGAGCTACTCATCCTCGCTCTCCTTTCCCGGCTCTGTTGCCTGCCCGGGAAACGGGCGGCGCGTCGCCGAAGGAAATCTCGGGAAACAGCGCAGCGTCCACCACCGATGCTGCCACCAGTGCCTTGAATGAGCGCACCGTATCCATAGCGTGAACGATAGTCTGGTAGTCGACTGCCGGCTCAGCGAGAATCGTAATGCCCTGTTGTTCTATGCCCTGCTCACGCAGTTGCCGTTTCACTTCCTGCAGTACGAGGCTGAGGAGTTCAAAGTCGTGCTGGCCATCGCTGGTCATCGGAATGCGCTTGAGCAGTATGCCGCGCGGGTAGTCCACGCGCATGCTGTCGGCGCGAATGACCAGTTCCACCGCCTGCCGGTCTTCTTCACTCATGCTGCTTGCCGAGGGTGGCGGCAAAACCACGTCTACCACCGTAATGCGTGAGAACACCATGCCGAGCAGCAGAATGGGCACCAACACAATCATCAGGTTCATGAAGGCGGTGATGTCCAGTTCAGCCTCGCCATCGCGACGCCTGGCAGCCATGTGTTTGATTCGCTTCATGCGGTTTGCAGGCGCTGCTTGCTGGCTTGATCGTCAGTCAGCACATTGAGCACTTTGACGCTGGCCATTTCGAAGCTGTCGACAATCTCCGTTGTTTTGGTCTGCAGGACCGCGTGTAGCAGCAGCAGGGGAATGGCGGAGATCAGGCCGAAGGCGGTGGTGTTCATTGCCACCGAGATGGAGCTGGACAGCATGCTGGCCTTTTCCGTAGGCGCGGCGTCTGCCACCGCGCTGAACGCGGCGATCAATCCGACGATGGTGCCCAGCAGGCCGAGCAGTGTGGCCACGTTAGCCAGGGTTGCCAGGTACTGGGTGCGTTTCTCCAGGCCTGGCAGCGCCTCCATTACGCCTTCTTCCATCGCCGATTCGATATCGTCACGGCGACGGCTGCCCAGGAAGCGGCTCAGTCCCGCCGCGACAATGCGATACATCGGCACCCTGGAATCGCTGCCAACCTTCATCAGGCCGTTGTAGTCCTGCTTCTTGAGTAGTTGCATGGTCTTGTTAAAGGCCATGCGGTTGCGCATGCGCGCGCTGCTGAGTACCAGCCAGCGCTCCAGCGCTATCGCCAGGCCGATGGCCAGCACAAGCGCAATGGGATACATAAACGGACCGCCATTCTGAAAAAAGCGTACAGTTACCTCGTACATGTCCATGGGGTGGCTCCTTCTGCTAGGGTTAGTCAGTTGCTGTTATTTGAATCGATGCCTTCAATTGCGTCACTCGCCGGTGCGTTCAACGCTTCGCTGTAGTTCAGTCCGCGTACAAATTCGTCGCGGTCCACCACGCTGAACAACTCTTCGGCCAATCTGTTTTCCAACTCATAATCAAACGCTGCCGCTTCGGGTCTTTGCCAGGGGACGATGTACATCACGCGCGGTTGTTCCTGATTACCGCTCACGGTGCTGTGCAGCGTGGTGCTGGCCTCCTGGGCGCTCGCGCTGGTGAAACAGGCGGCCAGGAGTAACGGTGAAAATCGAAGGGAGTAACGCATCAGAGAGCCTCTCTTGCCAGTTGCACGTGGCGCCGTTCCAGATCCACGATCCAGCCCGCCACAGCGCGATCCTCAGTACTAATGAGTGCCTGGTAGCGGCCGTAGTGATAGAGCGCCTTGCCGGGCTTGCCCAGATACAGGTCGTAGAGAATGCCGATATTGCGGTGGGTCAGGGCGTCATCGGGCGATCTGTCCAGCGCCTGCTGGTACGACTCCAGCGCCGCGCCAAAGTCACCCATTTCACGCAGGGCGATTGCATCCAGGTTCAGTTCTTTAACCTTGCCCTGTAGCGACCGTTCATCCGCAGTGGCTGTTTCATGTTTCGCGTAGCGTGCCGGCGCAAGGCTGCCCAGGGCTGCAAAGCTCTGCCGTACCCATTTGTCATACAGGCCGTCGCGACTGCGCAAAGTGTTTGATTCGTGGATGGCGATCGCCTTTTCCTCGAACGGGTACGCCTGCTCTTCCAACATGATGTCGTACTGTTCCATGGCAAGTGCATCGAGTCCGCGCGGGCGCTCCGACTGCATCAGGTCGCTGGCGAATTTTGCATACACCTCGCCCAGCCGATAGGTACAGCGTGTGACAAACTGCTCGACGCCGAAATTGCTACAGCGGTTATAGCCCGCCAGCGCCTTTTCCATCGCACGTTTTTTAGTCGGGAGTGTTTTGTTGATTGGCTGTGCGATACGCAATTGCGTAAACGCCTTGAACTCATCGTCAGCCAGTACGCTGGCGGCATTGGCCGCCAGGTAGCGCGACCGGCCAGTCTGGGCTGCCCCCGCTGTTTCATGCGCAGCGAGCGTCTTGCGCAGCCAGAAACGTTGTTTATCGACCTCTCCCGCGTCGCCATACAGCACGGTCAGGCGGTGCATGGCTTCCACGTTGTCATTCAGTGGCTGTGGCCATGTGTGTGCGTAGCTGCGATAGCGCGCGATGGCCATGGCGCTATCACCGGCCCTGTCGTAGTAGTCGGCGGACTGTAGCAGTGCCTGGCGTGAGAACTGTTCGTCCGCGTTTTCAGTGCGCATGGAATCTAGTTCCGCCGCCGCTGCGCGCCACATCGCGAGTTGCTCATAGTTGTTGAGCAGGGTAGCGCTGATACCTGCTGATAATGCATGCGTTGGGTAGCGTTCGCGGAAATCGCGCAGTAGCTCGTTAGCTGCGCTTAGGTCACCGGCGCGCAACAGCGCCTGCGCGGCGTCGAACTGGGCGTTTACGCTAATATCCGAACCCGGTGCCGCAGCCATGGCGCGTTGAAAGTGATCCGCCGCAGCGAGCTGCTCGCCGGAGTCGCTCGCCTGTTCGCCCTGTTGGTAGATAGCCGCTGCGAGGCGTTCCACGGTGGCTGGGCGGCGCTCGTCGCTTGCTGGCAGAATTTGCAGGCTGCTTGAGTAGGCCTGTTCGGCTGCTGCGTAGTTCTCCAGTGCAAACAGGGCGTGGCCTGCCACCAGCCACGCGGTGGTTAACAGCGCCGGCTCGGCGGCTGGTGTGGCATCGACCAATGCGGTGCCCGCGGCCAGTGCAGCAACATAATCCTCAAGTTCAAGCAGTGCAGTGGCGGCGTGACCGAGCACCTGGTTGGCCCGCGGATCAGCGGGAAATGCGCCATGGAAACGCAGCTCGCTGTCAATGCGCTCGCGTTCTAATGAGCGGCTGTCATCGCCTGCGGTTGTGGCCAACTTTTCATACGCGATAATAGCGGTGTAACCGGCATCGGCGGCGTTCTCCGATGAGCGGTGTACGTACGCCACCCACTCATACGCTGCAATGGCTTCGAAGTAGTCTCCGGCTTCGTAACGGCTTTCTGCCAGCAGAAAGGTCAGTGCCGCTACCTGTGGATCCTCCGGGAAGCTGTCGAGATACAGCTCATAGTATTGCGCAGCCGTTCGGTAGTGTTGCGTGGATAACGCCGTGTCGTTCTTCCTGCTGGACTGTGCGAGGGCGTGGTAGTGGCCGGCCAGCTCGGGAATGAACACACGTAGTTTTGCGCTGATTGACTGCTGCACCTGCTCATCACTGCCCAGCCAGTACTCGCCCTGCACAGCGAACACGGTGACATAGTCCTGCTTGGCGCTGACGATCAGGTCTTCGAAGCCACCGGCCTCATACGCCTCGATCACCCGCAGCTGAAAACGGTGCGCGCGGCCCGATGCCGGGTAGCGCTCTACAAAGGACTGATAGGCCCGGGCGCTGTCCGCATAGCGCTCCTGCGAGAGGTACAGACGGCCCAGCGCCTCGTACAGCAGGTACTCATAAGGCCGTGCACCGAGTGTCGTGTAAGCACTGGCAATCGTGTCGGTACCCTGTTGGCGGCTGAAAACAATCGCCAGCACGCGCAGGCTGTCATTGACCAGTTCCTGCTCGGCTCGCGGTAACGACTGTGGTGCCACATCATTGGGTAGTAATACATCGAGGCTGGCAGTGAAGGCCACGATGGCGGTGTCGTATTTCTCCTGTTTGAAGCGTGACCAGCCCTGCATGTAAAGGGCTCTTGTGTAGAAAGGTGTTTGTTCGCCATAGCCAATGACACTGGCATACAGCGTTTCGGCGGCGGCGTAGTCGGCCTCGACGAACTCGCGCTCCGCCTGGCGGAAATACGCCTCGGCCAGGTAGGGTGAATCGGGCGCGATCGCCGCCAGGCGTTCCAGCGCGATGGTCGACTGCTCACTGTTGCCAGCCAGCGCGTAAGCCTTGGACAGCTGGTAGAGCAGCCGGTCGCGGTGTGCGTAATCCGCATTGTTTTCCAGCAGTGCTTCGTAGGCCTGGATGGCGCCCTCGAAGTGAGCGTCGTTCAGTTCGCTGGTGGCCAGTTGTTCCTCTGCCTGCAGCATTTCGATGTCCGCCAACCGGTGTGTAACCTGCAGACGGGTTTGTGGATCCTGCTGCTCAGCCAGTACATCGCGATAGATCTGAGTTAGCTCGGGAAGATCTACCTGCGGTACAGGCGCGGACTGCGCGGGCAGTTCAACCGGCTGCAGGTCAGCCAGCGTTGGTGCGGGCTCCTCGAACACGCTGCGCACCGTGCCGCAGCCACCGGACAGCGTAATCGCCAGAGCCAGGGGTGCAAGACGCCATTGCCTATTCATAGCTGTCGCGCCCCGTGATGTCCGCCAGCGCCTGATCGTGCAATTGAGCGATGGCGAGCTGGCTCTGCCCAAGTGCGCGCCGCAGCTGCTCGCCCTGGCGTTCCAGTTCAGCAACCGCTACCTGGCGAAGATGTTGCTCGGACTGCGTGATCGCCGTGGCAACCTGCTCTGAGCGTTGCGACGTTTGCTGCACAAGGCTGGCGATGCGAGGCGCAAAGTCTGATGCACTGCGCCCCGCGATAGCCGCATCCACACGCTGCAAGCCGACGGTGGTTTGTGCGGCAAGCGCCTCCAGTTCCTCAATTTCACGGCGAGCTTGCCAGGCACGTTCAGGGTATTGCTCGTTGTGCTCCCAGACCAGCAGGCCGCGCAGCAAGCGGAGTCTGTCGTGATACTGCGCGCTGCCTGACAGCTGTGCCGCGGTTTGCGTCGCCTTTTCGAGTCGGTTCCAGAGCGCTGTCTGCCGGCTGTCCGCCAGCAGCAAGCCATCTCCCTGTGCGATTGCCTGTTGCAGTCTTCGGCGAAGTTCAGCCTGCTGCGCAGTCAACGTCTGTTGACGCTGCGCCAGTGATTCGCGGCGATTCTCCTCTACCAGCTCACGCCAGGTGGCCTGCTGATGTGCATCGACTTCTTCGAGTACTTGCAGTCGCTGCCGTGCTCGCTCCAGGTGCGCGGCAATACTGTACAGATCGCGGAGTTCACGCAGCGCGACCTGGAAGCCGTGTTGTGTGATCAGGTGCTGCAGGTAGGGAGAATGGTCGCTAACTGGCAGAATGTCGGTGTCGAACAGCCAGTCGGCGCTGCCTTCCTCTGCGATACCCAGCAAAGGCCCCAGTGGTTCGTCGCGGAAGGCTGTAATCGCGCTGTCGAGATCCTGCAGTTCGCGGGTGTACTGTTCACTGGCCAGGCGATACTTTTCCAGCGCAATGCCGGGCCTTTCCAGTTGATTGTAGGCATAGGGCACGGCAAGCAGACTCTCGCGCGCGCTGGCATCCAGCAGCGAACGCTGTGCGAGTTGTTGCCAGGGGCTCAACGCGTCCAGGTAATTTCCCTGTTGCGCGGATGCCCAGCCGAAGCCCAACAGGGCGCGTGTGGCGTAGGGACCCTGCAATCGCACCTGTTCGAAAGCGGCGGTCGATTGCGCATACTGCTCGCCGTAGAGAAAGGCGTAGCCTTCGGCGGTCAGGCTCTTGTCGCGCAACGCCAGATCTTCAGACGCTTCGGCTTCATAGGCGGAAACACGTTGGAAGTAAGGCGTGGCCCTGGCCCAGTCCCCGCGCGCGGCGAAGGTGGCGCCCACGTTGTAACTCAGGTGGTGGTGCCAGCGCGTGTGCTGCGGCAGCGCGTGCAGCGCAGCGCGAGCCGATGTGAGGTCGCCGCCGGCAAGTGCCGCACTGGCGCGCAGGTACAACGCCTCGTGTTCCAGCGCCCCGTCGTAGTCTTCGTGCATCTTGCCCAGCGCCTGCAGGCTGCGCCCGCTGTCGCCGCGCTGCCAGGCCATTTTGCCAAGAAAGAACCAGGCTCGATCCGCATCTACCGCGCTTGCGCTGCTGTCGGTGTCGTCGTGGTCAAGCAGGGCGAGCTGTTCGCTGAAAATGCGCTGTGCTTCTTTGTCCATGCCGTAAGACAGCGAAATCCCGCCGCGCAATAACTCTGCACCGTTGGTATGTGGGCCCAATGCATCGAGCTTTTGTGCTGCCGTCAGTTCGGTCAGTGCGCCGAAATAGTCGCGCTGGTAGAAGTGGAAAAGGCTGGCGCCGTAACGCAAAGATTGTACGGTTTCCGCGCTATGGGAAAGGGGTGCAAGGTAGAGGCTGCCACATAATGCCAACGCGCCCAATGGACGCGCCAGTTGTTTTGAGCGTGTGGTCAGCCGGGGCACGTCACCACTCCCTGACTCGGAACTCCGGCTGGCGCTGCATCTCTGAATCCACAATCTGCAGTTCCAGGTGTTTTGCGCCCGCTGTTTTTTCGAAGATTACGGAGGTGGCTCGACGAAAGTCTCGCCCCTGTGGCCCGCGGCCGGTGAACACCGCGATCACCTCGTGTTCGCCGGTTTTCAGATTGCCCATGTACAAACGGTGTACACCGCCGCGCTGCAGCGCGTCCACCTGGCGCTCGGTATACAGGTAATGGCTGACGTCCTTGCCATCGACGGTGAGTTTGACCGCGTCCAGCGCGAAAAACTGACCGACATCCATGGACAGGAATATCGCTACCTGGGTGTTGTCGGGAAACAAGAGCTCTTCTTCGAGGATGAACAGGTCCCGGTTCAGCGCCACCGTTTGTGCCTTGATGTCCTGCACCTGCTCGTCCAGCGCGACCTCGGCGCTAACGGACGCGGCGAGACCGACACTCAATCCAAAGAGCAGGCAGGTGGTCAGCCTGATCGGGGCGCGCAATGCTTTCTTTATCATTTTTATAGTCATGTCAGGAAAGTACTCCACCGTTGATGCTTGCCAGCGGCTGGAACGCTACAAGGCGGTCGCGGTTGCCGGCGCTGCCCAGGCCCTGGCCCGGGAAAAAGCCCGACTCGGCAAACAGGTTCTGTTCACCGTGCAGGGCCATGTAGTTGAGAATAACCATCTCTACGTTCAGGTTGACGTTGTTTGCGGCGGGGCTGGAAGCGGTATCCACGGATGCATCCGGGCGCATCCAGCCAAGTTGTTGGTGACGGAAGGTATCCCCGGCAGTATCCATCAGCGCCGGGGCGCCTGCCGGGTCGAATACCAGGAAGAACGAAGCCGCCGTGGAAGAATTGTCGCCGCTCCAAACACCTTTGCCGACGCCGTTGACCACCTCGATGCTGCCATTGCTGGCAACGGAGCCATCGCTGAAGACGTAAATCATTACGGGCGTGTTCGTCAGGCGTGCGTACTCCAGGCAGGCGCCAATGCAGCGTCCTGCGCGCAGGTCGCGATCTTCCCCGGTGCGTCTGTCACCGGTGTGGTAGTCGTAGCCGCCCATCTCAATGGTGCCGGCACCGGCGATGCCGTCGATGACCAGCTTCATCACCGAGGCGGCTTTTTGAAATTCACGGTCGCCTGAGAATTCCGCTTCGCTGAAGATGCCCGCCGGGCCAACGATGTTCGGGTCGGCGGAGGGGTCCAGCGCGTCCGGATTGGAAAACTTCTCGACCGTGTCGGTGCTGCGCAGATATTCGCAGCTCAGGCGATCCTTGAGGCGCTTGTCTTCATCACTGGGATTACTGATGCCGGTGTTTACCAGGTCGAGTTTGAAGTCGGTGATGCGCTTCATGGACTCCATCACCGAGACGATATCTTCGGGATCATCCAGTAACAGGGTGAGATCACCGACATCCACCAGCCCGCTGGCATCTGATGGACGGTCGACTTTGGTCGGGCGTATCTCCGGGTCGATCATCATTGCCGGCGCCATGGAGTTGCCGCCGGATTCGGAGTTCTCTGAACCGATCAACTGCAGAATCTGGCCGCGTAAACCGGCGCGATAAATACCGTACATGGGATTGTGCGGATTGTTGCCGGTGTCATTGTCAGAGCGCCCGGGAATCACTGCACCGTTGACCAGGCCGCTGGTTGCCGCGGCCTTTTCCTGGATGCCGCGCAGCATTGCGCTATCGGTGTGAAACAGGATCCCCAGACTGTCATCGGTAAAATCGCCACTGACGCTGGCCGGGTTGGCGGCAAACGGCAGGATGTCTGCCGGCAGGCCCAGCCTGGAATACCCTTCTGTGGAAAGCATGTCGCGTTGTCCACCCGGCCCGCCGACGATGATGTTGGAGCCCGCGACATTTGCGCCGCCGGCGAGATCGAAGCAGATGAACGGAATCTTGCGCCCCGCAACGGTGCCGAGATCGCAGCTTGTGTAGTTGGTAAAGGCAGAATCCAGCAGGTTGGGTGAGATGGCATGTGCACGGCTACCGAGCAGTGAGTACAGTGAGGTGCCTGCCAGCGTCGCGCACCCGGCCCGGAAACCCTGCGCAATAAACTCGCGGCGCGAGCGCGGGCGCCGGTGATCCGGATGGCGCAGGGCCTCGTCCGGAAAGAAATATTGACTGCGTTTTCTCATGGTCTTGTCTCTATCTACCTTCCCGCTTATCGGCGCTACTGCAGCAGAACCACGGCACTGCCAAATACCGTTGTGCACGCCGCTTTCACCACGTCTGCCGTGCGCGAAGGCGGGCAGGTTGCATTGCCTTCGCAGTAAATCAGGCCATCGCGCTTGGTGTGTGCCGCCGGGTTCGGGTCGCTTACCCAGTTGCCGTTGATGTTCACATAGGGTTTTAAATCACGATCGTCGGTGATCAGCAGCTCCACCTCGTCGATGATCGCCGTGCGGTCCGACTCCGTCAGCAGGCTGGCGTTAATGGCACGATCAACCAGCGGCACGACGATGTGGTTGCGCCAGTCAATGCCGGCGTCAGCCACGGGGCGATCGAAATCAAACACATTCGCCGGCGGGAAAAGGGTTTCGCGCAAAGCGGTGTCCTGCACCAGTGCGTCGCAGTAGGCCGCGGTCAGCTGGGTTGCGGCCATCAGGTGCGAGGCGGAGAACGCGTTGAAGTCGGCCACGCCTGGCAGCGCACGGCGTACCTGGCTGAATGTCTCGCTTACCGTCTTGCCGGTTACAGGGCTGACGGCGGCGCTGGCTGTGTTCACACCGGTCAGTACCGAAAGCGAGGCGTTAATTTCGTCGAACGTGCGCACGCCGATATCGGGTGCTTCTGCGCCGGTGAGTGTTTGCTGGTAGGGCAGTCGCGGGCGACCTTCGGTGATGCCGCTGGTGCCGGCTACGTTGTCAAACGCAAGGAAGAACACGTCCTGGTCGGCGCCGTTCTCCAGCGGTATCACGGTGCCCAGCTTGTCCAGCGTGTGCACGACACCGCTACCCTGACTGCTGACCTGGGCCTCCACATTGACGTAAGCCTGGCCGATGCGCGCGAGTTTACCGTTGATGCCCAGGTGGATGCCGGCCAGGTCGATGTCCACGTCGCCGCCGTCCGGATTGATGTTCACGAAGAACGGGCGCTCAAACAGGTAGCTGCTCTCGTCGAACTGCGCCACTTCAAATACCACGTAGCAGTAGTTCACGCGCTCGCTTTCGTTGAGCACGTGGCACACGCCTTCGCGGTCAAGAATTTCCGCCACACTGAACATGAGGAAAAACTTCTGCCCGACGCCGGCATCATAGTTCTGGGCGATTTGCTCTGGCGACATGGCGCGGTTGTGAATTGCCGCCATGCGCAGTGCGCCTGCCCAGGGATTGCCGCCCGATATCGTGTTACCGAGCACCACCGCGAAGGCTTCGTTCCAGCTGTTCAGCAGGCCGCCGCCCAGGGGGTCGATATCGCCGCTGAACTCGCCGTTGACGTAGATTTTCCGACCGTCAATCGGGTCGAAGGTGACCACCACGTGCTGCAGCGTGGCCTGCGCCAGTTGCGCGTCATCATCAGTTGCCAGTGCAGGCTCGCCGCCATTGTTGTCCTCGGTGACGGAGCTGCGTGTATAGGCGAGGTAGTTGTAGAGGGTCTGGCTGAGTAGCAGGTTCCGATTGTCCGGGCCGCCGGCGTAGCCCACGATCCAGGCGTCCTCCTGGGTGACGTTGGCCGGCGCAACCCAGGCTTCGATGCTGTACTCGCCTGTGCCGCGAATTTTCTCGAACAGTTTGGCGCTGGCGCTGGCTCCGCCCTGCGCCTTGCCGTCAATGAGGCGGATGCCCCATCCAGCGAGCCAGCTGAATTCGCCAGACAGCGTCAGCGGTATTTCCGGCAGTACACCGGAGGTATCGGCGGTAGTGGTGCCTGAGCCCTCGCGGAATTCCCATTTTGCGACAAGGTCTGTCTCCACACGGCCGCCGCTGTCCGCTTCCACGCCATCTTCACCGAGCACCTGTGCTGTACTGGTGAGCAGTGCGCTATTTACTTCGGTTGGCGGCACCACGCCTGCGAGCGCCGCGATGGCGGACTCCAGGGTTTGGGCGTTGCTGTCGCAATCGCTCCAGCAGTTGTGTGACTCCGGCGACATGCGCTGTACCAGGCGCGAGCGCACCGGTGTGGTCAGGTCTACCTTGCCGCGCAGCGCTGCGTAGGCGATATCAGTGTCGGCACTGGCCAGGTAGGGTGCCTGCGGGATCGGTGAGGTATCTGAATGGCAGTCGACGCAGTAGCGCGTTAGCAGTTCCAGCAGTTCACCGTTTGCGGTCAGGTCCATGCCCAGCGCGGTCACGTCGGCATTTGTCGGTGGCAGCACACTTGTCGCGCCCGGCTGATAGGGGCGACGTGGCGTAAGGTTGACGGTGGCCGTGCTGTCGCTCGAGGCCTCCGCCCAGCGTTCGATATAGCCGACGATGGTTGCCGCACAGGTTGACGCCTGGGTCGGCGCCAGCCAGCAGTTATGGCCGTTGGCAACGCGGGTAACAACGGGCGATGCCGACGGATCGTTCATGTTGACCACGGTACGCGCGTGCTGCCACGCCTCGTTGACATTGCCCTGGTCGACAAACGACGGTGTGCCGGTGCCGCCCGGGGTATGACATTCGCCGCAGCGGTTGTCGCCTGCGAGCGGATCGTAGAACGCGATCTTGAAATTCTGAATATCCTCGGAGGCCGGTGTCGGTCCTTCATAGACGAAGCCGCCGCTGCCGTCCGGGCCGCCCAGGTTGGTATTGATTTCGCGTTCACTGCCGCCGCCTCCGGTGCCGCCGCTGCAGGCCTGGAGTAGCAGTGCAGTCAGTAGCAGGGCAGGGCGAATGGGGACTATCGATCTATTCACAGTCTTGATCTCCCCTACAGATGGTCGGCGCAGTACGCCGCCGTTTCAGCGAACACCTGCTTCATGTTGCCGGCCACGTTGAAGCGCGCGACAAGGTCTGCCACAGCCTGGGTATCGGACGCATCGGGCGTTGGCTCCCGCAGGCACACGGCGCGGAAGGCCTTTTTCACCTGGCAGAATGCGAAGGCATCGGTGTTAGCGAGTTCATCACCCAGCGAGGCAGCCCCGTCGCCCTCCGCGTACTCGGGATCGCGTGCCAGGTCGACGGCGCCGCTATTGCCCGCAGGCAGTCGCCAGCCAACCCGGCCGCTGTTGTCGCCCAGGCGCCAGTAGTTCGTCCAGTGATCATTGGGCGTGATGTAGCCGGTGGGAAAGGTGGCGCCGTTGATCAGGTATTTGCGCTGTACACTGCCGCCGGTGTATTCCACGCTGCCCAGGTCCTTGCGCTGCTCCAGTTCCAGGTTTGGTGCCGCGTCCTCGTCGGGGTAGGGAAAGTCGTAGTAGGCGAAGGCCTGTGCCAGTGGGTCCATGCCCGCGTGGCAGGACACGCACTGATTCAGAAACAAGGTGCTGTCACCGCCGGGACTGCGCGATACATCCTGGCGAACTCGATCGCTGGGGGCGGCGCTGTCTTTCAACTGTTCCAGATCCATACAGAGGTGGTTGAGCAGGGTGAAACGCAGCATTGCGCGATTGGTGCCATCCACGAAGAAGGCCCGCGCGGCCGCGCGCGTTGTCATCACGCCGGCGGTGGCCTCCGGTGGTAATGCGGTCACGCCACTCTGGCTGTCCCGCACCAGTACCGCCGGGTCGGCGAGATTCGCCCCGGAAGCTTCCAGGAATTCGTAGTGATCGTTGTCGTCAGCGCCGTAGGCGGGAATGCCCGGTACGTTGCCGCGGTAGAGTATGTCGGCGGAGAGAATGTCGCGGAAGTCGAGCTCGTCGCGCACAACGCCGATAACGGTTGCGCTGTAGTCGTTCAGGGGCGCGAAGACATCCTGTGCCTCGTTGGTCCAGGGTGTAGACCAGTTCTTCAGGGTAACCGTGTAAAAGTCGCCCGTGGCTGAGACGCCCGGTGCACCGTCGATGGCATACAGCGCGGCGCCTACCGGCCCTTCTGCACCGGTGATGGCGGACGCCATTGCGTCCAGCATCGCGTCGGATGCCGGCACTCCCGTGAGCCGATCGTGAATGCGCTTGGCCTGTTCCCGGGGGCCGGCGTGGCTGCCCAGCGAGGTGGTCATGCACAGTGCGACCACCGCGGCAATAAGTTTGCCCATACTCCCAATTCCGTTTGCAAGGGCGGTTTCAGGTTGTCTGCACTGTCGACCGCCCGGTCTGGCAGTGCTTGCGCGGGTTGATTATCTTTCGTTGCCGAAGCGTGGAAGACACGCGGAGTCAGAATTCCGCAGTCAGTGTTTTCGCCTTCAGGAGAGCAGCTTCGCAAACCGGGTTGAGGCAGCACAAGGGCAGGGGTTGAATTACGGGAATATTTAACGAAGTCCGCGTTAAGCGAGTTATAACGAGTTATTCGCAGGGGTTCTAATGCTGCTGCCTGAAAAAAACGCCGCTTCGCATCATTGCTTTTTAAGCAAGTTTTTTCTGCACTTTTCTGCTTCTTTTCCGCTCCTGCCGTCAGTTTCCCAAAGCTTGGCAATTTGCCGGTTTTTACCGCTGTGCGCTTGTGCACCGGCAGTGCGCTCTGTAAAGCTTGCGCGAGCATGGTAAGAATAAATCGACAGTTAACGGCCCTGAAAAGCGCTTTCACCCTTGTTTTTACGGGTTTTTTGATCGCCTGTGGCGGTGGGGGAGGCGGCGGCAACGTCACCCTGACCACTGACGGGCAGGGTGAGGATCCGGTCATCGTTGAGATTCCGGTGGCTTATATCAAACGGCCGCTGGTGGAAGATGCGCCCGATATTCGCGATCCCATCGCGTTTTTTCCCGGCGCCCGGTTATTTGTGCGTGGACGATCTGCGACCAGTGCCGAAGATGTGGACGTGAGTGCGATGATCGCAGAGATTGTCGCTGAAGAAGAAGGGCTGGCTGCCGAGGACATAGCGCTCGACATCAAGGATATAGAGAGCTCCTTCGACGGTTCCACACTGGTGTTTGCCGTGCGCGCCGTGCCGGAGCCGGTAGATGCCAACCTTGAGGACACCACCTGGAACCTGTGGACGTACGATATCGCTGCACGCGAGGCGGACTACGTGATCAGTTCACGCATCAAGCGCAATGAAGGTGTAGAAACAGGCGCGGGCCACGATATTGCGCCGCACTTCCTGCCGGATGACCGTATTGTCTTCAGTTCCACGCGCCAGGTGGCCAGCCAGGGTCGGCAGCTGAATGAGGGGCGCATTCAGTTGTTCGCCGCCCTCGATGAAAGCGGTCGGCGGCCGGCGGCAGTGTTGCATATCTTTGACCCGCAGCTGCGCGGTGACGAGTTTCAACAGATTTCCTTTAACCTTAGCCACGACCTGGACCCGGTGGTGCTGTCTTCCGGTGAGATCGTATTCAGCCGCTGGAACAACACCGCAACCAACCATATCAGCCTCTATCGCATCGACCCGGCGGGGCTCGGCGCATCGCCGCTGTTTGGCTTTCACAGCCAGAACAGTGGCGACGGCGGCGCCGTGGTGTACAGCCAGCCGCGGGAGTTGGACGATGGCCGACTCGCGGTGGTGTTGCGCGAACCGGCGTCCAGCACGCTCGGTGGCAGCATCGTGTTTCTGGACACGCAAAACTTTGCCGATGTTGACCAGCCCCTGTGGAATAGCAGTGGTGTGGCCGGTAGCGGACAGGATCCGATCACCCTGCGGGAGATCCGCACGGACGGGCTCCTGTCTCGCGGCGGCCAGTTTGGTTCAGTATTTGCGCTGCGCGATGACAGTGGCCGCCTGCTGGTTACCTGGAGCGATTGCCGCGTAATCGATGAGGACGCTGTTGAGCAACCGGTGGGGGAGGACCCTGAGGCAGGGCAGACCACGCTTTACCCGCCGTGTTCGCTGCAGCCGGAAAATGAAAATCCCGCACCGCCGCTCTACGGAGGCTGGCTCTACGACCCCGTCGCCGAGACACAGCGTCCCGTGGTTATCCCTGAAGAGGGTTTTGCGATAACGGAGCTGATTGCGGCGGAGCCCAGGGACTTTTCTGACGTACTGCCGCTGCCTGAAGATTACAACAATGAGCTGGCACAACAGCAACGTGGCCAACTCCTGATCGACAGTGTTTACGATTTCGACGGGGTGGATGAATCGCCGGCCGGCATTGCACAGCACGCACAACCCGGTACGCCGAACTTTACGGCGCGCCCGGCGCGTTTTCTGCGCATTTATCAACCGGTGCCCATACCGGATCGCGATGTCTTTGAGATCCCGCCGTTCGCTGCGGGCTTTGCGGGCGGGTTGGGATTTCGTGAGATTCTCGGTTACGTGCCGGTAGAGCCAGACGGGTCTGTCACCGCGGTGTTGCCGTCTGACCGGCCGCTGAGCTTTGATGTGCTGGATAGTCGCGGTCGCCGGATTGGCGCCCGCCACAACTACTGGCTGCAACTGGGTGCCGGCGAAGTACTGCGCTGTACCGGCTGTCACGACCACGCCAGCGGCCTGCCACATGGGCGCGTGGATTCACAACCGCCGTCGTCCAATCCCGGTGCCGTGGCGCTGGCCAACGGTAGCCTGGGATTCCCCGCTACCAACGCCGACGAGCTGTTTGCGCAGATAGTCGGCGAGAGTATGGCCGAAGTCTGGAACGCGCGCAGGCCAGCGGGAAACACCGCGGCGACAGCGCGTGAGCTTGTGTTGGCTCCCGCCTACACCGATGAGTGGCACAGCCCTGCGGTGGCGGCCGAAGCGGCGATCGCAGACAGGGACTACAGCACCGAATGGCCCGACATTCCGGCGGATCGGCGTATCATTGTAAACAGCTTCGACCCGGGCCAGCCCAGTCGTATCGTCATCAATTACATTGATCACCTGCAGCCCATGTGGGAACGCGAGCGTGAGGCGCGCCTGGACAGTGATGGCAATGCGGTAACCACCTGTACCGGCTGTCATTCCACCGCAGAGGGCGTGGTGGTACCGGCCGGGCAATTGGATTTGACCGCGGCGCCTTCCGATATCGAACCAGAACATTACCGCTCCTATCGCGAACTGTTGTCGGGCGACGACGAGCAGTGGCTGGACGCCGACGGCAACCTCGGCAACCGTGAACGCCTGTGTACGCTGACCGACGCTGAAGGCAACACCATTACGGTTACGGAAACTGTGCCAGTGAGCGCGTCGCAGCAGGCGGGCTCAGCCAACACCAGCGTGCGCTTTTTTAGCTGCTTTGAAGGCGGTGCCTGCGGGCCACCGGATTCACCGGCCCTGCCTGCCAATTGTGTGGAAGGCGAGGGCGAGCCGGTACCGGCCACGCGCAACACCATTGACCACGTCGGTCTGCTGTCGGAGCCTGAACTACACCTGGTCTCGGAGTGGCTGGATCTCGGCGCGCAGTACTTCAATAACCCGTTTGACGACAGATTGGTTGAATAGGCGCCATGTCTGCCCTCGCCCCCAACAAACTCAACGGCCTCCACGGTGACGTCTATTTGTTGCTGGTGGCTGTCCTTTGCCTGCTTGCAGCGGGCGCGCAGGCTGAGGAAGCGCTGCCGGAATCCTGGGTCGCTGATGCCTACATTGAAATGCGCACACAGCCTGGCCGTGGTTACCCGGTGTTCTATGTGGCCGAGCGCGGCGAGCGCATCGAACTTGTGCGCCAACGCACCGACTGGATAAAGGTGCGCAACGCGCGCGGTATCGAGGGGTGGGTGCATGTTGACGCAATTGGCCGCACGGTGGATGCCGGCGGTGAGGCGCTGGCACTTTCCAGTCCTGATCTGGACGCATTCACCCGGCGCAAGTGGGAGTTTGGCATCCTGGTGGGCGACTATGGCGACACGGATGCGCTCGGCGGCTACGTGGGCTGGCACTTCACGCGCAATCTCAGCCTGGAGCTTGCCGCCACCGAAAATTTTGGCGATGCATCGGACGGGCGCATGGTGACCGCGAATATCACGCACCAGATGTTCCCGGATACTCGCTACTCTCCGTTTCTCACCATCGGCTGGGGGGTGCGCGAAACCAGCCCGCGCTCAACACTGGTGGAGACCGAGGACCGCACCGACAATACAGCGAGCATCGGCGCCGGACTGCGCATACACCTGTACAAGCGCCTGTTTCTGCGCCTGCAATACAAACACTACGCGGTGATGACTGACCGCGACGACGATGAAGAGGTGGACGAATGGAAAATCGGTATCAGCGCTTTCTACTAGCGGTGGTGTGTTGCGCAGCGGTATCCGCGCAGGCGCAGGAGGATTCTCCCACGGAAGTCGTTTCGCCCGAGGTGGAGCGCCGCGTGATCGAGCCGGCGGCCATCGACCGCGAGGACTTTGAAGTCGGGGCCTATGTCGGCCTGCTGGCCATTGAGGATTTCGACGCCGCCTTGCTTTACGGCGCGCGCTTCGCCTGGCATGTCACGGAGGACTTTTTCCTGGAGGCATCGTTTGGTTCTTCCGAGGGCGACCAGACCAGCTTCGAAGACCTGACCGGCGGCGCCCCCCTGTTCGATGACAGCGAACGCGACTACCTGTTTTACGATCTCAGTGTCGGTTGGAATGCGCTGCCGGGCGAGGTCTTCCTGTTCGGCAACCGCGCCATGAAATCGGACCTTTACCTGATACTCGGCGCCGGCAGCACAGATTTTCTCGACGACAACTGGTTCACACTGAACGCGGGTGTTGGCTATCGCCTGTTGATCAATGACTGGCTGACCTGGCGAATCGACGTGCGCGACCACATTTTTGATCGCGATACCTTCGGCGAAGAAGAGATAACCCACAACGTAGAGCTTTCCACCGGCATCACGGTGTTTTTCTAGGCGGAAGCTGCGGAGGTTAAAGGAGCGGAAACATGCGAAGACTAAAACGCAACATAGCACTTTGGTGCGCCATCCTCGTCACCACGCTGGCGACAGTACAGGTCACAGCCACGCCCGTGGGAGCGCCGGGTGGCAATTTCACATTGAAGAGCGCAACCGGCAAGAACATCCGCCTCAGCGAACACCGAGGCGAGGTGATACTGCTGAACTTCTGGGCGTCGTGGTGTGGACCCTGCCGACAGGAATTTCCCCACCTGGATGCGCTGCACCGGAAATACGCCGATCTCGGGTTTACGGTACTTGGCGTCAATGTGGAGCAGGATCGGGCGCAGGCAGACAAGGTGCTGCGCGACATTCCCGTGACGTTCCCAATACTGTTCGACAATACCAGTGTGGTCAGTGAGCTGTATAACGTGGAAGCGATGCCCATGACAGTACTGCTCGATCGCAGCGGCGTGGTGCGGTACGTGCACCACGGCTACAAGCCGGGTTATGAATCGCTGTACGAGAAGCAGGTGCGAGCGCTTGTTCGCGAATAGGCGGCGCGGAGGGAAGAGATTGTGAGCGTTCAACGGACACTGCCGTTACTGATGCTGCTCACCCTGTTGGGCGGGTGCGGTATTCAACCCTGGGTAAAACCCTACGAGCGGCAGAATCTCGCCGACCCGCTGATGAGCTTTGATCGCCATCCCATTGCGGCGGGATATACGCACCACGTCTACCAGGCGCGCGAGGGTGCTCGCGGTGCAGAAGGCGGCGGAGGAGGTGGCTGTGGCTGCAACTAGCGCACGTTTGCAGGCGCCTGTGAAAGGTTTACTGGCGGCCTGCCTGCTGTGGAGCGCATCGGCGTGGTCCGTTGTGCTGCCGGAAGAGCGGGCAGACGTCATGTACCACCGCTACGACGGCGGTGGTGTAACGGTAGACGGCCCCTCGGTACTGGTGCGCAAGAACTTCAGGGAGACGCTGTCGGTAAGCGGCAATTACTACGTGGATTCGGTCAGTAGCGCCTCGATCGATGTTGTGACCAGTGGTGCCTCCGAGTACAGCGAGCAACGCACAGAATACTCCGTGGGCGGACAATACCTCTACGACAAGAGCATACTCAGCGCCGGTTACACCAACAGTGATGAGAGCGACTATAAAGCGGATACCTACTACCTCAATCTCAGCCAGGATTTTTTCGGTGACCTGACTACGCTGACCTTTGGCTATACGCTGGGTCAGGATGAGGTGTTCCAGAATGGCAACGAGGAGTTTGGCGAAGACATTGATCGTCAACACTTTCGCCTGGGTATCAGCCAGATTGCCACACCCAGCCTGCTGCTTGGGCTGGATTACGAGCTGATCACTGACGAAGGTTTTCTCAACAACCCGTATCGAAGCTACCGCTACCTCATCGATTCCCAGGATCCCAGTGCAGGCTACCAGTTTGCGCAGGAGGTCTATCCCGATACGCGCACCAGTGACGCGCTGGCCCTGCGCATGCTCTATTACTTTCCCGGTAGGCGCGTGCTCGGCGGTAGCTACCGCTATTTCACCGATGACTGGGGCGTGGACGCGCACACCTTTTCCCTCAGCTATTCGCAAACCTGGCGCGATCACTGGATCTTTGATCTGAAGTACCGTTACTACCAGCAGACTGCCGCCGACTTTTACAGCGACCTGTTCGATTTCGAATCACAGGATGAGAAAGACTGGCGCGCGCGGGATAAGGAACTCAGCGAATCCAGTAACCACACGCTATCGGCGTACGTCAGCTACGAACGCCCGTTGCGCTACCGCATGTTTGAGAAAGGCGCGCTGACCCTGCAGTGGGACCATATCTGGTTTGAGTACGATAATTTCTCCGACCTGCGCGTCGAGGTTGACGTGCCTGGTACGGAACCGGCCTACGAACTGGAAGCCGACGTGATCAAGATGATCTTCACGTTGTGGTACTGAGGTGAGTTCCCGCTGTTTGCAAGGCCCTGATCACTTCGAATCAACGCTAAGCAGCAACTCTTCGGAGTAGTGTAGCCTGCCACTGCCGTCGATGATGATGGCATCGATGCCAGGCAACGCGTTGATCAGCGCAAGCCCCCGCTCAACACCCAGCACGAACACCGTGGTAGACAGGGCGTCGCTATCGATAGCGCGTTCTGCCAGCACGCTGGCGCTTTGCACCTTCAATGCGGACTCACCGGTGCCGGGATCGAGAATATGGTGGTAGCGCACCCCGTCCTTGATAAAGAATCGCTCGTAATCTCCGGACGTAGAAATGGCCGTGTCTGCCAGCGGCATCAACACGGCGTACTCTCCCTCGCGGCGCGGATGTCGAATGCCCACGGTGCGTGCGCGATCGCCCATATCGCCGAGGATGCGGCTGTCACCGCCGGCACTGACCACGGCGGCGCTGACGCCTGCATTGCTCAGTATGGCGATGGCGCGGTCTACCGCGTAGCCCTTGGCAATGCCGCCGAGATCAATCTGCAGGCCTGCCTTCAGAAAGCGAATCTCGCGCCGGTCCCGGTCAAGCTGGATGGCGGTGTAATCGATCTTGTCGCGATCGCGCGCCAGTACGTCCTGTGAAGGCGCCTGACCCTCCCGGTAGTTATAGTGTTGGCCCACCGAGGCAAAACTGATGTCAAAAGCGCCATCGCTCAGCTGCGAATAGTGCAGCGCGCGTGCAACGACGTCGATAATTTCCGGGGTGGTATGCACGCTCCGGGTAGCGGCCTCACGATTCACGCGTGCCAGTTCGCTGCGTGGATTCCACGGGTTCATCATCAGGTCCAGCCGTTGGAATTCCCGAAAGACCGATTCGAACAGCGCATCAGCTTCGACAGGGGTGTTCGTTGATTTCGGCAGGCGATACTCGACGGTGATCTTTGTCCCCATGTACTCGCGCTCTTCGTGCAGCCACTGGGCAGCTGCTACAGGAACGATGCAGCACAATAGACCTACGATGGCGAGTAGCCTGGTAGCCAGGAGAGACATAGGGCGCATTATAGCGGGATTGAAGGCCGGTAGTGCCGCTATCGGCACTACCGGGACATGCAGCAGGAACGGCTAGGGTGTGATGGTGCCCGTCAGTATGGGATCGAGTTGTACACCCAGCACCAACTCGTTGTCAGCGATTGGTGAAGGCAGACCCAGCAGGCCATTGAGTATGCCGTTGAACAGGCCGCAACCGGTGATCGCCAGTTCCTCGGTAAAGTTGCCGGCAAGTATCGCCTGGCCCGTGTTCTGATCGTAGGCCGCACCACCCGGGTTTGCGGTGGACAGCGATGCACCTACCGGGCCTATACCGCACCCGGAGGGAAGCAGCAGGTTGCGAATCTCTATGCCGATACCGAAGGACAGGTCCATCGCGCCGGAGGCGGGGATGACGGTGCCACCCGGGGCGTCGAAAACGAGGGCAAGTTCCACCGTCGTCTCGATGCCGGGAATCAGTTCCACCGGAATTTCCAGGCCATCAAGCTCCAGCGAATTGGCGCCGAAATCCAGCACGCCGTCAAAGCCAACCGTTGCCGGCAACACAGGGCACGCGCCGAAGGGACATGAGGGGAAGGGCAGGTTGAAACTCTCGATCTGGATATCGGCAGAAGTTATTTCGATATCCACCGGGCCGGCCTGCTCAACCACCGCGGCGATTTCGATACAATCGTCGCAAATGGCGCCGGCCATGCCCACGCCGCCGCCGTTGAGGCCGGGTACAGAGATGATGAGGTCGCGGAAGCCGACACCCTGAGTGGCCGCGGCTGCGGAGGCGACAATCACCAGCTCAGTGCTGGAGACAACCGTCACCGAGTCTGCCGTGATACCGCCGTCAAAATAGGCCGCCGCGCCGGCCTCGAAACCGGAACCGTTCACCGTAAACTGCCGCGTTTCACCTGCTGCTATGAACGGGTCGTCGATTGAGTCGATCACGACGCCGCGCGCGCGTACGAACACGACATCGCCCTGCGTGGTGGCGCCGGACGGGTTGTTGAGGTTGCCCGCGGTGGTTGAGAAGCCGAGGAAGCGACCGTCGCCGCTGAGGTTTGGATCAGTGCTGACTCCGTTTGCCGCCACGCCTGTTGCTGTTTCGGAAACGGTTTGCCGGTTGAGGCCGCCGAGGTCAATCGGCGATGATCGCAGCGTAGAAATAATGTCGTCACCGGTGACGAACGCCATGACGTGGGCGGGCCCGCCGTTGACTGTCGACACGGCTGGGCTGTGCGAAGCGTCCGTTGAGGAGCTGAGCCTCGCCGTGGAAACCAGCGTGCCGAACAGGCGAGTGGTTGCGAACACATCGGTACCGCCGCCATTGTTGTCGCTGCCGGCGAGATTGGTTGCCGTGGAGGTGTAAACCACCAGTGGATCACCACCACCGATGAAGCCATTCAGTTCGTCGGTAATTTCCGGGTCTGTGCTGTCACCGTTGGATTGCTGGAACGGGAAGCTGAGCGCATCCGGGCTGCTCATGCGAATGATATTGCCGCCGGCGCGCAGTGCTGCGAACACGTCGGTATTACCGTTGCTGTCACCGCCAACCAGGTTTGTCGCATCCGATTCGAACGCGACCCACTTGCCGGAGGGGCTTATTGCGCCCGCGCGGCTGGCACCGTTCGCCTGTGCGCCTGCGGCCGTGACGGATACGCGCGTGGTGGTACCTGAATTGCGGTCATGAACGAAGACATCGCTGGCACCGTTGGTATCGCCGCCCACAAGGTTGCTGGCCGCAGATGTGAACACCACGTAGCGTCCATCGGCGGACACGGCGGGCTCACTGCTCGCTGCGTTGGCCTGTGCGCCCCCGGCTCCGACGCTCACCCGGGTGACCGTTCCGCTCACCAGGTCTGCGACAAAGACGTCGGCAGCGCCATTGGTATCACCTGCGACAAGATCATCGGCGTCGGAAACGAATGCCACTATCGATGCATCGGCGGACACCTGCGGATCGACGCTGGCACCGTTACCGCCAGCACCGCCCGGTGTAACACTGACCCGGGTGGTAGTGGTGCCGCTGCGGACGAACACATCGGCCACGCCGTTGACGTCGCCGGACACCAGCGTTGCCGAGAGTGAACTGAATGCCGCCACGCTGCCATCGTTGGACAACGAGGGCGAGGTTGCGGGGGCATCACCCGGCGCGGAGGGAAAAGGGTTCCCGCTGGGTATGTTCATGCGGGCAACCACCCGACACCCGGAGACAGTGAACATTGTGAGAATGAGCATTGCGATTAGCAGACGGGGACGCATGTCGATTACCTTGTCGAATTATTAGTCTTCACTAAGCGTAGCATACAGTGGGCCGGTGAAAATCAGGCTCGCGGGTGAAGTTCAATAGCGTATACCTGTGGATTTACAGGTTCAGAAGTGTGAAGCAGTTCCTGGCGTGTTTATGCGCAGCGGAGTTCGGAGTGCAGTCGGTATCAGGCGGATTACCGTTTGGGTGACTGCCTCAGATGCAGCTGTGTGCCCCGCCTGCGGCGAGCTACTGCGTACTCGCCGCCGCCTCATCGGGCGTGGCACTGGTCGCTTCAAGGTGTTCGTTAATAACCTGCAGAAAATCACCGCCGTATTTTTCCAGCTTGCGTTCGCCCACCCCGGCAATGTTCGCGAATTCCTGCAGGGATTGCGGCATCAACGCGCACATTTCGCGCAGCGTGCTGTCGTGGAAGATCACATAGGGCGGTACACCCTGGTCTTCGGCGAGGCGCCGGCGGCGATCGCGCAGTGCCTCCCACAGGCCCACGTCGAGATCGTCCGGCAGCGGTGTTTTGGTCTGCTGCCTGGCGCCCGTTTTCTGGCGTACGTCACGACGCAGTTCCAGCGTCTCTTCTCCGCGTAGCAGCGGTCGGCACTTTTCTTCCAGACACAGGGCGCCAAAGCGTTCCATATCCACACTCAGGTAGCCGCGGGCCACCAGTTGCCGGAAAACGGAGCGCCATTGATTGTTATCCAGTTGTGCCCCCATGCCGTGCACGGCCAGCTGGTGGTGGTCCCACTGGATGATCTTGTCGTTCTCAGCGCCGCGCAGCACGTCGATGAGGTGATTCACGCCAAAGCGCTGGCCCGTTCGATGGCAGGTACTCAGTGCCATGCGCGCCATTTCGGTGCCGTCCCAGGTATCCACGGGCTGCAGGCAGTTGTCGCAGTTTCCGCAGGGTTCAGGCAGCTCGTCACCGAAATAATTCAGCAGCGCCTGCCGGCGACAACTGGTGATTTCACACAGGCCCAGCATGGCGTTCAGGCGGTGTTGTTCCGCGCGTTTGTGCTCGTCGCTGCCCTCGGAGCCCTCCATCATCTGGCGCAGCTTGATCACATCCTGCAGCCCGTAGATCATCCACGCATCGGCGGGCTGCCCGTCACGACCGGCGCGGCCGGTTTCCTGGTAGTAGGACTCCACCGTCTTCGGCAGATCGAGGTGCGCCACGAAGCGCACGTCGGGTTTGTCGATACCCATACCGAAGGCGATGGTGGCGACGATAATCACGGCTTCCTCACGCAAGAAGCGGGACTGGTGGCTGGCGCGGGTGGCGGCAGGCAGGCCGGCGTGGTAGGGCAGGGCGTTGAAGCCTTCCTTTTGCAGCCAGGCGGCGGTCTGTTCTGTCTTGTTGCGCGACAGGCAGTAGATAATGCCCGCGTCGTCAGGGTGCTCCTCCTTCAGAAAACGCAGCAGCTGGGGTTTGGGGTTGTGCTTGAGCGCGATGCGGTAACGAATGTTGGGCCGATTGAACCCGGAGATAAACTTGCGCGCCGAGCCCAGCTGCAGGCGCTGAATAATCTCCCCGCGGGTGCGCTCATCGGCGGTGGCGGTGAGCGCGATGCGGGGCACGTCCGGGAAGCGCTCGTGCAACACACCCAGTTGCAGGTAGTCCGCGCGAAAATCATGCCCCCACTGCGACACGCAGTGTGCCTCGTCGATCGCAAACAGCGCCAGCGGCGCGCTTTCCAGCAGTGCCAGCATCCGCGGCTGGTTGAGACGCTCCGGTGCTATATAAAGCAGGTCCAGTTCACCCGCTAGCAGCGCCTCTTCCACACCCTGGGCAGTCGCCGGATCCAGCGTTGAGTTGAGGAAGCTGGCCCGCACGCCTGCCAGGCGCAGGGCATCCACCTGGTCCTGCATCAGTGCGATCAACGGAGAGACCACCACGCCACAGCCAGGCCGCGCGAGTGAGGGGATCTGGTAGCAGAGGGATTTGCCGCCGCCGGTGGGCATCAGCACCAGCGCATCCTCGCCGTTGATGACGGCATCAATGATGGCGGCCTGTGAATCGCGGAACTCGGTGTAACCGAAGGTGGTTTGGAGGATTTGCAGGGCGGCGTTCATGGTGGGGCACTTTAACATACCGAAGCGGCCTGCTACTTCAGGCAAAAGTGGTCTGTCTCCCTCCAGCGGCGCATAAACCCCGGCAAACCAGGCGGGGCGTCACCGGGACTGGTCCAGTCGGTGCCCGGCTTCGTATGTTGCCTATGGAGAGCGTATGAAACTGAACGCAGCAGAAATCGCAGACATGGACTCGAGGCGACGGGCGGCCTTCGTCAACAGTTTGTCCGGGTTCAAGTCAGCCAACCTCGTGGGCACCGCCAGCAGTGAGGGGCAGACGAACCTGGCCATTATGAGCTCCACCGTGCACCTGGGCTCCCACCCGCCCCTGTTGGCGCTGGTGGTCCGTCCCGGTGGTGATGAGCGCCATACGCTGAAAAATATACTGGACACGGGCGTGTACAGCCTGAACCACGTCAACGCAGAAATCGTCGAGCAGGCGCACCAGACAGCGGCGCGTTACCCGGCGCAGGCCTCTGAGTTTGACGCCACCGGCCTGACACCACTGTGGCAGTCGGGGTTCGCGGCGCCGATGGTGCTTGAAGCGAGTGTAAAACTGGGCATGCAGCTACGTGAGCACATCGAGTTGAAGATTAACGGCACCCACCTTGTGATCGGTGAGGTGGTGCTGGCAGAGGTGCCGTCTCTGGCCTTTCGGTCAGACGGGTCCCTGGACCTTGAGGCAGCGGGCAGCGTTGCGCTCAGTGGTCTGGACACCTATCACCAGAGCGCAGGCAGCAAGCGCATGGCGTATGCCAAACCGAATATGCCACCCCGGCAACTTTAGTGCCGGCTAAACCAGTAGAGAGCGAGGACAGCCAGTGAATATAGCGGTGCAGGAACAGGTGAGCGAAGTGAACGATGCGGGCGCGGCCATGCTGGCCAGGGTGGAGGCGTTGCAGCCGCTGCTGCGCGCCAACGCGACCAGGGCGCGTGCCGAGCGCAAGGTGCCTGTAGAGAATATCCAGGCCCTGCAGGACGCGGGTTTCTTCCTCGCCCTGCAGCCTGCCAGGTGGGGCGGTGCCGAAATCGACCCCCAGTATTTCTTCCGCATGCAGATGGCGATTGCACAGGCGTGCATGTCGACCGCGTGGGCCTCGGGCATCGTCGCGGTGCACGCCTTCCAGATTGCGCTTATGGATCAGCGGGCACAGGAAGAGGTATGGGGCGACGATATTCATACCCGGGTATCATCCTCTTATGCACCCATGGGGAAAGTCGAGGAAGTAGAAGGAGGCTTCCGCTTCAGTGGACGCTGGGGCTGGAGCAGTGGCTGTGACCACTGTAACTGGGTATTGCTGGGGGGGATTCTCCCGGACGGCAGCTATCGCACCTTTCTGCTGCCACGCAGTGATTACCGCATCGAAGATACGTGGCACTCCATGGGCCTGCAGGGCACCGGGTCCAACGACATCGTGGTGGAAGATGCTTTCGTGCCGGATTACCGCACGCACAAGCAGACCGATGGCTTTCAGGGCACCAACCCGGGCGTAACCGCAGACAGCGCCCTGCTTTACCACCTGCCCTGGGCACAGCTCTTTATTCGCGTGGTCTCCACACCGGCAATCGGTGCCGCGCGGGATGCGTTGGCGCTCTATTCCGAGTTGGTGAAGGGTAAAGCCAGCGGTGATCTCACCAAGCTTGCACAGGACATTGGCACACAAATGCGTATCGCGCAGGCGCGCAATACCATCGAGGAAATGTGTAGCGTGATGCTCGCCAATTTTGATGCGATGATGGATGCCCTGCGTGCTGGAGGGGCAATCGATATCGATGACCGCATTCTGTATCGTTACCAGGCTTCCCTGGTGATCGAAAAGTCCATCGAGGTGGTGGATTCGCTCTTTTCTTCCGCCGGTGGCTCCTCGGTGTTCCAGGGCAGTGAGATCCAGCAGCGTTTTCTTGATATTCACACCGCGCGGGCACACGTGGCAAACAACCCCACGGCGTTCGCACGGAATCTCGGTTCCACCATGCTCGGTGCCGATAACACAGACTTTTTTGTATAGGTGAAAACAATGCTTTACAGAGTTGCTCTACTATTCAGTTTGCTGTTTGCCACCCCCGCCATGGCCGAGTGCCCGGCTTTCCTTGACCAGGAGATGCGCAGGCTGCATTCCAGCGAACAGGTGAACCTGTGCGCAGAAAGCACCGGCAAACCACTGTTGGTGGTCAACACGGCCAGCCACTGTGGCTACACACGCCAGTTCAAAGGGCTGCAGGCGTTGCATGAAAAGTACGCCGAGCGAGGCCTGGTGGTAGTCGGCTTTGCCAGCGATGATTTTCGTCAGGAAGCCGATTCGGAAGCGGAGGCGGCCGATATCTGTTACAAGAACTTCGGTGTGACCTTCACCATGCTGGCTCCCTCGAACGTGCGCGGCGATGACGCCAACCCGGTATTTGCCGAACTGGCGCGGCAGTCTCGCGCGCCCAGCTGGAACTTCAACAAGTACCTGCTCGATGACAAGGGCAACGTCGTCGCGTATTTCGGCAGCAACACCACACCCGGGAGCAGCAAAATGGAGCGCGCCATTGAAGACGTGCTCGGCGCCAGCGCAACAGCGGCCTCGCCCCTGTGACACAGTCGGCCAGCAGCCGCCCCGGTGCGACGCAGAAGAACCCGAACCCGCAGGGCAAGGGCCTGGTGCCTTTGCTGCAGGACTGGGAGGCGATGCGGACGGATCTCACGGGTCCTGACTCGGCGACCGAGTTTTTGCGTGACTACGCAATTTCGTCGCTGGTGCTGGTGGCGGAGTTCCGCTTTAAACCCGTACCGGGAAAACCCTATTACCTTTACTCCACGTCCAGCGGCTGGAAGCTGTCGCTGATTGCTCCCGGGGAACTGGGGCGACTGGATATGGGCAGCTTCCTGGCGCGCTGCCAGCTGGGAACGGACATGACCTGGGAGCTGGTTGTCGAGGACATCGACAGGGATTCACCCGCCGCCCGTCGAGCACAACGTTTCATTCTGGGTTTCCTGCGCGCCTTGAGTGAGCAGTCGTCCATCGCTGATAGCCTGCTCACCTATGTCGCCCGCTTGCCTTACTACCGCCGGCTGCTGGCCACCGGACTCTCTTCACAGCTGTCCTCCAGCGTGACCCGTTTCGGCGGGGAAGTGAAACACTTGCTGGCGCGTGAGCAGGCCGCTATCGGCCTGCTGGAGTAGCTGTTTGCGATAGTTCCGCTCCTCGCAGCGGAATGCCGTGGATGGATTGGCTCGGCTCCTTTTTTACCAGAATATTTTTCACCCGCCCGCGGTCTGGTTCTGTCACGGCTGCGTATAGTCCGTTTGTAATAGGGTGAAGGGTGGACAGTGATGCGCAGTGACAATGAGCGACCGGCGTCAGCCGGGAAACCGATTGGCGCGTCCCTGGCGGCACCGCGGTTACCCTGTCGCGGCTGTATGAGTCATTGCAGCTTCTATACCGTTTGCGAGGGTCGTCCCTGGCGAACACTCTCCCGGGAAACCCTGGCTAAAGCGGGTTCACACGAGCGCAGCGACTAGTTGATCTCCACTGGCACTGAGCACCGTTCTAACGCTCATGGTTGAGGTGCCATCGCAAATTTCGATGAATTACCTGTACACGATCTGTGCAGGGAACCCTTGAGTGCCCTGTACAACGAACTGTTAGCGGTCTGGGTGCGTATCCTTCACGACATTTCAAAAGTATTCGCTGCAACGACTGAAAGCCGAAATGAATGCTTCAGTAGCGATTAACGATAGCGAAGAGAGATCCGGAGTAAACGATGTTGAAAGAGAATCTTCACCAAATCCTGTTCCTATGCTTTGCCATCGGCCTGCCGCTGTGGGCCATGGAGAACAACTCCTTTGAACAGCGCGGCGTGCACGCGTGCTCGGGCGAGTGTTACGAAGCGTGGCAGCAGGAGACCGGCGGTGTGATGGAGGTAGCGATCGCGAAAGCCGAGGCAAAGGCGGCAGCTTCCCCGGAAGAACTGGGCGCGGCAGCCTACGCCGGCTGTATTGCCTGCCATGGTGCGCAGGGTGAAGGGGGAATTGGCCCTAAGCTGGCTGGACAATCAGCGGATGACATTTACGGCAAGCTGCTGCAATACAAAAACGGCGAAACGCTGGGGCCGCAGAGCGCTTTGATGTGGAGCCAGTCGGCAATGCTTGGCGACGATGACATGAAGAACATCGCTGCTTTTGTAGAAACGTTGCCCTGACAGTGCATAGTAACCCATTACAACAGGATGGATTGAACGCCGTTGTCGTAGGCAACGGCGCAATCGGTACCGCGCTTGCAGCCAGCCTGTTGCAGCGCGAGAACCTGCATCGACTGGTCATCCTTCAACGCAGTAACGAGACGCCTTTCAGCGATCCACGCATCAGTATTGCGAAGTTCGACGCGGAAGAGCCTGCGTCCATCGCTGCCGCGGCGTCTGACGTTGGTGAAAGGCTGGGGCAGGTACACCTCCTGATTAACACCGTGGGCATGCTGCACAGCGACGGGCAGCAGCCCGAAAAGCGACTGAGCCGCCTCGTACCGGCAAATCTGCAACGCTCGTTTGCCATCAACGCCACGTTGCTGCCCGCTCTGGCGCAGGCGTTCTCAAAAATGCTGCGACATGAAGCCCCTGCACTGTTGGCATCGCTGTCGGCGAGGGTGGGGAGCATTGAAGATAATCGGTTGGGTGGCTGGTACAGCTATCGTGCCTCCAAAGCGGCGCACAATATGCTGTTGCGAACGATCGCTCACGAGTGGCGGGTGAGCCATCCCAATGCCGTGGTGGTGGCCCTGCACCCGGGCACTGTGCAGTCACGTTTGTCCGAGCCATTTATTTCGCCGGGTTACCGCAACAAAGTGCATACGCCCGCCGAGTGCGCTGACCACCTGATGCAGGTGCTAGGCACCCTCGCAGCGGAATCGTCGGGCGGCTTTTTTGACTGGAAGGGTGAGGGTATTCCCTGGTGAGCCAATGGCAGTCCCCGCCGACAGCATTCCTCCCGGTACCAGGCGAAGCCTCAACTGGATCCGGGCCATTTCTTTCAAGAGCATTAGGTATGCGGGAAACGACAGACGATGTGAAGCCGCGGAAGAACGCCTCCACAGAGGTGGACAACAGCCTGCGCGGAGCCGCACTGCGGCGCGCCACGCGGAAATCTGTGCCGAAAACACTCACCCCGTATGAATGGGAGCAGTGGTACGCAAAAAACGGGGTACCGCCAGAGCATCGCAAGTCGGTTGGATGGATCAAGCGCCTGTTGAGTCGATTGAGAACGGCGCTGTCGGGTAAACCCGTTAAACCTTGATCAGGCCAGATTTTTTCTGAACGACAAATTGAAGCAAACCAGTTGGCAGGTTCTGTCGTAAGTAGTAATGACACCCACAACGAGGAGCGTTGAACATGAAGAAGTTTATTGCAGATTGCTGGGGCGCCGTGATGGATAACCGTCGCAATCCTCTAAGTCACCTTGATCTGGCATCACAGCACTACTTTATGCAGGTACTGGGCTGGATGTGGAGCATGGTATTCAGCCTGTCCTTCCTTTCTATCTTCAATTTCGGATGGGTATGGATGGCGCACCTGCTGCTGTTTGGTGGTGTAGCTGGCACCGTGGCGGTATTCAGGGAAAGCGAAAGAAGGCTGGCAGAGATTGAGGCCGCAACGGAAAACCTTTCCGGCGCCTCCCGCTGTGTGTGGAAGTTGGACACCGAAGCCTGAATAGAACGAACGGTCGCCCTCGCGGCGTTGTGGGACAAAAGCCATGCAGTATCAAGCACCTCTGAACGATCTACAGTTTCTGCTCACCGATATTACCAGCGGCAAGGCGAGTGTGATGGCAATCTCCGACGATCAGTGGGCGGCTTAGGCGCCCAGGTCAATGCACCGGACGGGAACCGGAAAAGAGCTGCAGGGCACTCCCTCTCAGACCGCGGGAGCGGGTGGATTAAACCGGTTGTAGATGCGAATCAGCAGCCAGTAGTAAAGCGGCGTCATCAACACCCACGGCAACTGGGTTTGCAGTTGTACTGAGCGACCGCCGATTTCAAACAGAACAGGATTGAACCAGGGGCCGGTGGGAATCAGCGGCGCCCATGACAGCCTGAACCCCTCCGCCAGTTGTTGCTGGTACACAAACAGTTCCACCCAAAGGTTCTGCCCCACGAACCACACCAGCAGTAGCGTAAACGCCCCCCAACGCCATTGCCTGAAGGCGACGTTACTGCGTCCGTAGAATAACCATATCAGCAATACACCGAACAGCCCGATACTGGAAGCGTCCGCCAGGGAGTTGAGCAGCCAGTTGATATGCAGGGGGATGGCCGCCGCCAGTGCTGCGGGCCGGCGCGAGTTAACGTCCAGCCCATCGACCAGTCCATAGGTCAGCCACAGTTCCCAGCCGAATACGCACAACGCCAGCGAGACCAGCCAGAGCACGAACAGCCAGCGCGGCATGCGGTGCGTCAGGTAGGCCCAGATCACCACCAGCGTGGGCAGCAGTGCTGATACGTAGACTGTGACGACGGTGTTGATCTGTTCCGGTGTCATGTAGGTGTGCTCTTGTCGTTCTAGCGCGGTTCGAGCCTGTTGGGTTTGCTTGGGCGCGTATGCGGGCTGGCGCTGCTGGCGGGTACTGAAGCGGAGCTAATAGTGACACAAGCGGTGTCAGCCCGGCAATTGGCGACAACCCGTCGCTTGTGGAGACTCTGGCTCCCATTACCGATGCCGGCGTTGGTCGGGCGCTAAACCGGCAGCCAGGTACCGCTGCTTCTACAACCCAATGAATCGGTTTTTTCGACAACAGGGCAGAGATCTCTGCACTGGTCTATATTTGCAGTAGTGTGAGACAGCAGGCGGTCAGCGTTGGCCTGCCCGGATCACAGCAAGCGCTTGCCAGACCGGTGGCGCAACCGCACAGGTAATCGAAGCCCCGCAAGTTCTGCCATGGCTTCGAGAGACAGGCATTCGCAGTAAAGGAATCGACACAATGGATAGTTTTTTGAGTAGCGAAAGGAACTCGCAATTCGGCGCCCACCGGGTTGAAAAGAACAACACCTATACTACCCGCACGGTCATGCGAGACCTCGCACTGGGCCTGGTCATTACGCACCTGGCGGCGAGCCACGTAGCGGCCGACCCGTTCATTATGGTGGCGCTACCGGACACACAGATTTACTCTCAAAACCGCTTCCCCGATGGGCAGCTGCCGGCGGTCACCGATCCGCGCGGGACGGGCGCTATTTTCTTCGACCAGACCCAGTGGATCGTGGAGGGCGCCACCAATATCGACTACGTGGCACACCTGGGTGATATCGTGCAGCGCGGCGAAAATCTTACCGAGTGGGCACTGGCAAAGGACGCCATGCAGGCGCTGCTCGATGCGGACATTCCCCACGGCACGGTAATGGGGAACCACGACGATATTCCGCCCAGCCTCGTGGCAGCCCACGGCGTGGATTACCGCGACAATTATCTTACGAACTTCGGCCCCGAGGTGTTTGAAGGGCGCAGCTGGTACGCGGGCTCGTCACCGGAAGGCGCTGCGAACTGGCAGCAACTGGAGCACGATGGCTACAAGCTTGGCTTTTTAAACTTCAGCATTGATCACCCTGAACTTGAGCTTGAGTGGGCAGAAGAAATTCTGACAAGTAATCCCGACACTATCTTTATTATCGGCACACACCGTTATCTGTACGACTTCAAACTGGTGGGCGGACGTTACGGCGAAGACGTTAACTCGATTCTCGGCAACATCAACATCCCCCAGGGCGCGATCTCGAGTGTAGACCAGCCGAATTCAGGTGAAGAGTTTTTCGACAAGCTGGTCAGCCAGCATTCCAACATCCTGATGGTTCACGCCGGGCACTTTCACAGTGAATGGCTGCGCCTGGATGGACGTACTCCCGACGACCAGCCCATCATCCAGATACTGACCGATTACCAGAGCACACGGAACGGCGGCGATGGCTGGCTGCGCAAATACTATCTGGATTTTGAAGCGGGCACCTTCAGTTACGACACGTTTTCACCGCTGTTCGATCGCAAGCGCACCACCATCGATCACTTTGTCGAAACGATTTATCTCACATGGGCAGAGCGTGACAACGTGAAAGAAGTGCTCGGGATAGAATCCGACGAAGTGTATTTTGAAGCACTCAACTTGCTGCTGAAGGATACACCGGCGCCCGACGGGTTCCTGTTGGATCACCCGGACCTCAATGACCCGTTGAAGCAGGCCTACTATCTGCAATACCTGAATGACCTGTTTCTGGGAGACATTCCCGATGGCTACGAGAACATCCTGGAGTGGGAGAACCTGTGGTTGTCAGCGTTTGCTGCGAACCCTGCTGACCCATACGATTTCAGTGACGGGCCGCGTTCTCCGAGTTACTCGCTGAATATTGATTACTCCGCCTATTTCACTCCGGGGTTGCCGCCTGGGTGTTGATCGCTGAATCGCCTTTTTGCTAGCAGCGGTTTCCGCTGGCCGCTTACAACATTGGGTCGCCACGGGTGGCGGCCTTTTGCAGGCTGTGGAGGTGATGAGAGAGGCCACCTGCGTCCCGATTTGGTCCCTGACGGCTTATCCGCTTGATCTGCATCATCCGTCCCGATAGAAAATCTCCAGCTCAGGGCTACAATTACCCTTATAGAATGCAAGGTAATAGGCTAATGAGATATCTGGCACCTCTCTTACTGATTTTTCTCAGCATGAACGTCGCAGCGATTCCCATCAAATGGACGTCTGCAGACACCTGCCCCAACTTCGATGCTGTTGTTTGCGGTAGTTTCTATTTTGATGCCGATACCGGCGCCTATAGCTTCATCGACCTGGCGTTTGAAGGTGAGTTTCGTGGCACGTTCTCAAACTTTGGCTCAGGCGATCAGTACCGTTTGAGCATGATCAACCCTGTTCCCCCGCTCCATTATGTAACGCTGAGGCTGAGTGGCTTTGACCTGTCAGAGCCGGTGCGGCAGCCATTTAACTGGGTGTATGACTTCAGGTCGATAATCCATTATGAGGGCTCTTCGGAATTGATACCTAGTTTTGAGCCGCCGCCGATTCCGGTGCCATTGCCGGGTACGTTTTATCTGGTTGGTTTGGCTTATGCTTTCATGCGGGCATGGATGAATACCCATCCCTGTTAAATGTGTAGGGTTGACTCGCCGACCAACGTCATGGGAATGCCTTTCTGGGCCCGGTCCTCCTTGACCGTACCCCTTTAATCCGGGCCATGCAGGTTGTGGGATTTCCAACTAGATCACTCCATTGGTGGAATTGTCTACCATTTGGAGTATCTGAATTATCTGGGAAGGTTCAGTCCCCATTTGCAGAGAGCTTATAACCGTAATACCTCCTCTGGCTTCCGTTGTCGCACTCTATCGTCATAGACTGACGACAAATGGTCTAGATAGTCTTCCACCGATTCGAAAACTTCTTTTTCATGAATAATTTTAATAAGTTCCTCGGAAAGTCTTTTCCCGTGTATCATCACTATTGGATATTCATCCTCGATGACTTCCTGCTGAACTCTTGCGGAAAAATAGCTTGTGGTTACGTATACACCAAGCCAACCGCGCCTGAGTCGGGCAACTAGTCTCGCTATATGGTTCCCCCCAGTAGCAATGTCAGGGCTTTCGCATTTAGCTTGTCCTAGGACAACCAATTCTGCTTTGGAAAATTGCGATCCCAAGGTCAAGGCTCCTACAAAATCGGTGCCGCCATCTCCGGTAGCTGACGTTATCCAACCTCGACGATAGATCCCTCGGTTAGAGTCTATTACTCGCTCTGCGATGACTTCGGCTAGCCCCTCAAATCGGTGCTTCTTGTCGCTGTAGTACCGATAAACGCGCTCTAGAACCGCATGACTTTCAGTACCAATTACTGTTCTCTGATTATTGGTGCTTTCAATATTGAGCCGGGAAACTCTGCGCCTTAGCTTGTCTAGTGAATTAACGCCTCCCTTGATCCAGCTCCGCCAGCTCTCTGGGGAACAAGCCAACGTCTCCTTGTCACTCAATTCAGTATTTCTCCGGTTGTCGATCCATGTCCAATCAAATATCTCATGTTCTCTGTCGAGTTTCAGAACCACGAAATCGAACGCATAATTGGTGAAAGAGCGCTCGAGTCTGTTGTCCCACTGGGTTACAAGATCAACGCTGCGTATAACGCCCACGCCGGAGAACTGGGGAAATCCCTTTTGTTTACCCTGATGTGTCTTGCGCTGGAAGAATATAATTGGAGGCGTGCGCGCCCTAATGTCTGGGTCATGAGAGTGAGCGAGACTAAATGCTTCCAAAAGTGCCTTATTGCCTGGTGCCTTAGCGGGGTCCTTTCCAGGGTCTTTATTGTCTCCAAAGTAGCGAATATGGCCATTGTCTAAGTCGAAATAATCTTGCCATGGCGTTTCAACACTTCCCTTTTTGTGCGGGCTACTCGTAACGATGATAGCGGGACGCCTATTTGATCCGTCATGACACTTGACTGTCCGTGGGGTGTTGATCCCTTTATCAAGCTGAAAAAGCGGTTCCGTTTTGTAGCTGGCCACATATTTGAAATTCAGTAAACCGTCGACGCGCTTTTCTGTTGCAGCGGCCTTTTTGCTGTCTCGGAGCAGTTCTCCAAATCGAACCTTTTTTTCCATATGCAGATTTATCTCACTCCTAAAACCTGATTGATCTTTAGGTCGTTACTTACCCGCGCGCACGCAGGCCTATTCCCAGTGATGTTGGGACTAACTGTAGCCGTTTGGAGTATACCGAATAAAGCGTGCTGGGCCCTTGAGCGAGCTTGCAAGCGTGCAAAGTCGCTAATCGTATACATTGACGAATCTCCCAAACACATCTACTTATTGTATATACCCAAATGCTGACAACGGAGAGAGTGATGCGCCGAGTGATCGCCCCGCTTGTAATTTTAACCATGGCAGGCTGTTCAAACGCTCTCTATTTCGGAACCTATTCCAGAATTGGCATTGACGCCTCAACGGATGGCGCCGGCATTGGGGCTAAACACAGCGAGATTGTAGTCTCGCCTACCAAGTCTGATGGCAGCGCTCACGATGTATTGGGCAGGGCGGATCACGATCTCTCCCTCATTAGTGCGGTAATTGATGAAGAGTTTGCGGTGGGAGAGGCTGCTAGATGCGCTGCGGCAAGAGTCGTTAGCCAACAGGATGCTGCGAAAGGCTTTGTTGCTATTGATCCTAACGATCCCTCTACGATCTCGGAAGTGGACGGACAGGAAAATACGAAGCTGATATTTGGGGCACATACGTCTTATTCACTGGTCGATCTGGCTTGGGGTGAGTCCGCAGTGCGAGGAATCAACTTTGGTTTCAAGCGATCAGTGGGGGTGCGCATGCCCATCAAAGATGACAGTCTTGGAAGCGCATACACTCGGATAAGATTGAATACGCTCTCTGCGTCTGAGCTAAACGATCCCAATGAACCCGGTTATGCTCCGCCCGATCCCAATAACCCCGGTCCACCAGTTAGTAGAACGGGTGGTGTAAGGACAAAGTCAGTTTTTGCGACTGGTGTGGCGGCGATCATAATGGCAAACGAGCGGGCTTCGGAGATTACCGAGGTTGAAGGCGCTAAAGCTGGCTACCAATGCATCGTTTCTGATGGAAGCTAAGCTGCAAAAGGCCCTCACATATTTGGTTCTGTGTTTGGTGCTTGGCGGCTGCAGCATGACTTTTCAATCTAGGGACGGATACCAGACAAGAATGGGGTTTGTATGGGAGCGTAAGAAGCCTGATCTTGTAAACGGGTTTTCTTATACTGATTCTCGGTTGGCAGGGTTAGGTCTAGATTTTACAAGTGAGACTGGTGGCTTGGTCCTTGGGTATAGATCGGTCGAAACAATAACCGTGGAGAAGGATTCGCTTCTTGAAGTCGAACTGGGGCCCCAGAGTCGCGCGGTCCAGTTTTGTGTTTTTGAAAGAATTCCGGACTACGAAAGTGAGATCGTCCACTCGTCGGAAGAGTCATATTTGGATTTGTCAGCTAGTACCGAAATGTGAATGTGCTTGATGTGCGGATTACTGCCTGAGTAGTCTCGCCAAGTCCATGGTGTCACAACGCTGCTAAAAATCCTCCTGTTCCAGATTACGTACTTGATTCGGGGGTCCTTTCCCGTTATCAGTGCATCTGCCAGCACCTCGCAGTTGCATCCATTGTCTGGATCATTTGTGATGTCTAATGCAGAAACGACGTTGTATTGACCGTCTCGGATGTGCGGATTGTGATCGGAGCGTCGTCGTCGGTGTGCTCGATCACCTATCCAGCCATCTGAGGCTGTGCTGCGCGCAGGGGCTGCTTGGTTCACTTGGTTGCGAAGTGTTACGAGGGATTCGGCAAGTCTTGGCGGCCGGTCACGCGAGAAAAAGCTGGACCACTGAATACCGAGCCAGCCTCTCGATGCTTCGTGGTCATCCAGGGTATTTGGTGTGAAAGCGGAAGTATCGTCCTCAAGCGTAAAAACCATACCCTGAATCTCCTCTGTTCATGTCCGGGAACTTTGGCTTGAATCGTGATCGAGTCCTATCAGAATAGAAGCAGAGCGCGATGAGTGCCAATTCATTCACGCGGAGAAGTATGGTTTTTTGATCGATTATCGGTCGTTTGGAGGATGCTTGCGTGTTGGCCGCAGATGCTTACTTTGGAAAGAAAAAGGGCCGCCACAATTGGCGACCCTTCAAATTGGTGGAGGCGGCGGGAATTGAACCCGCGTCCGCCAGTACTCTGCCTTCGGCTCTACATGCTTAGCTTCCGTTAATTAGTTTAACCGCACACAGCCCAACGGTCAGGACGTGGTTGGCGAGCTCCGTTGTTGATTTAGCAACCTGGCCCGGAACATACCCGGTTGCGATCCAGTTCTATATGACAGTTAGTAGCGCGGGGCTGGAACCTTGCTAAAAACCGCTAGGGCCGAAGCCACTAGATGGTGTTAAACGGACTGCTTACGCGGCCAGCTGTACACCGTAGTTGTCGTCATTGGCAACTAATCAATTACAGCTTTCGATTAACGTGATTCGCTGTCATCACGGCATGCACCTAAAGGGTTCGCAACTGTCGTCGAATCCAAATCGCCCCCAATCAGTGTGCGGCTATTATAGCCCATTTGAGTACAAATAGCCCCCTGTGGGGCCTGTTCAACCACCTACTTGAGTCTATGGGTGGTTCCGGAGCTATAATGCCGCCGCATACGGATGTGGAGGCAGTTAATGATGAATTCAAGGGGTTGGTTTTTGGGGCTGGCATTGTCGCTGGCTGCGGCAGGCGTACAGGCCGATAAACTGGTAATGAAGAATGGCTCTGTGCTGATCGGCACGCTGGTCAGCGCTGACGAAAGCAAGGTGGTGTTCAATACGCCCTTTGCCGGCGATATCACGGTGGAGCAGTTCAATATCAAGAACATTGTCACGGAGGGCGAGGTAGACCTGCTGCTCAAGGATGGCTCCCTGTACCGCGGCAAGCAGATTGTCACCGAGGATGATCGCCTGTTTGTGCTCCAGGGGGAGGACAAGGCGGTGGAATTCGTGGTGCCTGATATTGATATGGTGAATCCGGAGCCCTGGCGTATTGGTGAGGGTTATAACTGGTTTGGCCAGTTCAACTTCTCCATGGAATCTGAGCGCGGCAACTCCGATACGGACGAGTTGGATACCGATCTGGAGAGTATCTGGCGCAGCATGCTCGACCGCTACACGGTGCGCGGCAACTGGGAAGTGGACGAGGCCAACAACGAGCGCAACAAGTACAGCTGGATGCTGCACGGCAAGTACGACCGCTTCAGCGGTGACGATCCCGATAACTATTGGGGCGCCCAGATCCGGTTCGATCACGACGAATTCCAGGATCTGGACCTCAGAACCTCCATCGGTCCCTACGTGGGTCGCGAGTTCATTGACAGGCCGCGCCTGCGGGTGCATGCCGAAATCGGTTTTGCCTACGTCGATGAGCAGTTCGACGTCGCCGAAGACAACGACTACTGGGGCGCCACCTGGGAGGCCCGGATGAAGTCAGAGCCCTTCTGGGGCCTTGAGTTCTACGTCAACCAGGACGGTGTTGTGGATGTTACCGACGCGAGCCAGCTCATCGTCAACACCACGCTCGGCGTGCACCTGCCGACGGTACTGGGCATTACCACCTCGGCCGAGGCGGTATATGAGTATGACGGTGGCGCGGTTGAGGGCGTGGACGATACCGACGAAACCTATCGCTTCAAGGTCGGCTACCACTGGTAAGTGTTGCCGGGCGGCGGATCGCCGCTGCGGCGCGCGCCGGGTAGGGTACGTTTACCGGCCAAGGTTGTAGGCGCGCACAGTTAAAAGCCGCAGCCGAGGAGCAGACACTCTTCGAATGCGGCTCAAAGGCAGGAGCCTCGGTGAGGGTGGCCGCGTGGCCGTGCCCTCACCTGGCACTTTCCTCGATGGGAAAGTCATGCGGTTTTCACCGTATTACATGTGGACACCGGGGCGCCTTGGTCGGCACCTTGGGCAGGGTCGGGCGGCCCGCTGTCCACAGTTATTAATATGGTCCTTCGCGGTCGGCTCTGCAACGGGGTTCTTAGACCGAGTGTTTCTATTGGGCGATTTCTTAAGAAGGGGTGCCGTTAACGGCGCGGGTCGAGGCGTGTGCGAGGGCCCCTAGGGCTATTGGTAAGTCTTATTGCTTTACGTTCTCGCGCACAATGCGCTGCTTCTGGCGATTCCAGTCGCGCTCTTTCTGCGTATCGCGCTTGTCGTGGGCCTTCTTGCCCGACGCCAGGGCGATGTTTGCCTTGACCAGGTGTCCCTTCCAGTGAAGTTGCGTGCACACGCAGGTTTGCCCCTTCTGCGAGGTGGCGGCGAGTATCTTGGCCAGTTCCTTGCGGTGCAGCAGCAGCTTGCGGGTGCGCGTGGGGTCGGTCACGAAGTGGGTAGAGGCGGTCTCCAGCGGGTGAATCGTGGCGCCCAGCAGCCACGCCTCGCCGTCCTTCATCAGCACGTAGGAATCGGCCAGGTCGACCTTGCCCTGGCGCAGGCTTTTCACTTCCCAGCCGAGCAGGGAGACGCCCGCTTCAAAACGTTCCAGCAGTTCATAGTCGAACGTCGCACGCTTGTTGCGCGCGATCACGTTGTCCGGCACCTTGTGTTTCTTTTTCGCCATGGCGCGCATTATACGGATAACGTCGGCGCATTCGCCCGGCCGCAGCGTGAATCTTTCCCTTTTCAGCCCCGGGGGCCTGCGGCACTCTGAGGCACTGAAACCATCGCGCAGACCCGGTGTGCGTGACAATCGATAATAAAATGCGAAACAGCGATGCAGCAGAAGGCCCAGTCCCTTTGGCAGTGAGTGAACCGGTCATCACCGGCTGGCGCAGTCGTACGACGTTTGTGCTGGCCCTGTCGGCCTCCGCGGTTGGCCTGGGCAACCTGTGGCGCTTTTCCTATCTCAGCGGCGAGTACGGCGGGGCGCCTTTCGTCATCACCTATATCGCCTGCCTGTTTTTTATCGCGGTGCCACTGCTATTGGCGGAGGTCGTGCTGGGCACGCATGGCCGCGCCGGCCCGCTGGCGGCCATTCAGCACGCGTGTGACCGCTCCTTGCTGTCGCGTGGCTGGGTGGGAGTGGGTGTGCTCGCCTGCTTTGCCGGCTTCCTGATCCTGGCGCTGTACTTCACCGTGGCCGGCTGGTCGCTGGCCTACGCCAACGCCATGTACAGCGGCCTGTTCTCCGCCGCACCCGCCTCGGTAGTCGGCAGCTGGTTCGCTGAGTTTCTCGAGGACCCGGTGCAGCAGGTGTACTGGATGAGCCTGTTCGCCCTGCTGACCTGGGCTGTCGTGGTGCTCGGCGTGCAGCGCGGCATTGGCCTGGCGGTGTGGCTGGTAGTGCCGGCGTTGCTGGCCATGCTGGGCTTTTTGATCAAGTTCGGCATCGATAACGGCGACATGCCGGCGGCGCAGGCCTTTTTGTTCAATGTGCGCTGGGTGGATTTCAACGCCACGTCCGCGCTCGCGGCCTTGGGCCATGCGTTCTACACACTGGGGGTGGGCGTGGCCACCGGCATCTGTTTCGGTGCCTACGCGCCGCAGCGCATTCCTGTTGGGCGCTCTGTCATGGCGGTGGCGGTGTTTGACGTGGTGATAGCGCTGTTTGCCGGGCTGGCGGTTTTCCCGGTGGTGTTTGCCAACAACGTGGAGCCCGATTTTGGGCCGGGCCTGCTGTTCGTCAGCGTGCCCTACGCCTTTGGCAACATGATTCACGGCGAACTGTTCGGCGCGGTGTTTTTTCTGCTGGTTGTGGTCGCCGCGCTGGGCACGGCGGTTGCCCTGATGGAGCCGATCGTGGCCTCACTGATGCAGATCAGCCACGTGGAGCGCATCACCGCGTCCTTACTGGTGGCCTGGGCCGGCTGGCTGCTGGCGGTGGGGGCGATCGCGTCGGTGGCCTCGGTGGAATCGCCCTCCTGGTATGGAAATAGGAACCTGTTTGAGTTTTTGGATTTCGCCAGTGCGGAGCTGCTTCTGCCTCTGGTATCGTTGTTGATTGCGCTGTTCGTGGGCTGGCGTTTGCGCCCTGAAATCCTGCAGCGCGAGCTTTACCGGGAGTCCAGGTTGTTCTTTTTGTTATGGCGTTTTTCTCTGCGATATGTGGTGCCGCTGGCGGTGGGTCTCCTGCTGCTGGCACCGCTGTTGTCAAAGGACGGGTTGTGATCATGCCGCACATCGGCGGTGTAGCAGCATGACCGTGATAGACCGCAGCGCGCTGCTGCCGTTTGCCGCGCAACAGCTGTTTGAACTGGTGAACGATATCGAAGCCTATCCGGCCTACATGGACGGCTGTGTCGGTGCCAGCGTGTTGTCGCGTTCCGGCAATGTGCTGGAGGCGCGCCTGGACCTGGCCCGCGGCGGCATCAGCCAGAGTTTCAGCACGCGCAACGTCCTGTTCGCGCCGAGTGAGATCACGCTGGAGTTGCTCGACGGTCCCTTCGAGTACCTGCGCGGGCGCTGGGAATTTCGCGCGCTGGACGAGGCAGCGTGTAAAATGAGCCTGAACCTGGAATTCAGCATGAACAGCTCGGTGTTGGGCGCCGCTGCCGGCAAGCTGTTCGACAGGGTAACGAACAATCTCGTCGACGCCGTGGGCCGGCGCGCCGCAGATTTATACGGATAAGCAATGAGCGATCAACAGCTAATCAGTGTCGAGGTGGCCTACGCGCTGCCGCACAAACAGGTGATCCGCGAAGTGGACGTTGCCGCCGGTACCTCCGCGCTGGAAGCGGCGCGCCTGTCGGGCATCAGTGAGCAGTTCGAGGGCATTGACCTGGATAACGCCAAGCTGGGCATCTTTGGCAAGGTGGTGTCCCCTTCGCAGGTGTTGCAGGCGGGCGACCGGGTGGAAGTCTATCGGCCGCTGATCGCTGATCCGAAGGAAGTACGGCGCGAGCGCGCGGCACGGGCTAAAGAGCGGCGGGCCAAGGAGAAGGACGAGGCGTCCTAGCGTTCTAACGGTTTTCGGATGCAGCCTGGCGGCTGCCGGCGGGGCTACTCGTCGTCTTCGTAGCCTTCATCGTCTTCATCTTCGTCGTCCGTTGACGCAGACGCGGGTTCAGGTGCCGGTGCGCTAGCGCTTTGCCAGGCCGGCGGCAGGTAGTCGCCCTTAACCTCAGCCAGGCTGTCTCCCTCGAAGATCACCGACAGGTGCGCCTCGCTGAGCACATCCTGCCCGTTGCGCTTCACGTAGGGGTAATCCCAGCGATTCTGGTTGAACGGGTCCTCGATCAGCGGTGTGCCGAGGATAAAGCGCACCTGGCGGCGGCTCATGCCGGGTTTCAGCTGATCTGCCAGCTCCTGCGTGACGATGTTGCCCTGCTCCACGTCAATCTTGTACACACCCGGGAAGCCGACGAAGCCGCAGGCGCCCAGGGCGCTGGTGCACAGGGCGACGAACAGGGTGACAAGGGCAAGGCGCATGGGCAAAACTTCCACTTCGTTTGCAGGGGTGGCATCATACCGCTACTGCATTGCACAGAGAAGCCCCGGCCTATGGCTGAGCACAATCAGGAATTGCGTAAGGCCGGGCTGAAGGTCACGCTGCCGCGCGTCAAGATCCTGCAGATTCTCGAGTCCAACAAGGACGGGCAGCAGCACATGAGCGCGGAGGAGGTCTACGACGCCCTGCGCGATGCCGGCGAGGAAGTGGGCCTGGCCACTGTCTACCGTGTGCTCACCCAGTTTGAGAGCGCCAAGCTGGTGATCCGTCATTACTTCGAGGGCGGGCACTCGGTGTTCGAATTGGCCAAGGGCGAACACCATGACCACATGATTTGTGAGTCTACCGGTGAGGTGATCGAGTTTACCGACGCGGTGATCGAGCAGCGCCAGCACGAAATCGCCAGGGAACACGGCTACGAGCTGATTGATCACTCGCTGGTGCTGTACGTCCGCAAAAAGCAGTAGGCTCACTGGCCGGTCGGCAAGCGGTTCACGGTTTAGCCGACACAATCCCCAATCAATCGTTACCGCTGTGTGTGCGGCCTAGGAGCCGGTCAGCATTTCGCGCGCGTGGGCGAGGGTCTGCTCGGTGATTTTTACGCCGCCCAGCATGCGCGCAATCTCGTTGACCTTCGCCTCTTCGTCCAGCTGGCTCATGCTGGTTTCCACCGACGATTTGCTGCTGCTCTTTTCCACCTGCAGGTGTTGATGGCCCTGCGCGGCCACCTGCGGCAGGTGGGTAACGCACAGTACCTGCGTTTTACCCGCCAGTTCGCGCAACAGTTTGCCCACCACTTCCGCCACCGCGCCACCGATACCCACATCCACCTCGTCGAAGACCATGCTGGGCACCGTCGCCGTGTTGGCCGTTACCACCTGTATCGCGAGGCTGATACGCGAGAGTTCACCGCCGGAGGCGATTTTCCCCAGCGCCTGCGGAGGCGCCCCGGGGTTGGTACTGATGAGAAACTCGGTTTCTTCCAGGCCATGCGGGTGCGGGTTGCTGTTATCGCTGGGCGTGAGCACCACATCGAGCACACATTGCCCCATGGCGAGTGAGGCGAGTATTTTGGACGCCGCCTTCACCAGTTTTTTCGCCGCGCTGCGGCGCTGTTTGCCGAGTTTTTTCGCCAGCTGCTGGTACTGGTCTTCCAGCGCACTCATCTCGGCTTCAATCTCTGTGATGCGCTGGCTGCCGCTTTCCAGGCTGCGCTTTTCCTCGCCCAGTTCCGCGTGTAACTCCACCAGCCGTTCGGGCATCACCTTGTGCTTGCGGGCCACGTCGTAGATGGCTTCCAGTCGGCTTTGCACCTGCTGCAGGCGCTCAGGGTCTACCTCCACACTGTCGAGGTGGTGTTGAATCTCGCTGCGGGCTTCACTGAGTTGGATGGCGGCGGAATCGAGCAGCTCGCGGGCATCCTTCGCGGCAGCCGTGGCGTGAATGTCACTGTTCAGCAGGTGCAGCGCCTGGCGCAGCCCGCTTTCCTGGCTCTCGCACAGGGTCAGCGCCTCGTGGGCGCTGTGCAGGATGGTATCGGCGTTGGCCAGCAGTTTCTGCTCATCTTCCAGGCTGGCCAGTTCCCCGGCAGCCAGCGCCAGTGTGTCCAATTCGTCAATCTGGTAGCTCAGTAGCTGCAACTGCGCGGCGCGCTCGTCGCCGGAGCCGGCCAGCAGTTCCAGTTCGCGCTGCTTGCGCAGCCAGTCGGAGGCGCACTGCTCCACCTCGCGCGCCAGGGGCAGGTGGCCCGCGTAGGCGTCCAGCAATTCGCGCTGCACGGGTTTGCGCAACAGCGACTGGTGCGCATGCTGGCTGTGGATGTCGATGAGCAGGGCGCCCAGCTCGGCGCAATCCTGCAGCGTTGACGCGCTGCCATTGATATAGGCGCGGCTGCGGCCCTCGGTGGTGACTACCCGGCGCAGCAGTACCTCGTCACCCGTATGCAGATCGCGCTCGGCGAGCCAGCTGCTGGCCTGGGGGATGGAAGCGATGTCGAAACTGGCGACGATTTCAGCCCGTTCACAACCCGGACGCACGGCCTTAGGGTCGGCGCGGTCACCCAGGCACAGGCCCAGGGCATCGAGCATGATTGACTTGCCGGCGCCGGTCTCGCCGGTGATTACCGTCATGCCGTTGGCAAACTCCATGTCCAGCGAGGTGACGATGGTGTAATTGCTGATAGTGATCTGGCTGAGCATGGCTGGCCGCGCCCCTCTGCGCGCCCGTTGGCGCGCTTGTGTGGATAGCCACGTTATACCCCACTTTCCGTCGCGCATAAACGCCAGCGGCGCGGCGGGCACACGCGCGTGAATCAATTTTGTGATTTCAGAACGCTGTGATAAAAACAGGGTTGGTTTTCAGGCTGACACGAAATGGCCACAAGCGATATCTCAGAGCGCGCCGGTATCCTTCTAAAGACTCTCGTGGAGCACCATATCCGCGACGGTCAGCCGGTGGGTTCCAGCACGCTGCGCGAAGCGGCGGGGCTGCCCGTTAGCGCCGCCACTATTCGCAACGTGATGTCCGATCTTGAGGAGCGCGGATTCGTGCACTCGCCGCACACCTCAGCCGGGCGTGTGCCCACGGCCATGGGTTACCGGCTGTTCGTGGATACGCTGCTGCAGGTACAGCCGCTGGAATCGGAAGCGGTCTCGGTATTGCGCAGCGGGCTCAACCCGGACAAATCCGCGTCGGAGCTGGTGCAGTCGGCCTCGTCGCTGCTCTCTTCCATCTCTGCCCAGGCGGGCCTGGTCACCGTGCCGCGACAGGACGCCCAGGATTTGCGTCAGGTCGAGTTCCTGCCGCTGTCGGGCGACCGCGTGCTGGTGATTCTGGTGGTGAACGAGCGCGAGGTACAGAACCGCATCATCCATACCCAGCGCCCCTTTACCGAGGAGCAACTGCGCGCCGCCGCCGCGATGATCAACCAGCGCTTTGCCGGCATGCCGCTGGGGCTGGTGCAGGAGCGCATCGTGCGCGAGATGCGCGATGCCCGCAGCCAGATCGATTCCTACATGGAAGATGCCCTCGACCTGGCCAACAAGGCCCTGGACAGGGAAGACTCCGAAGATTACGTGGTCGCCGGCGAATCCCACCTGCTGGAGGGCGCCACGGCGGAAGAAATGGACAAGCTGCGCGATCTGTTTGACAGCTTCGAGCAAAAACGCGATCTGCTGCACCTGCTCGATCGTTGCACCCGGGCGGACGGCGTGCAGATTTTCATCGGCGAGGAATCGGGCTACGAGGTATTTGGCGACTACAGCGTCATTACTGCCCCCTACAATGACGGTACCTCCACGCTGGGGGTGTTGGGGGTGATCGGTCCCACCCGCATGGCCTACGAGCGGGTCATCCCGATTGTGGATGTGACCGCCAAGATGCTCAGCGCCGCGCTCTCGAATTAGCCGATTTCAGGCTCAGCGAGCGTCATTCGGGAGGGTCGAATCAGCCCATTTTCCCGCTGCACCACACAACAACAGAGCACACCTGCTGATCGCCTCTGGCTGCCCGGACAAATAGTTCGATTTTGCCACCGCAGCGGCCCCTCCCGGGTCGCCACAGCCCTTTGCCGGCGGGCCCTGCAGCCATTTCGCATTTATTCGCGAAACACCCTTGAATTGCACCGATTTACCCCCATCTAGCCTGCAGGCAGGGCGCATTTAGCGGCAATTCGGGTAGCAATCTACCCACCGCGCGACCCTTGCCCCAACAGCCAGAGTCAGACAGGCCAGAAAGGAGCGGGACCAGGTGGCGAAGAACGATCAAGCACAGCCGGAACAGCCGGCAGAAGAGGTAAGCGCAGAGGACGCCCGTGAGGAATCGGGTGTTACCGCCGGTGCCGAGGGGGCAGCAGAAGCATCAGCCGGGGCGGGCGATGAAGCGCCCGCCGAACTCACACTGGAGGAGGAACTCGCCCGCCTGCAGGAAGATCTGGGCGCCGCGCGAGACGCCGAACTGCGAGCGATAGCCGATGCCCAGAATGTGGCGCGCCGGGCCGAACAGGACGTTGAGAAAGCACGCAAATTTGCGCTGGAGCGCTTCACCGGCGAGCTGCTGCCGGTAATCGATAATCTGGAGCGCGCCCTGGAGGCCACCGAGGGTGGCGATGAATCGGTAAAAGCCATTGCCGAGGGCGTGGAACTGACACTGAAGAGCTTTCTCGACGTACTGGCCAAATTCAATATCGAGGTGGTGGACCCTCGCGGCGAACCCTTTGATCCAAACCTGCACCAGGCCATGACCATGGTGGAGAACCCCGACGTGGAGCCCAACACCGTGATAGACGTGATGCAGAAGGGCTACACGCTGAACACGCGGCTGGTGCGCCCGGCCATGGTAATCGTCAGCAAGGCAGCGCAATAGCGGGCGATTTGCCGCAGAAAAAGGGGACTGTCCCCTTTAAATCGAGCGCAGCGAACCCATATAGACAGCAAGCTTATTTGAATGGTGGCGGCAGCCGCCGCTATAGATCGGAGACGGAAAATGGGAAAGATAATCGGAATTGACCTCGGTACGACAAACTCCTGCGTATCGGTGATGGAGGGCGGCAAGCCCAAGGTCATCGAGAACTCAGAGGGTGATCGCACCACGCCTTCCATCGTCGGCTACAGCGACGACGGCGAGATTCTTGTGGGCCAGAGCGCCAAGCGCCAGGCCGTTACCAACCCGCAGAACACCGTTTTCGCGGTGAAGCGCCTGATTGGTCGCAAGTTTGAAGACGATGTCGTGCAGAAAGACATCAAGATGGTGCCTTACTCCATCGTCAAGGCCGACAACGGCGATGCATGGGTAGAAGTGAAGGGCGAGAAGATGGCGCCCCCGCAGGTGTCTGCCGAAGTGCTGCGCAAGATGAAGAAAACTGCCGAAGAGTACCTCGGCGAGCCGGTGACGGAAGCGGTTATCACCGTACCGGCCTATTTCAATGACTCCCAGCGCCAGGCCACCAAGGATGCGGGCAAGATTGCCGGCCTGGAAGTGAAGCGCATCATTAACGAGCCGACAGCGGCAGCGCTCGCTTATGGTATGGACAAGGCCAAGGGTGATCACACCGTAGCGGTTTATGACCTCGGTGGCGGTACCTTCGATATCTCCATCATCGAGATTGCTGAAGTGGACGGCGAGCACCAGTTCGAGGTGCTTTCTACCAACGGTGACACCTTCCTCGGTGGTGAGGACTTTGACCTGCGCCTGATCGAGTATCTTGCGGAGGAGTTCAAGAAAGAAAGCGGTATCGATCTGCACAATGATCCGCTGGCCCTGCAGCGCCTGAAAGAGGCGGCAGAAAAAGCGAAGATCGAACTGTCCAGCTCGCAGCAAACCGAGGTGAACCTGCCTTACATCACCGCTGACGCCTCCGGGCCGAAGCACCTGGTGGTGAAACTGAGCCGCGCCAAGCTGGAATCGCTGGTCGAGGAACTGGTTACCCGCTCCATGGAGCCGGTGAAAGTTGCGCTGAAGGATGCCGGCCTGTCGCCTTCCGAGATCGACGACGTGATCCTGGTAGGTGGTCAGACACGCATGCCGTTGGTACAGAAGCAGGTAGCGGACTACTTCGGCAAGGAGCCGCGCAAGGACGTTAACCCGGACGAGGCGGTTGCCGTGGGCGCGTCTATCCAGGGTGCGGTACTGGCCGGTGACGTGAAAGACGTACTGCTGCTGGACGTCACCCCGCTGACACTCGGCATCGAGACCATGGGTGGCGTGGCCACACCGTTGATCGAGAAGAACACGACGATCCCGACCAAGAAGTCGCAGATCTTCTCGACCGCGGAAGACAACCAGTCTGCCGTGACCGTGCACGTGGTACAGGGTGAGCGTAAGCAGGCGGCGCAGAACAAGTCGCTTGGTCGCTTTGACCTGGCAGATATTCCGCCGTCGCCGCGCGGTATGCCGCAGATTGAGGTGACCTTCGACCTGGACGCCAATGGTATCCTCAACGTGTCTGCGCAGGACAAGGCCACCGGCAAAGAGCAGTCCATCCGCATTACCGCGTCCAGCGGTCTGTCGGACGACGAGATCGAGAAGATGGTGGCAGACGCCGAGGCCAACGCCGACGCCGATGCGAAATTCGAGGAGTTGATTGCCGCACGCAACACCTGCGACGGCTTGATCCACGCCGCGAAGAAAACGGTCGAAGAGGCGGGCGAGCATGCATCTGACGATGAGAAGGCAGCGATCGAAGCGGCCATCTCCGATGCAGAGGAAGCCATGAAGGCCGACGACAAGGACGCCATCGAAGCGGCTTCCAACAAGCTGACCGAAGCCACTGGCCCTGTTGCGCAGAAGATGTACGCGGCGCAGGCAGAGCAGGCCCAGGCAGCGGGGGCCGAAGCCGGCGACAGCGGTGCTGACAGTGCCCAGGCGGAAGCGGCCGACGATGTTGTCGACGCGGAGTTCGAAGAAGTGAAGGACGACAAGAAGTAGCGGCGCCCGTCGCCGTCGGGGCAGGCCCAGGTCTGCCCCTTGTGTAGAAAAAACAGGTGCCTAACAGCATAGGCACCGCGGAGGCAGGCTGATGTCTGCCTTCGATTATAAGAGCCGAACAGGGGCAGACCATAGGTCTGTCCCTTTTGCATGAGAAAGCTATGTCAAAACGGGATTATTACGAAGTACTCGGTGTCGACAAGGGCACGGACGAAAAGGAGATCAAAAAGGCTTACCGGCGGGTGGCGATGAAGTACCACCCGGACCGCAATCCGGACGATCCCGACGCGGATGAGAAGTTCAAGGAGGCCACCGAGGCCTACGAGGTTCTCATGGACAGCGAAAAGCGTGCTGCCTACGACCAGTTCGGTCATGCGGGCGTCGATCCCAGCATGGGCGGCGGTGGCTTCGGTGGCGGCGCCAATTTCAGCGATATTTTCGGCGACGTTTTCGGCGATATCTTTGGCGGCGGCGGTGGCCGCGGGCGAGGTGGCCCGCAGCGTGGCGCGGATTTGCGCTACACACTCGATATTTCTCTTGAAGATGCAGTGAAAGGCACCACGGTTGAAATTCGTGTGCCTTCACTCAGCACCTGCGACACCTGTGACGGCTCCGGCGCCAAGAAGGGCAGCTCGCCGGCTACCTGCGGCACCTGTGGTGGCGCTGGCCAGGTGCGCATGCAGCAGGGTTTCTTCCAGGTGCAGCAAACCTGCCCCAACTGCCGCGGGCGCGGCAAGACCATTACAGACCCCTGCACCAGCTGTCGCGGACAGGGTAGAGTGGAGAAGAGCAAGACGCTGTCGGTGAAGGTGCCGCCAGGCGTTGATACCGGTGACCGTATCAGGCTCTCCGGCGAGGGCGAGGCCGGCCCCGAGGGCGGGCCACCCGGCGATCTTTTTGTACAGATGTCAGTGAAGCAGCACCCGATCTTTGAGCGTGACGGCAAGCACCTCTACTGCGAAGTACCCATCACATTTGCCGATGCAGCACTGGGTGGCGAGCTTGAAGTGCCCACGCTGGATGGGCGTGTGAAACTGAAGATTCCACCCGAGACCCAGACCGGCAAGTTGTTCCGCCTGCGCGGCAAGGGTGTGCAGCCCGTGCGCGGCGGCAACGTCGGTGATTTGTTGTGCCGGGCAGTGATAGAAACGCCTGTTAAACTGAACAAGGAACAGCGGGAGCTGATGGAGAAACTGCGCGATAGCCTGGGGCAGGGCGGCAATAGCCATTCACCCAGGCAGACCAGTTGGTTCGAAGGCGTAAAAAACTTTTTTGACGACATGACATCATGACAACACGAATAGGGATTACCGGTGCGGGTGGCCGCATGGGCCGCACGCTGATTGAAGCGGTGTCGCTGGCAGCGGGTGAACTGCAGGTCAGCGCCGCTATCGAACAGCCCGGCAGCAGCCTGATCGGCGCGGATGCCGGCGAGTTGGCAGGCATCGGTAAAAACGGCATCACGCTGGTTGACGATCTGAAAGACGTGATTGCCGATATCGACGTGCTGATTGATTTCACAGTGCCAGTGGCCACACTGGCCAACGTGGCCGGCTGCGCGAAGAACGGGGTGGCGATGGTGATCGGCACCACAGGCTTCACGCCTGAGCAGCAGGCACAGATTGATGAAGCGGCAACACGGATACCCATCTGCAAGGCATCGAACTTCAGTACCGGGGTTAACGTGTGCTTCAAACTGCTCGACATTGCTGCGCGTGTGCTCGGTGACGATGCAGACATCGAGGTCTACGAAGCGCACCATCGGCACAAGATCGATGCGCCCTCGGGTACCGCGCTGAGCATGGGCCAGGTAGTGGCAGACGCGCTGAACCGCGATCTTGAGAAGGTGGCGGTGTATGGCCGCCAGGGCCAGACCGGTGCCCGCGAGCGGGAGACCATCGGCTTTGCCACCGTGCGCGCCGGTGACGTGGTCGGTGATCACACCGTGATGTTCGCCGCCGAGGGTGAGCGCGTGGAGATTACGCACAAGGCCTCCAGCCGCATGTCCTTCGCTCGTGGCGCGGTGCGCGCCGCTGACTGGGTAGCCGGGCGGGATGCCGCGCTGTACGACATGCGCGACGTCCTCGACCTGCACTAGCGGGTGCCTGCAAAGGCCCGCTGAACACGTTTTCGGAAACCGCCATGACAGATCACATCGTAAACATCGACGAGAGCAACGCCGCTGCACTACTGATCGAGGAGTCGCACAAGCGCCCCGTGGTGGTGGATTTCTGGGCGGACTGGTGCGAGCCCTGCAAGACCTTGATGCCCCTGCTGGAAAAGATTGCCAACGAGTACGCTGGCGCCTTCCTGCTGGCCAAGGTAAATGCCGATGAGCAGGGCATGATCGCGCAGCAGTTTGGTGTGCGCAGCCTGCCTACCGTTATGGTGGTGCAGGGCGGGCAACCGGTGGATGGTTTTGTGGGAGCGCAGCCTGAAACACAGGTGCGCGAGATGCTGGAGAAGTACCTGCCCAAGCCCTGGGATGGGCCGTTGCAGGAAGGGCTGGAAGCGCTGCAGCGCGGTGAGGCGCGCGAGGCGCTGACGCCATTGCGCCGCGCGTGGGATGAATCCGGCAAACGCCCGGATATCGCGGTGGCGTATGCCAGCGCGCTGATAGAGAGCCTGCGGCTGGACGAGGCCGAGGCGGTGCTCGATGAAATTCGGCTGGCCGACCAGGATGCCGCCTACGAGCAGGCTCGCGCGCAACTCGAATTAAAACGCGAAGCGGCGAAATCGCCGGAAATGGAAGCGCTGGAAAAGAAACTGGAAGACAGCCCCGACGACCTGGACCTGCGCCACCAGCTTGGCGTGCAGTACTCCAATGGCGGCCGCTTTCGCGAGGCGATGGACGAGTTCATAACCATCCTGGAAAAAGATCGCGAACATGGCGATGGCGCCACGAAACGCCTGCTACTGGATACCATTGCCGCCCTCGGCAAGGGCGATCCGCTCGCCGCCGAGTATCAGCGCAAGCTCTACAGCCTGCTGTACTAGATCGTCGTCAGCGCGGGCCTGTAGTGTCTTCTTCCCCCACGCTCTCCCTGTGCATGATCGTGAAGAACGAGGCGAACTGCCTGCCGCGCTGTCTCGAATCTGCCGCGAACCATGTTGACGAAATCGTCGTGGTGGATACCGGCTCCGAAGACGACACCGTCGCGATTGCCGAGCGCTTCACCGAACGCGTATTGCACTACACCTGGCACGATCACTTTGCCGATGCGCGCAATGAGGCGCTGCGTCATGCCACGGGCGACTGGCTGGTTGTGCTCGACGCCGACGAGGTGATAGAGCCTGCCGGCTGGGAGACGATCCGCGCGGCGATAGCGGAGACGACCATGGATGGTTTTTATCTCACCCAGCGCAATTACGGCGCACAGCGTACCGCGCAGGACTGGGTGCCTGTCCGCGAAAAAACCGCCTACAGCGGCGACTATCCAGGCTACCGCGCCAACCCGATACTGCGCCTGTTCCGCAACCGCGAAGATATTCACTACATTGGCCGCGTGCACGAAGTGGTCGACAGGACGCTGCAACCGAAAAAGCGCGAGCGGCTGGATGTTGCCATCCACCACTACATGGACGAGGACCCCACCAAGCCCGTTGCCCGGCGACAGCGCGAGTACCTGCGCCTGATAGAGCAGGGCACGAAAGAGGGCATGGACGGGCGTCTGCACACGGCGGCGGGCTCGATACGCCTGCATTACCTGGAGGATTTCCCCGGCGCTATCGAGCATCTGCAGGAAGCGGTAGCCCTGGGCTACGAGGTGCAGGCGAACAGTGAGTCCATTGCCGAGGCGCGGTATCGTATGGGTGATACCGAGGGCGCCTACCGCGATTACCTTGCCCTGCACGAAGCAGGCTATCGCAGCTTTAACCTGTGCAACAACCTGGCGAACCTGGCCGTGCACAAGGGTCGGCGGCCCTTTGCCGCAGACCTGCTGGAACAGGCGCTGGGGCTGGGCGTGGCCGACGAGCAGGCGCGCAGCCGCCTGCAGCACAATATTCGCTACCTCAGGGCCAATCCGGAAGGCTGATTCAGCGCGTGCTCTGGGGTCAATATTGTTGAGCGCTGCTAACATTGTGCGTATTGATGGCGCTGGTTAAGGTACTTGCCCTGCCGCCTATAATCAGGTGCCGTGAGCGCCCGCGCCACGTGCCGGAGCGCTGCGGTAGCAGCCGGGCGGGGTTGGCCGCGAGGTGAGATCCCGACGAAAATTGCGTGGGCGCAGGCCTGCGGAAACGCTATATTGAGTCGCAGCAGGGGCCGCATCGAATGACTGTTGGCGCTGTGTCGAATCACAATAGGAGAAAGCAATGAAACTGGGCATGCTGCTGGGCTATTCCGGCAAGAACGTTCAAATCAACATCGACCTGATCAAGCAGGCCGAAGCCATTGGGTTCGATTCCGTCTGGACAGCCGAAGCCTACGGTAACGATGCGGTGACCGCCGCTGCGTGGATACTGGCGCAGACCGAGAAAATTCGTGTAGGCACCGCTATTATGCAGATGCCGGCACGCACACCGGCCATGTGTGCCATGACGACCATGTCGCTGCACCAGCTCTCCGGTGGACGTTTTATCGCGGGTCTGGGCGCCTCTGGCCCGCAGGTGGTTGAGGGCTGGCACGGTGTGCCTTACGGCAAGCCCGTCACACGTACCCGCGAATACATTCAGATTATGCGCAAGATCATGGAGCGCGAAGGCCCGGTTGAGTTCGACGGCGTCATGTACCAGATGCCCAATACGGGCGAGGGAACAACCGGCCTGGGTAAGCCGCTGAAATCCATTTTGCAGGGTGATCCCGATATCCCGATTTACACGGCGTCGATCACGCCCGCCGGTTTGCGTTGCGCCGGTGAAGTCGCCGATGGTGTGTTCCCGGTGTGGATGGATCCGAACAAGTACGACATTCTCGGCAAGCACATTCAGGAAGGTTTCGACAAGGCAGGCAACGGCAAGAGCCTGAAGGATTTCGATATCGCGCCGTTCGTTACCGTTGCCGCTAACGATGATCTGGACGCGGCCTTTGACGCGCTGCGACCCTGGCTTGCCCTGTACATTGGCGGCATGGGCGCGCGCGACAAAAACTTCTACAACGATTATGCCACGCGTCTGGGTTACGGCGATGTCGCCAAGGATATCCAGGACCTCTACCTGGCCGGTAAGAAAGATGAAGCGGCCGCGCTGGTACCCAACCAGTTGCTGGACGAGGTATCGCTGATCGGCCCACACGATCGGATTCGCGAACGCCTGAGCGTTTGGAAAGAAGCCGGTAAGCGCGGTGAAGTAGGCTCTATGTTGCTCGGTGTCGGTGATCCGGCCGTGATGGAACTCTTCGCCAAGGAAATGCTGTAATATTGCTTTAAAGTGTGATGCGCGTACGCCCGTGCGCGCATTGCTCACCTTCCTTTTTGGTACGCTCAATGACTGTCCCAGATAAAGTGCAGAGTCGGGTAGTAAGAGTGGATACCTGTGAGCGCTTCGTGCGCACCATTCTCAATGGCTTTGAATCGTTTTTCGCCGAGTACCAGACCATCACGCTGGCGGCCCGCGCTCGTTTCGAAAATGCTGACTGGCACGGTATACGCGCAGCGGCCACCGAGCGCATTGATTTGCGCAGGGCCAAGATCGCACAGGTAAAGCAGTACGCTGAGCTGATTGCAGGGGATGCACTTTACGATCTGGAATTCTGGCGCTCGGCGCGCGGTATCTACGCTGAACTGATCGACGGCCACAACAACTTCGAAATGGCCGAAACGTTTTTCAATACGATTTACTGCGCCGTGCACTCCCACCGGCAAATTCGCGACGAGTATGCCTTTGTATTTTCTCCGCAGGGGGACATGCCGCCTGCCGACGTCAGCAAAGTTTACCGGACCTATCGTAAAGAGGGGTCCTGGAGCGATCTCTGGCGTGATCTATTGAACGATTATGCGTTCGCAATCCCCTACGAAGACCTCGAGCGGGATGTTACGAACATTTGCGCTGCGATCGACAAGTACTTTCCGATTCATTTTGAAATCGATGAGAGCGACGTTGAGCTGCACGTGCTCGAACATCATTTTTTCCGCAACAAGGGCGCCTATATTGTCGGTCGAATTGTTTCCGGTGAAAAGGACCTGACGTTCTCACTGCCCATTCTGCACACGGAGGAGGATTCGGTTTACGTCGATACCATTCTTTTCGGCCCCGACAAACTCAGCGTGGTGTTCAGCTTCACGCGCTCCTATTTTCAGGTGGATGCCAGTATCCCGTCGCAGTATGTACTGTTTCTGAAACAGCTCATGCCGGCCAAGCCCATCTCCGAGATCTACAGCTCGATGGGTTACAACAAGCACGGAAAAACCTACTACTACCGCAGCGCTTATCGTCACATGACGACGACCAACGACCAGTTCAAGATCGCGCCCGGTATCAAGGGCATGGTAATGACCGTGTTCACCATGGATTCCTACGAGTTCGTCTTCAAGATCATTAAGGATCGGTTTACGCCGCCCAAGGATATGACCCGCGAGCAGGTGATGGAGAAGTACGCCCTGGTAAAACGCTGGGACAGGGCCGGGCGCATGGCCGACACGCAGGAGTTCAAGAACCTGGCATTTTCGCGCGAGCGTTTTTCCGACGAGGTGCTGGAAGAGTTGATGGAGGTGGCGCCCTCTGTCATTGAAGATCACGGCAAGGCGTTGGTGATCAAGCATGTTTACGTTGAGCGCCGAATGACGCCCCTCAATCTCTATTTGGGCACGGCAACCGAAGAGCAGATTTGGGATGTGATGGACGAGTACGGCAATGCCATCAAGCAGCTGGCGGCGGCCAATATTTTCCCCGGCGATATGCTGCTGAAGAATTTCGGTGTAACGCGACACGGGCGGGTTGTCTTTTACGACTATGACGAAATTGTACCGCTGACGGAATGTAACTTTCGCAAGATTCCCGAACCGCGCAATGAAGCTGAAGAGATGGCCAGCAAGCCGTGGTACACCGTCGCGCCAAACGACATCTTCCCCGAAGAGTTCTCGCTGTTCTTCTCGGGCAACCAGAAAGCGCGCAAAGTCTTTGACCAGCTACATAGCGATATTTACGAGGCGTCATTCTGGCAGGGGCTTCAGGAGCGCATTCACAGCGGCCACCTGGAGGATTTTATTCCCTACCGGCGCGAGCTGCGTTTCAAGCGCGGGCCAGAATCGTTGAGCGACACGGCGTGAGCCTGCTGTAAGGTATTCATGGATCTATATCTTGTACGCCATGGCGAAGCCGCAGCGAGTTGGGGCCAGTCTGCCGACCCTGGGCTGAGTGAGTTGGGCCGGCAGCAGGCCGAAGAAGCCGCTTCCGCATTGTTACCTGGCCTCGTCCCAGAGGTGCAACTGGTGAGCAGTCCGCTGGCCAGGGCGCAGGAAACTGCGCAGCCCCTGGCCCGCCATCTGCAGGCAGGGGTTGACGTAAACTCGGCCTTTGCAGAAGTGCCCTCGCCCGTGCCACTTGAGCAAAGGCAGGTGTGGCTGCGACAGTTCATGCAACAGCGGTGGGCTGACCAGGACGCCGGCTTGTTACGCTGGCGCGACACGGCCTTTGAAACCCTGTTGAATGTTCCCGCGCCGACGGTGGTGTTCACGCACTTTCTGGTGATCAACGCCGTGGTGGGACGCATCCAGGGCCGTGCTGAAACGCTGTGTTTCTACCCGGACAACGGTTCGATTACCCATCTTCGTCAGTCCGGCAATACGCTGGAGCTGGTGGAGCTGGGGCGTGAGATGGATACTCTCGTTAACTGAGCAGCCCTGACCGGGCAACTGGCTCAGTCGTTCTTGTCTTCTCGCAGGCGCAGCAGCGCCTCCTGTGCGGTGGATGCCACCAGTACGCCCTCGCGGGTATAGAAGCTGCCCCGGCTGAAACCCCTGGCCGCCTCCGCATTGGGGCTATCGATGTGATACAGCAGAAATTCGTCAGCGCGAAACGGGCGGTGAAACCACAGAGCGTGATCCAGGCTGGCGCTTTGCACTTCACTACTCCACCCGGAATAAGGGTGGGGATAGAGGGCGGTGCCGAGCAGCGCAAAATCGGACATATAGGCCAGCACGGTCTGGTGGCGTATCGGCTCATCGCCGAGGTCGCCCAGGGCGCGCAGCCACACATGCGATTCTGGTTCGCGCTGGTCGGGTTTCAGCACGTCGCGGCGTTTTACAGGGATCCGATCAACGGGGTTGATGCCTGGTTTCTCAAGCTTGTCCGGGTGTTCTTCCGCCAACCGCGTCCAGTATTCAAAATCAGATTCCAGACCCTCGGGTGGCGGCACATCCGGCGCCGTGCTCTGGTGCGAAAGCCCGGGTTCTGCGATCTGGAACGAAATGGCTGTGCTGAAAATCGCGATGCCATCCTGTTTGGCAACGACGCGGCGCGTGGTAAAGCTCCGGCCGTCGCGGATGGGGTCCACCTCGTAGACGATCTGCTTCGCCGGGTTTCCCGGGCGCAGAAAGTAAGCGTGCATCGAGTGCGCGCTGCGTTCTTCCTCTACTGTGCGTGCCGCCGCGTTCAGCGATTGCGCGAGCACCTGGCCACCGAATATGCGCTTCGGGTGTTTGGGGCTCTTGCCAATAAAGAGATACTTGTCGATACGCTCGACTTCCAGGAAGGCGAGCAGTTTGTCCAGGTCACTGGCCACAGATTAACTCCTAAAATGGCCGTTACCGGGGTAACAGGCCGTTGAAAAACAAATCGAAATACTCGATAGCGGCGCTGTCGATATCTTCTACCTTGCGCCACAGGTTGATATCCATGGCGGCATTCATTGCGCCTGCAATGAGATGTTGTGCGGTAAACGTGTTGACGGGCCTTACGCTACCATCGGCGATGCCCTGTTCAAGAAACTCGCCAAACCGTTGGTTGGACGCTTCAGTGCGCTCGATGATTTTGAGCCGGCGTTCCATGGGCAGGGCGGTGATTGAGGTATAGCGAATAAGCGGTCCCTCTGCGGAGTTTTGCGCGAGGAACGCGCGTCGGCAAACGTACTCCGCCTTCTGCAGACCGCTGCCCTCAATGGAGGCGGCTTCGGCGTGCAGTTTCTCTACTATATCCATTGAGCGCTCGTAACAGCTGACCAGCAGGTCTTCCTTGTTCTTGATGTGGTAGTAAAAGGCGCCCTTGGACACGCTGAGTTGCTCGGCGATTTCCTCCAGTGAGGTGCCGGAAAAACCCTTCTTGTTAAAGCAGCGCGTGCCGGTCTTGAAAAACGCCTCCTGCTTCAGGCGATTTTGTTGCTCGCGATTAAAGCCCTGTAGTGCCGCGGTCTCCTCATCTTCGAGCTGCGGGATCGAGGCAGGGCTCTTACCCGGTCCGGCGGCCAGCCCATGCTTGAGCAGATCCACGGCTTCTTCTGCGCTTTGCGTTACCTTGTCTGCCGGAATAGCGTGCAACCAGGAAAACGTCCAGTCCAGCGAGCCAAGAATGGCCAGAACGGTGGATGTTGGATCACAGGGCCTAAGGCAGCCCTGCGCGATACCGTCTCGCAGGTAGTCGCGCAACCGCTTGAACATGTCGATATAGCGCGCTTCAACTTCCTCGCGGTGTGGCCCCTTCAACCCTGCGATTTCCAGGAGCACCGCGTTGTGCGGCGCGCGGCCGGCTTGAGCGGCCTGCCAGTACTCGAAGTGTCGCAGCACGAAGGTGCAGGCTCGATCCACGGGATTTTCGTTAGCGGCTTCGATCTCATCCAGGGTGCGATGATTGTGCTCCAGTGTTGCCATGTAGCACTGGTAGATCAGTTCTTCCTTGGTTTTTACGTAGTAATAGAGGCTGGTCTTGGTTAGCCCGAGGGTTTCAGCGATGTCCTGCAAGGTGGTGGCGCGGGAACCCTTGTAATTGAACAGGCGGGCTGCCTGGGACAATATCGCGGCGCGCTTCGCATCGTGCTGCACGGTGCGATTAAAGGGGGACGCTGCAGCGCCTTCTTCAAGGCGAATATCGTCTGTCATGGGGGGGATTGCAGAGCTGTGGCCGCTCTGAACTTACCAGTAATTCGGAGATTCCAACTTTAAGTATAATTTTTGTCGCTGTCTAGCGAGATCTGGCGCCGGGGAGGGCGTTTACGTGCTCTCGTCTTGCAAAACAGCTAGTCGATATCAAAGCTGATATCCAGCCACTTGCGCTGTCGGTAGCGATAGATCAGCAATACCGCTTTCACCGCGTAGTCCATGATCATCACGGCGAATATCCAGTAGATGGACAGTCCCAGCCAGAGGAAGACCAGCGCGGGTATGAGGCGCCCAAGGATAATGCCGCAGAACGTGGCGATCAGCGGTGAACGCGTGTCGCCCGCGCCGCGCAGGGCGCCGCCCAGCGTGTGCTCAAAGGCCATCAAGGGCTGAGCAGCGGCAATGAAGTAGATAAACGCGACAGTCAGATCAACGACCACTGGATCGTCAATCATGAACTGCGCCAACGGCCGTGCATACCATGCCAGCAGAACGGACAGCGTGATCATCGCCGCCAGCGCCATGCGCAGGGAGCGCGATACTGCCAGCACCGCGAGGTCTGGCTCCCCCGCGCCAAGCTGCTGGCCAACCAGCGTGGCGGTGGCGATGCCAAACCCGAACCCGATTACGATTGAAAACGCCACCAGGCTGATCCCGATACCGTAGGCGGCGTATGCCTCCGTGCCGTACTGCGCCAGGATGGCAAAGAAGCCAAGGAACGCCAGTTGAATAATGCCTTGTTCCACCACAGACGGCGTGCCGATCTTGATCAGCTGCCGCATGCCTGGCCAGTCAACAGCCAGTGCTTTCAGCGCCTTCAGTTTAAACTTGCCCTGCCACCACCGCAGCGCAAACAGCATTGTGATAAAGGACGCGCCCAGGCTACCGCCCAGGGCAACACCCTCGATGCCGAAAGCGGGGAATGGCCCGATGCCGTAAGCCAGCAACCACGCAAACAGCACATTGATGATCGAGCTGGCGAGCAAGAACCACAGGGGCGTGATCACATCGCCGATGGCGCGCAGTGCAGTACCCAGCATCATGCTCAGTGCGGAAAACACATTGAACAGGCTGAGCCAGAAGATGAATCGCGCCGCCATATCCGTGGTTTCTTCATCCAGCCCGAACAGACTGGCGATGGCGCGCGGAGCGGCCACCACGCATGCGCTGATGATGGCCGCCAGGGTCAGGGCCAGCGTGATCGACGTCCAGGTGATCATTTCGGCCTGTCTCACCTGCTGTGCGCCCCAGGCGCGAGCGATCATCGCGGTGGCGGCCACCGATACGCCCATGAGAATGGCCTGAACCAGGAAGAACACGCGATGACCGGTGGTAACCGCCGCTACCTCGCTGGTGCCCAGCTCAGCCACAATTTTTATGTGCAGGAAGCCCACTGTTGTGAACAACAGGTTGGAAATTATGTTGGGCCATGCCAGCTGCCAAACGCGGCGACTGGCCGACCCCGCTGGTGTAGGGCTGGTAGAGGACAAGAGGGATTCCCGTATTAAGCGCGCTATTCTAACACCAGTGGTGCGCGTAGGCCTTTGCCAACCTTGATTAAGCCAGTTTGCGGCACTCTCGATAGCGAAAGCAGTCAGTCGTGTGATCGTTGACCATGCCCATGGCCTGCATGTGCGCGTACATTATGGTCGATCCCACAAAGGTGAAGCCGCGCTTTTTTAGATCTTTGCTTAGCGTGTCCGACTCGGGACTCGTTGCGGGCACTTCGGCCAGCGACTTCCAGCGATTCTGAATGGGTTGACCGTCGACGAAGCGCCAGATGTAGTCGGAAAAGCTGCCGTATTCCTCCTGCACCGCCAGGAAGGCGCGGGCATTTTTGCGTGCACCAAAAACCTTCAGCCGATTGCGCACGATCCGCGCATCCAGCAGGATTTTTTCCAGCTTTGCATCACTGTAGCGGGCGACTTTGTTCGCGTCGAAGTTGTCAAAGAGGGCGCGATAGCCCTCGCGCTTTTTCAGGATGGTAATCCATGAAAGACCGGCCTGTGCGCCCTCAAGAATCAGAAACTCAAATATCCGTGCGTCATCCCAGACGGGCACACCCCATTCCTCATCATGGTACTGGACGTAAAGTGGGTCACTTCCGCACCACTGGCAGCGTTTTGACATTAGCGATCCTCCGCAGCCGAGTATGGTAGCCGCCGAGGCGGTTTGTCCAGCAGCCCGCACGCTTGCTCACCGGGTGTTCGGCTGGCCCGTGCAGTTGCCCTATGCCAAACTGGCGCAGCTAAAGTGGCGAACGCAGGGAGCAGATAACCAATGTCAGACACCATTCTCTACCGCACCGATGGCCCCATTGCGCGCATCACGCTGAATCACCCTCAGCGCCACAATTCCCTCGGCCGTGAGCAGTTGGACGCGCTGGAGGCCGCGGTTGGGCGCATCGAGGCCGATGAGCAGGTGAGAGTTGTTGTGTTAACCGGCGAAGGTGAGAAAACCTTCTGCGCGGGTGCTTCATTAGGCGAGCTTAGCGGGGGTGCCATCGCTGACGACGCCTTTCAACGCGCCACTGCCAGGCTGGCAGGGCTCGCCGTTCCCACCTTGTGTGCCATGAATGGCAACGTCTTTGGCGGCGGTGCCGAGCTGGCCGCGAGTTGCGATTTCCGCATCGGCATTGAAGGGATGCGCATGCGTGTACCGGCAGCGGCACTGGGCCTGTGCTACCCGGTGGAGGGCATCCGGCGCTTTGTAGAGTGCCTCGGCCCCCAGGCAACCCGTCGAATTCTGGTGGGATCGGAGGAGTTTGACGCGCTGACCTTGCAGGAAATCGGCTTTCTCGATCAGGTGGTTAGCCGGGCAGATCTGCCGCTGGTAACGCAAGCGCTCGCCGAGCACATCGCCGGGCTGGCGCCGCTGGCAGTGCAATCGATGAAGCGCATTCTGCGGCAGATGGTTTGGACCGGGGTAGATGAAAGCGAGGCGGCCGATCTTGTGCGCCAGTGCCTTGAGTCCAGTGATTTGCAGGAAGGTTTTGCGGCCCAGCGGGAAAAGCGGCCAGCAGCATTCCGGGGTTGTTGAACACTGGGCTGTGTGAACGACAGCAACAGCGCTTGCCGCAATGCCCTAGCGCTTTGGCTGCGCCAGTGGCCCGTGGCAGTGCAGCGAGCGATCGACCGCCAGCCAGGGTAGCCCGATGCTGTCCAGCCAGCTAAGGCCGGCAGATTCCGTTTTCATGCGCGCAATACTCGCGGCGCTGCAGGCAGTGAGACAGTTTTCAGCCGTAACCAGCACGCTCAACAGCCCGGGGATGGGCTGACCATCGACCGGGCTCAATGCGCGTCCAAAACGTTCCCCTTTGACGGCAGTTGCCTGTTCAAAATCGCCACGCATCGCGAACCCATGATCGTTTAGCTTGAACCGGGTAATCGCAGCGCGCGAGCCCTGGGGAAGCCGCACGCCAACCAGCCAGTTGGCGCCGCCCGGCTGCTTGCCGATGGTGGCGATGTCATGGTCCATCTCGATCAGGGCGTGTTTGGCGCCGTTTCGGACCAACAGTTTTTTGAGGCTGTCGACGGCATAGGGGCGCACGCAGCTGTTCAGATCAATCAGCATGCCCTTGCGCGACAGGTGTGCCCCCGATTCGTTGATTTCGAGGTTGCGCAGCCCCACCAGGCTCACCATGCCGTGAAGTTGCTCCCTTGAGGCGCGCAGTTGGCCATCGGGCCCATAGCAATTGCGCAGGATGCGGGTGGTGGGATCGAACATGTGTTTGCTCTCACTCCACAGGGCATCGATGTAGGTAAACAGGCTTTGCGCCTCTGCATCCAGCGGTACAAAGGCACCGGTGCCGGCAGCTTGATTCAGCCGACTGGTGATACTTTCGGGTTGGTAGGCGCTGAATTTGGCCTCCAGCCGGGCGAGTTCAGCCCTGCACAGCTCCAACAGCTCATCGCCGCGTGCGGCCGTATCATCTACGACTAGCTGACAGGCCCTGCCAAAAGCCTGGATTCGATCTTTGCTGACGTCCACTGGCCTTTCTCGTTTTTTATAGTGCTTTAGAAGCGAAACCTGCGGTTTGCGCCCGCACCGGTGGTGCACAGGGTGTGTAATTTAACATTGGGAGGGGAGGGTGGCCAGACAGGGCAGCTGACCAAGCCCGAGGCCGTGGTCCCTACGAGGGGCTGGCCTCGATCACAGTACTGAACGTGATCGTCACACTCGTACCGTTGGTAACGTCCAGGTCAGCGGTTGCCCCACAGTTTTTGATGACGGAGGCAATCCTGGCTGCGCCAGAATCCATTACCGGGTTTTTCAGGAGGTCTGCAGGCGCTCCCACACCGGTATCGCTAACAGAAAGGGTATAGAGACGTCTGTCCCAGCTTTCCCCAGCGGCAACTTCAAGCTTGATGTAGATGTAGTTGGCCGGGCTGCCGCCCTGAAATGCGTGTTGCAGGCTGTTCTTGATCAGCTCAAAAAGCATAATGGCGATTGGCGATGCTGCGGAAGCAGGAATCAGCGACTTGGGTACATCGTTAGTGGTAACGATTGTGCCGGGATCTACCGGCGAAACATCCATCAATTCCGCGATCGCCAGTTCCACAAACCTGTGCAAATTGGCGAGTGCTCCATCGACGCTGTAGAACATGCATTCTTCAAGCAACTCCAGGGCGTGAAGTTTTCGGTCAAGATCGGAATGGTCATCAGCAGAGGGGGTATCCGGCGATTCACTGGCCAGGTCGTCCACCACCGCGCCGATCAGCCGTAGCGTATCTTTCTTATGACTATAGGCAGACTGAAGAATCGCTTCCTGAAACTCGAGTTGTTCTTCCATTTCTTCCTCAGCCGCTTCTTCCACGGCAGCCATTTGCTGAGCTAGCTTCACCGCGTGCCTCTGAATCACATAACTTTGGTACGTGCGGTGTGCCGCCCAGCCAGCAAGCAATGCTATGAGGGTGTAAAAACAGTACGCCCACCAACTAAGCCATGGGGGCGGCAACACGGTAACAGGAATTCTCAAGCCCTTCGGGTCCCAGATGCCGGCCGTGTTCGCACCCTGCGCCAGAAAGACGTAGTCACCATGCGGGAGATTGGTATAAGTGGCGGTATTGCGAGAGCCAGTGTAAACCCACTTGGGATCGAACCCCTCCAACTGAAAGCGGAAACGGCTGTTGAGAGAATCTCTTGAGTTTATGATGCCAATTTCGAAGGTTACGAATCGGTCTTTATGGGAAATCTGGATACCTGTACTTTCCAGATACTTGCGAAAGTTGAGGTAACTGCTGTCGGGGAAATGAATCTTGCTAAGGATGGTTCGGGGTGGAGTGCGATCTATGGTCACCCTTTCGGGGTAAAACCTGTTGAATCCGTTGGAGCCGCCAAGGTACATAGCACCGTCAGAGGCTCTGTAGGCGGCGCCCCAACGAAAATCTTCGCCTTGGAGACCGTCTCCTGGGCCAAATCTCCATTGGAAGTTTCCCTTCGAATCTGTCTTGATTAGTCCCCTTTGGGTAGGCATCCAAAGCGATCCTTCACTGTCGATCTGAATGCCATAAATTGTATCGTTGCGAAACTGAGAACTCGCACCCCTTCTATCAAGGAGAATAGACCCTTGTGCAATGCTGTCGTAGGACCAAAAGAAGAGCCCATTATCTTGCGTTCCAAACCATATACCGCCGTCTTTCGTCGCCGCGGCTGAAATTACGTTGACCGCCTTCGCCCCAGAATTAGCTAAAGGAATCAAGCGTTCAAATTCTTGTGTATCAGCTTTCTTTCTGTAAATGCTTTCCGCTGTACCAACAAGTATGTCTTGGTTATCCAACCCGATTACCCAATGTATGAATCCCTCGTGAATGACCGCTTTGCTGATCGGACCTTGCGTAACGCCGTCCAAATACCTGTATAGCCCGTTTCTATGTGTAGCTATCCAAATCGATTCATCCGAAGTCAGCAATAGATCAACGATCCCAAATTTCTCTAGTATTGTTGTCGATTTTGACTGGGAAAAACTGTCGTTGCTCGGGGATAGGAAACTCATTCCACTGCTTTGGAAACCAACGGCAATTTCATCGTTTATCCCTTGGATTGCAGTAACCCTTTCGCTAATAGGGCTGTACTTCCGAATCCTTTCTGCATCCTGTAGTTGTCCGGCCACCTCGGGAATTGCATTTGGAAGTGAGTACAAGCCAGATTGAGCGCCAATCCATACGGTTCCCGAAAGATCTTCCCCAAAAGCGTTGACCGAAAATCTCTCGGCCCCATAGGCGCTATTAAAATGCTCGAAAGTTGAGTAGGAAAATACGTTCGTGCCGGCTATCGTGCCAATAAGTACATTCATGCCATAGGCAAAAAGGTCGAAAATGTCGGGATGACTAAGTCCCTCGCCTCTTCGGTCAATTCGAACAGGGTCGGCGCCAAAATTCTTTATGAAATACAGTCCATTGTCTGTTGAGGCGAGTATCCCATGCTCCCCGTGTAGAAGATCTGTGACTAGAACGCCCGTCGCGAGCTCTTTGCTAAAAACTTTTTTCGCGTCGATAGCCCCGACATCGTAGACTTCGAGTAATCCGGCATCTGTTCCGACTGCAATGGTTCTATTGTTTATTGGACAGAGTGCAGTGATGCTCGAATCCTGAGATGATTGATTGTCGAGTAAATTGATATAGTTGAGCTCAAGCGAGTCTTCGCTCGCAACTAGCAGCCTAGCGCCCTGTCCAATATAGAGCTTTCCATTCTTACCCTTGGCCATCACCATTGATGCTCGATCGCTATCTCCCACAATACGATTAGATGCTTGGTTGAAGTCGTTAGCCACGTCAAAATTTATAAGTCGTACGCCTTTATCGGTACCTAGCCAAAGTTCACCGGCTCCTACTGCGTGTATCCAGTAAATGGTATGGGGTTCGAATGGACTCAAGGCCAAGTGCTCGAACGAGCCCTCGATATCTTGCTGTCTAAAAATATTTCCTCCCTCGGTGGCGACATACAGATTTCCCATAGCATCCGCGCTGATATCCTGAATATAAGATTCAAAGATTCTATTCCTTGAGGCGTTTGTAGGTCCGTAGTGCTCGGTTCCAATTCCGTCAAAACGGAAAAGCCCATTTTGAGTGCCGATCCATAGAATGCCCTGGCTATCTGAATAGAATTTTGTGGTGGATTGCCGCGCTACGGTTGGGGGTAGGGCTGTAGCGATAACTTGTGGGTAGTATTCGTCCGCACTTGCAGCAGTAGCTTGGAAAATAGTTGCCAAAACCATTGGCGCCAAATATCTTATGCTGCTTCGAAAAAGCTCATTAGCTGATGGCATCTTCGCTTCCTTGCGTCCCTGCATCTATCCAGGGGAAGATTCTGAAACGTATTTTGAGAGTTGTCCATTACTCGAAACATTGGAATCGACGATTTTTACTCTTTAGTTGCCCGAATGGCTGGTAAAATCCACGTCAGGTATGTGGAGCGCGCCCTTTCGTATTCGGCATCCGAAGTCTTTACTATTTAATTGTGCGCTTTTGACAACTCCTATGTTTATCGCTGATTTGCGGTTAGGGTCAAGCTAATGATTCTACAAATGACTTATCTTATTCAGTTAAGCTCAGGAGCTGTGTCGGCTTCAATTTGGAGGAGTGAAATGGTGTTGGTATTGTCGAAGAGTGCCGGAATATCTCACTGATACTTTTGATTCGTTATTCTTTCTAAGACAGGTGGGTGAAGAGAGGTATTTTTCAAAAGTATGGATTAGTTGTTCGGTTCTGTAATCATTTCCTCAAATGCATTCTGAAAATCGCTGTAAGCGCCGATCAATTCTTCAAGTGAGGTGTCGTCGTTCAGCGGCTCTTCCTTTCGTCCCTTTTGTTCTATGAGGTCGCTGATTTCTCTAACTTTCTCTGCGCCAATATTCGCGCTCATAGATTTGATTGCATGGGCGGTTCGATACACTTCAACGTGGTCGTTTCTTCCGATGTGAGACCGAAGCTCGTCAATCTTCACCTCCATCTGGTCCTGATATCCAGCAAACAACGTTGGGAGAAGAGGCGACCCTGTTTGCTTCTCCACTTCTCTGATGCTTTCAATAGCTGCTGAATCGATAATTTTTGACGAGCTGGAGACGCTGGTTGGCGCGGGGGAAGATGGATGCACCTTTGATTTAGTTTGTAACGCGCTATCCTTTGTGGCTATCAAATCTTCTCTCTTGTCAAAGTGAGTTAATAGCGACGCTTTGATGTCAGAGAGTGTGAATGGCTTCGTAAGATAATCTGTCATTCCAGCAGACTTGCATCGTTGCTTGTCGTTTTCATCTGAGCCCGCGGTAAGAGCTACAATGGGGATATATTTTGTTACGCCTGCTTTATCTTCGAGCCGTCTTATCTCTCTGGCCGCTTGATATCCATCCATTATCGGCATCTGACAATCCATAAAGACGAGTGCATAGCGTTTAGTTGCGAACATGTCTACAGCAAGCTGTCCGTTGCCTGCAATGTCGACCTCAAAGTTCAGTAGCTCCAACATCTCCTTGATAATGCGCTGGTTTGTAATTACATCTTCCGCTACCAGTACTCTTTGTTCTTGAGAATAATCCGTATGCTCCGAAATATCGTGATTGCTCTGGTCGATTAATTCCTGGTTCGAAGTTAGTGATTCATATACATCCTCCGATCTGACAGGAGTGACTAGAGTAGTCCAGCCGGGGTGCTCAAAGCCCATTGGAGTATCAGAAAGTGGGGTCAGGAAGAACTTGAATGGAGCATCAAGGTCGGTGCGATCCATTATCATTTCTTGTGGTATTGAAGAATCTCTTGGATCCAGAACGATCACCTCGCAGGGGGGTAGGGTAGCCTCCAGTATTTCCCCTATCGCGCGAGAGTAGGTTCGGATGCCAGCTCTCTCCAAAACAGCCGAAAGCATTTCGGTTGTCGCGATATTGCTGCTGAATATCACCGCTGCCATCCCCTCAAGCGATGGAACGTTGTCGTCTTGTTTCTCCGCAACGGGCAATGGAATCGAAATCGTGATTCGGGTTCCTCTGCCGAGCACCGACTGAACGTTAATATCGCCGCCCATAAGATCTATGTAGTGGCGAGAGATGCTAAGCCCCAATCCTGTTCCCCCATACTGCCTGGTCGTGCTGGTATCGGCCTGTGTGAATGGCTCAAAAACTCTCTTCTGAGTCTCCTCATCCATCCCGATGCCTTCATCCTCGACGCAGATATGTACAATGGCTTTGCCTTGATCTGATTTTAGAATTTTGGCATCTGCGCGTACGTTCACGTTCCCCTCGTGTGTGAACTTTATGGAGTTACTCACCAGGTTCATGATTACCTGGCGTAGCTTGGTAGGATCGCCGACGAAGCAGGTAGGTATTGTTGGGTCACAGATATGATTGAGTGAAAGTCCTTTCTTCGATGCAGGTTCGCCCTGCAAGTAGCAAATGTCCTCAAGGACTTCAGTTAGATTGAAATCGACCGATTCCAGCTCGACCTTGGAAGCTTCTACTTTCGAGAAATCCAAAATTTCATTGATTAGGCCTAGAAGTGACTCCCCGCTCTTATGAGCCGCTTTAGCAAACTGGTGCTGTTGTCCGGTGAGATTAGTGTGAAGCAGTAGCTCAGTCATTCCGATGATGCCGTGCATAGGTGTTCGGATTTCATGCGTCATAGTGGCAAGAAAGTCCGACTTTGCCTTGGTTGCCTCCTCAGCCTCCTTGCGTGCGGCTTCCAAGTCCCTTGTTCTTTCTTCCACGCGTTGTTCCAGTTCGCGTTGTATTCTGATCGCCTCACGTTCTTTTTGTTTCTGACGATGGAAGTAATATCCAATCAGTGCGAACAGCATCAGCGCGTATGCCGAATACGCCCACGGGCTTTTCCAGGGTGGTGGCGCAACGACAAGTGATAAGCTGATTCCGTCCCAGTTCCATGTTCCATCGGGGCTGGCTGCGGCAAGTTTCAGCTCATACCTGCCCGCTGGTAGTGTTGTAAAGGATGCGACGCGGGCTTCCGGAGATACCACCCAGTCGGGGTTGATGCCTTCCAGTTTGTAGGCGTAGTTGATTAGATCGGGGTTGGTGTAGTCGGCTGCGTAAAATTCTACAGATAGCATTCTGTCCTCGTAGCCGAGTTCAATCTCCTGAAGCGCATGATATGGATTGTCGAATTCGCGACGCTCGTTCATAACAAGAATTCGCGAGATGGCCAGTTTTGGTGGTGTGCGCTCCGCGCTTACTTCGTCGGGAGAGATTGCGTTGAATCCTGCGATTCCGCCGAAATAGATGGTGCCATTTCTGGATTTGAATGAGGCGCCCAGGTTGAATTCAGCTGACTGCAAGCCATCCTGCGGGCCATACTGGTGTGCGTCGAGGCTTTGTGGCTCCACGCGAGTGAGGCCCTTGTTGTGAGACAGCCACAGCCATCCATCCTCATCTTGTTGAATGCCGTAAACGCTCGCGCTGGGCAATGCAATATTGTCTGAGTAGTGTCTAAACTTGGGGTCTAGCCTTCTTCGATCTGCCGCTTCCCACAATTCAAGGCCGCCGCCTTCTGTGCCCATCCAAAGATTGCCTTTGCGGTCTTCGAGGAAGCTCCAGATGTTCTTGCTAGATAATCCATCCTCTCTATTGGGATCCGGGGCGAAGCGTTGGAAAGTGCCGGTCTTAAGGTCAAGTAGGTTTAGCCCGTTTACTGTTCCGACCCAGATGTTTTGATATTTGTCTTCATGAATAGCCAGCACATTGTTACTGCTTATCGAAGTCTCATCGTTCAATCTGTTTGTGAGTGTTTTGAATTGTGATCCACCTTGGTAAACGTTTAGGCCGCCGCCATATGTGCCGACCAGCAGCTCGCCAGAGGACAATCGAAATATTGATGTGACTCCGTTAGCGCTCAGGCTAGTAGGGTCGACTGGCGAATGTCTGAATACTTCTACTGTGTTTGTATCCAGGTCGAGTCTATTAAGTCCACTATCATAAGTGCCAATCCATATGTAATTTCCTTCTCCAAGCAGGCTCATGACTACTGCACTGGATAAGGCCGGATCCGTAGATTCATTGATCCATTCAAACTGCTCTTGTCCAGGCCGTAGACGATTCAGACCGTCGTCTGTGCCAACCCAAATGCTCCCATCTTTGGTTTCGGCGAACGCATTGACGGACTTGTCAGAGAGGTTGCCGTTCAAAGTGTCATACTTCTCGAACTGGGTCTTGACCGCAGCAAAAAGCGCTGTGCGTGTTCCTATCCAGTAAATTCCTTCTCTTGATTGGTTGACGCTGTATATCTGAAAGTCAGGAAGGTCGAGATTGTGTGGACCATATCGGTAAAAGGTCTCATCTTCGTTGCGGTATAGGTCTAATCCCTCCGTAGTTCCGATCCATAGCGTCCCATTTTGATCCTCGAAGATGCTAGTGACTGTATTCGAGGATAAGGATTCTAGGTTTGTCTCATCGTGTACAAACCTGATCGCTTGCTGTGTCGAAGGGTCAAAACGACTCAGCCCGTTTTCCTCAGACGCAATCCAAATCGCGTCGTTTCGATCAACGAATAGTGAAAATAGGCTGTCCTGCGCGATGGAAGTCGGGTCACTTTGGCTGTGCAGGTGCCTCGCGATGTTTCTCGTACGGTCATCAATTTCTAACAGCCCGCTTTCTTGCGTTGCGGCCCAAACTCTTCCATCGGAGGTTTGAGCGAAGTCCTTGACCTCGCCCATATAAGGTATGCCGCCATTTCCGGAAATATAGTGATGGAATTGATGGCTCTCGGGGTCGAGAACGCTAAAGCCATTTCTGTAGCCTATCCAGAGATTCCCATTGAAGTCCACGAACAAGCCATAGATGTCATTGGAGTATGGTGTATTCGCGTCATTTGGGTTAGCTGAAAAGGTTTGGAATGAGTTCGTAACCTCGTCATAGCGTCCCAGTCCACCGCCGAGTGTCGCTATCCAAATGGTGCCTTGATTGTCTTCGGTTATTTTTCTGACGATATTTGAGGGAAGAGAGGAGGAATTCGAAGGTTCGTGCCGGTAAGTCTCGAGTTCGTGTCCAGTGTATTTATTCAAGCCCTCCTGCGTAACGAACCAGAGTGCGCCCGTAGAGTCCTGAAAAGATTGGTTGACAGTTTGCTGTGTCAGTTTGTCCAGGAATGCCGGTGTTCTAATCAGTAGTTTTGGAGGTGAGGTCGCAGCGCCGAGAGGCATGGTGGCCGCCGCGAGGAGTACACAAGCGATTGTGGTGACCCAAAGTTTCACAGGAACCCTGCATAGGCTTGGAATCTTGGCAGTTTAAAGCAAGGGATGGCGTTTCATCCACAACGGGTCTAATTTGATGTAAAGATTCCCAAATTTAACTATTTTATAGACGCACAAAAGCCGCGTTGGGGAAGGCAGCCCAACACGGCTTGAGGATTGAGCATCTTGTTGAAACTAAACCTGCTTCTGTGAAGTCGGCGGTTCTACAAGCTGATCGAAGTATTTGCCAGTGAAAGCCCGGCGGCGGTGCGCTAGTTCAGTATCTAGCGACGCCAGCGGCTTCCGGCCTGCTCGGCAGTATCTCTGCGCCAGCGGCTTCCGGTCTGCTCGGCAGTATCTCTGCGCCAGCGGCTTCCGGTCTGCTCGGCAGTATCTCTGCGCCAGCGGCTTCCGGTCTGCTCGGCAGTGTCTCTGCGCCAGCGGCTTCCGGTCTGCTCGGCAGTATCTCTGCGCCAGCGGCTTCCAGTCTGCTCCGCAGAATTAGCCTCGCCCCACTTATAACCACTGCGAGCTTTCTGAGAAGACTCAGATCCAGCCCAGTTGGCTTTTTCAGTGCTGCGGGGAGACTCTTTGCCCCACTTGTAGCCGGAGGCGCCCGTGTACTGCTGGTCGCTGGCTAAAGCATGGCTTACGCGGTGAACAGTGTTTCCGGAGTTTTTGGCGGTCGCGGACTGTCCGGCTGAGGAATCAGCCAGGGCCGTTGAGGGCGCCAGAAGTGCAAGTGCCAGGGTGGCGGCGCCTGCGTAACTCGCTCTTTTTAACGTTTTCATATCTACATCCTGCCTTCTTCTTACTGCTACCCACTCACGGGTGTGAACGGGTTCTCTTTTTGGGCCCACTGACGGGACCTCAAGCGCATTCTTAGAGACTGATGCTTGACCGTAATATAGGACTTGAGTTTGCAAGGGAACAGGCTTGGGTTGACCTGTTTGGGGCAGGTGGCGGAGGAGGGCTCCGGACGAGGTGCCTGCCGCTCCGCCATTCGGAGCTAAGTTGCTGATTTATTTAATACTAGAACCGTGGTCAGGGGTAGCAGGTCGCTACCCCTCAAGGGGTAGGTTTGGGTCTGATCAGAGGGGCTCAGGGGGTGGTTGCCGGGGCCTGGTGGAGTGCTTCGATGGCCGCCTTCTCCTCGAGGTATATCTGCAGCCAGTTTATGGGGAAATCCTCACGTTGGTAGCGCTCCAGTTCGGCGCTATCCAGCCGCTCTATGTGCTCTTTTACGCCCCATTTGCGGGTGTCGCTCTCTCCCTTTGCCGCTGGCTCCTGGGCAACCAGCCGATCCAAATCGGGCAGGCTTGTGCCGCCATTGCTGTCCCAGATGGTCGGGCCGTAGTAGAAATCGCTGCCTTCCAGCTCTGCGCTGATATCCATATCGGCGTTGCCGCAGCCCGTTTGTCCCAGGGTAACGGTTCTGGGGGCCGTCACGTACCCGTACCCCTGTGTAAACGGGCTGTAGGCCAGCTTGCCATCGGCGTTTATGGCGGGTTCGGCGCTGGTGATCAGTTTGCATTTGATGTCGTCGGGCGACAGATCCGGTTCAAGCTGCAGCAGCAGGGCAATGATGCCGGATACCATCGCGGTGGCCTGGGAGGTGCCGGTCGACACGAACTCGCCAGAGGCGAGGAAATTTTCGGGGTCTTCCTCCGCCATGCCGGACTCCGGATGAATCAGCCCCGTCATGTGCCCCCCCAGTGCCACCACATCAGGTTTCACGTGGCCGCTGGGCGTTGGCCCGCGAGATGAAAAATCCGGGATGTAGTCATCGTCACGGGTATCGGGTGTCCAGGAGTCGGTTACGGCACCCACCGTGATGGCGTAAGGCAGGTTCCCCGGGGAGTCGATAGTCAGCATTTCAGGGCCGTCGTTGCCCGCCGCCGCCACTACCACGATACCGGCCGCCCAGGCGCGCAGAACGGTCTGGTTAATAAAATCCTCCCAATAGGGCCAGCGCGGCACCTGGCCCAGTGAGATGTTGAGCACGCGTATGCTGTATTGCTCGCGGTGGTCTACCACCCACTGAATGGCGCGGGCGATATCCAGAAAGTGCGCCCTGCCTTCCCTGTCCAGCACTTTCACGGCCACGAGGTTTGCGTCGGGCGCAACGCCCCGGTACCAGCCGGTTGGTTCGCCGTTGGCAAGCGTTGGCCCGCTGTGCGCGATGATGCTGCTCATGTGGGTGCCATGGCCGCTCTCGTCCAGCACCTCGCCGCCGGTTGTGTCGGTGATGGCGTCATAGCGCGCCAGGATGCGTGATTCCCCCCGGGTGTCCAGCGCCAGGGCGGGGTGTTCCCACAAGCCCGAGTCGATAACGGCTACGGTCACCCCTGCGCCGGTAATGCCCTGTTGGTGAAGGAGGTTAACGCCGGCGACCGTGTTGTAGTAATAGTCTTCGTGATTGTTGGCGTAAGCGGGAACCAACTTGTCCGTACAGCCGCCCTTAAAGCTGGCCTCGATATGGAACTCGCGTTGCAATGGGGCCAGTTCGCGCAGGTGCTGTTGCGCGAAGCTCAGCGTGAGGTTGGAGCGCTCCACGATTACCGGCCGCTGCCTGCGTGGAAACTCGATGCTGACACGGCTGTCCTGCTGCGCCTTCAGCAGTGCAGGTGCCAGCGCCACACCGTCGAGCTCCACTCGTTGCAGCCGGCCCAGCCGCGCGGGCCAGTGGATATCCAGTTTTTCCCAGGTGACGGGCTGAGCCTGCTTGTTGTAAAGCGGCCACAGGATGTGGTCGTTGTTCACGGTGAACTCAATCTGCCCGCGCACCTCGCAGTCCTCGCTATTGCTTTCCGGCGGGTTGCCCGGGTCTTGCAGGCGTGCAAGATCATCGATGTGGTAACTGACGAGGCCAGAGTCCAGCACCTGATTGAGTTGACCGCGCGTCATCCTGGCGCCCACTGCGTCGATGATAGGCAGGTCATGGGTGAGGGTTCCGCCGGAATCCGCGACCAGTTGTGTCAGCTCTGCGGAGGAGTTGCCGCGCAGCAGTACCTGCAGCGGCTCATGTGGATTGGCAGTAAAGAGGGAACAGGCTGCCAAGGGCAGGCAGGCAACGAGAAGTGCGGCCAGTTTGACGTGCGAGGGGGGCGCGCTCATGGACTGGGGGCGGCGGTGATCAGTTATCTACAACTTTCTTCAGCTGGTTTTCCACCACCTTGCCAATTTGCTGGGAGAAGTTCTGCTCCAGCATGCTGGGTACATCCTCCGGGTAAAGCGGGCGTGAGAAATAGAATCCCTGCAGCAGGTCACACTCGTTGCGAACCAGGTAGGACAGGTGGTGTTCGTTCTCAATACCTTCGGCGATAACACGCAGGTTCAGCGTCTTGGCCAGCGCAAGTATCGCATCAACGATGGCCGCGCCGTCGGTGGTGTCAAGATCAGAAACGAAGCTCTGGTCGATCTTGAGCGTATCGATAGGGAAGCGCTTCAGGTAGCTCAAAGAAGAGTAACCGGTGCCGAAATCATCCACGGCGAGGTCTACCCCCAGGTCCTTTAACTGACGCAATCTGGCGATATTGGTTTCAGCGTCGGTCATAATGGCGCTTTCGGTCAGTTCCAGCTCCAGCCTGTCTGCGGCCAGACCAGACCGTGCAAGGAATGCCTCAATCCGGTCCGGCAGATTGCGCTGGTTGAACTGCAGCGGCGAGATGTTCACGCAGACGCGAAACGGCTTCAGCCCGAGCTTGTCCCAATAGAGACAATTGCGTGCCACTTCGTCCATCACCCACTCGCCCAGCTCGATAATCTGGCCGGTGCTCTCGGCAACGGGGATGAAATCCACCGGTGAAACCATGCCGCGCTCAGGGTGCTTCCAGCGCACCAGCGCCTCCATGCTGACCACTTCGCCGGTTTTGGTATTGATTTGTGGCTGGTAGCGCAGCTCGAGCTCGTCGTTGCGCATGGCATCGCGCAGCTCTTCTTCCATCTTCAGCTGCTCGACGGCCCGGGCATTCATGTCTTCGTTGTAGAAGCGATAGCACGCCCGGCCTTCGGCCTTGGCCACATACATGGCCGTGTCGGCGTTGCGCACCAGTGTGTCGGCGTCGGTTCCGTCCTGCGGATAGATGGCGATGCCGATACTCGGCGTCACCACAGGGTTATGCGATTGCAGCGCAATGGGTTCCGAAAGGCTGAGAAGAATGCGGCGTGCAACGTTTTTGATGTGGTCGATATCGTCAACGTCAGAAAGCACCACGGTGAATTCGTCGCCGCCCAGTCGTGCAATTTCAGTTGCGGCGCCCGCTTCGGCGTCTTTCTCGGCGTCGTTCTCCGACAGGTAGTTCACCACGTCGTCTTCGCGTAACTCGTTGGTCAGGCGCTTGGCAATTTCTACCAGCAGCCGGTCGCCGCGCGCGTGGCCGATGGAATCGTTAATCCGCTTGAAGTGATCCAGGTCGATAAACATCAGCGCGGCGGAACAGCTGTGCCGTTGGGCGCGCTTCAAAATGCGGTTGAGCTGCTCATTAAAACTGCGTCGGTTGGGCAGGCTTGTCAGGGGATCGTAATACGCCAGGTAGCGCAGGCGGTCTTCCTGACGTTTGAGTGAGTTGAACGCGTTACTGGCGCGCAGCATGTACTGCACGTCGCGGCCAAGCAGCGACCAGTTCACAGGTTTGGTTTTGTACTGGGTGGCGCCGGCTTCAAAGCCCTGGTCAATAGAGTGGCGGTCGTCCGATCCGGTAACGATCATGATAGGGATCGACTCACCCTGCGGCAGCTTGCGGATGCGTCGGCAGGCTTCCAGGCCCGTCATGCCGGGCATCTCCACATCGAGGAAAACGAGGTCTGGCCGCTCACGCACAAACTGATCGATGGCCTCGACCCCATTGGCGGCCTCGATCACTTCCATGCCCTCTGCTTCAAGGCATTGTCGCGTCAACAGGCGTACGTTCTGGTCATCGTCGACGACCAGAATTTTTGCCCGGTTGCGGCTGGATTCAGAATTCCCCATGCACGACTGGTATTAGTAATAATTATGACTCTCGTAGGCTATCATTACGCGAACGCGTCGCCTAGTGGGAAAAACACCATTTAGGCAGTAAAAAGAATGGCTTAGGGCAGGCATAATCGATAAAAAAGTGGCGTGAAGGGGCTATAGGCGCGATGCAATTCTACCCGGCCGCCTGGTTGAAACTGATCGTGCCGGCGGTGCTTATTGCCGCGGGATACTGGGGCCGGGCCGCTCTCGAATCATTCAGCGTGGATACGCAGATTTTTCTGCGCAACATGCCCTATCTGCTCGCCCTGTTATCCCTGTTGATGGCCTACCAGTTCAACCGCAGCCGGCTCCTGCTGGCAACCCTGTTTGTGGTGGGTTTTTACTGGCTGGTGCAGAACCAACTGCAGGTCAGCCTCGAGGATCCTGCGGCCGCGCGCACCTTTCTCTCCCTGAGTCTGGTACTGCCGGTGTTTTTCCTGATGCTGTTCCTGTTGCCCGAGCGCGGGGTGTTACACCCGGTGAGTGCGGTGGCGTTCCTGGGCGTTGCTGTTCTGGTTCTGCTGGTGTACTGGATGGCGCCCTGGTTGGGCGAGGCCAATGCCGGCGCCGTGGCCTACTACGCGCCATGGCCGGGGGAGCAGTATGTGCTCTCCTACGGCGCCTCGTTGCTGTGCCTGTTCGTTGCCCTTGTCGGTGTTTGCGCACTCGCATTGCGGCACGAAGAATCGGAGGCAGCCCTGCTGGGTGCGTTTGTTGCGCTGTACCTGGCCCTGGCCAAACTACATTATGAATCGGTTTCTACCGCCCTTTGCACCGCTGCCGGGCTGTGCATGCTGTGGGGCGTGCTGCGCAGTTCTCACGCCATGGCTTATCGCGATGACCTCACCGGCCTGCCCGGCCGACGCGCACTCAACGAACGCCTGAAGCTTCTTGGCAGGCGGTTCACCATTGCGATGATCGACGTCGATCACTTCAAGCGCTTTAACGACAAGCATGGCCATGACGTAGGCGATGACGTGCTGCGCCTGGTGGCCTCTCGTATTCGACGGGTGGGTGGCGGCGGCACGGCTTATCGCTACGGGGGCGAGGAATTTTGTGTGGTGTTTCCGCGGCGTTCGGTTGAAGAATGTCTCGACCCCATGGAAGAGGTGCGCGAGGAGATCGCGCACTACAAGATGTCCCTGCGCGACAGTTCACTGCGGCCCAAGCGCAAACGTGAAGGGGCCAGGCGACGCGGCGCAACGCGCATCAAGAACGACGAGCTGAGGGTGACGATCAGTATTGGACTGGCGGAACGCGGAGAGGGCAACCTGGACCCGGATGCGGTCGTGAAGGCCGCCGATAAAAAGCTCTTCCAGGCGAAGCGCAAGGGTCGCAACCGGGTGCAGTCCTAGCGCCGGCAGGCTAAGACGGAATTCCGGGATAGTTGGTAGAGCCGTTTGGTATCAGGAGAAGCGGTGTTCGCGGCGCTTCAGCCCCTGCTCGCGTACAAACCTTGGCAGTTGTTGCAGCGGTATCGCCGGGCTGTAGTAAAACCCCTGCACCTGCGGGCAATGGTGTTGACGCAGGAATTCGATCTGCTCGTGGGTCTCAGCCCCCTCGGCGATTACCAGCATGCCCAGTCGGCGGCCCATCTCGATGATCATGGTGCACACGGCTTCCTGGTGCTCGTTGTAGGGCAGATCACGCACGAAACACTGGTCTATCTTCAGCGCTGATATAGGTAGCTCGGTGAGGTGGGAGAGCTGCGAAAAGCCGGTGCCGAAATCGTCCAGTGAGAACGAGATCCCCAGCTCACGCAATTCATTCATGCGCTCCTTGATGTCGTTCGTGCTGTTCAGGATGGTCGATTCGGTCATCTCGAATTCAATCTTCGTCGCATCTGCGCCACTGCGGGCGATGATGTCTTTGACGATACCGACGAAGCGCTCTTCCTGAATCTGCGAGAACGAAATATTTACCGCCACGTCGACGTTTTCCATACGCTGTTCAGCCAGCCACGCCTGGGCATTGCACGCGTGCTGGATAACCTGGTAGCCGATGGTGCGCATCAAGCCCATGTCTTCACAGGTAGACAGAAACTCGCCCGGATAGATGAGGCCACGCTCCGGGTGATTCCAGCGCAGCAACGCTTCCAGCCCTACCAGGTGGCCGCTGGGAAGATCCACGCGGGGCTGGTAGTGCAGCTCGAACTGATTTTTGCGCACCGCGGTTCGCAGTTCGGCCGCCAGTGAATTGTTGCTGTCAAAATCGAAGGCCAGCTTGTCGGAATAGCGGATAAAGCGCCCGCCCTCGATGCTCTTCGCCTGTTGCATGGCGCTGCGTGCGTGTTCCACCAGATCGGGGAATTCGGTGCCGTCTTCCGGGAACACGGCCGCGCCAATGCTGGCCTGCACCGCAACCTGCTGTTCACTGAGTATCATCGGCGCCGAGATGGATTTGAGCATCTTCTCGGCAATGGCTTCGACGTCACCGATAGAGGAGACATCCTCCAGCACGACGGCAAACTCATCGCCGCCCACCCGCGCGATGCTGTCTGAACTGCGCAGCTTGTTGATCAGGCGGCGCGAGATCGACTTGATCATGATGTCGCCGTCTTCTTCGCCGTAGTGGTCGTTGATCGTGGCAAACTGATCAATGTTGATATAAAGCAGGGCGGTGTTGAAACCGTAGCGCTGCGAGCGGCCCATGGCGCGCTCCAGGTGCGCGCGGAAACCCACCCGGTTCAGGGCGCCTGTGAGTGGGTCACGGTTGGAAAGTTGCTGAATCCTCTCCCTGGCCTGCTTCAGTTGGATGCTGTAGTCGAGTACGCGGTGTACCAGCGCATCCTGCAGGTCGCGGCGCAGCAGGTAATCCTGTGCGCCCAGTTCACGCAGTTGCGCGACGGTGGCGTTGTCCGCCTCGTCCAGAAGCAGTATCAGGGAAGCAGTGGCGTCGTGTTTGTTCGCCAGGCGCAGTACGTATTCGGTTTCCGGGCCATAGGCCATGATGACCACGTCGATCATGGGGTCGAGCAGCGCCTCCAGCGGGCGCTCGAAGGAAGCGGAGGAGGCCAGTTTGAAGCGCGGGGGAACGGCGCGTTCAAGGCTGGCAGATAACACCAGGTGATCGGCCTCGTTCTCCGAGATTATGAGTACTGTCTGCTGCTCCACTTCCAATCCCTGATCGGCCTGGCCCGAAAGGGCCGGTTGAAAAAGGTGCCGGGGACCGCTGCAGGGCAGGGCGCAGAGGGAAAGAACCCCAGGCGTCTTATTCTTTAATTAACATGAAGTTATACGGAATAATTTAGCCGTTTTCTAGTGAATGTTTCTTTAAAATTACCATTCGCGATACTTTCCCATGGCGCGTGTCTGGTGGCACGGGGCACCCTGAAAAAATGGCAGTCGTTCCTGGCCCGGGACGCTATTGCCTGCGCAGGGGCATACCGTAAGCTAGGCTGCTTCACAGTTTGAGTGAGAACGCCATGAACGAAGAGCTCAAGTTTGACGTTTCCGAGGGTATTGCCCTGGTCACGTTGAATCGGCCGGAGGCCTATAACAGCATGTCGCCGGCGATTATCGATGGCCTTGGTGAGGCCTACCGTCGCTGCGACGAGGATGACGCGATTCGCGTGGTCGTCGTCACCGGTGCTGGCAATGTGTTTTGCACTGGCGCAGATATGAGTGCCGGCGCGGATACCTTTGACGGCGCCGCGCAACAGGTCGAGATCGATTCCTGCCCGCTGAGTATGCAGGCCTGGGATGTGCGCAAACCGGTGATTGCGGCCTGTAATGGCCATGCAGTGGGCGCCGGGATGGGCCTTGCGGTGCAGTGTGACATGCGCATCTTCGCCAATGAAGGTAAGTACGGTTTCCTGCAGTCCCGGCGTGGGGTGGTGACGGATTTTGCCATGGAGTACGTGTTGCCACGCCTGGTTGGCTTTGAACGCGCCTTCGAATTGCTGGTGCGCGCGCCGCGCCTCAGTGGTGAAGAGGCGGTGGCCTGGGGGCTTGCTGGGCGCAGTGTGCCCGCAACCGAGGTGCTGGATACCGCTATGGACATCGCCCGCGACATCGCCACCCACTGTGCCCCGTTGGCAGTGGGATTGCACAAACGCCTGTTGTGGCAGGGGCTGGATATGAGCCTGGGCGAACTGGCAGCCATGGAGAGCCGGGCCCTCAACCACACTATGGCCAAGCCGGATGCGGTAGAGGGTGGCATGGCCTACTTTGAACGCCGTCCACCAAACTGGAACGGGCAGTTGGGCGAGGACTGGCCCGACTGGCTGACGCAATGAACAGGGCGAGGGTTTCAGGCCCGTTACTCGCGGTCCTTTTGTGTGGCGCATGCGGTGGCGTGGAGCCGCCGCCGGAAACTGTCTACGCGGCCAGGGAATTTGGCCCTACCGTGGCCGCACCCTGCGCCGAACAGGTGCCTGAACGCCGGGCCCTGTATGGCGACCTCCATGTCCACACAGCCTATTCCAATGACGCCTGGAATTTCGATGTGCGGGTAGATCCCTATGGCGCCTATCGTTATGCGTTTGGTGAGGAGGTGGCATTGCCACTGGGAGATGACTTCGAGGCGCGTCGCGTGCGTATCGATCGGCCGCTGGACTTCGTTGGTGTGACGGATCACGCCGAGTTTTTCGGGGAGCAATCCATCTGTTTCGATACTGCGGCGGCGGGTTACAACACGGAGTTCTGTGTCGTGATGCGCAGTGGTGAGGGACGCGCCCCGGCGCTGGTAAAGCAGATCATTTCCCCGTTTTCCAAGCGTGATCCGGCGGTTTGCGGTGACAACGGGGAGGAGTGCGCCCGTCGCAGTGAAGCCACCTGGCAGGACATCATCGCGGCCGCTCAGCAATACAACGATGTCAGCAGTGCCTGCGAGCGCACGACGTTCATTGCTTATGAGTACAGTTCGTTCCGGCTAGGATCAAACCTGCACCGCAACGTGGTGTTCAGAAACAGTGCCGTCCTGCGTCGCCCTGTGTCCTATATCGATGAAAATCGTGAGTACGAACTGTGGCGTATTCTCAAGGAGCAGTGCATCGAGAGCGACACCGGCTGCGATGTACTGGCCATTCCGCACAACTCCAATATCAGCAATGGCCGCATGTTCAAGGTGGATTATCCCGGCGCCGGTTCCAGTGCGGAGCAGGCTGAGCGGGCAACCCTGCGCGCTTTCATGGAACCTATAGTCGAGATCATGCAGCACAAGGGGGATTCGGAGTGCCGCAACGGGCTGGAAGGCGTGCTCGGCGCCGTCGATGAATTGTGCGACTGGGAGAAGTTTGAGAACCAGGCGTTCCGGCAGGTAGTTGGCGAGGATGAGGAGGTCGGGCAGTGCTATAGCGGTCCGTTGATGGATTGGATTCCCAAATTGGGCCCCAGTTGTCTCGATCGTAAAAGCTATGTGCGCTATGCGCTTATCGAGGGTCTGCGCGAGGAGCAGCGCATCGGCGTTAACCCTTTCAAGTTCGGGCTCATGGCCAGCACCGATACGCATAATGGTACACCGGGCGCTGTGCAGGAGGAGAACTTCTCAGGGCACCTGGGGAATGGGGACGCCACACCCGAGCAGCGAGTGCAGTTCGATAGTGCTATTCCCGGCAACGCCAGCAATGGTCCCGGTGGCCTGATTGGCGTTTGGGCCGAGGAAAATTCGCGCGATTCGATCTTTGACGCAATGCGTCGTAAAGAGGTGTTCGGCACCAGTGGCCCCCGTATTCAGCCTCGTTTTTTTGGCGGCTGGGCGCTTGATACGGCACTGTGTGAGCAGCCTGATATGCTCAGTCGGGCCTACCGGGCAGCGGTGCCCATGGGGTCTGATCTGCCACCGCGCAACAATGCGGTCGGCGGGCCACGTTTCCTTGTGGCCGCCAGCGCCGACATGGGAACCCCTGCGTTTCCGGGCGTGCCACTACAGCGATTGCAGGTGATCAAGGGCTGGGCGGACGACGCAGGCAATCACCATCAGCGCGTATTCGACGTTGCCGGTGACGCAAACAACGGCGCATCCGTTGATCCTGCAACCTGCGCGCCGCGTGGTGAAGGGTTTCAGCAACTGTGCACAGTGTGGCAGGACCCGGAGTTCGATCCGCAAGTTTCAGCGGTGTACTATCTGCGCGCGGTGCAGAATCCAACGTGCCGCTACAGCGCACGCCAGTGTCTGCAACTGCCCGCCGGCGACCGTCCCGCCGACTGCGCTGATCCTTTCTTTGACCCGGTGACCCAGGAGCGCGCCTGGAGTTCGCCGGTGTGGTACAGCGCCGCCCCCAATAACGCCGGTTGAGTGCTAACCGGCGGCGGCAGTAGCGCGTGAGGTAGGCGCCCGTCCCCGCGCTAATGCTGCACTGGGCGACGAGAGGCGGTGGTGATCAGCGTGCCGTTAGACAGGCTCGGCGCTGAACACGGGAATATTGCGGTCGGTGCGTGCCTGGTACTCGTCGAAATCCGGGTACATGGACAGCAGGTGCGGCCACAGTGCGGCTTTCTCCTCGTCGCTTACCTGGCGTGCCCGGTAGGCCTTTTCCTGTCCGTCCACCATGATCTGAATGTCAGGGTTGGCCTTGATGTTGTAGTACCACACCGGATTTTTGGGCATGCCGCCCTGGGAAGCCACCAGTAGCTTGTTATCGCCGTGGGGCAGGTGAATAAGCGCGATGCGGCGCACCTTCCCGGTTTTTGCGCCTTTGGTCGTGACCACGCAAACTGGATAACCGCCGATGAACTTGTTCATCATGCGGCCCTTGGTGGCGCGGAACACGGCAACCTGCAGACGGGTTGTCCAGCGCATAAAGAAGCGCACCATGGGCACCTGGCTTTCCTTGATTTCAGCCACGTCTTCGCGCCGCGTTTTGACGTAATCGTATTTCACCATGACGTTGGTTCTCCTCGTTCGGCGGGGCAAGCTTAATGCAGTTTACCCGTACTGCCAAACAGCGCCGGATAGCCATAGAGAGCGGTGCTAACTGTGCTAGAATTTTCCCCCCATTCTGTGCACTGGCTGTGGTTATGAGTATCGCCACCGACAAACTGGAAACCATTCGTGAGCAGGTGCAGTACCACCTGGATCACGCTGAGAAGAGCAAACTCAGCGCAGCGCAGGAACACGCGCTGAAAGAGCAGATCAAGGCGCGCCTCGAAGCCGAGAACGCCGTGCTCGTGGCGCATTACTACACCGCGCCGGCCATACAGGCGCTGGCGGACGAAACCGGCGGCTGCGTGTCGGATTCACTGGAAATGGCGCGCTTCGGTCACGATCACCCGGCCGAAACCCTGATTGTTGCCGGTGTGAAATTCATGGGCGAGACGGCAAAAATCCTCACACCCGAGAAGCGTGTGCTGATGCCGACGCTGGAAGCCACCTGCTCGCTGGACCTGGGCTGCCCCATCGAAGAGTTTTCGGCGTTTTGTGATGAGCACCCCGACCGCACCGTGGTGGTTTACGCGAATACTTCAGCTGCCGTAAAGGCGCGTGCCGATTGGGTGGTGACCTCCAGTATTGCACTCAACGTGGCGGAGCACCTGGCGGACCAGGGAGAGAAGATTATCTGGGCGCCGGATCAACACCTGGGTAACTACGTCAAGAACGAGACGGGCGCAGATATCATTATGTGGGATGGCGCGTGCATTGTGCACGAGGAATTCAAGGCGCGCGGTATAGCGGACATGAAGCGTGTGTATCCAGACGCGGCAGTGCTGGTGCATCCCGAGTCGCCCACGGCGGTGCTGGAACTGGCTGACCGCGTGGGATCGACCTCTCAGATCATTCGCGCAGCGAGTGAAATGGACAACAAGCAATTCATCGTTGCAACGGATCAGGGCATTTTCTACAAGATGCAGCAGCTGTGCCCCGACAAAGAGTTCATTATTGCGCCGACCGCGGGGCAGGGCGCAACCTGTCGCAGTTGTGCCAATTGCCCGTGGATGGCGATGAATGATCTCGAGGCGATGGCGGCGGTTTTTGATCGCACTGACAATGAGATTTTCGTGGATCCCGAGCTGGGCGAGCGGGCCATGATTCCGCTGCGACGCATGCTGGATTTTGCTGCGGATGCGCAGGTGACGGTCGTCGGCAATGCCTAGCAGCGCGGTGCAGCGCTCGCATTAACGCTCGTTGCATGCTGTCAGGAGTCGTCCCCGCGTTTCCCGGCACTGGCGGCCTGAAAGTTATTCCATAAGCGGCTTCCCACTGCCAACACGCACCTTGCTGCCCGCTAAAAATCTTCCATCTGCTCGCGCATTCTCTCAATGTCGCGCAAGCGCTCTTTGATAAGGGAAGTGCGCACGTAATCGTCGCGGGTTAACTTCAGCGCGTAATTCAACTGTGTCTGCGCCGCGTCCAGCACGCCATTGAGGATAAAAAACTCCGCGCGCGAACGGTGCAGGCCCGCGATATTGCCCGACAGGCCCTGCACCTCGGCCAGCAAGTACCAGAGCCCGGGGTCGTTCGGATAGCGCTTGCTCTGCGCCAGCAGCACTTCCTCGGCGATGTGGGACTGCTGGCTTTGCAGCAGGGCACGGGCGTACGTCATGGTCAGTGGGTGATTGCCCGGCGTCACCTTGAGGTGCTTGCGCAGTTTTTCCGCCGCCTCTGCTGGCCGGTTGCTGGCCAGGTCAATTTCCGCGTCGGCGATGATGTACTCAATTCTGTCCGGGCTCGCCGACCATATCTTGTCGAGATATCGACTGGCTTCCCCGGGACGTCCTGCCGCGGTGAGTGCCAGTACCAGCCCGTAGGTGGCGGCCTCCCGCGAGCGCGGCGTGCCGTCCAGCTCTCCGTGGAACTTTTGCACGGCTTCTTCTGGCGTGTCGGCCAGTTGCGTGACAGCACGGGCGCGCATCAGCTGGTAATCGAGACTCGCCGCGCGAATGGTCTTTGGATACTGTCGCGCGCGGTTGCGCGTATCAGAGATGCGGCTTTCAGAGAGTGGGTGAGTAAGCAGGAATTCGGGAATGTTGGACGCGTTGGAGTAACGCGAAGCCTGCAGCATACGCTCGAACATGGAGGGTGCGGCGTGTGGATCCAGGCCCGCTCGAACCATGGTTTGCATGCCAACCCTGTCCGCCTCCTGTTCATTGCCGCGGCTGTAGCGCAGGGCGGAGTCTTGCGCCGCTGCCTGCGTTGCCGAAAGTGCCGCGAGGCCGGCATCGCCGCCCGCTGTCGCCATGATCACCAGGCTCGCCAGCATGGCGGCCAGGGCGAGGGGTTGCTGCCTCTTTTGAAACTCTACGCCGCGCGAAAAGTGACGTTGGCTCAGGTGAGCAATTTCGTGGGCAAGCACGGTTGCCAGTTCATCTTCCGTTTGCGCCCACAACAGCAGTCCATTGTGCACGCCGATTACGCCCCCCGGCACCGCAAAGGCATTGATGGTGGGGTTGTCGACCACCACCAGTTCGACACGCCTGTCCTGCAGTTCGCTGTGGGTGACCAGCCGGTAGGTGAGATCTTCCAGATAGTCGTACAGCAACGGATCGTCCACCGTGGGCACCTGGCTGCGGAACACGCGTAACCAGGCCCGGCCGAGTTGATGCTCAAACTCGGCGGAGAACATGCTGCTGCTCGACTCGCCCAGCGCAGGCAGTTTCAGCTCATCGACGTTGGCGTACGAGCTGTTCGATAGGATGATTGCAGACAGCGCCAGAGCGGGCACAGTGCGCCGCATGGTCGCCGCCAGGCTGCTGGTGAATTGCACTGAATTCGATCACTCTGCTGACGATTGCCGCATTGTACTGCATGCGCAGCGCAATGGCTGATGGGGATTGGGAGATTGGAGCGTTTTGATTGCGAGAAGTTCATGGCAATACTGCACAGGGTCGAATCTGTTATCGTTTTACGGATGATGTTCGCAGCGAGGATACCCAGCATTGAGTGAGGTTCTGGAAGTGGACGCCCGGGGCCTGGAGTGTCCGATGCCGCTGCTGAAGGCCAAGCGCGCGCTGAACAGCCTGTCCAGCGGGGAACAATTGCGGGTGCTGGCGACTGACAGTGGCTCGGTGCGCGATTTCGATGTCTTTGCCCGGCAGTCTGGCCATCGGTTGCTGCAAAGTGACGAGCAGGACGGTGTGTACTGCTACCTGCTGCAAAAAGCCTGATGGCTTTGCCGGCTGGGGGCGCACAGCCCTGGAACGCGCCGCTGCTGTCCCGCGCCGCCGGTCAAGTCCAGTGCCTGTAAAGCGAATATGCACAGCGAATGCCGTTGAATACGTCCCGCGCTTTCGTATAGCTTATAGGTTCCTGCCTGATGCACGCGTGACCTGATGCTCGAAATTTTTGAAAAGTGGTACCGGCGGTACTTCTCCGAGGAGGAGTCCGTGGTGCTGCTTGTGTTGCTGGCAGTGGCATTGGTGCTGCTCATGACCATCGGCGATATTCTTGCGCCGATGCTGGCCGCCATCGTACTGGCATATTTGGCAGAGGGTCTCGCCTCTCGCCTTGAGGCGTTGCGGGTTCCGGAGAGCCTCGCGGTGCTGATCTCTTTTCTGGTTTTCGCCGGCGCGTTTTTCGGCGTGCTGCTGGGACTGCTGCCGCTGGTCTGGCGCCAGCTGGTGAGCCTGGCCGGTGAGATGCCACGTATGCTGGATGACGCCCAACAGTTCGTGGTGTTGCTGCCAGAGCGCTATCCGGGCATTTTCAGCGAGGAACAGCTCGGCGAGCTGCTGGACTCTGCGCAAACGGAAATTGCCGGCCTGGGCCAGACAGTCGTAACGCGTACGCTGGCCTCGATCCCGGGTATTGTGACCATGATGGTGTATATGATCCTGATACCCATGCTGGTGTTTTTCTTCCTCAAGGACAGGAAGAAGATACTGGGCTGGCTGGCTGCTTTTCTGCCCACCCGGAGGCCGCTCCTGCAGCAAATCTGGGGTGAAATGAACGTTCAGATCGCCAATTACGCCCGCGGCAAGGCGCTGGAAGTCGTCATCGTCGGCGGCGTAACGTATTTCGCTTTCATGACCCTGGGACTGAACTACGCCGCCCTGCTGGCGCTGCTCGTCGGTTTGTCGGTCATCATTCCCTACATCGGGGCGGCGCTGGTCACACTGCCCATTGTGATCGTAGGTTTCTTCCAGTGGGGCCTTGGCAGTGAATTTTACTGGATGTTCGGGGTCTATCTGGTTATTCAGGCGCTGGACGGCAACGTGCTGGTGCCGCTGTTGTTCTCGGAGGCGGTAAACCTGCACCCTGTGGCGATCATCCTTGCGGTACTGTTTTTTGGCGGGATCTGGGGATTCTGGGGGGTATTCTTTGCCATCCCGCTGGCCACGCTGATTAAAGCAGTACTGAATGCCTGGCCCAGGTCGGGGGAGTCCGAGATCCCGGTCGAAGCCTGATCAACAACCTTGTGGAGTAACTAACGCCCATGCCAATCACAGCAAGGGGGCTCAGGGCCCTGTTCTGTTTGTCTTTCTCACTCTTTCTTGTCGCGTGCGCTACACAGGCGGGCAAGGACAGTGCGCAGCCTGTAAAAAGCCCGAATGACGATTACCAGTACCGGCTGCTGACGCTGGACAATGAGCTGCAGGTGTTGATCATCTCGGATCCCGACACACCCAAGGCTGCGGCGTCACTCACGGTGATGGTGGGCAGTGGCGACAATCCGCCGGGCAGGGCGGGGCTGGCGCATTTTCTGGAGCACATGTTGTTTCTGGGTACCGACAAGTACCCCGACCCCGCTGAATACGAGCGCTACATTACCGAGCACGGTGGTACCCGCAACGCCTATACCAGCTTCGATCACACCAATTACTTTTTTGGTGTAAACGCCCAGTTCCTGCCCGAGGCGCTTGATCGATTTGCACAGTTCTTCATCGCGCCACGCTTTGATGCCGAGTACGTCGACAGGGAAAAGAATGCGGTTCAGGCAGAATTTCAAATGGGCCTGAAGAGCGACGGCCGGCGCGGTCTTGATGTACTGCAGGAGGTGATGAACCCTGAGCATCCCTACAGCCAGTTCACGGTGGGCAGCCTGGAAACACTCGCCGACCGCGAGGAGGCGACGATCCGGGAAGATCTTCTGCGCTTCTATGACAAGTATTACTCCGCCAACATCATGCGTCTGGCGGTGATCGGTTCGCAGCCGCTGGACGAGCTCGAGGCATTGGTCGTTCCGATGTTTTCGCAGGTGCCGAACAAGTCCTTTGAGCATGAGGAAATCGAAGCGCCGATCTTTCAGCCCGACCGGCTGCCGCAGCTGGTGCAGATAGAGCCGTTGGCGACATTGCGCCAGTTGGAAGTGTCATTCCCCATTGCGGATTATCGCAGCAATTATCACACCAAGCCCGTGGATTACATGGGCAACCTGGTAGGGCACGAGGGTGAAGGCAGCCTGTTGTCGCAGTTGAAGCAGGAAGGGCTTGCCGAAAGCCTGTCCGCCGGCTCCTCGCTGGGCTGGCGTGGCGGTTCTCTGTTCAGCGTTAACATTGCGCTGACGGAAGCCGGCGTGCAACAGCGGGACCGGGTGCTGCAGTTGCTGTTCGCCTATCTGGAGATGGTGCGCGACGAGGGGCCGCAGCGCTGGTTGTATGAGGAAGAGGCGCGCCTGTCCGAACTCAGTTTTCGTTTTCGCGAACCGGGTAGCCCGGTGGGTTACGTCACCGGGTTGTCCAGCAGTATGCATCATTACGCGCCGCAGGATGTGCTGCGCGGCCCCTACATCATGGATGATTACAACGCGCGGCTGATGCGCGAAGTAGCCAACGGCCTGCGTCCGGAGAATGCGCTGGTGGTGTTCCACGATGCCGGTGTAGAGACCGATCGGGCCTCGGCGTATTACGAGGTGCCCTACACCACGGCGCCACTACAGCCCGGTGCGCTGCAGTTGCCACCGGATGATCCGGCGCGCAGTGCGCTGTTCCTGCCTTCGCGCAACGAATTCATTGCGGAAGATGTTGCCCTGGTTGAACACGCTGCGCCGCTGCCTGATATCCCGGCGGTGCAGTACGAGGCCGACAGGCAGCGACTGTGGTACATGCCCGATGACGAATTTCGCGTGCCCCGGGGCGTGATCGCCATCAACTTCCGCTCCGACACGGTTGGCAACACGGCGCGTCAGGCCGCGTTGGCATCGCTGTATGCCGCTGTCGCCATGGACGATGTTAACGAGTTTTCCTATCCGGCACGGTTGGCTGGCCTCAGTTTCAGCTTCTATAAACATGCGCAGGGGTTGAGCCTGCGTGTGTCGGGTTATAACGACAAGCAGCAGCTACTGCTGCAGCGCCTGTTGACGGCGCTACGCGCGGCTGATTTCGATGGGCAACGCTTTGCCAATATTCGCGATGACATGATCCGTGCGTTGGGTAACACGGCGGCGAAGCGCCCCTCGTCGCAGGTGATGGACGATTTGCGCGAGGCGCTATGGTATGGACGCTGGGATGAAGAGGCGCTCATCGAGGTGTTGCAGGCTACGGAGTTGCAGGATCTGACGGCTTATGTGGAACAGTTCTGGGAAGGCGCCGCTGCCGAGGGCCTGGTTTACGGCAACTACACAGACGGCGCGGTTGCCAGCGTTGCCAGCATGCTGGATGGCGTGATGCCGGACACGGCAGCGCCCGCGCAGCCCGACGTGAAAATTGTACGCCTGCAAGCCGGTGATGCGTTGCAATACCGTGTAGATATTGAGCACGACGACGCCCTGCTTGCCTGGTATTTGCAGGGTGCCGAGCGCAGTTGGCGCGATCGCGCGGCAACGGCGTTGACCGCGCAGATTATGAAGTCGGGCTTTTTCCAGGAATTGCGTACCGAGCAACAACTGGGCTACGTGGTCAGTGCGTTCAACTGGACCCAAAACACCGTGCCTGGACTGGTCATGCTGATCCAGTCACCCGTTGCGGATGCAGGAGCCCTGTCGCTTGCGATGCAGGAGTTTATGGAGGGCGTGCTACCGGGCCTCGACGAGCAGCAGTTCGCCCGGCACAAGGCTGCGCTGCGCAGCGAAATACTGCGTCCGCACAAGAACCTGCGCGAGCGCGGAGACTTCTACTGGCAATCCATTGCGCACAGGGAGTTACAGTTTGATGGCCGCGAGGCGCTGGCCCAGGCGCTGGAGGAACTGACGATGGCGGACTGGCAGCGCTACTACCGTTCGGTATTCATGCAGCGCCGCCATAGCCTGCAGGTTGTGGCGCCGGGTCGTTGGGGGGTCTTCCCCGGCGGTGAGGTTGACGTCTTTGAGTCTGCCGATGAAGTCAGGGCAGGGCGCCCGGTGTACCGCCTGCCCTGATCGCATGCGACCTCTGCGCTCGCAGGGGTCGCAATCTCCCGGCGCCGCGTGGCACGGGCGATTTCCATATATCTATAAGTTCTATTTAGAAACTAAATAGACTTTCCTAATGCTGTCCGTTACTATCATCCGTGTAGCCTGTGTTGGTCGAGCTAGGAATACGCTTTAATAACAGATAATTAGCGACCATTCACTTTGTGTCAGCCCGGTCAGAGCTTATAGGTTCTTTAATAGAATTAACTAATGGGCCAGGCACTGAGACTCCAAGACTTCTCCAGAGGACCAGTACGCCATGATTGAAGACTCCGATCCCCAGGAAACGCGAGAGTGGATGGATGCGCTGGACGAGGTGGTCAAACACGCCGGCCCCGAGCGTGCCTCTTACCTGATGATGGAGGTCGCCAAGCACGCGATAGAGCAGCGGCTTCGCCTGCCCACCGCGATAGTGACGCCATTTTCCAACACCATTGCGCCTGAAGAAGAGAAGATGATGCCGGGCGATCTGTTCATGGAGCGCCGCATCCGCTCGCTGGTGCGTTGGAACGCGATGGCCATGGTGATGCGCGCCAATGATAACGACGAGGGGCTGGGTGGCCACATTTCCAGTTTTTCGTCCAGCGCAACGCTTTACGATGTGGGCTATAACCATTTTTTTCGCGGCACCGATGATGGCCATCCCGGCGACCTCGTGTTTTACCAGGGGCACAGCGCGCCCGGGATGTACGCGCGTTCCTATCTAGAGGGGCGCATATCGGAAGAGCAACTGGATAATTTCCGGCGCGAGGTAGACGGCAACGGCCTGTCTTCCTACCCGCACCCCTGGCTGATGTCCGATTACTGGCAGTTCCCCACGGTCTCGATGGGCCTGGGCCCCATTCAGGCCATCTACCAGGCGCGGGTGATGAAGTACCAGGAGCACCGCGGGCTGCTTGAACACAAGGACCGCAACGTGTGGTGTTTCATGGGCGACGGCGAATGTGATGAGCCGGAGTCGCTGGGCGCCATTTCACTCGCCGGTCGTGAAAAGCTGGGCAATCTCATTTTTGTCATCAATTGCAACCTGCAACGCCTCGATGGACCCGTGCGCGGCAACGGGAAAATCATCCAGGAGTTGGAAGGGGTGTTCCGCGGCGCCGGTTGGAATGTTCTCAAGGTGGTATGGGGGCGTAAATGGGATCCACTGCTTGAGCGGGATAAAACGGGGCTCTTGCAGCGTCGTATGGACGAAGTCTGTGATGGCGAGTTGCAAAACTACAAGTACAACGGCGGCGCCTACACGCGCGAGCACTTTTTCGGCAAGTATCCCGAGTTGCTGGAACTGGTTGAAGATCTGTCCGACGAGGACATCATGTACCTCAACCGTGGCGGTCACGATCCTTACAAGGTGTACGCCGCCTACGCGCGCGCGGTGGAGGAGACAGTTCAACCCACGGTAATTCTGGCGATGACCGTGAAGGGGTACGGCACCGGCGAGGCAGGCGAAGCCAATAACGAAACGCACTCTCTGAAGAAGCTCGACAAGGACAGCCTGCGCGCGTTCAGGGATCGATTCATTGTCCCCATCAGCGATGATGACCTGGAGAACGTACCTTATTACAAGCCGTCGGAAGACAGTCCGGAAATGCGTTACATGCGCGAGCAGCGGCGCGAGTTGGGCGGACAGATTCCGGCGCGCCGTAATGCCATGCCGCGTCTGGAAACGCCGCCGCTTACCGCCTTCGGCAACCATTTAAAGAACAGCGGCAAACGCGAAATATCCACAACCATGGCGTTTGTGCGCATGCTGTCCAGTATTGCCAAGGATGGTGATATCGGCGAGCGCGTGGTGCCCATCGTGCCCGACGAAGCGCGCACCTTCGGCATGGAGGGGATGTTCCGTCAGTTGGGTATCTACTCCTCGGTAGGGCAACGCTACACGCCGCACGACGCTGGCCAGATCATGTTCTATAAGGAGGACATCAAGGGTCAGATCCTGGAGGAGGGCATCAATGAAGCGGGAGCGTTCTCCGCCTGGATAGCCGCTGCCACTTCCTACAGCACCAGCAATTACCCCATGGTGCCATTTTATATTTTCTACTCCATGTTCGGCTTTCAGCGCATTGGCGATCTGGCCTGGGCCGCTGGAGACAGCCAGGCTCGCGGTTTTCTCATCGGTGCAACGGCAGGGCGCACCACGTTGAATGGCGAGGGCCTGCAACACCAGGATGGACACAGCCACATTCTCAGCGGCACGATTCCAAATTGCATCAGCTATGACCCGGCCTACGCCTACGAGCTCGCGGTTATTGTGCAGGACGGCCTGCGCCGAATGTTCACCGAGGGCGAAAACAAGTTCTATTACATCACCACCATGAACGAGAACTATCTGCAGCCCGATATGCCCCAGGGCGCGGAAGACGGCATCGTGAAGGGGATGTACCAGCGCAACCGTTCCTCACTCGACAGTAAGCTGCGCGTGCAATTGCTCGGTGGTGGCACGATCCTGCGTGAGGTGGAGGCCGCGGCTCAGATGCTGGAGCAGGACTATCAGGTGGCAGCGGATGTCTGGAGCCTGACCAGTGTCAATGAGCTGCAGCGTGAGGGTAAATCAGTACAGCGTTGGAACATGCTGCACCCCGATGAGGAGCCGCGTCGGCCTTACGTAACCCAGCTTCTGCAGGATGCGGAAGGCCCGGTGGTAGCGGCTACAGACTACGTCAAACTTTACGCGGATCAGATTCGTGAGTTCGTACCGGCGCGCTACACAGTGCTGGGCACAGACGGCTTTGGCCGTTCGGACACGCGCAGAAAGCTGCGTCAGTTTTTTGAGGTGAGTCGCGAGTATGTGGTGCTGGCTGCGCTGCAATCGTTGGCCGACGAGGGCAGCATCGAACGTAGTGTAGTCGCCGAAGCGATCACTGCGCTGCAGATAGACAGCGAACGGCCTGACCCGTTCACCGTGTGAGGCAGGGAGAGCAAACGTGGCGATAGAACAGGTAAGCGTGCCCGATATCGGCGGCTCCGAGGGTGCCGAGGTGATTGAGATTCTCGTGGCCGTGGGGGATTCGGTAGCGTTAGAGCAAAGTCTGATCGTGCTTGAGTCAGACAAGGCATCGATGGAAATTCCCTCCACCGCCGCGGGGAAGGTGGTTGAACTGCTCGTGGCAGAGGGCGATGAACTGGTCGAGGGGTCGCCCATTGTTCGCGTTGAGGTGGACGGCACGGAGACGCAAGCTGCCGACGGTGCCAGTGACACACCGAGCGATGTGCCCGCAACGGAAGACTCGAAAACCCGGCAAGACACTTCCGATGTGCCGGTTGCAGCGCAGGACAGCAAGGCGCCACCCAAAGAAGAGGCAGACCAACCCAGGGTGTCCGCCGAAGCGGCGCCTGCCTCAGAAACGCAGGCCCCCAAAGCGCAGGGCGCCGAGGCCGGGCAAACTGCGGCCCCCGCTTCAGATGCTGTCGGCGAGCAATCCTCCGGTGTCTACGCGGGCCCCGCGGTGCGCAAACTCGCGCGCGAGTTTGGTGTGCCGCTGGCATCCGTGACGGGCACCGGCCCCAACGGGCGCGTGCTGAAGGAAGATCTGCACAAGTTTGTACAGCGCTCGCTGGCCGACGAGGGGTCGTCCGGAGGCGCTGCCATTCCTGCGGTGCCCGAGGTTGATTTTGCGAAGTTCGGTGAAGTTGAAGTGGTAGAGCGCAGCAAGCTGGATCGACTGACCGCCGACAACATGCATCGAAGCTGGCTGAACGTTCCCCACGTCACTCAGACCGATGAGGCTGATATTACTGAGCTGGAAGCGTTCAGGCGTAGCCTGAAAGGCGAGGCGGAACAGCGTGGGGTAAAAGTATCGCCGCTGCCGTTTGTGCTCAAGGCCTGCGCGCTGGCGTTGCGCGAGAATCCCAAATTGAACAGTTCACTGGCCAGCGGCGGCGCGGAACTTGTCTTTAAGCAGTATGTGCACATAGGGATGGCGGTGGATACGCCCGTGGGCCTGTTGGTGCCGGTTATTCGCGACGTGGACAGAAAGACAATCTGGGAACTGTCTGCCGAGATTGCCGACCTTGCGGGGAAAGCACGTGAACGCAAACTCAGCCCCGCCCAGATGCAGGGCGGCTGCTTTACTATTTCCAGCCTCGGGAATATCGGCGGCACGGGCTTTACGCCAATCGTGAATACCCCGGAAGTAGCCATTCTGGGCGTATCACGGGCGGCGACCAGGCCACTGTGGGATGGGGAGCAGTTTCAGCCGCGAACGGTGCTGCCACTAGCGTTGTCGTACGATCACAGAGTGGTCAACGGCGGCGACGGCGGTCGATTTCTGACACTCGTCGCTCAGTTACTCGGTGATATCCGCCGGCTGATTCTTTAAGGTACCGCCTTCTAATGTCGCGTTTCCGGGCGGTGGTAGATCTGGCGCTGTGCGTTGTTTATTTTTTTTTGACGCTGCGCTGTGACCCTCTACGCCAGGTCTGCCAATTATTCTTCGAGGCGCAAGCCTGACGGACGGCATCTGGCACAGTACCTGCTAGCATTAGGCGAGCCTGCACTGGTAGCTTGCACACGCTGACCGTGCTGCACAACTTGAGAGCATTTTTCCCATTGCGGTTGCGTCAAATTGGTGCGCAGCTGAGGAACTTTACACATGCGCGTGGACAACGCTGCGGGTTTATTGGTCTTTACAGACCTCGACGGCTCGCTGCTGGACCATCACAGCTATAGTCACCAGGCTGCCTTGCCGCAACTGCGGCGACTCGAGCAGCTAGGCGTACCCGTTATTCCCGTCAGCAGTAAAACGCGGCAGGAGATCGAAGCACTGCGCCGGCAACTGGGCAACACCGAGCCCTTTATCGCAGAGAATGGCGCCGCCGCCTTCATACCACAGGGTTACTTCGCGCAGCAGCCCGCCGGGACAGTGCTGCGCGACGGGTATTGGGTGCGGGAGTGGGCGGCGGAGCGCGATGTCTGGCTGGGTGTGCTGACGAGCCTGGAAGACGAGTTTGCCGGTGAGTATGAGACTTTTAGCGCGGTGGGTGTTGAGGGCGTGATGGCGCTTACCGGGCTCGATAGAGCCGCTGCCGAGCTGGCTAACCGGCGCGATTACAGTGAGCAGGTGCGCTGGTTGGGAGAGAGAGCGCGCAAGGCAGTGTTTGTAGAGGCATTGCAGGGCAACGGCGCCAGCGTGACCCAGGGCGGACGCTTCCTCTCAGTGTCGGGCAACTGTAGCAAGGGTGACGCACTTTGCTGGCTGCGGGAGGTGTACCAGGCCGCATGGCAGGAGTGCACGGTGTGTGACCTGGCCATTGGTGACAGCGCCAACGATATCGACATGCTGGAGGTCGCGCATACCTGTCTACTTATCCGCTCCCCGGCACACGAGTTGCCACGCTTGCAGCGGCAGGACGGTATCCTGTTGAGTACGGTGCCCGGGCCAGCGGGATGGGCGGAGGGCGTTGACCGGTGGCTTCAGAATCATCAGGAAAAACTTGCTTAGAAATTTGCGGAGAATTCAGAGAAACGCGCTATGGCTGACTTTTATCAAAATGGCATTGTAACCACGCTGCATAACCTGTCGCGGCGGCCGGTTGAAGAACTGGAGCAGGAACTGGCGGGCTTTTCTCGCGTGCGCCCCCTCGGTCTTATCCTTCCCGCCCTGTTTTCAGAACTTGAGGGGGCTGCACTCCCTGAGATCGTCAAGGAAATCCGCCAGGTGCCTTACCTCAGCGAGATCGTTATCGGGCTGGATCGTGCGGATCAGGATCAGTTTCGGCAGGCACTCAGTTTTTTCGAAAGCCTGCCGCAGCGGCACAGGATTCTCTGGAACGACGGGCCACGACTCCGGGCGCTGGACAGTGAGCTTGAGGCCTTGGGCCTGGCGCCGCGCGAGCCCGGTAAGGGACGTAACGTCTGGTACTGCATGGGCTACGTGCTGGCGTCAGGGCGGGCGGAATCGGTGGCGCTGCACGACTGTGACGTATTGACCTATGACCGTTCCCTGCTAGCCCGGCTGATTTACCCCGTCGCCCATCCGCATTTCAACTACGAGTTTTGCAAGGGCTACTATGCGCGCGTCGCGGACGGGAAAATCAACGGCCGCGTTTCCCGACTGCTGGTGACGCCTTTGTTGCGCGCGCTGAAAAAAACACTGGGCGATTTAAAGTACCTGGAATTTATGGACAGCTTTCGCTATCCCCTGGCGGGTGAGTTCAGTTTTCGGCGGGATGTGCTGAAAGATATTCTGATACCCAGTGACTGGGGCCTGGAAATCGGTGTGTTGTCAGAGATGTTTCGCAACTACGCCAATAACCGACTTTGCCAGGCCGATATCGCCGATGTCTATGATCACAAGCACCAGGACTTGTCTGCGGATGATGACAACGCCGGTCTATCAAGAATGTCGATTGATATATCGAAGGCGCTGTTCAGGAAGCTGGCGGCACAGGGTGTGACGTTCTCGCCCGAAACCTTTCGTTCGTTGAAAGCAACCTACTATCGAATTGCGCTGGATTTCGTTGAAACATACAACAACGATGCGCTGATGAACGGCCTAAGCCTGGATATTCACGTTGAAGAGAAATCGGTCGAGCTGTTCGCGGAGAACATTATCAAAGCGGGTGAGGACTTTCTGGAGCGCCCCATGGAAAGGCCGTTCATCCCCAGCTGGAATCGTGTGGTCAGCGCTATGCCGGACGTGTTTGATCGCCTGCTGGCAGCGGTAGAGGCTGACCATCAGGAGTTTGCGGTTGCGGATTCCCGCGAATGAGTGAGGGCATTTCTTTATTACTGCGAGTGCAGCAGCACCTTGATGTCATCTATCGCGCCAATCCGCTGCAGGCGAATCTGGAGGGACTTGCGCAGCAGCTGATTGCTGTGATGGGTCTGGCGCAGGACGCAGAGCAGGTGCCGCACCAGGTCAATCACTGGAGCGAGCGGGATGCGATTGTCATTACCTACGGCGATACATTTTTGCGAGAGGACGAAAAGCCCCTGCAAACCCTCAAAGCTTTCCTGGATGAGCAGGCAGATCAACTGCTCAGCGGTGTACACCTGCTGCCCTTTTATCCCTGGAGCTCTGATGATGGCTTCTCCGTACTGGACTATTCAAGCGTCAACGAAGCGCTGGGTGACTGGGCCGATGTAACGGCAATCGCGACCGAGTATGACTTGATGGCTGACCTGGTGATCAACCACTGCTCCAGTCGAAGCCTTTGGTTCGAGAACTTCCTCAAGGGTAAGGCGCCGGGGGCGGGGTACTTTTTCACCGCTTCTCCTGCGGATGACCTGAAGGCCGTCGTGCGCCCGCGAACCTCGGAATTATTGCAGGAGGTGGAAACCAGCAGCGGCGTCAAGCATGTCTGGTGCACCTTCAGTCATGATCAGGTGGATCTGGATTTTCGCAACCCGGAAGTACTGCGCCAGTTTGTGTCCATTATCCGGCACTACCTGGATCAGGGTGTGCGCATTTTTCGACTCGATGCGGTGGCCTTTTTGTGGAAGGTCCCCGGTACGTCGTGCATTAATCTCGAGGAAACGCATGAAATCGTACGCTTGCTGCGCACGCTGACAGAGCAGGCTCGCGAGGATGCACTGTTAATTACTGAAACGAATATCCCCAACCGGGAAAATCTTTCCTACTTTGGCAACGCCAACGAGGCGCACTGCGTCTACAATTTTTCTTTGCCGCCGCTGCTGGTAAACACCCTGATAAGTGGTGACTGCCGCTATCTCAACCAGTGGATGATGAGTATGCCGCAGGCCCAGAATGGCACCGCTTACCTGAACTTTATCGCCTCTCACGACGGTATCGGTCTGCGACCGGCGGAGGGGCTGTTATCCGATGAGGAGCTTGAGCGGATGGTCCTCACGATGGAGGAATTCGGTGGGCACGTCTCCTATCGCTCGCTTGAAGACGGGAAGAGCAAGCCGTATGAAATCAATATTGCACTGTTCGATGCACTGAAGGGCACCGTCCATGGGCTGGATGCTTATAATGTCGAACGCTTTGTCTGTGCTCATGCGATTATGCTGGGGCTGGAAGGAATACCGGCTTTCTACATTCATAGTTTGCTCGGCACTCACAATGATTACGCGCGTGTTGAGCACAGCGGCCACTACCGGGCAATCAACCGACACCAGTGGAGCTACCCGGCGCTGCAGGCAGTATTGCAGGATAAGGAGTCCAGTCACCGCCAGGTATTTGATCAGCTTAAAGCGCTGCTCAGGTTACGCCGGGAACAGGCTGCGTTTCACCCCAATGCCCTGCAGTTTATTTTGCACCTGAGCGACGGATTGTTTGGCTTCCAACGGGAGAGCCTGGATACGCAACAAAGTATCTTTTGCATCAGCAATGTAACCCTGGAGCCACAATCTCTGACGCTCTCCAGTATTGACCTTGTCGATAGCGAGCATTGGGTGGAGCTGATATCCGGTGCGGCGATCAGTGCCACTGATGGCGAGTACGTGTTATCTCCCTACCAGACGCTCTGGATCAGCAACACAGCACCCGCCGCGCGCTAGCGCGTCCAGTTCCAGTGCTTGTGTACAGCTGCCAGTAGTTCGCTACCCATTGCAGCGTCCCCGGCATTCAGGGGCCAAAGGTTGGGTGTGCTGTGTTCTAGTTCAGGCAGTGTGAGCATTTTGGCACCCGCGTCGCGATGGTGGTGGATGAACTTCAGGGTGCGAAATCCGTCCAGCCACGTATTGAACTGTCGTTTGAATTGCGCGCCTGATTTACTCTGCCTGTGGCAATGTGCCAGGGCCTCTTCTATCCCCAGCGCTGCCAATGCCTCCATTGCGAACTGCGTAGTGGACTGCGGTAAGTGTGCAGACTCCAACAGCGCACCGATATCCGCAGGCGAAGCAATCGACTGCTTTGAAACGCCGTTTAGCAGGACGCGCAGTAGTTCGAATACCTGTGGGTTGTAGAACACAGCAGCGTTGTCGACGGGGTTGCCACCCGCCAGGGCTTCCACTGCTGGTCCGGTGCCGAACGGAACGCGGCTGGAGCGTCTGCTGGCAATCTGTATACACGCACCCTGCATGCGTTCGATGCTGCCCAGCTTGGCC
>JAUHYL010000082.1 GCA_030426545.1 Gammaproteobacteria bacterium
GTGTCATCCCAGAGCGATTCCAAGGGCTATACGCACGGTGCGCCGCGAGAGATCAGTCGCCAACCGGGCTGGTCCGGGCGCTAACCATTAAGGCGTTGCTTAAGGAGCGCACACCAGGTAGTGCACGCTGAACAGCTGCTGTTCATCAAACCAGCTGCTGGCGACCTGGAATCCCGCGCTTGTGGCAAGCGCATTGAGCGACTCTGGAGAATACTTGTAGGAATTCTCGGTGTGCAGGGTTTCTCCCTGGGCAAAGTGAATGTCCTCATCCAGGCAGCGCACTGAATGATCTTTCGTACTGACAAGGTGCATTTCGATGCGTTGTTCATCGGCATTGTAGAAGGCGCTGTGTTCGAAGTGTTGCGGGTGAAAGTCTGCATCGAGCGCGCGGTTCAGGTGTGACAACAGGTTGATATTGAACTGCGCGGTAATGCCGGCGGCATCGTTGTACGCTGCGTTCAGGATGTCGCGATCCTTGTGCAGGTCAACACCGAGCAACAGGCCGCCGTCGGCGCCAACCAGGCCGCGTACCCGGCGTAGAAAATCTGTCGCCGCAGCAGGTTCGAGGTTGCCGATGGTTGAGCCGGGGTAAAACACAATGCGTCTGCCGGCCGGCAAGTCGTCCACGAATGACCAGTCCCGGGTGAAATCTGCGCAAACCGGGTGCACCCGCAGCCAGGGAAACTGTGCGGCGACCTCATCGGCGGCTGCCTGCAGGAAAGTCGCAGAAATATCCAGCGGCACGTAGGCGGTGGGCCTGATAGCGTCGAACAGCAGGCGTGCCTTTTCGCAGTTGCCCGCGCCGGGTTCAATCATGACGCAGCCGACGCCGCACGCTGCGGCGATGGCCGCACGGTTGTCGCGCAGAATGTCGATTTCAGTGCGCGTGGGGTAGTACTCCGGCTGCTGTGTAATGCGTTCGAACAGCGCTGAACCCTCGGTGTCGTAGAACCACTTGGGGCTTATCGTCTTCTGGTTCTTTCGCAGGCCCGTGAGTATTTCTTCCTCGTGGTCGTTCTCTTCAGGCGTTGTGAGCTGATTGGCCTGATTGCTGCGTGCCGGTTCCATATCCCTTGTTCCTGTTGTCTATAAATTGCTGTGGGGTTGCCGTTGCTTTGTCTCAGACGCCGCTATCGCGCGCCAGCCGTATACCGGTGAACTGCCAGCGGTCTGGCGGGTAGAAAAAATTCCGGTAGCTTCGGCGCAAGTGCCCCGTGCTGGAAACGCAGGAGCCGCCGCGCAGTACCAGCTGATTACTCATAAACTTGCCGTTGTACTCGCCGATTGCATCGGCAGAGGCGCGGTACCCGGGGTAGGGCGCGTAGGCACTGCGTGTCCATTGCCAGCAGTCGGTGTAGAGCTGACCCAGGTTGCCACCGCCAGGACTGGGCGATGGGTGGTAGGTACCGTTATCTGCGGATATCTGCACCTCCGGGGCAGCCATCTCCCACTCCTGTTCTGAGGGCAGGCGAGCGCCTGCCCAGCGGGCGTAGGCGTCGGCCTCGTAGGCGCTGACATGGCACACGGGGTACCCCGGTTCCCTTGCCTGCACGCCGTGCAGTGTGTATTCCAGCGCGGCGCCGTCGCGTTGCAGCCAGTACAGCGGCGCGTTCCAGCCTTCGCGTTGCACCACTTCCCAGCCGTCGGCGAGCCAGAGATTGGGCTGCCGATAACCGCCGTCGTCAATGAAAGCCTGGAATTCACCGTTGGTGACCAGGCGGTGTGCCAGTTCGAACGGTTGCAGAAAGCACGCGTGCGGCGGCAACTCGTTATCAAAACAGAAGTCCGCGCTACGGTGGCCGATCTCAATCAGGCCGCCTTCGAAAGCGTGCCACTCCAGGGGCTCAGGCGTACTGGCTGGCGCAAGGGAGTGGGACATGTATGCCGGTAGCAGTGGGTTGCGGTACAGGGAATACTTGAGGTCAGTGAAAAACAGCTCCTGGTGCTGCTTTTCGTGCTCTATCCCCAGCGTTACACGGGCGAGAATATCCGCACGGTGGGGGTGAGCCCTGTTGCGCAGCAGTTGCTCGACACCGGCATTGACGTGGTCACGGTAGTCCAGCACCTCATCCAGCGTCGGGCGCGACAACAGGCCGCGCCAGGGGCGGGGAAACTGTTCACCGATGCCGTTGTAGTAGGAATTGAACATCACCTCATACAGCGGTTCCGGCGTGTTGTAGCCCGTTAGCCAGGGTTTGAGCAGAAACGTTTCGAAGAACCAGGTGGTGTGGGCGAGGTGCCACTTGGGTGGACTGGTGAACGCTTCCGCCTGCAGACTGAAATCTTCAGCCTGCAGTGGTTCGCAGTTGCGAATCGATTGCGCACGCGTGGCGTTGAATTCTTGTAGTAGTTGATCAGTCACGCGCTGTCCTGTGCCTGGGTGTGCTCCACAACGTTGCCTCCTATCCAGATCACATCCTCGTCGATGTGACTGAACAGTACACCGCCGGCGGCTGAATGCTGTTGCGCTGCCAACCGCGGGCCAAGACCCTGCTTCTGCCAATAGTCCGCCAGCACGCGCATTGCCGAACCGGTGGCTGTGTCTTCGGGCTCGCCGTACTGCGGTGCGAAATAGCGCAATTGTATGTGTGCTGGCTCGGCTTTGCCTGTATCACTGCAGTGGCGCGTCACGATGAGCGCGCGTTGAGAGTGGCGAGTTAACGCGTCGCCGGGGGCGTTGACAGCATCAATCAACATTTCTTCACCCAGGCGCACAACCAGGTAGCCGTCTGCGCCACCGGCCTCCGCGCAGTCCAGGGGCGCGGCACGCAGCAGGCCTGGCAGCCAGTCTGGTACCTCACAGGGACGGGTTGCGAGGGGTGTAAAGCCCACCCAGGTCCTTCCGCCAAAGGCGCGGCACTTGATCTGCGTGTTACCCATCTGCAGGCAACCGTCAGATTCCCAGTATTGCAACCACAGCGCGGCGCAACTCAGCAGCCCATGCCCGCAACACTGGATGGGATGGCCGGCATGATTCCAGCAGCGCACCTGTGCCTCGCGAGGTGCAGATTCCCAGGTGGCGCACTGCGTATGTTTGCCGTATGCGCCTCTGCCGTCGCGCGCAGGCGGGGAAGGCAGCGCCGACACGGTGCAGGGGTTGCCCCTGGCATGAGCGTAACGTGGTTCTGTGTCATCACCGCAGAAGGCAAACAGCGTTCTGTGGCTACGTGGGGTAACGATAGTAGATTCCTGTGGGACGTGCTCGGCCGCCGCTTGTCTGCCCTCTCGATTCACCTTGGGGTGTTCAGATCGTTGAGCTGCCTGGCCTTGCAGCTGGCTTGACTACCAAGGTAGCAGATTTCGGCAAAAAGTTTGATGCCACTTCCGTTACCGGCGTAGATGCGCCGGGATAAACAGTCGTTCAATGAATTCGAAGACCAGCTCTGCGGTAATTGCCAGCAGAGCGGCGGGTATGGCGCCTTCCAGTATGAGCCGGTGATCGTTCAGGTTGAGGCCCGTGATAATCGGTTCACCCAGCCCCCCCGCACCGACGAAAGCCGCCAGGGTGGCTGTGCCAATGCTGATGATTGCGGCGGTTTTTATGCCCGCGAGTATCGTCGGCATGGCCAGTGGGATTTCGATGCGCCACAAGCGTTGCCGCGCGGGCATGCCCATGCCGGTGGCTACTTCGCGCAGCAGCGGGTCGATGCTGAACAGGCCGGTGATGGTATTGCGCACAATCGGCAGCAGCGAGTACGCAAGCAGCGCGATGATGGCAGGCGTTTCACCGAGTCCAACCAGCGGGATCAGAAGTGCCAGCATGGCCAGGGCCGGAATGGTCTGGATCAGGCCTGTCACGTAGAGCAGGCCGCGCGCCAGACGGTCAAAGCGCGATGCAAACAGCGCCATCGGCAAGGCCACGGCACAGGCCAGCAGCAGGGCAATCCCGGTTAACTTCAGGTGCACCAGGGTATTGCTGAGAATGCGCTGGGCACGCGAAGGAGGTTTGTTGGCGTTGGCCTCCGCGAGACCGCGCTCGCTGAGGAAAGCCGCTGCCACCGCGGCGGGTGTTTCGCCGTCATTGGCCACACGATGGTTTAGTCTGCGCATGCTGTCTTCGTCCAGGGCATGCCCAAGTTTTTGCAGAGTGCGCGCGACGGCTTCCGGCAGATCGGTGCGCGTGAGCAATACCGCCTGGTACTGCGGGAAAAATGCCAGGTCGTCTGTCAGCAGGGTGAGGTCGTAGGCGTTCAGTTCGCCGTCGGTAGTGTAAGCGTCGGTAATGTCCAGGTGCCCGTTCTCGATGGCCGGGTAGGCCAGCGCATGTTCTATGCCACTGGGCTGCTGAGGCAATTGGTAGGCGGCGCGCAGCGCCGGCCAGCCGTCGCCTCGATTCAGAAATTCGTGCGTGAACCCCGCGTTCAAATCCGCATGGCCGGCGAGGTCACTGATGCGCGTGATGCCGCGGCGGGTTGCCAGATCGCGGTGTAACGCGATGGCATAGCTGTTGTTGAAACCCAGCATTGCCTGCATGCGTAGCCCTTTCTCCTCCAACTGCCGGATTAACTCCGCGTCGGATAGATCGCGCGTGCGTAGCACAGCTTCGATCAGGGTGCCTGTGTACTCGGGGTAGATGTCAATCTCGCCGCCCTGCAGCGCGCCAAAGGCGATCAATGTGCCACCAAGGCCAAGTTTGCGCTCTACCTTGAACCCATCTGCTTCCAGCAGTTGCGCGGTTATCTCGCCCAGTACGTAGCTCTCGGTAAACGTCTTTGAAGCAACGCGCAGCGGTTGATCGTTGTACGGTGAGGCTGACCAGGCCAACACGGGCAACAGGAGCCAGAGGGACAGCAGGATGGGCGCGCGGTTGCTCACGACCGGGCTCCACTGAGCAATTCATGCAACAGCTCTTCCGGTTCACTTTGCTCGCGACCACGCTGAAGCACGGATGTTGCCTCGCTGTGCAGGATGCAGCCCTCACCCATGACCACAATGTGGTCCGCCAGCAACAGTGCTTCGCGCATATCATGCGTCACCAGCACCGAGGTCGTGGGCTCGGCCCTGTGCAGTGCCAGTAATTGCTGGTGGATGTCGGAACGGGTGATGGGATCGATCGCCGCGAAGGGTTCATCCAGTAACAGCACTTCCGGGCGCAGCATCATCGCCCGGCACAGTCCCACGCGCTGTTGCTGACCGCCGCTGAGTTCGTGCGGGTACTGGGCCAGTTGATGGGGCTGCAAGCTGGTCAGGTGAAGCAGTTCCTCCAGGCGTGTCTGCACCTGTGCTTCACTCCAGCCTGCCAGCGGCGCCAGCAGGGTGATGTTGTCGCGTGCGCTCAGGTGTGGAAACAATCCGGTGCCTTGCACCGCGTAGCCCATACGGCGGCGCGTCGCGGCAATCGACTGGTAGTCCAGGGGCTGGCCAAAGGCGTAAACGGTCCCGCCATCGGGCTGAACGAGCCCGTTGCACATCTTCAGCAGCGTGGATTTGCCGCAGCCACTGGCACCGATAACCGCGGTAATCCGATTATCGGGAAAGGTGAGGCTCAGTTCACTGAGTACCTGGGACTGGTCGAAACGTTTGCTGACAGATTTCAGCTGCAGGGCCGGCATGGGATCTATCTAAACATGCGCGGGACTCACACCCAAGTCATTCCCTGTTGGGGCAAGGGTAGTTTGAGCGCTGCATCGGCATTTACTGACTGATGAGACCGTATGTTTGTCAAAGCCTGGACGAATGACCGATTCCTCAGCCCGCAGGCTAACAACCATGATCCGACGACCCCCCGGTGACGTATTGATCACACATTCCCCCATTTTGAGAGAGATCATGAAGAGTCGCAGCGCATTTGCAGTAGCAGCATTGTCCCTGGCGGCAACGGTCCCGGCGTTGGGTGCAGACCTGGACTCGCTGCAGAAAACCAAAACCGCGATCTTGCCCGGCGGGGGCTTTTACAGCCTGTACCAGGGGCGTTGTGCAGACGAGCGCAGTGCGTGGATAGCCCGCCTGGACGGCGGTGTGCGCTGGTGCGCGCGTGCCGACGCGGATCTCAACTGTTTTCCGAGGCCGCAACAGGCCCTGCAATCAGCCTGCGCCCAGCAAACAGTCGCCGTGACCGACCGGGAGACGGGCGCTTTGATCGAATTTTAGGGCTTCCTGAGCCCGCAGGGTTAGGGGCGGGGCGAGAGTCTGTCGATCAGGGCGTCGTTCATGCGTTCGAAAGACCGCGCGATGCGCAGTGTCTGGAACTCGCGATCATAGGGCAGCAGGGCCACAGCGAGGCCGCGAAACTCTTCGTAATGATGCAGTCTGGTTTGACCTTCGTCGATCGGTTCCAGCGCAAACACGTGGCGGGTGGCAAACAGGCCGGGCACTGGCAGAAGGCCCTGCCAGGAAAACTCACGCTGGGGCGAAATCGCCTCGATACGGGCCCTGGGCCGGATGGGTGTTGCGTCCTTGTCGGCAACCAGGGTGAGCGTAATCGTTTCTCCCACGGCGAATTCGCCGTCGATGTCGGGCAGGTAGGGGTTCCACTCTGGGTAGTCCTGAAAATCCGTGAGGACGGCCCAGCTCTCGGCGATGCCCGCGGGGAGCGTCGCGGTGGTGGTGACCACGGCCACCGGTGGAACGTTCGTGGAACCGATAAAAACCAGCAGCGCATAAACCAGCGCCAGGCCGATGGCAAGGCGCAGCAGGCGGCTGCTGTGGAAGGTGAGTCGGGCGTCGAAAGCGGTGCTGTCAGTCGTAGACCGTTCGCCACCTTCGCCGGGCTTATTGGACAAGTGCGGCTCCGGGGTCCGCGAGAGCATGACTGTTGCGCCTGCACGCCGCGACGGTCTTATGGTCTCCGGTGTGCGACCAGCCGGGCGGCATGAACAGGTAACACAGTTTATTCCACCCGCCGGGAGCGCGTTTCAGGTCCGCCCACAGGGCGCCAAACTCACTGAACTGCACGTCGCGCCAGCTTTCGGAATCGACTTCCCTGGTAATGCCGTACACAACGCGCTCGGCGTCACGCAGCGGTTGCAACGTGCCGAACAGCCAGTCCCAGAACAGGGTGATGGAGTTGTAGTTGGTATCCATGTACAGCAGATTTTTGGCGTGGTGGCAGCGGTGGTAGGCCGGTGTCTGCATAAAATACTCCAGCGGGCCGTACTTCCAAGGCACCATTTTTTCGCTGATATGGAGAAATTTGCCCCAGAAACCGTCCACCAGGCTGATTACGAAAATCACCTCAACCGGTACGCCCATCAGCGCGGTCATGAAGCCGAGAAAAAAGCCCAGATACGGCAATTCAATAATGTTGCGACCCAGTCCGATCAGCGACGTCAGTGTATCCGGTGCGTGATGCGGCGCATGAATGCACCACAGCAGGCGCACTTTGTGCCCCAGCCAGTGTTGTACCCAGTACCAGAATTCAAATATCAACAGGCCAATTGGCCATACGTACCAGCTGTTGCCAAGCGACAGCGGTGCCAGCTTGCTCCCCAGCACGGCGAACCCCACGGTGCCGAGTATCGGCAGCAGGCGGCCGACAAGGCCAACAAACAGGGCATTTTTCAACGGTTGTGCGTAAGTGTGCCAGAACGGCGCTTTGCGACTGATGGCCGTGAGGTAGAGCATTTCGAGCAGCGAGATGGCCATTGAGACCGCAAAAACGATGGCCGCTATCCTGGCAAACTCAGCGTTGTCCATGTTGTGCTCTCATCGTGGCATTTCGCTTCAAGCCGGTGCCGCGCGCGGTACGCGGCAGGCGTCCTGAATTATAAGCACCCGATGCCTCGCTGTGCACCCACCGCACATGCGGGTTGAGCGCGCACTGAGTGGTGGTGGCGATTGAGGCGCTCCATGCAGCCTGCCTAGAAGCTAAACGCATCAGTATTGGCGCTCAGCCCAGAATGAGCCGCGCCGACATGTAACCGGCATACATCAGTACAAACAGTATCCCGGTGGTTCTGCCCATGTATGCCCGGCCAAAAAGAAACACCGGCAGCAGCAGGGCGGCCAGCGCCAACGCCATCGCCAGATCCGCCAGGCCGCCCGGGGGGATGTCGATAGGCGTGATCAGTGTACTGATGGGCAGCACAAACAGCGTATTGAACAGGTTCGAGCCGATGACATTGCCCACGCAGAGATCTGCCTTCTGATCCTGTGCAGCCATGACCGAGCAGATGAGTTCAGGCAGGCTGGTGCCGATGGCGACGACCAGCAAACCGATAAGGGCGGGCGATACGCCCAGGTTTACCGCCAGTGCGCTGCCGTGGGTGATGGTGAGTTCTGCTCCCAGGGCAAGTCCGACAGCGCCGGCGACGATGAAAAAAAGCTGCGTATTGCGCCCCCCGCGGGCTGACAGCGACAGGCTGTCCACCTCGGTGACCAGTGCGTCTTCGCGCTGCCGTCGCAGGTCAATGATCATCAGGTACATAAAGATGCTGAACAGTCCCAGCAGGATGAGTCCGTCGGAGCGATCGAGCTGATTGCCGGTACCGCGCAGCGCGCTGTCGAACGCCATTACCACCAGCATGACCGTCGCCAGTAACAGTAGCGGCAATTCCCGGCGTATGACGCTACCGGCCAGCGCGACCGGCGAGATCAGCGCAGCCACGCCCAGCACGAGGCCGAGATTGGCGATATTGGAGCCCGCCACGTTGCCGAATGCCAGGGCGGTTTCACCGCGCACGGCGCCGACGCTGTTCACCACGAGTTCCGGCGCGCTGGTGCCGAAGGCGACCACCGTGAGCCCTACGATGAGGGGAGAGATGCCGTAGATCTCGGCGAGTGCCGAGGCGCCGCGAACGAGGGCACCGCCGCCCAGTAACAGCATGGCGATGCCCACGACCAGCAGCGCGATGGTCATTGGGTCAGTCCTGCTGTTGGCGATGATGCGCAAACCAGCGTGAATGGGTTACGCTGTGGACAAACGCACTTACCGCACGGAAGAATGACGAGAGTTTGCAACGGCAGCCAAATCCGCGCCATGTGTGAGAACATCGGCCACCCATTGGGGGCCGCTCTCGGCGCGGCCTCTTATAAAGGAGATAGGCGTCACTGTACCACGTACCGTGCCAGTCAATAAGATACTGACAGGGAACTTGCCATGGAGATTGAGGACGATAACGATCCGATAGATCGCATCACGCGCCCGCTGCGCGTATTTGCAAGGCACAAGCTCGCCGGTGCTGCGATCCTGCTGTGCTCCGCCGTGCTGGCGATCATCTGGGCCAATTCTCCCGCCAACCAGGTGTACTTCGCCATTTTGCAGGTCCCCGTCTACGTGGGCGTGGGCGAGTTTGGGTTGACCAAACCGCTGTTGTTGTGGATTAACGACGGCATGATGGGCGTATTCTTTTTCGTGGTCGGCCTGGAAGTGAAGCGCGAGTTTCTGGCCGGTGAACTCGCCTCACGCAAGCGCGCCATGTTGCCTATTGCAGCGGCCGTTGGTGGCATGGTGGTACCGGCCGGTGTCTTTGCCCTGATCAATTTGGGTGGGGAGGGCGCCCACGGTTGGGGCATTCCCATGGCGACGGATATCGCCTTTGCGCTGGGCGTGCTCGCGTTGTGTCCGGTTCCCATCGGTGCGCGGGTGTTTCTGACCGCGCTCGCGATTGTCGATGACATCGGCTCTATCGTTGTTATCGCGCTGTTCTATACCGACCACGTGGCATTGATAACCCTTGCATTGGGTGCGGTTTTTCTCGCCATCTCGTTACTGGCCAACAGGTCCGGCGTGCGCAATCCTATCGTGTACTTTCTGATCGGTCTGTTGACGTGGTTGTTGTTCCTGAAATCAGGCGTGCATGCCACGCTCGCGGCCGTGCTGATGGCGTTTACCATTCCCGCGCGTACCCGCATCAACGGTGAGGCGCTGCACAGCAAACTGTCAGCGTTGCTGCGTGCCCTGGCTGCCAGCAATATGCCGCGTGAAAAAGCGCTATTGAACAACGAGCAGCACCATATCCTGCACAATATGGAGCGGGTGGTAGAGAACGCTACCGCGCCCCTTCAGCAGTTGGAACATGCGCTGATGCCGTTTGTCACTTTTCTTGTGTTGCCGGTGTTTGCCCTGGCCAACGCAGGCGTAAGCCTGAACACCAGTCTGGGTGAGGCCTTGTCGCACCCGGTGGCGTTGGGCATCGTGCTCGGATTGTTCATCGGCAAACCGGCAGGCATCCTGTTTTTTTCCTGGCTCGCAGTGAAGGCGGGGCTGGCGGTGCTGCCGGCAGGTGTGCGTTGGGCCGACATCGGCGCCATCGGTATCCTGGCGGGTATTGGGTTTACCATGTCCCTGTTTATTACGTCACTTGCGTTTGTGAAGCCCGAACTGGTGGAGGTCGCGAAAGTCGGCATTCTGGCCGGGTCGGTATTGTCAGCCGTGGTGGGGGGTGTTCTGGTTTACCGGCTTGCGGTGAAACGACCTTCGGTGTAGTCGCGAGAAAGCTCTGCTACGATAGCGCGGCACAGGTGTAAAAAATAAGTGCAGCGTAGGTGTTAAAAAACAGGCGCAGCGCAGGTGTTAAAAAAATAAGAGACAGAACAGTGCCGGAGAATCAAATGAAACGAACAGCGCTCACCGTCAGCCTGGCGGTCATCGGCTTCGTGCCCGCCAGTACCTGGGCCGATGCGCCGGGGGCACGCAGCCTCGAAGAGATCATCGTCACCGCCCAGCGGCGTTCGCAGAGTCTGCAGGATGTGCCGATTTCCATTAGCGTGGTCAGCGCAGATGATATTGCGCGCAATTCAATGTTCGATTTCACCGATACCGCGCAGCTTACGCCCGGCGTGTCCCTGCAAACCGCCAGTGCCGCGCTTGCGTCGATTATTGTCCGCGGCGTGGGCCCCGGGTTCTTCGCCCCAACCGCGCAGAGCGTGCCGGTATTTGTGGATGAGATTCCCGCGTCGCAACCGGGCGTAGTGTTCAATACCATGGTCGACGTTGAGCGGGTGGAATTGCTGCGCGGCCCGCAGGGCACGCTGTACGGCAAAAATGCGCCTTCCGGTGCCTATAACATCACTACCGCCACTCCGCGCTTTGACAAGGTCGAGGGCTACGTCAGCGGCTCTTACTCGCACTGGCATGCCAACAACGAACCCACGACGGATATACGCGGCGCGCTGAACGTGCCCATCACAGAGAAAGTGGCGGCGCGGTTGGCCGGCGTCTACGCGCAGAGCGAGGGCGGCATCGACATGGGCAGCCCATTCGCCTCTGACGACGCCACCGGCGGCAAGGATCACAACTCGCTGCGCGCAAAACTCCTGTGGGATATCTCTGACAACTCGCAGTTGCATGTCATCGGGAATTACCAGGACCTTGAAGACTACTGGTCACTGCGCGTCTATGACGGCCTGGTTCCGTCCACCGGGGGCAGTAATCCCGTGGCTGCCATCTACACCGATTTTTCTGACCGCAAGGACTTCAGCGGTCGACGCAGTGAGTCGGGCACCAAGGTGAAAGATATCGCCTTCAAGTACGAATGGAATGGCGACCTGACCAACGTAGACGTGATCTTCGGTTACCAGGATTTCGATGCAACGCTGTTCCAGAATCAGAACCCAACTCCTACGGTTGAACCCAGCGGCGTCGATTTCGATCTGGGCACCCAGCAGACCACGCTGGAACTGCGCGTTTCCGATACCGGAGACTTTATGGATTACGTTGCAGGTGTCTTCATCAGCGATGCGGAGGCGGAAGCTTTCACTTTGCTGGATACAGGTACCGTTGTGCCGGCGACCGTCGATCAGAAAAACGCTGGCGCTGCCGTATTTGGCAATTTCACTTTTCACCTGAGCGAGCAATGGGATTTCAGCGCCGGTATGCGCTACGAGGACAACTCACAGGAGTACGTGAGTAAGGTCGACATTGTTGGTTTTGAGGGCAACCTGGACGAGGACCTGGATTTTGATCACCTGTCCTGGAGTCTGAAGCTGAACTATTTTGCCAGCGAGAACACGACGGCTTACCTGGCTATCGACAACGCCTACCGGCAGGGCGGTATCAATTCCTACGTGCCCGCCATGCTGGCGCTGGGCGAGGTGTTGGACAACCAGGCCATCATCGATACGGCGCAAGCGTTTCAGATGTACGATGAAGAGGTATCGACGGCCTTCGAGATTGGCCTGAAAGGCAGCCTTCTCGACAAAAAGCTGCGCTACACCCTGGCGGTGTTCTACCAGGAGTTTGAGGACCACATCATCCGCCAGAACGACCCCAGCGCAGATGATCTGCAGAGGTTTGGCCCCTTGTATACGCTGCTCTTTACCAACGCAGAAGACGTTGTGACACAGGGCTTCGAGTTTGAATTCACCTACCTGCTCTCAGAGCGCTGGACCCTTGACTTCCGCTCCGCCTATTTTGACGCCACCGTCGACGAGTGGCAGAGCCGTTTGTGTACCGAGGGGCTGGACGAACCGGGTGAGCAGGTTTTTTGTCCGGGTGAATCCGGTTCTGAGCTTTCCGACCTGCCGAAGTGGAATACCAACACGCAAGTCAGCTACTTCAGTCCGCTGGATGCAGGCTGGTCGATGTTTTCGACGTTGTCGTGGACCTTTAATTCGGAGTCGGCGCGCAACAGCAACGTCACCAGCCGTTACGATGATCCGCTGCATTTCATTAACCTGAACGTCGGATTCACCAATGCCGATTTTACGGTCACCCTGTGGGGCAAGAACCTGACGGATGAACAGAATGTGCAGACACCGTTTTTGACCGAGAACGGCGACCCCGAGTTACCTCCCGCACTGACCGCAGATCACGATGCCGGGCCTCAGTACGGCGTCACGGTTGCCTACACGTTCTAGCGCCCCGGCAATGCACAGCGTACGTCGCGCTGTGTCCGGGGCTAGAAGCGGATAGATTCGCCCGCGGAGAGTCTCAGTACCCCGCGCAACATGCGATAGATCACCCAGGCGCCAATCACAAACACCAGTACCCAGGCCACTGGAATGCCGATGATGGTGATTACCAAAAGCCCTGCAATCACGATCCACAGCAGCGCGTACCAGAAGGTGCGAATCTGCCAGGAGAAGTGAGATTCAAGGTAGGTGCCGCGGACGTCACCGCGCATCAGGTAGTTCAGCACGACGGCAATCAGGGAAGGCCATCCCGTTAGAAACGCGGTGACCACCGCAACACTGGTAGTGACACCGGTAATCGCACTGAACAGGTGCAGGCCGTAAATGACGTAGGTCAGCGTGACCATGTTGGGATTGACCGGCTGTTCGTCTGGATACTGCATGACAAGCTCCCGTGCTAGGGTAGAGGGTAGTGGATCAATGGGCTGAGCATAGCAGGGTGGGGAACTGAAATCCCGATTCCGCGAGCTGCTGGCACTGCCTGCCTGCTCCCCGACCGGGTCAGTGATGGTGTAGAGTGACGCCATATCTGATGTGCGGGGTGTATCCTTGTCTGCAATTATTATCATCCATGCGCTGGCTGCAGCGTTTACCTGGCTGTGCAGTATCGGCTCGGTGCTGGTGTGGGGTATCCCGGCGCTCGCCTTGTGCGCCCTCGTTATCTTTGCCCTGCAGTGGCTGGCCTTTGTCCCCGCCTACCTTCGCCAGACAGAGCGTTACTACGATCTTGTCGGAAGCCTCACCTACGTCGGTGCCGTTTTTCTGGCGCTGATTCTGAGCAGCGGCCATGACGCGCGCAGCCTGTTGCTGGCGGCATTGATCACCCTATGGGCTGCCCGCCTGGGCAGCTTTCTGTTTCGACGTATTTCCGAGCAGGGTCACGACAGCCGCTTTGATCGGATCAAGCCGAATGCCGTGTTGTTTTTCCGTACCTGGAGCCTGCAGGGTCTATGGGTGCTGGTGACCGCCGGCGCTGCGCTGACAGCGATCACCAGCCCGCACAAGCCGCCGCTGGGCCTGCTGGATATAGCGGGAGCAGCACTGTGGCTGTCGGGCTTTGTGATTGAGGTAGTGGCAGATCGCCAGAAGCGCCAGTTTCGGCGCAGCCAGGGAGAGCAGCGGTTTATTGATGTTGGCCTCTGGTCGCGCTCCCGGCACCCGAACTACTTTGGCGAGATCGTTCTGTGGACAGGCATTGCACTGATGGCAGTGCCTGCGCTGCAGGGGTGGCAGTACGTCGCACTGGTGTCGCCGCTGTTTGTGTTTGTCCTGCTGACGCGAATCAGCGGCGTACCCCTACTGGAGCGCAAAGCGGACCGGCGCTGGGGAGATGACCCGGCGTATACCGCCTACAAGGCGAACACGCCGGTGCTGGTGCCACGATTATTCCGCGCTGCCCGATAATCCCGATCAGCAGCCCGGGCAGGTCAGCGTGGCGAACAGCCCCGGGTTGCCCACCGTGGTACCACCCGCGCTGACGGCACGCACCGCGAACAGGTGGCCTGTTTCACAGACCAGGCCGGTGGCCAGAATCGAAACACTCACCGGACTGGTGCCGGCGCCAATACTGCCCGCGTTGAGCGTGACGGGTACTGTCTCCCCGTCGCGAAGGTAATCAAAGTAAACCGTGGTGGCCAGGCCATTGGGGTTAACCGTCGCATTTAACCGCGCCTGGGAATCCGTAATCTCCGTTGCGGCCAGTGTGGTTGCCGTGGGCGCCGTTCCACCCACCGCGATCTGCACGCCGGCAGAGCACTGGTTTGCTGTGACGGTCTCACCGCTCACCGTATCCACGCAGGCGCCTATCCAGTAGGTGCCGGGCGTGACCGGCGCGTTGACCGGCGCGGATTCAAAGGAGGTGCCGTCAGGTAGCAGGCCGCTGACAAAATCTGTGCTGAGCTGGGTGTCGGCGGTGCTGATGATCGCATCGGCGGACTGGTAGTAGCGCAGTGTGCTGGAGCCGGAACTCTGGTTACCCTGGTTGCGCACTGTGGCGTTGGCCGTATAGGCCTGCCCCGGTGACAGGCTGGTGGCGCTGACGCCGGGTGATTCCGTGATCAGGTCTGGTGCTGAAATGCGGATGGGGTAGTAGGCGACGTTGTTCAGGCCGGTCACTTCGTTGATCAGGTCATCGTGATCCACGTAGACGCCGACGAAGTAGTCACCCGGCACCGTGGCCAGCGGGATGGTCAGTGTCTGTGTGATTTCGTTCGGCGTGTTGCGCGTCAGCGTTGTGCTGGTGCCCAGTAGCAGCGTGTCGGAACTGCTGATATTGCTGTTGCTGGACAGGTAGTAGCCGACGTTGGGCGTTTCGGAATCCATTTCACCGTTATTCTCCAGCGTGAATTCCAGTTGTACCTGCTGGCCAGGATCTACCGCGTACTGGCTTTGCCCTGAGAAAAAGCCGATGACGGGTAGAACCCCGCCCGACGTATTGCGCATCACGCCCCATTTGTGATCGCTGTAGACCCCGCTGGCGCCCTCGTAGCGAAATACCGTGGCGCCCACATCGCGGTAGGTGTTGCTGCCGCCGGAGCGTTCTCCATGCAGCGCGATCAACCCGTTCGACAGGTCCTCGCCGGGGCCATGGTAGGTGCTGACACCGTTGCGGGTGACGTGGTTCCAGTCAGAACCCATCATGTTGTAAAGCGTGTTCTCGTGGCCCATACCCAGGCAGTGGCCCGCCTCGTGCACGCCGGTGGCAAGAATGGAGCGGCCACCGGGCGCTGACCAGAGAAAAGGCCACACTTGGGAATCGGTTGCCGTGACCCAGGGCTGATCACCAAAGCGGATATCTGCTTCACCCACGAGGCAGTTGGCCACATTGAAGCTGGAGTAGCACTGCGCTGTGCCCACGCTCACATCGTGGTATATCTCGTTCTGACCGTTGCCGGTAGCGTAGCTGCTGTCGCCGTTGTCGATCGCGGTGATGCTGGTGTCGGAAAACTCCGTGGTGCGCTGGAAGGCAACGTCCAGTACGTTTTTTTCCGCCGTGGTCAGGCTGTTGGTGTAATTGAATGTCATGTGCCCACTGTTGTAGTCGAGCACACCGCAGCTTGCCGTGATGTAGCTGTAGCCGTGGGCGACGGGGGAGAGGCTCGCGAGCAGTAGCAGTCCGGCCAGTGTTTTTGACGAATGCATGACCTAGTCTCCGCTGCCAGCGGCAACTGCCGCGCTGATGGACGCGCTGAACGTATCTATGTCAACACTGCTCTGGTATCCCGGCGCCGCCGCTCTGGCCTGGGGCGGGCCCGGTTCCCCCGCTGTGCTTTGCGTGGCGGGCGCTCTGAAATGCTTGGTCAGTGTGTGATTGCCAATCCTGAACTGGCTGAAGCGCGTGGCCGGGTGGCGATCGTTGCTCCAACTGAGGGTGTGTCCCGCACTGCGCGCAGAGGACTGCAGCAGCACGCCGTGACCGTCGACGCCGAACACCTGTCCCGAGTAGATGCGAAAGCGCTGTCGGACCGTTACACGTTGCGTTGCCACGGGGTTGGCCAGATCCAGGTCGACAAACAGTAATTCGTCTTCGCCCACTGCAAAGTACTGCGCGTCCGAGACCAGGACGATGTTGTCCTCACTGTCTCGCGCCGGCCCGCCTTCCTGAACCAGCGTGAGTTCCGGGCCCGCATAACTGCCCTTGAGTTTGTCATCGATGCGCACGGTGGTGTGCGTGTAGGGTCGCCCGGCGTTGTCGTAGACATAGGATTGTGCGGTGACGCGGCCGCTGAAGACGAAATCAGCGGCAGCCGCTCCGTCGCGCAGGGTGAGGCTGGTCTGTGCTGTGCCGGATGCCGTGTTGCTGAACAGGGCTGCCTCGCGCGCAGCGTCGGCGCTGCTCCAGGCGGCATCCCTCGCTTCGGGCGACATTTCCAGCGCCTCACCCGGTTGGGCGCTGGCGGTGCTGCAGGCCAGGCTGAGCAGCAGGCAGGTTGTAACGCGTGATGGATTCACCTCGGTCTCCTTAGTGGTCGGGAGGAGCAGTGCAGCGCACTTGCAGGTTGCCCTCGGCCGCTTGAGCGACCAAACGGCTGGGTGGTGGGCGCGCGGCCGCCTCTCCAAGCAATAAGTATAGGTTTTATATGTATTAAATCAAAATGCCCTGTAGTTATGATGCTTCTGTGCCTGTAGTCCAGGCGGAGCAACCTTCCCGCGTCGCGTTCGCGTCGGGGTCCGGGCCGGAGCGGCTCAGGCGCGCTGCAGAACGGTGATGAGTTCCCGGCGCAGAGCCTGCGGTGCCACGACCCGGTCGAACGCCATGCTGTCAGCGGGCACCCAGGCGCCGGCCTGCACCGCCTGCATCTGCGCCGCTTCATCGGCGCTGGCCCTGGCCGCGGCATCGCCACCGATTGCAGGCACTCCGCCCAGTGATACGGTGGGCAGCGCAATGCTGATTGCCTGCCGGTCCCAGGGGTTCATGCCCATCACAGACGAGCCAAAACCGAAGGCCTTGCGCAGTGTGACCACCACTTTTCGCCCGCGGTAGCGTCGCTGGGCCAGGAACATTTCACCCGCGGCCCGCAGCACCCCGTTGCGTTCGGACTGCGCGCCCGGCATGACGCCGGGATTGTCCAGCAGCATCACCAGCGGCAGACCGAACTGCTGCGCCACTTCGATAAAATGCGTTGCCTTCTGTGCCGCCTGGTGCGTGATCGCGCCGGCGAGAACGGCGGGTTGATTGGCGATGAGCATGCAGGGCACCCCGCCAATGCGCGCCAGTCCCGCAATCAGTGACGTACCGAAACCCGGTTGCAGTTCAAACAGCGACTGCTCGTCTACCAGCACGCGCAACACTTCCCTCATATCGTAGGCCGTATTGCCTGCCGGTGGGATCAGGTCGAGCAGGGCGTCGCAGTTCTGCGCCGACGTTGCGTGATCGATAGCGCTGGTGGCGCTGTCGGACTGCACGTCCGGCGACAACATGGACAGGAAGTAGCGCGCCTGTGCGAACGCGTCCTGCTCTGATTGCGCCAGATTGTGCACCACACCGCTTTGGGTAGCGTGCATGTGGGCGCTACCCAATTCCTCGGGTGTTGTTTGAATGCCCAGCGCCGCCTCTACCAGCGGTGGGCCGGCAGTGAACAGCGCCGCCCCCTCCCGCATGATGATGAAGTCGGCGAACATTCCGGTGAGAGCGCCATGGCCGGCGGAGGGGCCCATCACCATGGAGACCACCGGTACCTGCCCCTTGAGATCCGCCACCAGTTGCAGGTCGTTCGGGGTATTCGGATAGCGTTCGGTGCCGGCGGAGGCGCGTTCGCCCGCGCCATCGAGGATGATTACCAGCGGTAGGGCCTGCTCCAGTGACAGTCTGACCAGGCGATTGCGTTTGGCCATGTTGGCGTGGCCGATGGAGCCGCCCTTGACGGTAAAGTCCTCCGCCAGCGCGACCACCGTGCGGCCGTGCACCGCGCCGGTTCCTCCCACGACGCCGTCGCCGGCCAACGCCGGCTCACCCCCGGGGTGGTTGCCGCCCGCCAGGGCACCGATTTCGTGCAATGTGCCGGGATCGAACAGTAATTCGAGACGCTCGCGGGCGGTCAGGCGCCCGCGGCCGTGTTGGCGGGCAACCTTTTCCTCGCCACCCATGGCTTCCGCCTTTGACTGGCGTCGATTGAGTTCGTCGATGAGTGGCTGCCACTGCTGCCGATTGTCCATGGGGTGTTCCTGCTGTTCGTTGTGTACTGAGGCCAGCACGCCGGCTGTCGCTGAAAGTGCCGCTGCCAGTGCATCACCCATCCGCTTTCACTGCGCGGACCAAATGTGCGATAAGGGATTGTAATTAAGTGCGTGCCAAAGTGCGCTCTATAAATATATCGAAGGAGGGCGAATGAAACTCGGCCTGGCGCTGGACTACGCCTCACCACGGCTGGCGATACCTGTGGAACTGGTGCAACTGGCGGAGTCGCTGGGGTTCCATTCTGTGTGGAGTGCGGAAGCCTACGGCTCCGACGCCCTGTCTCCACTGGCTTACCTGGCAGCCGTTACCCGGCATATAAAGCTGGGCACCTCGGTCGCACAGGTTTCGGCCCGGGCGCCGGCTGTCCTCGCCATGCACCTGGCCACCATCGATCAACTCGCAGGAGACGACAGGGTAATCGGCGGGCTGGGTTTGTCCGGCCCGCAGGTGGTGGAAGGCTGGCACGGCAGCAGTTGGGCGCAGCCGGGGGGCCGGCTGCGCGATACCGTGGCGATCATCCGCAAGGTGTTGGCGCGGGAGGGGCCGGTCACGCACCGTGGCAAGGCCATTTCACTGCCTTACAGGGAACAGGATGGTTCGGGCCACGGCAAGCCGCTGAAGTCGATACTGCACGGCAACCCCGCGCTCCCGCTTTGGTTGGGTACCGGCAGTGAGGCCAATGTTGCCCTCACCGCAGAAGTGGCAGACGGTTGGCTGCCCATGGGCTTCTGTCCGGGGATGATGTCCCTCTATGAGCCCTGGCTGCAGCGCGGTATCGCGCGGCGCGAAGACGGCAAGACACTGGCGGACCTCGAGGTGTTTGCCTCGGTGCAGGTTGATCTGACTGACGACGTGCGCGGTGCCATCGAACAACGCAAAGTCCTCGCCGGCACCTACGTGGGAGGCATGGGCGTGCAGGGAAAAAATTTTCACGCCGACCAGATGGCGCGTCGTGGTTTCCCCCGGGAGGCGCAACGCATACAGGAACTGTTCCGCGCAGGTCGCGTGGATGAAGCCATCGCGGCCGTACCCGATGATTACATCGAGCAGACAA
>JAUHYL010000083.1 GCA_030426545.1 Gammaproteobacteria bacterium
AACATGAATCAATGAGTCACTTGTTGTATCTGAATGGTTATGACAACCACTCCAACAAGTGCCCACACATCTGTCTTCATCTTCTTGTTAAACAACTTTTCGGTCGCCGGGACACGAAAAAGCGGCAAGGCCGAGCCTCACCGCGGAGGCGTATTATACTCATCGACCGCCTCTACGCAACCATAATGTAGCCCCGAAGAGGAACTTCCCCAACGACCGGCCACGGGGTGCAGAGATATCCAGCGGGGAATGGGTTTTTGGGTGCTGAAGGCACTGTCTTCAGGCGGTTTACACTGTCAACAAGTGCCAAATCGGGTGGGTTGAGCGCAGCGTCAGCTCAATTCGAACAAGTGGTATTTCTTTTTACCCAGTCTGGCGAGGTAAAAGCGGCCATGAAGCGCAGCCGCAGGGTCGAAAACGGCGGCGACAGCCCCGTTATCCTCGATGCTCAGCGCGCGGTTGTTGACGGTGACCGCCGCCCGGCCCAGGGCGTCCTTGACCTGCTTGCCGGAGCTGGCCATGCCCGCATCGGCCAGTAACTGCGTCAGGGTGTCCGGCAATTCAGACCGTGCCAGCGTGCTCGAAGGCAAGCCGTCCAGGCGAAGTTGCAGCGCATCGGACTCCGTGAGGTCGTTCAACGTGCCTCTGAACAGGGATTCGGAAATCCGCAGCGCCGCATCCAGCCCGGCTTGCCCGTGCACCAGCCGGGTTACTTCAACTGCCAACAGACGCTGCGCTTCCGGGCGCCCTTCGCGCTCTGCATCGGCGCGCTCCAGTTGATCGATTTCAGCGACATCCAGGAACGTAAAGTACTTCAGGAACCGATAGACATCCGCATCCGCCACGCCTAACCAGAACTGGTAAAAGGCATACGGAGAGGTTCGGTCGGCATCCAGCCACACCGTGCCGGATTCTGTTTTGCCAAACTTTGTGCCGTCAGATTTGGTAATCAATGGCACGGTCAGGCCAAACACCTGATTGCCATACAGGCGGCGGGTAAGGTCGATCCCACCGGTGATATTGCCCCACTGGTCGGAGCCTCCGACCTGGAGCGTGCAGTCATAACGATTATTCAGCTCGGCAAAATCGTAGGACTGCAAAATCATGTAGGTAAACTCGGTAAAGCTGATGCCGCTGCCTTCGCGCTCTATGCGCTGCTTGACAGACTCTTTCTGGATCATCGTATTCACTGAGAAGTGTTTACCGATATCGCGCAGGAACGTGAGGGTGTCCAGGCCCTGCGTCCATTCGAGGTTGTTCACCACCTCAGCGGCGTTGTTCCCACAACCAAAATCCACAAAAGCGGAAACCTGCTGCTTGATTTTCTCTACCCAGCCGGACACGACGTCGGGTGTGTTGAGCTGTCGCTCCTGATCCTTGAAACTCGGGTCGCCGATCAACCCGGTAGCGCCGCCGACCAGAGCCAACGGCCTGTGACCTGCCTGCTGGAAACGGCGCAGCATAAGGAGAGGCACCAGGTGCCCGATGTGCAGGCTATCGGCGGTAGGGTCGAAACCGCAATAGAGCGTGCGCATGCCGCCCTCCAGCCAGCCGGGAAGTTCGTCTTCGCCAGCTATCTGGAAGATCAGGCCTCGGGCCCTTAGATCCTGGAGTAATGCGCTGCTCATACCCTGTAATTCCGCTACTGGTGCTGCCCTGTGAAACGGGCGCTCACGATACAGCACCCCTATCCAAATTCAAGCCCGGTAATGTTGCCGCTTTCCCGTCCTTGCGATTTTTGTATACTGGACTGTCAGAAATCAAAGAATCACCCCGGGGACATGCTGGCAACCAAAAAGCCGCGAGGGGCTACTCCAATTCACCAACAAATGGACGGGCCTGTTCGGTTTGGGTTTCCTCGTGTCTACCTGTCCGTGTTTGCGCTCGGTCTTTCTCTCGTTGTGGCCGCGGCTCTGAAAATAAAGCTCGGCGATCAGCCCCTGAACGTCGCGCAGCCCCTGGCTGCGCAGTCAAGCTTAAACCATGGATCCATCGAGGTTCCACGCACGGACCAGCCGCTCGCAAACGCGGACCCCGTACCCGAGGCGCAGCCTGTACACGAGGTGCAGGAAGAATGGGTGGAGCAAACCGTACGGCGCGGGGATAATCTCTCCCTGATATTCAAACGTGCCGGCTTCAGCACGCGAGATGTGTTTGAAGTAGTCACCACCTCGGAAGAAGGCAAGTCACTGGAGCGAATTTTCCCGGGGCAGACCATCGCCTTCCTGGCCGACGAAGATCGCAGCCTGCTCGGGGTTAGACACAAGCGCTCCGCGCTGCAAACGGTCACCTACCGGCGCACGGAAAACGGGTTCACCCATGAAATCTCATCCCGAGAGGCAGAGCCGCGGGTAGCCTGGGCCTCGGGAACCATTACCTCTTCATTATTCCTGGCGGGCCAGGAGGCGGGCCTTTCTCAAAACACCATTATGGAAATGGCCAGCATATTCGGCGGCGTTATCGACTTTGTCCTCGATCCGCGCAAGGGCGACACACTGCACCTGATCTACGAGGATCTGTATCTTGATGGCGAAAAGTTCGGTGACGGCAATATTCTCGCCGCATCGATCACCAACCAGGGCAAGACCTTCAACGCCTATCGCTACACCGAAAGCAACGGCGATGTGGGCTATTACAACGAAGAAGGCGTCAGCATGCGCAAGGCCTTCCTGATGGCACCTGTTGATTTCACACGCATCAGCTCCAACTTCAATCTGCGCAGGCTGCACCCGATCTACAAAACAACACGGCCGCATCGCGGTACCGACTACGCCGCGCCGCGCGGCACGCCCGTGTTCGCCGCCGGTGACGGGCGTGTGATTGAAGCGGGCTACACCCGGGCAAACGGTAACTACGTCTTCATCAAGCACGGCGAACAATACGTTACCCGTTACCTGCACCTGCACAAGCGCCGTGTAAAAACCGGGCAGCGGGTCTCCCAGAGCCAGGTCATCGGAACGGTAGGCGCGACCGGCGCAGCCACCGGGCCACACCTGCACTATGAGTTTCTGGTCAACGGCGTGCATCGCAACCCGAGGACGATCCACAAGAAGCTGCCAAAGGCAAAATCGCTTCCCGCCGAGGAATTGGCGCGCTTCCAGCAGGCCATCAATGCGGCCTCCACGCAGTTGGCCGCATTGCGTTCTGAAAACCACCTTGCGATGAGCGAGTCAGTAAAAGCTGACAACGCCTCAAACTGATCTTGCCCGGACACTCTCCGCTCTATATAGGCCTCATGTCTGGTACCAGCATGGACGCTATCGATAGCGCCGTGCTGCGATGCCCCGAAAGCGGCGAAGTCGAACTGATCGCAACGCGCGAGCATGCGCTGGACGATGCAGTACGCCACAGCATCGATGCCATCAGCCATCCTGGCGATAATGAAATCGACCGAATGGGAAGACTGGACCGCACCCTGGGCTATCTATTTGCCGAGGCGACCAACCTGCTGCTTGAACAATGTGGGCTATCAAGTGCCGATATTGTCGCCATAGGAAGCCACGGACAAACCGTGCGACACCGCCCTCCAGGCGCATTCCCGAACGCAGCAGAGAGCTACACGCTGCAGCTGGGGGATCCGAATACGATCGCTGAGGAAACGGGCATCACCACGATCGCGGACTTCCGCCGCCGGGATCTCGCCGCAGGCGGCGAGGGCGCACCGCTGGCGCCCGCGTTTCACGCACACGCTTTTGGCAAGCCGGGCGCAGATCGCGCCATTGTTAACATTGGCGGCATCGCCAACGTTACGCTGCTGCAAGGTCACGAATTGGCACAGGGTTTCGACACTGGCCCGGGAAACACCTTGATGGACGGCTGGCATAACCTCCACCGGGGTGGGGCGCTCGACTCGGGAGGCCGTTGGGCGGACTCCGGCAGCGTAGTGACACCTTTGTTGCAGGCTTTGCTCAAGCACCCCTACTTCGCCAGAACAGGCCCTCGCAGCACAGGGAAGGAAGCGTTCCATCTCAACTGGCTGAACGAGGTGCTGGCAGACAGGCAGGTACCAGCAGAGGACGTCCAGGCGACACTGCTGGAACTAACCGCGATCACCATCGCCAACGCAATTCAGCAGGGCCAGCCCACGACAGAGACCGTCTACGTGTGCGGAGGCGGCGTCCACAATGAAGTACTGATGCGAAGGCTGGGAGCACTGCTGTCACCTTTAACCGTTGCCAGTACAGCGCAGCTGGGCATAGGCCCGGACTGGGTGGAAGCCGCCACATTTGCGTGGCTGGCGCACCAGACAGTGCAGGGCAACCCGGGCAACGCGCCCGTGGTGACAGGCGCCGCGGGAGAGCGAATCCTGGGGGCAATCTATCAAAAATGAACAACTGATATGCCGGGAGACGTTACCAACCCGCCCCTGAGGAAACGGCTGATACCCCGGGGTTTGAACAGCGGCTAGATCGAGAAGGATGAACCGCAACCACAGGTCGTGGTCGCGTTGGGGTTGGTTATGACAAACCTGGATCCCTCGAGGCCCTCGGTGTAGTCGACTTCCGAACCCGCCAGATACTGAAAACTCATGGGATCGACAAGCAGCGTGACGCCCCCGGACTCTATGGCCGTGTCATCGTCAGCGGCAAGCTCATCAAACGTAAAGCCATACTGGAATCCCGAGCAACCGCCACCGGTGATAAACACACGCAGTTTCAGCTCGTCGTTTTCCTCTTCCGCAACGAGATCGCGCACCTTGTTCACCGCAGCGGGCGACAGGCGGATCGTGGTTGGATCAAAAGTTTCGGCTACAGTCATTAACGCAATTCCGGCGAGCAACGTGTCAAAGGGCTTTGCTCAAGCGCCTCATTATCGTAAAACCAAGTAATTTAGTCAACTTTACCCCGTGGGCCGCCATCCGCACGTGCTGCTTTGGCTGAGAGCTCAGCCGCCCCCTCTTCAGCCACGTGGGTGAGGCTGCCGTTCACCTCTGCCCCTGCCGACATTTCCACCAGAACATAAAATACGTTACCCGTGACCCTGCCCTTCGGCGCCAGCTCCAACTGCCGGCTACAGTGCACGTCACCCTTGACCACGCCGTTGACGACGATGTTCGGTGCCCGGATTTCACCCTCAACGCAGCCCTTGCCTACAATGCGTACCAGGCCATCACTTTCCGGTGCGGCAATGACATTGCCCTGCACCAGTCCTTCAACCTCCAGGTTGCCGCTGAAACGGACATCGCCAACCACCACCGTATCCTGCGAGATAAGCGTGGTTTTGCCGCTGCCACGGGCGCCCGGCTTCCTATTCCCCAACATGTGTAAACCTCTTCTGCAGCTGCCATGGAAAGCGCTGTGAAACCTCTGTCTTCCTTGGCTTACTGGCCTGTGCCGTCGCCGCAATAGCGACCGGTTCCACCCCCTCTGGCAGCGTGAACTCACCCTCGAGTGTTTGAAAATAGCGGAACTTCAAATCTGTCGCAGCATCGGTCAACGATTCGGACAACTCCTGCAGGGGATAGCTCACCTCGAGTCCCGCACGCTCAGCAATCACCTCCAGCGCCAACTTGCCCTGCACCAGTTCGTGCTTACGCGCTTCCTGCTGCACAACAATGCGAAAGCGATAGTGCCGTGGATGGTCGGTGGCGATCAGTTCGGGCTCCCTCAGGCTGATACCCTGAACCTGCCCCTCCGGGGCCATGAGACTGCGATAAAAGCGCAGCCCCTCCTCCAGCTCAGCTTCGCGCTCCTTGTGGCCGGCTATCTCGCTGCGCACTATCTCCAGAGCTTGTCGATCCACCGCGTTGCGAGTGCGCAACAGCTCCAGTTCTCCCTGTCGCTCCACCTCCTGCGCCCTTAGTTGCTGCACCTCTCGCCTGAGGCTGAAGGCGGACTCAACGTTTTCATCGAGGGCCGCCAGCGTCATTCGTCGGCCAACAAAAGCACCGACAAAACCGGCGGTGACAACCAGCACAACCAGCAACACGGGCAACCAGCGGTTCTGGTTCATCATGCCGCGCGCTCTCAGGGCAACAACCCTACCTGCCGCAGGCCGGTGTCTTCCGGCAAGTCGAACATGATATTCATATTCTGCACCGCCTGACCGGAAGCGCCCTTGACCAGGTTGTCGATCACCGACATCACAACCACCGTACCCCTATCCTGGGGTACTGCCACCGCAAGCTGACAGCGGTTGGCGCCTTTCACCGTGCGCGTTTGCGGGTAAACTTCCGCGGGCAGCACATCGACAAAGGGCTCGTCAGCGTAGCGCGCTTCAAACAGCGCCTGCAGGTCAGCTACGGGTTTTCCAAGACGCGCGAATAGCGTGGCGTGAATGCCGCGCACCATCGGCAGCAAATGCGGCACAAAGGTCACGTTGACAGCACCACCATCCATGTCGCCCAGGCCCTGTTCTATCTCCGGCAAGTGCCGGTGCCCCTGCACCGCGTACGCTTTAAAACTGTCGGAGGCCTCACTCAGCAGGTTATCAATTTTTGCCTGCCTGCCCGCGCCGCTGACGCCGGAAGCTGCACTGGCAATCAGTGAGTCCGTCTCGATCAACCCTTCCTCGAGCAGCGGCATAAAGCCCAGCTGCACGGCGGTGGGATAGCATCCGGGGCAAGCTACCAGCCGCGCTTCTTTTATCTGCTGCCTGTTCCGCTCCGGAAGACCATAAACAGCTTCGCCCAACAGATCCGGGCTGGCATGATCCTCCCCGTACCAGCTTGACCAGTTTGCGGCATCGCGCAGACGGTAGTCCGCCGACAGGTCTACGACCCGTGTGCCCGCGGCCAGTAGTTCCGGCACCGTATTCATCGCAACGTTATGCGGCGTGGCGAAAAACACCACATCGCACGCGGCAAGGCTATCCGCATGGGGTTCGGAAAAAACCAGATCGTATAGACCGCGCAGGTTCGGGAACAAGTCATCCAGCCGACGGCCGCATTCAGCCCTGGAGGTGATCGCAGCCACCTCCACCTGCTCATGGCTTGCCAACAGGCGCAGTAATTCCACGCCCGTGTACCCGGTGCCGCCCACTATTCCTACCCTGATCATGACCCTTTAAACCCTGAATTCTCCGTCGCTAGCCACGCGCGCCACTGAGCCGCGCGCGGGCATCGTAGTATAAAAGCAATGACCGGCAAGATAACTGTTAATATTGTTCTTTTCGCTGCTGGCAAGGGGCCGTGCAGACTATTCTAAGCAGATATCGATACCTACTGGCGGACTATGACTCAGTACTGGCCTACTCCCTGCTGGGTATAGTCGGCGGAATCGTCTCCGGCCTGGTGATACTGGGTTTCGAGCTACTCATCGTGCAACTGGGTGCCGCACTTGGCGTCGGCAACAGCGGTGAGGGTTTTGAAGCCTTGCCCGAATGGCTGCGCTTTTCCCTCCCCGCCGGCGGCGCACTGCTACTGGGCTGCGTGTACGCTGCGCTGCGCGCAGAGGATCGGGAAACGGGCATCGTCCACGTAATCAGCCGTATGCATTCACACTACAGCGTATTGCCACTGCGCAACGCGCTGCTGCAGTTTTTTGCCGGCGCCTTCGCGTTGGCAACAGGTCAATCCGGCGGCAGAGAGGGACCCGGGGTGCATCTGGGCGGCGCAGCCAACAGCCTGCTCGGACAATGGTTTGAGTTACCGCACAATAGCCTGCGCGTGCTCATTGCCTGCGGCACCGCAGGCGGTATTGCCGCCGCTTTCCAAACGCCACTGGCCGGCGCAATATTCGCCATGGAAGTCATCGTTGTGGAGTACACGCTGGTCGGTTTTATCCCGGTGATGCTGGCGGCTGTGTCCGCCGCGGCCGTCAGCGGCCTGCTCTCGCCCGAGGGTGTGCTCTTCAGTTTGCCCGAGTTGCAGCGTGCGACACTGGCCGAGTTGCCGCTGATTATGGTCCTTGGTCTACTCTGCGGCCTCGCTGTAGCGGCCTATATCCGTCTCACCGCACTGGTTGCCACCACCCTGCATTGGCCGGTGATTGTCAGGTTTACCCTTGCCGGTTGCTTTACGGGTTTCGTCGGCATGCAGGTGCCCGAAATACTGGGCATAGGCTACGACACGCTGCAGCTGACATTGCAGGGAGAACTGTTGTTCTTCACGCTGTTAACCATCGCGCTATGCAAACTCCTCGCAACTGCCGTCTGCTGTGGCGTGGGAATGCCCATCGGGCTGATCGCACCCACCCTGCTGATCGGTGCCTCCCTCGGCGGCATGATGGGCATTGTCAGCGCCGAGCTGCACCCTGATCTTGCAGCAGATCCCACGCTGTACATTGTGCTGGGCATGGGCGCAGCAATGGGTGCCGTGCTCAACGCTCCCCTGGCCGCATTACTGGCCATTATGGAGCTAACGCAGACCATCAGCATCAGCATGGGCGCCATGCTCGCCATTGTTATTGCAACGCTCACCAATTCGGGCCTGTTTCGACAGCGCTCAGCGCACCAGACGCTGCTGCACCAGCTGCGCCGTGTGGTACATGAGGACCCCGTAAACCAGTTGCTGCACAGCTCTGCCGTCACAGCCACGATGGACAGCCGCGTGGTGCGGGTGCCCGCGGAGCTGGATGAAGACGGCTTCCAAACGCTGCTGGGCTCGGCACCGGCATGGTGCCTGATTGAGCGCGATGGCCAGGATCTCTACCTCGTCGATGGTGCCGAGCTGCTGGAATGGATCAAAACAAAAGGGTTCAGCGAGGAAACGCTGGACGTAACCGAGGCAGACATGCGCCGTCTCACCACAGCTTCCGTACCCATGCAGGCAAGCCTGCGCCAGGCGCTGGATGCGATGCGCAAGGAAACGCGGGAGGCGGTCTGCGTCTACGAGCACAGCGCGAGAACGGGCAAGCCATTGCTGCAGGGCGTTGTGACCCGTGAGAGTATCGAGAAATTCTCACTGCGGGGACTGCAATGAACAGGTTTCAGCTGCGCCGGTAGTGTTTGCGCAAGAATCGAGGTCTTCATGCTCTGGTTAAAAGCTTTTCACATCATCTTCGTCGTCTGCTGGTTTGCTGGCCTCTTCTACCTGCCTCGCATCTTTGTGTACTACGCTGCCAGCGAACACGGCGACACGCGTCGTCAGCTCGCCGTAATGGCGCGCCGACTGTATCGCTTCGTTACGCCGTTCATGCTGATTGCGATAGTGCTGGGGCTCGCCATGATTGCGGTTAATCCAGGCTACTACCTCGCTTCGCTGTGGATGCTGCTCAAGCTGTCGGGTGTGGGGTTCCTCGTCGTCTATCATTTTCAGTGTGGCCGCTATGTAAAACGCATCAATGACGATAGCGACGATCACAGCCACGTTTTCTATCGCTTTTTTAACGAGGTGCCGGTCTTCTTTTTGTTCGGCATTGTTCTGTTGGCGGTTCTCAAACCGTTTTGAGTGCGCTGGATATTCAGCGCAGCAGCGCGGATAATCTTTCACTCGGAAAAAAGGCAACGCTGGTGTTGCCTGTAACCCGCTTGGATTAATCCTGCAATGACATCATCGGAAAGTCTGTTCCAACGCGCCTGCCATTCTATTCCCGGTGGCGTGAACTCACCCGTTCGCGCCTTCAAAGCCGTCGGTGGCACACCCCTGTTCATCGAGCGCAGTGACGGCGCTTACGTTTTTGATAGCGACGACAAGCGCTACATCGACTACGTATTATCCTGGGGCCCGATGATCATGGGGCACAACCACCCGCAGGTGCGCGAGGCGGTAATTGCGCAGGCGGCACGAGGGCTGAGTTTCGGCGCACCCACTGAACTCGAGATTCGCCTGGCCGAGCGCGTCTGCGAGATCATGCCGGGCATGGATCTGGTGCGCATGGTCAACTCTGGTACAGAAGCCACCATGAGCGCCATTCGCCTGGCGCGTGGTTTTACCGGCCGCGACACCATTATCAAGTTTGAGGGTTGTTACCACGGCCATTCAGACTCCCTGCTGATCAAGGCCGGATCTGGCGCGCTGACACTGGGAGTACCCAGTTCACCGGGAGTGCCCGAAGCACTTGCGCGACACACCCTGACCCTGCCCTACAATGACGTCGAGGCGGTGCGCACGGTCTTCGCCGAGCTTGGCGATACCGTCGCCTGTGTCATCGTGGAGCCGGTAGCAGGCAATATGAACTGCATTCCTCCCGCGCCCGGTTTCCTGGAGACTCTGCGCGCCGAGTGCAGCGCCAGCGGTGCCGTATTGATACTGGACGAAGTGATGACCGGTTTCCGCTTCGGCCTCGCCGGTGCACAGGGCTACTACGGCATCGAGGCCGATATAACCACCCTCGGCAAGGTTATCGGCGGCGGCATGCCGGTGGGCGCTTTTGGCGGCAAACGCCACATCATGGAGCAGATTGCACCGCTGGGTCCCGTCTACCAGGCGGGCACCCTGTCCGGCAACCCCATCGCTATGGCCGCCGGCCTGGCCACCCTGGATATCATCAGTGAGCCGGGGTTTTATGAACCCCTGTTCGATCGAACACAGGCGCTGTGCGACGGCCTGCGCAGAGCGGCGCAGGCAGCAGGCGTACCTTTTACTACTAATCACGCAGGCACAATGTTCGGGGGCTTTTTCACAGACGCGTCCGAGGTCTGCAACTACACTCAGGTCATGGCCTGCGACACCGAGCGCTTTAATCGTTTCTTTCACCTGATGCTGGAACAGGGTGTCTATCTCGCGCCGGCATCATTTGAAGCGGGCTTTATGTCCAGCGCCCACAGCGACGCAGACATCGCCGCCACCGTGGAAGCCGCACAAGCGGCCTTCGCAGCGCTGTAGCGTAATCAGGAGAACTCAGCATGGGCTTCACTACATCACGCGCCCCCTTCCCGCAAACGCGAATGCGGCGGCTGCGAGCGCATGACTTCTCCCGGCGCCTGGTGCGGGAGAATCAACTCACCCCGGCAGACCTGATAATGCCCGTATTCGTGCTGGAAGGTGAGAATCAACGCGAGGCCGTTCAGTCCATGCCCGGCGTGGAACGCCTGAGCATAGATCTGCTTGTCAGTCTGGCGCGGGAGGCAAACAGCCTCGGCATTCCCGCTGTCGCGCTCTTCCCCGTGGTTAAGGAGGAGAAGAAGTCTCTGTCCGCCGAGGAGGCGTTCAATCCGGATGGGCTTGTGCAGCGCGCCGTGGCCACGCTGAAAGCATCCGTACCCGAACTGGGCGTGATTACCGACGTCGCCCTGGACCCGTTCACCACACACGGGCAAGACGGCATCATCGACGCAGCGGGCTACGTGCTGAATGACGTGACCAGTGAAGTGCTGGTGAAACAGGCCCTGTCGCACGCACAGGCGGGCGCAGACATCGTGGCCCCCTCCGACATGATGGACGGACGCGTGGGCGCTATTCGCGCCGAACTTGAAAAAACGGGCATGCACAACACCCTGATACTGGCCTACGCGGCGAAATATGCCTCTTCATACTACGGCCCGTTCCGTGATGCGGTGGGCTCTGCTGGCAATATCAAGGGCGGCAACAAGTTCAGTTACCAGATGGATCCGGCCAACAGTGACGAGGCGCTGCACGAGTGTGCACAGGACCTTGCCGAGGGCGCCGACATGATCATGGTCAAACCCGGCATGCCCTATCTCGACATCGTGCGCAGAATCAAGGATGAGTTGAAGGCGCCTACCTTCGCCTACCAGGTCAGCGGAGAGTACGCGATGCATGTGGCAGCCTTCGACCAGGGCTGGCTGGCGCGTGAGGCGGTAATGCTGGAATCCCTGCTCGCGTTCAAACGCGCGGGCTGTGACGGCATACTGACCTATTTCGCGCTGGAAGCAGCCAGAGCGCTCCAGTAGGCGGGTCGCATGCTGCCACGCTTAACCTACGTTTTGCTGGCACTCACCCTGAGCGCGCAAGTCGTCAGGGCAGACTGTGAATGCCTCTGGCAGGGTTCGTTTGTGGATGTGCAATCAACTACCGATCTTGTGGTGAGCGGCCAGGTCGTTGCCGGCAAAGGCAATTCAATCGACCTTGAACTGCACCAGACCCTGCGCGGTACAACGCACCAGGAGCGTATACGCATCTGGCTGCACATGGGTGAATTGTGTCGCCCGCCGGCGGAGCTTTTCCCGCAGGGTAGCGAGTGGGTAATGGCACTGGACAAACTCCACGAGCAGCCCCCGGGGGGCTTTGACCCGGCAACGCCGAACATCAGCTATGGCCGGGTGGGCGATTACAGCCTGTCGAGCTGTGGCGGCTACTGGCTCAGTCAGTCCGGGAGCTTCCTCACCGGCAACCTGATTGACGCCCCACGCTGGGAGCGCGAGCCAAAGATGTCGCCGGTACTCATCGACCTTGTGCAGTCCTACATCGACGGCAAGGTGGAGCGTTCGGCGCTCGCGCAGGCCAGCCGGGAGGACCCGGCCCTGAAAGAACTGATGCTGGATACCCGGGCGTTCCTGCGCGAGGAATAGCGGCCTGTTGCGGCGCTTTGTCGGAGGAGTGTTGCAGCGAATCACACCCTGAACACACAGTAGAAGCATCCAGTCCGCATAAGTTGAGAGTTCACGGGACAAGCAGCGATGCTTGCGCTATAACTAGCATACAGAGGAACAACCTGAAGAACCCGCTCATGTTCAAGCTCAGGAGCAAATTGCGCCAGGCCCGGAACTGGTGGTTCAGACTCTGCACCGGAAGGGATACCTACGGCAAGCTCGACGAAGAGCATTTCCGCCAGCGCATTCTGGTGATGACCAGTGCTTCCTGGCTGCTGGCCGTCATAGGCTTTACCGTGGTGATGCCACTGCTTATCCGACAGACGCCCCAGGGTAGTACTGCCGGTAACATTCTCCTGGCCACTACCGCGTCCGGTGTGCTTGTCAGCATGCTGATTCTGCGCTATCTGCAGGATCGCGTGATGGCACTGAACGTGCTTCTACTCATATTTTTCAGTGCGTTTGCCTCCGCCTGCGCGTTCTTTGGCGGCACGGACTCCCCAACGATCACGCTGCTGCTCCTGGTTCCGATTCTGGCGGGCATCGTCGGCAGCGTGTCGCTGTCTGTGGGCTGGAGCGTGGTGGTACTGGCGTTCTGGGCCAGTGTCCTCATTGCCGAAAGCCTGGGGATGCAATTCACCCAGATCATCAAACCGCAGAATCACAGCCTGGCGATGCTGCTGTCCTACGGGGCGATGACAATCGCCGTGGTTGCGGTACTCACGGTTTACGCCGAGATGAACAAGGCACTGCGCCACGATCTGCAGCGCTCCAACGAGGAGCTTGCCCACCTTTCCTCCCACGATCAGCTGACAGGTCTGCCCAATCGACGTTTTTACGACGACCGTCTGGCACTGGCGTTACAGCGTTCCGCCGAGCGCGGCAGCATGATGGGATTGTTATTTCTCGACCTGAATGACTTCAAGGAGATCAACGACAACTACGGCCACGGTGCGGGCGATAAACTGTTGATGGCCATTTCACAGCGCATGCAAACCACGCTGCGCGAGACAGATCTGATCGCCAGGCTGGGCGGGGACGAATTTGCCGCTGCACTGGAAGATATTCGCTCGCCTGACGAAGTGACCCGCATTGCGCACAAACTCTCCCAGGCCATTGAACAACCTGTTTTCGTGCGCCAGCACGCGGTGAAATTCAGCGCCAGTATCGGTGTGGCGATTTTCCCCATCGACGGGCGCCAGAAACAGGAGCTGGAAGAGCAGGCGGATAAAGCGATGTACTACGCGAAGAAGCGCGGCATCCCGGTGGCGCTCTCCAGCCTGGAATCGAAAAGCGCGCCCTACCCCGTGCGCACCCATACCGACACCTGATTCACGTCGGCTTGCTGCCCTAACGGCGCCACAGGCTGCGCCGTGCAGTGCCTCCCTCGATCAGGTCCAGCATTTCGTTGAGCATCATCAGTGAAAGACCCCAGATGCAGCGGCCTTCGTAGTAGTAGCAGGGCATACGAATCTTCGCACCCCGGTAGTTCCAGACCATACTGTCGACGTTGTCGTCGTTCAGTAAAAAGTGCATCGGCACCCAGACAACTTCCGCCACCTCGTGATTGGGGCGAAAGCGCACTTCTCGCTCCAGGTGAAATACGAACGGGCTGACGACCATTCCCAGCGAACCGCGCCGGGGCCGCGCATTGATCTCCGACAATCTGCCCATGCACACGTCACCCGGCCCGAGAGTGAGACCGATTTCCTCCTCCGTCTCGCGCACCGCAACGTCAAAACCATGTGCATCATCTTGATCCATGCGGCCACCGGGGAACGCCATATGCCCCGACCAGGGGTCGCCCTCACGCTCGGCGCGCTTGATCATCAGCAGGTGTAACTCTCCGCCCCGCAGTTGCAGTATCATGGCCACAGCCGAACGTTCGCGAAAGCGCTTCAACCACTTGCGGCCCGGCTTGTGCCGGCCCAGCCGGTTCTGAATAGTTCGCAGCAGCGCAGCGGACACGTGAATTTCACCCGAATAGTCATCAAGAGCTGTCAGATTAAGCCAGTGACTGTGAATCGATACAAGCGATGAACGACGCAAGTACAGCCGATAACCGCGATCTGGCAGATGATGCCCTGCTTGAACTGCGGGATGTAGATCTCGTGTATCGCGCACTACCGGCGCTAAAAAAAGTTAGTTTGCGAATCAACCAAGGTCAGCAGTGGGCCTGCGTTGGCCCCAACGGCTCCGGCAAAACCAGCCTGGCGCGGGTACTGAGCCGCCAGGCAACGCACATCGCCGGCGAATATCTGCGCTCCATCGTGTTAAAGGAAAACGGCGTCGCCTATGTCTGCTTCGAGCAGGCCAAAGCCCTGTGTGAACGCGACAAGAAGCTGGATGACTCGGAATTTCGCGCCGACGCCAGCGACCCTGGCACCACAGTTCGCCAGCTGATCCTGGGTGGCCGGGCAGCCGACACCGACTTCCCACACTGGTGCGCACAACTCGGTATCGAGCACATACTCGACCGCGGGCTGCGCTACATCTCCACGGGTGAAATGCGCAAGACGCTGCTACTGAGTGCCATACTGAGTCGGCCCGCCCTGTTGATTCTGGACAGCCCGCTGGACGGCCTCGACCAGGCCAGCCAGGCGGCAATGAGCCAGCTATTGGACACGCTTCTCCAGGGCGATCTGAACGTACTGCTGCTGTGCCGTCAATTGGAGGACGTGCCTGAAGGTGTCAGCCATGCAGTGGTGCTGGATCACGGCGCAATTCTGGCACAGGGCTCCAGAGACGTCCTCCAGCGCGCAGCTGTAAAGCGACTGATGCAACCACCCCTGCCGCCACTGGCGCCGTTACCGGAGGCGACCGAACGCGGCTACGCGTTACCCTCGCATGGACCGCTGGTGGAATTGCGTGATGTGACAGTCAGCTACGGTGAATTGCAGGTGCTGCGCAAGGTGAGCTGGCGTTTCGAACGCGCGACGCATTGCTGCGTGTCCGGCCCCAATGGCTGCGGCAAGACGACACTGCTGAGCCTGATCACTGGCGACAACCACAAGGCATATGGCCAGGACATCACGCTGTTTGGCCTCAAACGGGGGTCCGGTGAAAGTGTCTGGGACATCAAACAGAAGTACGGTCAGATAGATACCCAGTTGCACCTGGGTTTCGCGCGCGGGATGCAGGTAATCGAGGTCGTTGTCTCCGGATTTTTCGACACGGTCGGACTTTTTGACGATTGGGGCGATGCGCAGAAACAACGCGCCACGGAATGGCTGAGGGCGCTGGGCCTGGGTGATATTCAGCGCGAGAGTTTTGACGGACTGTCCTTCGGCTTGCAGCGCATGGTACTGCTGGCTCGCGCAATGGTGAAATCACCCATCATTCTGCTGTTGGATGAACCGACGCTGGGCCTGGACGGCTACCACAGGCGGCTGATTCTGCGGGCCATTGATCACATCGCGGAAAACAGCGACACCCAGGTAATTTTTGTCAGCCACTCGGCTGGCGACATGCCTGCCTGTATCAACCAGCTGCTGACGTTTGTACCCGGCGATGACGGCTTTGATGTAGTCTGCGAGTCAGACCGCAGATAGGTGCAAACGCTACAGCTGCGGCCGCTGAATCTTGAAAAACACAGCGTAAAGCGTGGGCACGACGATCAGCGTCAACACTGTGGCAAAACCCAGCCCGGCCATAATCGTGACTGACATGTTGACGAAAAACACGTCGCTGAGCAGCGGGATTAGCCCGAGAATGGTTGTCGCCGCCGCCAACAGTACCGGCCGCAAACGACTCACAGAAGAATCGATCACCGCGGTATACCCTTCCTTGCCCTCGGCTATCTGTTGATCAATTTCATCAATCAATACGATGGCGTTCTTGATCAGCAGGCCAACCAGCGACAACGCACCCAGTATTGACATGAAATCGAAGGCGCCACCGGTAGTCAGCAGACCTGCGGTGATACCGATGATCGCCAGCGGCACAGTGAGCCAGATAATTGCCGGCTGACGCAACTTACCGAACAGAAAAATACTCGTCAGAATCATTAACAGAAAGCCCACCGGCAGTGCACGCCCCAGCCCTGCCTGGGCGTTCAACGAGTCCTCGTACTCACCACCCCATTCAAGTTTATAGCCTGTGGGGAGATCGATGGCCTCAATGTCTGGCCGCAGGCGATCAAACAGCGCCGTGGCAGGCACACCATCCGGATTACAGGAGGCGATGATCGTCTGTATCCTGTCGCGACTGCGGATCGCGGCGTTTTCAAACCGCGTCTCGTAGCCAGCAACAACCTGCGAAACCGGCACCGAGCGGCGAAGCACCGGGCTCCACACCTGGACGTCGCGCATGTCGTCGATATCACCACGCTCTTCATCGGGTGCACGCATTCGTATGGGCAGCAGGTGATTGCCGTCCCGGTACACGCCGATATCAACGCCATCGAAGGCAAAGCGCATGGCCTCGCCCAGTGTTTCGCGATCGACACCGAGTTGGCGCCCAACCTGTTCGTTGAACAACGGCGTCGCAACTTTCACCGGTGATCGCCAGTCGTCACGGATGTCCACCGCGCCTGCCTCGCGCATGATCTGCGTGGCCTGCCCGGACAACTCGCGCAGCATTTGCGGATCGGGGCCTGAGAACCGAGCCTCAATCTTGGCATCCCGGCCCGGCCCGATACGCAGCGCTTTCAGGATCGGGTCGGTCCAGGGCATTTGCTGGTGCAGATACTGCTGCACTGCGTCCCAGATTGCGGGAATTTGTTCGCGGCTCTCTGTGCGCACAATGATCTGAGAATAAATACGCGAGGGCTCTCGCGCGTCGTAAACCAGGGTAAAGCGCTGGTGTGGGCCACCCACAACGGATGTCGTTTGCACAACGCCAGGCTGCTGGCGGATAAATTCGCTGACTTTTAGCGTATCGTCTCGCGTCGCCCGGATGTCGCCGCCCTCGGGTTCCCAGATATCAACAAAAAACATCGGCGTGTTCGAGTCGGGGAAAAACCCACTGTTGACCCTGCCGAACCCGATAACCGACAGCACAAAGAGACCGACAACCACCGTCAACGTTATCCAGCGATGATTGACCGCACCGGCAAGCACCTTGCGGTAGGCCTGAAATAAACTGCCCGCGTAAGGATCCTTATCCTGCGCGCCTGCTTCAGGCTTCAATAGCAGTGCGCAAAGCAGCGGGGTCGTACTGATGGCCGTTACCCAACTCAGCGACAGCGATATCAAAATCACATAAAACAATGAACCGGCAAACTCGCCTGTGTTATCCGGAGACAAGCCGATGGCGGAGAAGGCAAGGATTCCAATGAAGGTACCCCCCAACAGTGCCCAGATCGTTTTGCCAACCGATTCCCTGGCTGCTTTGACCGCACTCATGCCCGACTCCATGCGCACCAGCATGCCCTCGGCAACGACGATCGCGTTGTCCACCAACATCCCCAGCGCTATCACCAGCGCGCCCAGTGAAATACGCTGCAGCTCGATATTGAAGATTTCCATGAAAAACAGCGTGCCGGACACGGTGATCAGCAACACCGAACCAATTACAAGCCCGGTGCGAAGCCCCATGAACAACAGCAGCACAATCAGCACGATAGCGACGGCCTGCGCCACGCTGACGAGGAAACCACCGACAGACTTTTCCACCTCGGCAGGCTGGTCGTAAACCGGCACCAGTTTCATGCCGACAGGTATTACCGTTTGCAGTTCATCCAGCCTGGCCGACACGTCGCGCCCCACCCGCACCACGTTTTGTCCCGCGGTCATGGAAATACCGATGCTCAGCCCCGGCTCGCCATTGACGTAGTACAGCTTGGTCGGCACCTCCTCATAGGCCCTCCTGATCGTGGCAAGATCCTTCAGACGCACCAGTGTTTTGTCCGAGGCGCTGATCAGCAGTTCGCCCATTTCATACACTGATTTAAAATCGCCTGTCGGACTGATGCGCAAATAGTCATCGCCCACCGTGACATTGCCGGAATTAACCACCACATTCTGCGAACCGAGCACGGAGGCGATCGCCTCCAGGTCTATGCCCAACTCGGCCATGTGACTGCGCGACATTTCGAGGTACGCCACCTCGCGTTGTTCACCGTCTATAACAACCTTGCGCACGCCGGGCACCAATACCAGCTCACGCTTGATAAGATCGGCAGTGTCGTACAAATCACGCCAGGTATAGCCCTCGCCGGTCAGCACGAGGTAGATGCCGTAGACATCGCCAAAATCATCTATCACCACGGGCTCATGCGCGCCCGGCGGCAATGAAGGCGTTACATCGGCAATTTTGCGGCGCAGCTCGTCGAAAATATTGGGCAGGTCTGCCGCTTTATATTCATCCTTGAACTCAATCAAAATGTCAGAAAGCCCCGGGCGAGACACAGACATCTTGATGCGCTTGAGCTGTGGCAGCTTCTGTATCGCATCTTCCAGGTGATAAGTCAGTTCCTCGTGCACCTCTCTGGCGGTGGCACCAGGGTACAGCGTGAGAATTTTTGCCGACTTGATGGTAAAGGGAGGGTCTTCCAGTTTGCCGATACGGTCGTAGGCGATGATGCCGCCACCGACCATGATGACGATCAAAAGCCACGAGATAACCTTGTTCTGAACTGAGTATTCCCCGATGTTCATCGCGCAATCTTCCTACAGTGGATCGTCTGCGCGCGGCTCAGCCTGCTCGCTCATGGGCATGCGCGTTACCTTCATACCTTCCGCCAGGTAGGGAGCGCCTACGGCTACTATCTCCTCACCACCGTCAAGACCGTCTGTGACCTGCACATAACGCCCTGTCATGCGCCCGACACTTACGTTCCGCGAAGAAACCGTCATGGTAGCCGGATCCAGTACCCATACCCGCGGCTGCAGCCTGCTGTCCGCCTGCACAGCGCGCACCGGCACCTGCCGTACCGACTCCTGGTCCAGCAGCCGACTTAAATCGAGGTAAACGGTGGTGGTCATGCCGGGCAATACCGTAAAGCTCTCAGGCGCAGGCATGGTGAACGTGGCGCGGTACGTCTGGGTTTGATCATTTGCGGCAGTGGCGATTTCCTTGGGACGCAGCGGGAAGCGCTCTCCTGGCCGGCCTTCAAACGTTGCGTAGGACGTGGTGGATGACGCCGTGGGGCCGCGGGCAATTGAACGCTCTTCGTCGGCCAGGGTGCGCACCATGCGCACCACTGA
>JAUHYL010000084.1 GCA_030426545.1 Gammaproteobacteria bacterium
ATTTCAACAGGAAAGTACAGCCCGCCTTTTGCGCCCACAGCAGTACGAAGGGAAAATCGCGGTGATACAGGGGCGTTCGCCGCGAGAGTTGTCGCAGTAGTGAGTTTGAAGACTTGCGCATAGCAGTCGTTCTTTAGTGTTGGTCGAACGGCACCGCAACACATTGTCGCGGCCTGTTGCCAGCCTGAGCTTCCCACGACGGTGCGTGGCGCGGCTGGCAGGTTCGATTAAACGCTGTGCTAGCTGTATGTAAGCTGAATGCCGGGCGTTGGCGTTATCGTTAAAGCCAACGGAATGCTTGTAGACTTCTATTCTGTCCCGTTAAGATGATTGCTCCAAAGCGTAGACGGCTGCAACTGTCGCTCGCTCCGTTTTGGCTCGCGCGCGGACGAGAGTAAACCGTTTTGCCCTTCGAAGTGCGCGACAACCTGATCGGCTTGATGATGCATGCGCATGCCGTAGTTGCCGTCAGACAGGGTTTGTCTGTCGAATGTCATCGCTGTGCGCATCTGTCTTAAACCTGTAGTTGCAACTGCGATTGGAGTTTCGTGCTGATGTCTGACTCTCGCCCGCCATTGCTGGCATTTTGGTCCTTCTATCCCGCCCCCACGCGGGCGGCTCTTGAGGAACATTTTGAGGTCGTAGACTTTGCGCAGATAGAAGATCGCGACGCCTTCTTTACCGAGCACGGCGCGCGATTTCGTGCCCTGGCAACCTCCGTTGTCGCACCGACCGGGGAGGACATATTTTCACGCCTGCCCAACCTGGAGATGGTTGCCTCTTTCGGCGTGGGCCTGGAGCATCTCGACCTCGCCGCGGCCAGCGCCCGGGGGCTGCAGGTAAGCTACACGCCAGACGTCCTCACGGATGACGTCGCGGACCTTGCGCTATTGATGATGGAAAGTCACGCGCGTGGGCTTGTCAGTGGTGATCGCTTTTTACGCTCCGGGGCCTGGGCAAAGGGTCCCATGCCGCTGGGGATGCGCCTGTCTGGAAGGCGCATTGGCATTCTTGGCCTGGGTCGTATTGGTCTGGCGATTGCCCGGCGTGCACAGGCGCGGGGTATGCGGGTCAGTTACAGTGGCCCGCGCGAGAAACCTGCTCATCCCTGGCCCTTCGTCGCAGACCTCGAGGCCCTGGCCAGCAGCAGCGACTATCTCGTCGTGGCCTGCAGTGTAACCGGTGACAATGAGCACATCGTGAGTCGCGAAGTCCTGCGCAGCCTGGGCTCCGAGGGCGTACTGGTGAACATAGCTCGCGGAGCGCTGGTTGATGAGGAGGCTCTGGTCGAACTGTTACAGGCCGGAGCACTGGGTGGCGCGCTGCTGGATGTGTTTACACATGAGCCGCAGGTACCTGCCGCCCTTCTTGGCATGGACAATGTTATACTGACACCGCATATTGGCAGTGCCACCGCCGAGACGCGCGCTGCCATGGGTGAACTCATGGTGCAGAATCTGCTCGCTTTCTTTGCTGGAGAGCCCTTGCCCAGCCCGGTTCCCTGACGCGAAACGCCCTGCGTTTTTCACGGTTGCAGTCGTCCACAGAGATGACTGCCAGCTACCCCAACGCCCCAAAGATTCCAACGCTGCCTTGTCGGCGTTGCACACATGAAAATGTGCACGCGCGCATGCTCCGGTTGAGCCCGATTCCTGTCAAGCCGCGCGCACGCTTGCGTGGAACATCTGGAAGTCGGTGCGCGATCAGCATTTTCAAATCATGGCCCTATCAACTTGTATTACATGTAAGATAATGTAAACTGACGTCCCTCAATTGAGCAGGCGATCAAGTTCGGCGCCTTGTCGCCGCTTCCGGACTACCGCCAGGGCACTGGGTCAAATTTACCGCAGCAGGTGAATCGCATGGCATTCAAAGCAGAAATACCCTACGGGAATTACTGGTCGACACCCTTTTGCAAGTGGCAGGGTTCCCTGCAGCATCTGCATGCCGTCGAGTTCGCCAGCTATGTGGCGCGCGAGTCGCTGGCGGCACTACCGCTGGATCCCGCAGACATTGACTACGCGATACTTGGCCTGTCCGTGCCACAGCATCACAGTTTTTTCGGCGCGCCTTGGATGGCGTCTATGGCGGGCGCCGGGCAGGCCACCGGCCCGACAGTGGTGCAGGCTTGCGCTACCGGTGTGCGTAGCCTGTTCACGGCTGTCAGCGAAATCGAGGCGGGCATGGCGGAGGTGGCGTTGATGGTCACCGCCGACCGCTGCTCCAACGGCCCACATGTCTATTACCCCGCGCCGCAAGCGCCGGGTGGGACCGGCTCCCACGAGGACTGGGTCATGGACAACTTCTCCTGCGATCCGGTGGGGCACAATTCCATGGTACAGACTGCGGAGAATGTCGCCGGTCGTCACGGCATCAGCCTGCAGGAGCAGCACGAGGTGGTGCTGCGACGCTATGCGCAGTACGCCGATGCTCTGGCTGATGATCGCGCGTTTCAGCGGCGCTACATGAAGCTGCCTTTCGACGTACCGCGGCCGCGCCTGGACAAGGTTGTGGCACAACTCGACGGTGACGAGGGCGTGACCGACACCACCGCCGAGGGGCTGGCGCGTCTCAAACCGGTGCTGCCCGATGGCACTGTAACTTATGGCGGGCAGACGCATCCGGCCGACGGTAATGCCGGCCTGCTCGTCACCAGTGCGGAACGCGCCCCGCAGTTGTCTACGGATTCCAACGTTCGCGTGCGTATTCTCGGCTTCGGCCAGGCGCGGGTGGAATCGGCGTTTATGCCGGAGGCGGTTGTGCCGGCCTCGCAGCGCGCGCTGTCGATGGCCGGACTTGAAATCAAAGCGATGGACGCGGTGAAGTCGCACAACCCGTTTGCAGTCAACGACATCTACTTTGCGCGCGAGACGGGCTTTGCCGTCGACGCCATGAATAATTTTGGCTGTTCCCTTATCTGGGGACATCCACAGGCGCCCACGGGAGCACGCAGCATCATCGAACTGATTGAGGAACTGGCGCTGCGCGGCGGTGGCCGCGGCTTGTTCCTGGGCTGCGCGGCGGGAGACAGCGCCATGGCTGTGGTCATCGAAGTCGACGTCGCGGCCTGAACCTAACCGGGAGGAAAAAGCATGAAACTGGCAGTTGTAGGGGCCGGCAATATGGGTAGTGGTATCGCCCAGAAGATGGCGACCGAGGGTTTCGACGTCGTGCTCGTCGATCTCGACGCGCAGGGTGTGCAGCGCGGCATGGATCGAATCGCGGCGGTACTCGAAGAGGGCGTGGCGCGTAGACTGTTCACCGCCACGCAGGCACAGACGATTCAGGGGCGCGTGCACGGTACGCATGAATGGCGCGAACTCGCTGAAGTGGACCTCGTGGTCGAGGCGGTTTTTGAAGATGTCGATGTCAAACGCAGGGTTTACAGTGAGCTTGAGAACGCCTGTCGCGCGGATACCATTATTGCAACCAACACCTCCTCCTTTTCCGTCACTGACCTTGCCTCGGGTATGGAACACCCGCAGCGCTTCATCGGCCTGCACTACTTTTTCCACCCGGCGAAGAACCGACTGGTTGAGGTGATACCGGGTGCGATGAGTGATCCACTGCTGGTGGAAAAGGCCTGGCGACTGCAGGAACAACTGGGGAAGACGCCAATCCGCTGCGCCGATGCCAGCGGTTTCGTGGTCAACCGGTTTTTCGTTTCCTGGCTGAACGAGGCGGTGCGGTTGCTGGAGGAGGGCGTCGGCAATGTTCCGACCATCGATGCAGCGGCGAAAGCCGCATTCGGTGTCGGCATGGGCCCATTTGAACTGATGAATGTGACCGGTGTGCCCATCGCCATGCATGCAACGCGCACCCTGGAGGCCCGCTTCGGCGCGATGCATGCGCCGTTGCCCGCGCTGGTCGAGCACGGCACAGAAAACCGCGAGTGGGACCTTGGCGGCGCTGTCGACGAAGCGGCATTTGACGCGATCAATGAGCACTTGCTTGGAACGGTTTTCCAGGTGGCGTGCCGCCTGGTGGATGAGGGCGTCGGCAGCGTGGAAGACACAGACATTGGCGCCCGCGTCGGGCTGCGTTGGCCCCGGGGACCGTTTGAACTGATCAACGCGCTGGGCATTGAGCGTGCGGCGGCACTGGTGGAGGCGGTCTGCGCACGCTGGAGCCTGGATTTCCCGACGGTCCTGGCCGAGCGGCGCGATGCGGGTGCGCCCTTTGTTTTTGCGTTGGTGACTACAGATATCGACAATACGGGTATCGCTACGCTCACCATCAATCGACCTGACGCGATGAACGCACTCAATCCCGCCGTGGTCGAACAACTCGAGGCTGCATTCACGGCGGCTTCCACCGACCCTGCGGTCAACGGCATCGTGATTGCCGGCGCCGGCAAGGCCTTTGTCGCCGGTGCGGACATCAAGTACTTTGTCGACAATATTGAAGCGGACAGCATCGCGCGCATCGAGTCCTTTACCGCTGACGGACAGGCGCTGTTTGACGCCATCGACCGCTGTGAAAAGCCGGTGGTTGCGCGCATGAACGGACTCACGCTTGGCGGCGGGCTGGAGCTGGCTCTCGCCTGCGACCGTATTGTTGCCGCCGATCGGGCGACAATGGGCTTCCCGGAAACGGGGATTGGTATCTACCCCGGGCTGGGCGGAACGCAGCGCACGTCGCGGCGCATCGGCGTAGGCATGACCAAGTATCTGATCGGCACCGGCCAGGTGCTGACCGCAGAGCAGGCGCTGCAGCTTGGCCTGGTTGATGCCGTGGCGCCGCTGGAGATACTGGACGCTGCCGTGCGCGACGCGTTGGCGCTCGGTACAGGCGCAGAGCGGTCTGTAACTACCACACCGGCGCAGTATCGCGCTGTGGCGAACTGCTTCGAGCAATCGTCCTACGAGGATCTGCTGCTGCGCGACCCGGCTAAAGAGGGCGATGCACTGCTGGCCAAAGCGCTGCAGAAAATGCCTGCACGTGCCCCGGTCGCTATACGGATTGCCTTCGATATCATCGAGTCGGGCGCGGCGTTACCGCTGCCCCAGGGGCTGGAGCTGGAGTTGGCACACCTGAATACAATCTTCGGCACGCGCGACGCATACAATGGTCTGCGCTCCGTGGGTGGCAAGCCGCCGGTTTATGAGGGCGCCTGATTTGGGAGGCAAGGTGTTCTCATGATTGAACCGGATGCACGGCTTCTGGTGGAGCTCGAGGGCGGCGCTGTCGCGCAACTGCGTCGCTACGCCAGAGCGGGAGCCACCCGCCTGTTCCTGTCACACGGCAACGGTTTTGCCATCGACGGCTACCGCCGATTCTGGGAACCTCTCGCGGATCAGTTTGAGTTGGTGGTCTACGACCAGCGTAATCACGGCCACAGCGCGCATTCGGCGGCCGCCGGCCATCACTTTGGCCAGATGTCCGACGACCTGCAAAAGATTCTGCAGGCGGTGAATGCGCACTGGGGAAGGCAGCCCGGTGTCGGTGTTTATCACTCGCTCTCAGCGCGCGTGGCCCTGATACACCTGCAAGAGTATGGCTGGCAGTGGGATGCGCTGGTGTTGTTCGACCCGCCGACCGTGCCGCCAGAGGGCGCCGCACGTGAAGCCATGCTCAAGCTGGACGTGCGCCTTGCCGAATGGTCCGCCAACCGGCAGGAGACATTCGACCACCCACAGGAACTTGCCGACCAGTTGCGTGATACCCGTGCACACGCCCATTGGGAACGCGGCGCCCACGAGGAGATGGCACGCGCTGTTCTACGCGAGCGGGATAGTCGCTGGCAACTGGTTTGTCCACGAGAGCTGGAGACGGAGATCTACCGCAGCAACCGCAAGTTGGATTTATGGCCTGACGGGAAGCATCACCGTGAAGGCATTCTGCTGGTGGGTGCTGATCCGCGATGTGAGCACCCGTCGCCAACCGCGCTCAGTAATGCCGAACTCGCCAGGGCGGGCGATTACCACTATGTGGTGGTTGAAAACAGCGGCCACCTTCTGCAGTTGGAACGTTCCGCTGCGTGCCGTGCTGCCTTGCAGGTTTTTCTGGCGGAGCGCGGCCTTGCATAATCACCTACCAGTTTTCTCCGCCGCGGCGCGTGTTCCGCTCAAGTCGCAACCAAAGATGTTTGACATCTTGTGATTTCCGCTGTAGCTTGCTTCACAGCGTAAAAAGTCAGTCTAAATTTTATCTCCTCGTTTGGTCGTCTCGTGGTACTTGTTCGTCCTGTAGGTTCTAAATCCAAGTCTTATTTTTTTGCTACCAATGCCCGTCAGGGCACTTTTATTATTGATTACAGGATCGAATGTCATGAGTGACACAGTAACAGGTACAGTAAAGTGGTTTAACGAGTCTAAAGGCTTCGGCTTCATCGAGCAGCAAGGCGGCCCAGACGTATTTGCGCACTTCAGCGCAATCCAGGGTTCAGGCTTCAAGACACTGGCTGAAGGCCAGGCTGTCGAGTTCACTGTTACCCAGGGCCAGAAAGGCCCGCAGGCAGAGAACATCGTAGCGGTCTAACTGCTAGCGGTACCAAAAAAGGCAGGCCGATGTGGCCTGCCTTTTTTTTGCCTGTTAATTGCCGATGACCGTGGCACCTGAGTCCCTGCCCGGCACCGGGCACGGCTCGATCAGGCGAGCGCCCGGGTGAGATTCAGCCCGAAGCGCTCATGCAGCCTCACCCTACGGAGCCGTGGGCGCAAACTCCAGCACCTGCTGGAAGGTCGGCCGATTGGTCGCCCGGAACGTATCGGGAATCAAGCCGGGGACAAACCCTGATCGCGCGCCTTCCTTGAGCCAGGTAGAAGGATCGTTGCCGCGTTCAAGGGCCAGCGCCTGTGCAACATCGTCCACCACCGCCCACAGCGAGGCGCGGCAATCCTCCAGTGAACCACTGCCGCAGTACTGCAGGTTGAAGGGCCCGGCAACGTCGTGACCCAGCAGGGTACGCAGATCCTTGTCCACAAGGCTGGCGCCATCGTCGCCGGAGAGATTGCGGCGATTGTCCAGGTCCCCGATCGCCAGCCCGAACACCGGCCGCATGACCTCTTCCGCCAGCGGTTCCAGCAGGGCGTCGAAAATAGTCGGTCCCGCCTCGTCATTGAAACCATCTTCGTCGCCGTCCAATCGGGGCGCGTCATCTGCGACCCAGGCGTCGAGCAGTTCCACGACCTGTGCGGCCAGTTCCGAGGGCGCCTCGCCACCGGCCAATACCTCACTGATCACTGGCCACACGGTGGAGTTAACGTCTTCCGTGGCGGAGCGATTCATTACGCTGACCACGCCAGCGAGGTCAACCTTGTCCGGCCATTGGTCGAAGGACTCAACCCGATGCACCGAGCCGAAGGGCGTGCCGTCGCCGTGCATAAATCCGGGCGCTGCCTGGTTGTTCCAGTTGAGCAGGCGTCCGTTCGGGCCATCCGCCGCGTGGGGGTGTTCGTCCTGGGCGAGAAAGCCCTGCCACTCGTATTCGCCAGTGCCCCAGGCGGGGAGGCGGCGGTCCAGGCCGGCGGCCCGCACCGGCAGCCTGCCGGAACTGAAGTAGGCAATGTTGGTGCGCGAGACGTAGCCCCAGTTGAACGTGAAGCCGAATTTGTTGGCCGCTTCCCAGAAACGCTCCGGTGTGGTGGCGTCACCCTCGGTCATATCCTTCAGGCCAGCCAGGTTGAGACCGTCGCGCCCGAACGTAGAGCGCTTGCGCGTCAGCGCGATGGGCTCGCCATTGGAGGTTGCGGTGCCGATGACGGGGCCGTGAACGGATACCGGGTAGCGCAGTGGCACACCCTGCAGTGTGCCCGCCTCGAACATCTCGAAGGGGGTGCATTCACCGTTGTACAGGTAGTGCGTCGACTCACGCGTCACATCGCCACCAGCCGGGTCGCACAACTTCTCCGCGTAGACATCGCGCACGTCGTGGTTGGCGGAGGTCAGGCTCCAGGCGTAGTCGCGCGTGCGCCCGATCAGCATGTACATGGCCAGGCCCGGCACCGCCACACCCTGGGCTTCGAAATCCGGCCCCTTGAGGTGTAACTGCTGCACGATTTCCGGGTAGTAGTAACCCAGTTGCGGGCCCATGACTGCCAGATTGGTGGCGTTCTGCGAACGCTCACCGCTGACGATCAGCCAGTTGGAGGCCTGCCGATCCGGGGGCGGATCAGCGGCGGGCACCATACCCGCTTCGGCACTTGCCGCGGCGGCCATCATGCCGGTGTCGCGCGGGTCGGTAGAAATCACCGAACCCGCATCGATCACGGCTGCGCCGGTCACTGCGCCGCCGGTAATCGGGCCGTAGTCAAACACGGTATCGATCGTCGTCGGCGCTTCGGGATCGTTGAACAGCATGGTGTCTTCCCAGGCGAGTTGTGCCTGGCCCTGGCCAAGTTTCTCTATCAGGATCGACAGGAATTCCGCATTGGCCACTTCACTGCCGCCGCCGGCGCCGAAGATTGAGCCGATGAATGCGGTCACCGCAACGACATCATTGACGTTATAGGGCGCCGGGTTGTCGATGCCGTTCGCAGCTTCATAGGCGTTCATGCCATCGGCGTAGGCCTGCGCGTCAGCGACAATCTCGCGCCCTTCGTCGCCGTGGATTTCGATCAGCAGGTCAACCTGGTCAGTCACCAGCTGCTCTGTTGCGGCGCTGGGGATGAACTCCTGCGCACTGGTCACCAGGCCGAAGGCGTTGATACCGGGCACGTCGGCGACGGCAACACGGGCCGGGCCGCGGCCGAGGCTGATCAACAGGCGACGATCACGCGCGGTCACCCACCCTGCGCCAAAGGCGACGTCTGCGCGCGTTTCGCCGGTGATGTGGGGAATGCCGAAGCTATCGTAGAGAATGGTCAGCCCCGGCCGCCCGGTCACTTCCTCGCGGGTTTCGCCCACGGGGGCAAAATCTTCCGGCAGGAACAGTGCCTCGATGTCGGCGTCGGTGACGTTGCCACGCAGCGGGGTCAGGCCATCGTACAGCGGTAGCTGATCCAACGAATTCTCAGTGGTCGGTAAACCGCCGTAGTTGCCGGGCGGCAGAATGTAGTAGGCGCGATCCACCTGGGGCGTGACAACGGTGCCGTCATCGGAGCTGTCTGAGCAGCCCGCCAGCAGCAGTGCGGCGGTAAGGGATGCGGCGAGGGGGCGAATCAGGTTACGCAGGTTTGCGGTGTGCGGTTGCATGGTGCTTGCCTTCCTGAAGTTATTGGATGAATGACGAAAGGTAGCGGCAGATTGGCGACCACTGCGCCGGGCTGATCGTTAGCCAATGCGAGTCGCAGGATACCGCAGGCTCAGAGTCTACCCCTTTCTCCGTGCGCCGACAAAGCAGGCGCCAGGCTGCGCTGACAGCACGCAATCCCGGCCGGGAACGGGGTTTCCACCGGGTGCCTTGATATACTATTGTGGCGTCCGGGTCGGGCGCCGCACAGTCGCGACTGGCTGTGCCCCGACGTCCCGGTACTTCCCCACGCACTCGTCACGCTATATGAATCGTATTCAGGACTGAGATTATGAAACGCTGGAATGGTTGGGGCGACGACGCCAACGAACTGGATTACGAGCTGAGCGCCAGTGCGCTGGCCTATTTGCGCGGTCTGTTGGGCGATGCCTCGCCCCTGCGCGATGCCACGCTGGAGGAGACGCTGGCCCGCGTACCGGCCTCCCGCCTGCCTGAACACAACCTGTACAGTATCGATCCCGAGGAGCGACTGCGCCACGCCCGTGGGCAGAGCCTGCCGGACTGGCTGGCCCTGCGCAGCGGTGAACCGGGTCTGTTCCCCGACGCTGTCGCCTGGCCGGAGAGCAGTGAGGAGGTGCGTACGCTGTTGCTACATGCACAGGCGCACCAGATCGATGTCATCCCCTATGGCGGTGGCACTTCGGTGGTGGGCCATATCAATCCTCGCGCCGGAGAGCGCCCGGTGCTTACCATCGACATGACGCGTATGAACAAGCTAATGCACCTCGACAAGCAGAGTCAGCTGGCCACGTTCGGCGCCGGGACCACCGGCCCGCAGGTCGAGTCGCAATTGGCGGAGCAGGGCTACACCCTGGGGCACTTCCCGCAATCCTGGGAGCTGTCCACCATCGGTGGCTGGGTGGCGAGCCGCTCCAGCGGCCAGCAATCCATGCGTTACGGGCGTATCGAACAGATGTTCGCCGGCGGCAAGATCGAAACGCTCAATGGCACGCTGGACATTCCAACGTTTCCCGCGACTTCGGCCGGGCCCGATCTGCGCGAGTTCTTCCTCGGCACAGAGGGCCGCCTGGGCATTATCTCCGAGGTGAAGGCAAGGGTGACGCCGCTGCCCGAGCACGAGAGCTTCCATGTGGTGTTTTTCCCGAGTTGGGAAAAAGCGCTGAGTGCCCTGCGCGCTATCGTGCAGGCCCGGGTGCAGCTGTCCATGATGCGTCTCAGCAATGCCGTTGAAACCGATACGCAACTGCGACTGGCCGGAGGCGGCAGCGCGGTTGCCGTGCTTGAGAAGTACCTGGCCCTGCGCGGCGCGGGCGACGGCAAGGTCATGTTCACCTTTGGCGTCACCGGTACGCGGGCGCAGTGCAAATCGGCACGAGGCCTTGCGCTGAAAATGTGCAAGCCCAGCGGCGGCGTCAACACCGGCACATTACTGGGCAAGAAATGGGAGCACAGCCGTTTTCGCTCACCCTACCTGCGCCATGGCCTGTGGGATGCAGGCTATGCGGTGGACACCATGGAGACTGCGATCGACTGGGTGCGCGTGCCCGAGGCGGTGGAGATCATCCAGAGTGATATTGCCGCCGCGCTCGCGGACGAGGGGGAGCCGGTGCATGCCTTTACCCACCTGTCACACCTGTATCCGCAGGGCTCCAGTATCTACACCACCTATGTATTTCGCTGTGCACAGACCTACGCGGAAACGCATGCGCGCTGGGAAAAGTTGAAAGCCGCCGGTGCCGAGGCCATCGTGCGTTGTGGCGGCACCATCAGTCACCAGCACGGTGTGGGCACAGACCACGCGCAGTACCTTCCGGCCGAGAAGGGTGAATTGGGTATCGCCGCGATCGACGGCTTGGTGCGCCAGTTCGATCCCGCGCAACAAATGAATCCCGGGAAGTTGTTACCGTGAGCGCACGGCGTGTGGGGCAGATGTTATGAGCGAAAGTACCGCAGGTTTTCCGCAGCGCGACGCGTTGTGGCGCGAACTGGAACAGGGCGGCGAGCCCTGGGACATGATCGTTGTCGGCGGTGGCATCATCGGCGCCGGCGTACTGCGCGAGGCAGCGCGTCGCGGACTCAGGGTTCTACTGGTAGAACAGCGCGACTTTGCCTGGGGCACTTCCAGCCGCTCCTCGAAAATGGTGCATGGCGGCCTGCGCTACATTGCATCCGGTGACATCAAGCTCACGCGCGATGCGGTGCGCGAGCGGGAGCGCTTGCTGCGCGAGGCGCCGGGACTGATAGACCGGATGGGCTACTACTTCACGCTGCGTCGCGGGCAGTTTCCCGGGCGTTTTTTGTTTAACGCGCTACTGAGCCTGTATGACCGCATGGCGGGTATTCGCAATCATCGCTATTTCGATACGCCCACGCTGCAGCGTCTCTTTGCGGGCATCAACAAAGACAGGCTGAAGGGCGCCCTGTACTACACCGATACGGTCACCGATGACGCGCGCCTGGTGTTGCGCGTTTTGCAGGAGTCGGTCGGCGCCGGCGCTTATGCGCTGAACTACGTCAGGGTTGAATCCCTGTTGCAGGAAGAGGGCCAGGTGCGCGGCGCTGTGCTGCACAACGTGGAGAGCGGTGCGCGTGTCGAAGTGCTGGCAAAGTCGGTGATCAGTGCCACCGGTGCATGGGCGGATCGTTTGCGCAACGAGCTCAATCCTGAAAAACGCATTCGTCCCCTGCGCGGTAGTCATCTGGTGCTGCCCATGTCGCGGCTTCCGGTTTGCGACGCGCTGGCTGTCTTTCACCCCGTGGACAAGCGGCCGGTGTTTATCTTTCCCTGGGAGGGAACCACCGTGATCGGCACTACCGATCTCGATCACAACGAGGGCATGGATGAGGAGCCCACGATCAGTGAAGAGGAAGTGGACTACCTGTTGCAGCTCGTACACTGGCAGTTTCCCGAGCACAACATCAGCCGCGACGACGTTATTTCCACCTGGTCCGGTGTGCGCCCGGTGATTGGCTCCGACAAGGCGCTGGACCCCTCGAAAGAGCGCCGCGACCACGCGGTGTGGTGCGATGGCGGTCTGGTGACGGTGAGCGGTGGCAAGCTGACGACGTTCCGCCTGATTGCACTGGATGCCATCAATGCAGCGCTGGGCGCCGTTGACATGCAGACCAGGGAGCCCACGTCAGAAGCGGTATTCAGCGAGCCGAAGGTCACACCGGGCGACCTGCCCGTCGCGGATGTTGCCTGGGCGAAACGTCTCATCGGTCGCTACGGCGACAGTGCACTTGCCCTGTTCGACACGGGCGGTGCCGATGAAGCGCAACCGATAGACGGTACGCAGTTCTGTCTGGCGGAGTGCCGCTGGGCGGCGCGTCACGAGGCGGTGCTGCACCTCGACGACCTGCTGCTGCGACGCACCCGTCTCGGTTGCATACTGGCTGAGGGCGCCGCCGACTTATTGCCCGCATTGAAGACGATCTGTGCCGAGGAACTGGGCTGGGACGAGTCGCGCTGGCAGGCGGAAGTAGAGCGCTACCTCGAGCTCTGGCAGCGTCACTATTCTCTGCCGGGTCAAGCGCGCGCGGTGGAACGAGCCGCCGGAACAGCACAGTGAGTGACCAGGCCTACGTGCTGGCTATCGATAACGGTACGCAGAGTGTACGCGCGCTGGTATTCGATCTCGATGGCCAGCTGGTGGCCAAGAGCAAAGTGGAAATCGAACCGTACTTTTCCGAGCACCCGGGTTGGGCGGAACAGCATGCCGGGTACTTCTGGGAGAATCTGTGTAAAGCCTGCCAGGGTTTGTGGCCGCAACTCGATTTTCCGCGCAGCGCGATCAAAGCCGTTGCGCTGACGACACAGCGCGCCACCGTGGTCAATCTCGATAGTGACGGCATGCCGCTGCGTCCGGCAATCGTGTGGCTGGATCAGCGACTGGAAGACGATCTGCCGGGAATGGGCCTGTGGGGAACGGTGCTTAAACTGGCCGGTGAGGCGGAGACGGTGCGCTTTTTCCGCTCCCAGTCCGAGGCGCACTGGATCAGCAACAACCAACCCGAGATCTGGAACAAAACGGCGCACTACCTGCTGTTGTCCGGTTACCTGACCTACCGGCTTACCGGCAGGTTCGTCGACTCGGTAGCGAGCCAGGTCGGCTACCTGCCCTTCGATTTCAAGCGTCACCGCTGGTGCACGGCGCTGGATTGGAAATGGCGCGCGCTGCCCATCCGGCGTGAACAGTTGCCGGAACTGGTTCCCGCCGGTTCGCCGTTGGGCGAGATCAGCGCCCTGGCCGCTGCAGAGACCGGCATCCCCGAGGGTCTGCAGCTGATTTCTGCCGGCGCAGACAAGGCCTGTGAAGTTCTCGCCTCGGGTTGCCTCACACCGGATACCGGCAGCCTGAGCTATGGCACCACCGCCACTTACAACAGCACCAACACCAAGTACATTGAGGGCATTCGCCACGTACCGCCTTACCCGGCCGCCATACCCGATGCGTACAACACGGAAACCATGGTGCAGCGCGGTTACTGGATGGTGAACTGGTTCAAACGCGAGTTCGGTTTGCACGAAACCCGCCTTGCCGCCCAGCGTGGAGTGGAGCCGGAAACGTTGTTCGAAGACCTGCTCAAGCAGGTGCCACCGGGCGCAATGGGATTAACCGTGCAGCCCTACTGGTCGCCAGGTGTGCGTGTGCCGGGGCCCGAGGCGAAGGGTGCAATGATCGGCTTCGGTGACGTGCACACGCGCGCGCATATTTACCGCGCGATCATTGAGGGCCTGGCCTATGCGTTGCGCGAGGGCAAGGAGCGGCTGGAAAAGCGCAGCGGGCACCGCATCACGACGCTGAAAGTGTCCGGCGGCGGCTCCCAGAGCGACGAGGCGATGCAGATTACCGCAGATATCTTTGGTATGACGGTAGAGCGTCCACACACCTACGAGACGTCCGGCCTGGGTGCCGCCATCAACGCGGCCGTGGGCGCGGGGCTGCACCCGGATTACAAAACGGCGCTGGCCCGGATGACGCATCAGGGTGACCGCTTCGCGCCCGTCATTGCCAACGTACGCCTTTATGACGACCTGTATCACGAGGTTTACCTCAAGATGTACGACCGCCTTCACCCCATGTACAAATCCATTCGCGAGATCACCGGTTACCCTCGCTAGGCCTTGACGCCAACGCATTCCGGGTTGCTCCAGGTATCGGCTATTGCGCCAGTGCACCTCTGCTTCGGCTTTAGCGCCAGACTGCAACGGCCCCGAGTCTACTGCAGGGTGTTCTATACTGTTGGTTGATGACAGTGCTGTTGAACACAGTGCACGTAAGCTGTCAGGAGCAGCATGGAGGCTGAAATCGATGGTATTGCACCTGCGCATCTGGTGTTTCACGACGCTTTGGCTGTCCGCGTTCGCGCAGGGAGCAGATTACTTCATCAGCCCCGGCGGCAGCGACAGCAACAGCGGTTTGTCGCCGGCGACGGCATGGCAGAGTGTTGCGCCGGTGAATGCGTTGGCGCTGCAGCCCGGCGACAGGGTTTTCTTTGAAGGCGGCAAGCGCTTTGTCGGTACGCTCGTGCTCGATAGCGCGGATGCCGGAGAAGCCGCTGCACCTGTCATCATTTCCTCGTACGGCACGGGCAGGGCAACGATTGATGCCGGTACCGGTGACGGGATCTTTATCCGCGATGCGGCGGGTATTGAGGTGCGCGAGCTGAATGTGGTGGGTGATGGGCCGCAGTTCAATACCGGCAGAGGAATCTGGTTTTATACCGAGGACCCCGACGGCACAAAGTTTGCCCACATTCGAATTGATCGTGTAGACGTCAGCGGCTTTCGCAAGGGCGGGCTGGTGGTGGCCAGTGATCATGAATCACTGCCGGGCTATCGTGATGTGCGCATTACACACAGCCGGTTCTTCGGTAATGGCGAAACGGGCATCCACTTTTCCGGTTTTTACCGCACCAATCGGGCGGCGCTGTCGCACCAGAACGTGTATATCGCGCACTGCGAGTTGTTTGAGAACGCGGGCGATCCCACCGACCTGAATTCCCATACCGGCAGCGGCATTATTCTAAACTCAACCGATGGCGCAGTGATTGAGTTCAATCGCGCGCACCACAATGGCGGCATCAACAGCAAGAACAGCGGCGGACCCATCGGAATCTGGGCCTGGCATTCGAACGCAGTCGTCATGCAATACAACATCTCGGATCACAACCGCTCCGGTGGGGGCGCAGACGGTGGCGGCTTTGATCTCGACGGGGGCATGACCAATTCCGTTATGCAGTACAACTACTCCTACGAAAACGAAGGGGCCGGTTATCTGCTTGCGCAGTTCCTGTTCGCCGCTCCCTTTGAGAACAATGTGATTCGCTACAACGTGAGCTACAGCGATGGCGACGAAAAAGGTTACGGCGGTATCGTCCTTTTTACAGATTATTTCGAATCCATCGATGACGTAGAGATCTATGGCAACACCATCGTGACAGATTCACCCTCGGCCGAAGCGGTGGATGTCTTCTTTGGCTTTTATTCGAACGTTAATTTTCGCAACAACATTTTCCTGACCGGGGAGGGCACGCCACTGCTGCGCTCCGCGGGGGATGCGCTGCCGCCCGGTCTGCGGTTCCAGAACAACCTGTACTGGACGGTCGGTGGTGGCTTCGAAATGAACAGCAACGGCACAACCTACGGCAGCCTCACCGAATGGCGGCAGGCCGGCCAGGAAATGCTCGCGGATGCACCGCTGGGTGTGCATGCCGACCCCGGTATGGTCAGTCCTTTCCACGGCGAGGCGCTCACTGATCCAACACGGCTGGTCGAACTGCGTGCCTTTCGACTGCGGCCGGGATCGGCGGCCATCGATGCGGGGATAGACCTGCAGGATGTGTTTGGTGTTGATCCGGGCCCGGCCGATTTCTACCAGACACCGCTGCCGCAGGGATCCGGCTATGATCTTGGTGCCGCCGAGTTCGCGCCGCCTTCAGACGCGACCGGTATTCAATCCAACGTATTGTATATGAGCGACAGGCCGCCCAGCGATGACCCGGCCCGGAGCGACCAGACCCTGTACCTGGCGGCCGATGAGGCGGTTGAGCTGGCCAACAGCAGCGCCCCGGGCGAGACAGGCGCGCGACTGGACGTGGCTTACGACGCGTTCAGAACGACTTTCATCGTGCCGCCCGGTGCGCGCGGCGAAGGCGGCGGTTGGGCGGTGGGTGATCCCGGGAGTGTGCGCTACCAAAATCCTGCGGCACCCGGTGGATCGAGCACTGTGCGGCATGCCGCTATTGTGCACGGCGGGGGATTGGGGCTGGACGGCCGCAGCCTGGGAGATGTGGGCGCAGCGAAGACACTCGCAGGACCTCCCGTGGGAAGCGTTTTTACTGCCTACACAGTCGATAACGGCAGCAGGAGGTCACGCTACTGCTCGCGCTTTGCGCCACAGGACTGCCAGTGGATGACCAGCCCGGGTGGTGGCGTACAGAGCCTGCTGTGCCAGCATGGCCTGCCGGATGCAGCCTGCTCTGCGTTGGTGCCGTGAGACAAGCGGGTTTAGCGCCCCTTGTTTTTGCGAGAGTTTTCGCAAGTGTTGTTACGTGTCGCCGAGCCAGCAGTCCAACTGATTCATAACGCGCTCGTCATGCAACATGGCCAGGTGGCCCAGGTTGTAGAAGATCCTGGTGTGGCCTTCGGGGAAGTCCAGTGCCAGTGCCTTGTCTTTGTGCCTGCCGGTGGCGCTGGAAGGGTGTACCAGGCCGTCACCCATCAGTCTGCCCGATACCTTGCCAGGATCCTGCGACAGCGTCGCGGCGATGGCGTAGTGCTTTATGCCCGCGGGTAGTGGTGTGGGTACGCGGTAGTCGGCATTGTCTTCGTGTTCATCGTGATGTTGCCAGTCGTCGTCGCGCACATTGCCGTGGCGAAGATCGGTAATGCCGGCGCTGCGAACACGCCCCAGCGCGGCCAGCGGAGCGGTATAAGGACTGAGTGAGATGAGCCTCTGCAGCCAGTAGCCACCCCGTTCCAGTACGGCGCCGTGGTGTGGCGTGCCAACGTAGGCTGCGCGTGTCACCTTCGCGAGCCAGGGCTGTTCGTCTTCCTGCGCCAGTTGCAGGGTACTGCGCGCAAGCAGGCCGCCCATGCTGAAGCCGAGAAACGTAATGGATTCGACCGGCACCGGCCAGGTTTCCATCAGGGTGGAAAGCTGTTCGCACAGCATGCGTCCATTGACCGATACGTGTCGACCGGAGTTGTACAGGACGTACACAGGCGTGTAGCCGTGTTTCGCGGCCAGGGCTTCGGCGTGGTTGTGCTGTTTGGAGGTCCACTCGCGGTCGTTCATGCTGAGTCCGTGCAACACGATCAGCAAGCGTCTGCCCGGCGTGAAGGTAGCGCGCTCGAAAGCATCGGGCTGCGGGAATAGCTCCACGGCTTCCCGGTGGGTGTCAAACAGGTTTGAAAAAGCGCCGGGATGGTTGCGCGCAGCATTGGATGTCGGCACGTCAACCCGGTCGATCAGTTCGGGTGTGGCTGGCGCGGGTAGCAGGACGCGCAGGCGCATGTCGATGGCCAGTGGATTCTCGGTGTCTGCCAGGTGATCACCGCAGACGCCATTCAATGCGGCAATCACTGCCTCACGATGCGGCCCCGGCGGCCATACGCGGTCCAACTCTGGGGCTGTGCGGTCCAGCACCCAGCCCGCGCATCCCTGTGCAATCTTCGTTACCTGGCGGACAGAGCCGTGCACCAGCCCCGCGATGCCGGGTGCCGGGCCGTTTGGCGCCTTGCCCAGTGGCAGCGGTGTGGCCGCAATATTGCGATACATTTCCTCCACAATATTGGTGACCGCGTGTACGCCATCGAACGAGAGGTGCACGCCTCCCTTCAGGGTTTTTCCTGTTTCCACGGCAGATGTCCTCGCTGATTGTCGTGATGACGGGGGTGATCTTGTGAGTATGGGCGAAAGGTGGCGGCACCACCACTGTTACAAGAGGTTGCAGGCAGGTCACTTGTCCCAGGTCAACCCGGTGGGGCGTTAATTGCGTGTTCTGTGGCTGGGCCCGCGCGGCGGGTGAGGGCGTGGCGCAACACCCTGCAGCGTACCCACCGGGGCGCGACGCTTACCGGTTTTCGTAGCGATTGAGGTCAAACAGCGCGGCCTCGCGGGAGAAGCGCGTAATGTTCTGATCGTGCAGTTTGTCGCTCACTTTCCAGAACCAGGGTGCGGTGCGCCGGACGCCATAGCGCGATACAAGCTGCGCGTAGTCGGCTTCCGACTCCAGTGACAGGATGGCATCACTGAATGCCGGGAGCTCCTTTTCGTGCAGGTGGAAAAACAGGTTGGGATAGGAGCCGATAAATCCACTGGCCACCGTCAATGTATCCTCTACGGGAATCCGCCGTTTTTCCTCGCCAAAAATCTGCGCGTTGTTGGAAAAAGCGTTGTTGTGCAGCAGCGAGTAGATTGCATCGTTGCCGTGGTCGTCGAACACGCTGACAAAGGCCACCTGCGGCATAAAGCTGAAGGCAGGGCTGCTCACCTTGTGCAGTCTGGCCAGTGCTGCGGAATCTACGCGGTAGCGTTTGGCCTCGGCGCCGTAGGCGTGTTGCGCGAGCATGTCGAGAAGTTGCCGCTTTGGCGGTGTGTCTGGTTGGTAGTCGATATCGGTTTCCCTGTCGAATGCCGTGGCATCGGCCAGCACGTAGCGCTTCACGTGGTCGCTGGCATTGCGGTACCAGAAGTCGCGCAGTTGTTTGCGCTCTTGTCTGGGTAACAGAAAGAGAAAGTTCTGTTCACCTTCCATGCGCAGAAAGTCCATGTACATCCGGGTTTCCAGCTGGTGCCCGACGTTGCCGTACACGTCGAAGCCGGCGACCAGCAGGTAGTGGATGCGTTCCAGCAGTGAATAGTCGATCAACCAGGCGGTTTTCGGTTGTTGCCCAACAAACCCTTTGACGACGGAGGCGCTGTCATTGTGGCGGAAGATGGTCAGGCTGGCATTGTCATTCTGTCCATCGCCGTCCCA
>JAUHYL010000006.1 GCA_030426545.1 Gammaproteobacteria bacterium
CCAACTTGCGGCAAAAGCTCATGAGTACCTAGAGTCGTTGTGGCGAGCCGAATCTTGACCTTGTTCTCTCTTCTTCCTTTCAGTGAACCCATCTAACTTGGCTTTGCTGTTATGGCTTAGGGAATTTTTAAAATTTGTCGGCCACCCAGGTCACATACACAAGACCCGATTTCAAAAAGACCCAGGGGGTGGGTTAGAAGGAATCGTCCCCGGTATGCAAAAGCTCAATCTGGGACTTGATCCTATCGAGTTGGTCAGTAATCTCACGCTCAAACCTCTCTGCGCGATACTCTTGGCTCAGATGTGACCAGCCTGTGATTATTAGAATGAGTAAGAGTAATCCCTGCTCCGTTAGTTCCAATGCGACAGCCTCCAAAGTGAGTGCATCTTTTTAATCGACAGCCGGCAAGTTTGGGCCTGTTCCCAATGCTCTGATGTCTTGGTTGGATATTTTTTAGTTCTTACGGAAACTGAGTATCTACACAAGTGCCGGTGACAATTCCGAAGCCGCTTGTTAGATACATAAAGGGCTTTTCCGGTTTGTGTAGCCAGTTAATCTGCAAATAATAGATTGCTCCACCACTGTCTTCAGAGTTAATCAACGTTAATACCTTCAGTGGTCCGTACTCGGGCACATCTTTATCCAGCAGTACCGGTTTTCCTAGCGTGCCAATGACGTTCGTTAATTCGCCAGTCATCCTTCCCGTAATTGTGTCCACGAAAAACACTTTTCCGATATTTCGCTCTCGCGACGGATGCGCATGAAATTCACCACCTTCTTCGAGGTAGACGGCGTCAGTGGTGGTGCACTTGAGACCGGAGGCGGATACGGGAGCGCCAATAACCACAAGCAAGAAAACTAGCGCCCATCGCATTTAAAACCTCCAGTAACCACACTTACCAGTGACTGCCCCAGTTAAACAACCTGCTGCGCTCATATTTTTAAATCTAGCTTCTGACAAACGCCAGTTATGGCGATTTTTTCACCGCGCCAAGTTTCCCAATATTCAAACTGCAATGTCTGGCGATCTAATCGGAGGCGGTACGCTGTTTCTGTTTCTCTCCATCGCCAAATGTACTGAGGGCTACCCCCACCACGATTCATAGCGTCAATACTTTCACCATTAAAAACAAGTGATTTGCTCATTTCGCCGACAACTACGGCGAAACTCTCGGCACCGCTGGAATCCCTGCAGTACAGTTCAATAGTATCTGCCCAAGCAACGGTCGTGAATAACGCAGTCGAAATAAAGAGATTACAGGTGCTACCCATGGGTCTTCTTCGCCGGGAGATTGTTAAAAGCTCTGGAGCAAGCCTTTCCAGTGCTCTTCGTGGATACCAACTATACGGTTGATCTCTGCCTTGGAGCCAGTTCAGCCCAGTATATTTGGTGAGCGGGGTAATCGAAGAATCTGGAGTAGGTCATGCCATTAGGGGGTATATTTGGGGGTATTAAGATAAATATAGATAGAAAAAGCTTTATATAACATAGAGTTAAATTTATATATCGTTAGAGGGTAGTCCTACCAACAAAAAAGCCCACCCCATCAGGGGTGGGCTTTTTTGTTGGTGGGGTTAGGCTAGCGAGAACTGGCGTTCGAAAAAGCGCGATTTAAGGAGCTTTTTGTCCGGGCCCCGCAGGGGCCACAACAGCCCTTAGGCCTTTGTGGGTAGTATTGGTAGTCCTATCAAACTCTTCGTCGCAGCGGCCCAATCTCACATTCTTGATTCAGAACGGTAAAAACGAGCCAGTGTCCCTGCAGCTTCGGGCCGCATCTCCATACACTTTGCGCAGGCGCAATAGCCGGTGTTACGCTCACCCTATGAAAACTCTGCTGCATGCCCTTGCCCCTACCCTTGTGTTCACGCTCTCCATCACCGCCTGCTCGGATGGAGGATCGGACACAATCCCTTTTGAACCCGAAGAAGCCCCCGGCGCAGAGATCACCCTGGATCCCGCCGAGCTAATTCCACGGGATGGCCAGTTGGAAGTGGTCATAGACACCGACCTCACCAACGAAATCGACGACGAATTCGCGCTGGTGCAGGCTATTCTCGCGCCCGAACGCCTTAACATCCGGGCGATTTACGCCGCGCCCTATAGTCTCTCTACGGAGCTTGTGCGCGGTGGCGCGCTGACTGAGCTGGGCATTCGCCTGCTCGAAGAGACCCTCGTCAGCGCGGGGCTTGATCTGGATATTATTCCCGAAGTGCCGCCGGGCCCCTCCATGGAAGAGGCTTATGCCATGGCCTTGCGCATCGCAGAGCTCACGGGCTTTACGCCCGATGAAGGCATTCACCGTGGCTCTGACCGTTTCCTTGACGATACCGTGACGCCTGTTATGAGTGATGCTGCAAACAACCTGGTGACCCTGGCGCAGCAAGAGCGCAGTTCGCGTCTTGTGGTTGTCGTCAACGGTGCGATTACCAATGTAGCGAGCGCTCTTCTGATCGATCCGTCAATCGCGGATGACATCGTGGTTGTCTGGACCTCCGCGTATCCCTCTTTTTGGCCGCACCCCAACAATTCGTTCAACCTCGTACAGGATGTCGATGCCGCCCGGGTTGTCTTCGATAGTGGCGCGCCCATTGTGTACATTCCGGGTTACTTTGTTGGCGAAAAACTTCGGGTGACGTTACCGGAAATGCGTGAGTACGTTGAAGGCAAAGGCGAGCTTGGCGAGTTTTTATTTGAGCTTTACCTGACTCTGGGAAGCCCGGAGGATATCCGTTCAAAAGTACTGTGGGATATGGTGACCATTGGTTACCTTCTGGATCCGACAATATTTGACGAGCGGCAGGTTGCGCCGATGACGCTGGACGAAGACCGACGCTGGGTTCCCGGCGCGGGTATGCCGGTCATTGAGCCTGTCGATCTGGATCGCGATCGCGTGTTTGCAGATTTTTACGCCCGGCTGGCGGCGCAGGCCGAATAAGCAGCGAGTGCAGCATTAGTCGATCGCGCGGCAACGTTGAGTTTGATACTGCTGCCGCCAATTACTCTCGCTATCGTCCATGTTCTGGGCTGTGAGAAATAGGCACATGTCCGATCGGTATAAAGCGATTGGTGTTTTATGCGACGCAGACAATTTCTTTATACCGCGGCTTTGCTGGGTTCCGGCCTTATTCCCAGGTTGTCGACGGCGGCATCCTTGCGCTGGCGCAGCGCAACACCCATGCCCATTCGAGCACAGGAGCTTTACGCCACGGTACACCAGGGCCGCTTGCTGGTTGCAGGGGGCATAGCGCGTAAGCTGGGTGTGCCGTACTTCACTGATGCGTGCTTTTCCTACGATCCCGCAATGGACAACTGGTCGGAACTCGCAGCGCTTCCCGAGCCGCTGCACCATGCCGCTCTTGTCAGCGATGGCAAAGACGTAAGAATAGTTGGTGGCTTTAGTGGCGGTTACACCCACGTTTGGCGTATGCGTGCGTCAGTTTACCGCCTGAGTAAAGACGGGTGGCTGCCAGATGGTGAATTGCCAGCGCCGCAGGCAGAGGGCGTGCTGGCGTGTGCTGCGTCGGGCGACATTCATCTTGTTACCGGCCAGTCACCGCGTGGCGCGGGAAACAGTAAGCGCTCGCATCACGTTGAGGTAACTCAGCATCGGGTCAGAGCTGCAGGCACCGCTGCGTGGGAATCTCTGGCGCCTATTCCCACCGCGCGAAACAGTGCGACCGGCGGCTGGGTAGACGGCCAATTGGTTGTGGCCGGTGGCCGCACAGCGCTGGGTAATCTCGCTACCACGGAAATCTATGACCTTAAGGAGGATCGCTGGCGCAGCGCTGCACCCATGCCGCTTGCGCAGGCGGGTACGGCCAGTGCTGTAGTGGACGATGGCCTGATTGTATTCGGCGGAGAAGTTTTCCACCCTCAGGCAAAGGTATTTCCCAATGTGTGGCGTTATTCACTGCTCAAGGACGTCTGGAGCGCGCTGCCCGATATGCCCACGCCGCGCCACGGCATCGGTGCGGGACGAATTGGCTGGGAGGTTTTTGTGATCGGCGGTGCAACAGAGCCGGGCGCGAGCGGTACCAGCGATGTTAACGGGGTGTTGGTGCTGGACTAATCGAGCCAGTTCACCTTGGCGTCGAGTTGGAAAAGCGAATTTGATCAGCTAGCGGAGAGATTTGATGCAGTATGCGCCTGTGAAAGAAATAGAAAACTGTCCGGGCCTGTGGCTGGTATCTCCCTACATCAAATGCGACCTGGCGTGCCAATACTGCTGCACACAGGCTCAGGGAAAGTCCATTCCTTCGGAGAAGTCAGCCATCGAAATATGGGAGGCGATTCAGGCGATACCAAAGGAAGACATGATCGTTTTTGGCGCGTATAGCGATGCGTATGTGCGGGCCGAGGCTGTTCACGGTATTACACGCGAGATCCTGTCGTTGCTCGCCCGGGAAGCGCGACCCATTACTATCGTGACCAAAAGCACTCTCGTTCTGCGGGATCTGGATATACTCCAACGTCTTGGAACGAATGTGCAGGTTCAAATCTCATTGTCGACCACCAATGAAGATTATGCCGCGCAGTTGGAACCTGCGGTGGTTGCGCCTGCTGAAAGGCTTGCATTGGTTCGACAGTTATACCGCGCAGGGATAGCGGTTGCGGTAAACGCCGCACCCTGGATACCGGGTGTATCGGATTTGCGAGACCTGTTGAACGCGATACCCAAGAACGTCCCGGTAACCGTGTCGCCATTGGAAACCGGAGAGGGTGAGACTTGCATACATCTTCGCACAGGCACCTATCAACGGGACGAGATACTACGGAAATACAGGTTGGAATATCAACGCTATGCTGATTGTGATCGGTTAATCTGGGTGCAACCCAATGCCAGCGGAACACACAATCCCTTGTTTCTGCTGCCTTCGCGGGTCTCCACCCGCTTGGCGCCGGACTGGGTGCGCGCAAAATACCCTGTGCAGATTAATGGAGGTGCTGCGGTCCATGTAATTGGTGCCAGGAAGCAGGGCGTAATCTGATAATGGTGAAAGCGCTTTGGTTGAGTTGCAAACTGGTCAATCTGTCATGCACCGCACAATGAACAGCTTACACATTCGTGAGGCCCGGCCCAGCGAGTTGCGCACTCTGATTGCCATTGATGAAGATGCAAGTGCACTTTATGCGCAAAGGGGGATTGTTTTTGAATTCGCTGATGATCACCCTTTCGTCCTGGCGGAAGCAGCGCGCTGGGCAGACGCGATTGCCGGCCAACGAGCCTTCGTTGCCAGTGATACCGCCGATACCGTCATTGGATTTATCGTAATGGGGTTTGCCGACGGCGACCCGTATCTGGATCAGATATCGGTACACCCGGACTATATGCGCCGGGGCGTTGGATCGAAACTGCTGACACGTGCGATAGCCTGGAGCGACGGCAAACCGCTATGGCTCACCACCTATGCACACCTGCCATGGAACGGGCCGTACTACGAACAACACGGGTTCGTTCGCGTAGCAGTAAACTCCTGCGGCCCCGAGGTTCTCAGCCTGCTGCAACAGCAACGCGCCGCACTACCCGCGCCTGAGCAGAGAATTGCTATGAAAAGATCGCCAGGGGATTAGAATAGTGCCTACTGCCCATTTTCAGGTTATCAATTGCTATGAACAAGCCCGCTGCGCCCTCGGATGATTTTGTCAATCTTGATGCGACCGCACAGGCAGAACTGGTGCGTAGTGGCGAGGCCTCGCCGCTGGAATTGGTAGATGCCGCCATCGCCCGTATCGAGGCGGGCAATGCAGTATTGAATGCGGTTATTCACGAACGCTTTGACCGCGCCAGAGAAGAGGCCAGAGGTGATCTGCCAGACGGGCCGTTTCGCGGTGTGCCCTTTCTACTGAAAGACCTCGATGGTTTTTCAGCCGGTGACCCTTTCCACGGCGGCAATCGTGCACTCGCCGAGGCTGGCTACGTGGCGCCCGCCGATTCCTACCTGACGACGAAATTTCGCGAGGCAGGGCTGGTGATTCTGGGCCGAACCAACACGCCTGAGTTTGGCCTCGTGCCAAGCACGGAATCGTTGGCCAAGGGGCCCACGCGCAACCCCTACAACCCGGCGCACAGTGCCGGCGGTTCCAGCGGTGGTTCGGCGGCGTCGGTGGCCGCCGGCTTCGTTGCCATGGCCCATGCCGGGGACGGCGGTGGCTCGATTCGCATTCCCGCCTCGGCCTGCGGCCTTGTGGGACTTAAACCGAGCCGCGGGCGCATGTCGATGGGCCCCGAGGCGGGTGAAGCGTGGGGCGGTCTGGTGGCGAGACTGGCGGTGACGCGCACGGTGCGCGATTGTGCCGCACTCCTGCAGGCAGTGCAGGGCCCCATGCCCGGCGATCCCTACACCGCGCCGCCACCGCTTAAACCCTACCCCCGGCTGATAGAGGAGAGCGGCCCGCGACTGCGCATCGGCTTTACAACACGGTCGCCGGATTCCTCCATTGCCACGCAGCCCGATTGCGTGCGCGCGGTGGAAAGTGCGGCGCAGTTGCTGCAATCGCTGGGCCATCATGTTGAGGAGGCTCGCCCTGCGGCCTGGGAGTCGGATGAATTTTTTCAGGCCACCATGGCACATTTCATGGTCGCATATGGCGTATGGACGGCGGCAGAACTCGACCACGTCAGCGCGATGATCGGTCGCACGGTCACTGAGGAAGATGTGGAGCCGGGCACCTGGTTGATCGCCGAACCCGGTCGCAGCGCGAATGCGCTCGATTACCTCGCCGCGGTAGAGTTCTTCCACCAGGGTAGCCGCGAAATGGCAAAATTCTGGTCGGACGACGGCTTCGACCTGTTGCTCACCCCGGTGATGCCGGAGCCGCCGCCAACCCTGGGGCAGTTCCATGATCCGGATAACCCCCTGGCGGGCCTGGTGCGTTCCGCACAGATCGTCCCCTTTGCGGCACCGTTCAACATCACCGGCCAACCCGCGCTGTCGCTGCCGCTGCATCGCAGCAATAGCGGTTTGCCCATCGGTGTGCAGCTGGTGGCGGACGCGCATCGCGAAGATGTGCTGCTGTGCCTCGCCGCCGAAGTTGAAAAGGCCCTGGGCGACAATTGGGGGTTTGACTGGCCCACCGTTTAACCTGTTGAAAACAATCCCCGCCCTGCGCTGTGCTACATTCAGGCGCAGGCTTGTTACACAAAGGAACTCCGCATGAATCCCCGCGAAGTCACAACCGCTGCTGACGCCCGCGCTATCGTCGAGGAACGGCAGCTCGCCCACGTGAAGGTCGGCGTGTTTGATAACGACGGCATCCTGCGTGGCAAGTACATGAGCCGCGACAAATTTTTCTCCGCGCTGGAAAAAGGCTTTGGTTTTTGCGACGTGGTGCTGGGTTGGGATTGCCAGGATCAACTGTACGACAATACGCGCTACACCGGCTGGCATACCGGTTACCCCGACGCCGAAGTGCGGCTTATCCCCGAGTCCTGTCGTGAGCTACCGATGGAGGAGGGCGGTCTGTTGTTTCTCGGCGAATTTGCCGGCGAGGCCGCCTCGGTATGCCCGCGCGGTACGCTCTCCCGCGTGATCGCCAAAGCACAGTCCATGGGATTTGAGCCGCGCGCGGCGCTTGAGTACGAGTTTTTCCTTTTTGAAGAAACGCCCCACAGCCTGCGCGAGAAGGACTATCGCAACCTGACACCCATGACGCCGGGCTGGTTCGGCTATTCCGTGCTGCGCAATTCGGTACACGCCGAGCTTTACGAGCAGATGCTTGAGCTGAGCGAGGAGATGGATTTTCCGTTGGAAGGCCTGCACACGGAAACCGGGCCGGGCGTTATCGAGGCGGCCATCACCGTGGACGATGCCCTGGCGGCGGCAGACAAGGCGGCACTGTTCAAAACCTTTATCAAAGTGTTGGCGCAACGCAATGGGCTGGTCGCCACGTTTATGGCGCGCTGGTCGCCCGACTACCCGGGGCAGAGCGGCCACATTCACCTGTCGTTGCGCGACAAAACCGGCGGCTCCGTGTTTTACGACGCCAGCGGCGCGCACAACATGAGTGGCGCGCAGCGCAATTTTCTCGCCGGTCAGCAGCAACTCATGGGCGAGATGCTTGCGCTGGTTGCACCCACCGTGAACAGTTTCAGCCGTCTGGTTCCCGGTTTCTGGGCGCCGACAGATGCCACCTGGGGTGTAGAAAACCGCACCACCGCGCTGCGCGTGATTGCCGGTTCCGAAGCGTCACAACGCATCGAGTACCGCCTCGGCGCTGCCGACGCCAATCCCTACCTCGCGCTGGCGGCGGCGCTGGCCTCGGGGCTCGCGGGCATTGAAGCTGGTTGGGAGCCCGGTGAACAGGTCGTCGGCAACGCCTACGAAATGAATCACCCCCAGAGCCTCGCGCTGCCGCGTACGCTGTGGGATGCCGCCCAGCGGTTAAAAGGCTCTGACACCGCCAGACAGTTTTTTGGTGATGCCTTTGTCGAGCATTTTGCCGCGTCCCGGGAGTGGGAGGAGCGCGAGTACCGCCGCCACATTTCCGACTGGGAACTCAAACGCTACTTCGAAATTATCTGAACAGGGGAGCTGCGCATGGAATCGGCAGACTGGGGCATTCCGACGGCCATTCGCTTTGGCGCGGGCCGCATCGGCGAATTGCCGGAGGTGTTGTCATTAATCGGTGTGCAGCGCCCGCTGCTGGTTACCGATGAAGGGCTGGCGAATCTCCCCTTCCTGCAGAACATTGCCGCGCAATTAGGCGCGGCGGGAATCGACGCGGCCCTCTACAGCGAGGTGCAGGGCAATCCCACGCTGGCGAACGTAGAGGGCGGGCTGGCGGCACTGCGCGGCGAGCAGCGCGACGGCGTGATCGCTGTTGGCGGCGGCTCCGCCCTGGATGCGGGCAAAACGATTGCCATGATGGCCGGTCAATCGAATCCGTTGTGGGACTACGTCGATGGCGAGGAAGCCTGGATGCGCGCGGAGGTGCCGGGCATGTTGCCCGTGGTCGCGGTACCCACCACCGCCGGCACCGGCTCGGAAGTGGGGCGTGCCGCGGTGATCCTCGATGAGGTCAGTCATACCAAGAAAATCGTCTGGCACCCCAATATGCTGCCGAAAGTGGTGATCTCTGACCCGGAACTTACCCTCGGCCTGCCTGCTAACATCACGGCCTGGACCGGTATGGATGCCATGGTGCACGCCATCGAAGCTTACTGTTCCCCCGCCTACCATCCCATAGCAGACGGCATAGCCATCGAGGCGATTCGCCGCGTTGCACGCTGGTTACCCGTGGCCGTAAGAGACGGAACGAACCTGGAGGCGCGCGGCAATTTGCTGGTGGCGGCGTCCATGGGGGCTACCGCTTTCCAGAAGGGACTGGGGTCAGTGCATTCCGTATCGCATGTGGTGGGCGCGCTGTACAACACCCATCACGGTTTGACCAATGCCGTGGTGCTGCCTTTCGGCTTGATTCAGAATTTATCGGCGGTGCGGGAGAGACTGTCGCACCTTGCACGGGTGCTGGAGCTGGAAGACGTTTCTGCCGGAGGGTTTATCGATTACATCTTCAGCCTGCGCGAAGAACTGTCTATACCGGCATCACTGGCGGAGATCGGGGTAAGCGCGGAACGCGCGGAGGAGGTTGGCCGCCTCGCGCTGCAGGATCCCACTGCCGAGACCAATGCAATGCCGCTGACGGCCACAGACTTGCAGCAGCTGTTTATCGCTGCGCATGCAGGCGATGCCGGCAAGTTGTAGATAATCAATGGTCTTCCGCTTAAACAAGCCGGAATGGGATCATGGTCAGTACGACTTCGCTCAATTCTTACGCGTCAACTAGAAAGTATCTGAAACCTGAACGTTGGCGCAGACTAATCAACTGAAGTGGTGGAGAGTGAATTGAAAGGGTGCTTTCAGGTGTGCTCACTGCTCCGAATCTATTGCGTAGGGGCCGTTGGGTAATGCCCTCGAGCCAGATATAAAGGCTGAATTGTTTGCTTGCTGCATTAGTGGGATGTAGTTGGGTGCGGCCCGTGTAATTCCTGCGGCAATCGCGGCACCTATCAGGTCTGCCAATGGATTCCCTGTCGAATTTTGCTGTGGACTGTACCTCATTGTTACGTCTTGCTCCCAAATACGGTTTCCTTGCTTATCTTCAAGCATATAGTTGATGTCGACAGTCACTGTTGTTGCAAGTATTGCGTACTTTGCATCCCACTGATCGATTTCGACATACAAAACGCTGTCTGCCCCAAACCAATCTGCCAAAGTGGGTGATCCCAATTCCTTTATTGCGTTTCCTTCGTACAAACCTTCCTGTTCCAGCACAGTCCGAACCGTGTTTACAGGGAAAACGTAGTATCCTTTCTCTCCCAGCGGAACCGCGAGTGTGCTTAGCGCGTATAGAGGCGCGTCAACATCAACTGTATTGTTGAGTACCGGCAACACCAATATTGACCTCGGACTGGCTGCTTCGAAAGCTGTCCAATCATACTGCTCCTGCGTAGCGCAGCCGGTTAGTGCGATTCCGACAGCCAGAAAAAATATGCCTTTCAAATTACTCACGCTTCAAGTCCTTTTCAGTATCCGCCGTTAACTGCTGATTGAGTGAGGAAATAAGCGCATCCATGAATTTGGCGCTTTCCGGCCAGGCTGCTTTCTCTTTTTCGTAGTACTCGATAGCGCTGTCATAGTCGCCCTCCTCGAATAGAAAGGTGCCATACTCTGCGTAAAGTCCTGGCGGTGGATTGACGCCCTTCTCCTCGCATCGGGCGAATGTCTTTGCGAGTTCGTTAGTCAATTCCTGTTTTTCTTCATCTGTTGGAGACTTATAAAACGTATACAGCTCTGACTCATACGCTCCCCAATCATGGCGAGTACTTGCGCACCCTGATAGGAGTGAAAGTGAAAGCAGTGCGACGATTAGTACGGGTGACGCGTTCATCTTCTCTCTCGCTAAAGCTAGGGGATAGTTATTGTTTTGCTGGTGCCGTCACTAACAAACACCTTCTGGCTTTTTAAAACATCGTTTCCATCTCTGATTTCAACGATATGGGTGCCCGGAAGGACGACTAGCCCTTCCTTCGATCGGGATATCTCTATTGCCTTTCCCATGTACAAGTTATCAACGTAGACGCCTGTACCTCCTGACAAAGGAGTGGCTTCGTTTACGGAGAAGAATAGTAAGGACTGTTCGCCTCCAGCGTGTTTAGTTTCGACCGGCCTTGAACTGACACATGCAGTTAACGAAAAAGTAATGGATAGCAGAAGCAGTAGAAAGCTGGTGGCTGAAATCCTAGTCATGTTCAACAATCCTCAATTCGCTAATGGCATAGCCCGAAATACCGCCACTCTCAATCGTAACCATTGATCCCTCGTTGGTTTCATTGTCTCCGAAATTCGAGACTACCTTAATCGAAGCCACTTGCTTGCCTGGCAATCTGATATTGAATCCAGTTTGTGATGACTTGACTATCTTTCCCAGGGTCTCAACCTTCAGCCGCATGCCCGGCTTGATGCCCTGGCTTTTCCCGCCGCTAATAAAGATGCCGTCCGGGCCCGCGCTTAGAAATTCCGTGTGCCAAGGCCTGTCCGAGAGGTTTTGGATAATATCGTCAACAACATCTGATATCGCAGCATCTATTGCAGCATCGTTAAGTGAGCCGTCATAAGACGCTGTAGACCCGACAAATGCCACCTCTCCAGTTTCTGTCGAGGCCTCTCCGCTCCCCGACGCGCTGAAATAGGCTACTCCGTTAGAGCTGTCAACCAGCCGAAAGGCGACTGTTGCGTTCGCAGTCTGCTTCTTCGACTTAGACCAGAATCCCTTGGTGCCCGTTGTATTTCTGCCGAACTCAACGAGTGAACCTATGATGAGCGTATCCACTCCAACTGTATTGAATTCAGACCCGGTGCGGTTTGCTTCTGCCTCCAAGCGATCTATATCCGGCCGCTCGATGACCAGGAACTGGCCGCTCTCTACCAGTTTTTGGGAGAGCATATCTGCCACTTGCTTGCCAAGCGGATTGCCCGCGTCGTCACGGAGTAGGCTGCGCCCATGAATCGTTTCGTTAGTGACCCTGCCGATAGCAACCTTGCGTTTCAAGGTTGGCGTATGCTCGCGGGCAGCCTGCAACGCAGCGGATTGTGCCGCTTTTTGTTCTTGAACTGATTGCTCGGGTGTTCGAGTAGCGACCGAATCCGGTTGCGAGGCGCAGCCAAAGAAAGTAAGTGTTGGAAGCAGTAACAACAATCTGGCCCATCCTTGAACAACCTTGGACAGTTTCATAAGGGTTTCCTCATACTCTTGTGGTCTTGAGTGCACTTGGCATAGTGCTTATTCTGCCACCTGCGCATACTCTGACGCCTCCAGAGATACACAAATGCTGACTCGTAGCGAAAATAATATACACAAAAGACATGAGGTTTTATAGGTGACGAGCTGTTGCCCGGGCTCCGGAGATTGGCATACGACCATCGAGACGTGAACTGGATGCCAGTTACCCCTCCCAGTATTCTCCGACCATCCCCAGCGTTTCCGTCCACAACCTGTCCGCCAGCGCCACGTCGAACACGTGGTTCGGCACGTTAATGGTGACCGGGTTGCAATCCTCGAAGTAGGCGCCGCTGACGCCCTCCAGTAGTGGGTTGGTTGCCACATAGGCCTGTGTGGCCGCACCCTCGGCCACGCTTTTCTGTATCACCGGTGCCACGTTGTTGTAGAGGAACCCGATGAACCCTGTCGCGTCCCGGCCGATGTTGGTCTTCACGAACCCGGGGTGAATCACGTTGGAGGTGGTGTCGGCCGCATCCAGCATCTGTGAAAGCTTGAGTGAGAACAGTGCATTGGCCAGCTTGGAGCGTCCATAAGCCTGGTTGGCGTCGTAGTCCCCTTCGCCGCGCAGGTTGTTGAAATCAATTCCGCCGCGGGGCGCGCTTTTGTAGCCCATCTGGCTGCCCACGTGGACGATGCGCCCGCGATCCGCGGCCTGCACCAGTGGGAGCAGGTTCATGGTCAGTACCACGTGGCCCAGGTAGTTCACGACGAAGATTTTTTCGACGCCGTTGATGAGTTCGAATTCGGCGAAGGTGCCGATCCCCGCATTGGGGATCAGGATGTCCAGTGGTTTCCCCAGGGCTGCCACGGCCTGTGCGCAGGCCACGCAGGAGTCAAAATCGGATAGCTCCAGTGCCAGCGGGGTGGTCTGGCCATCCACGCTGGCGCAGGCCACTGCGGCTTTTTCCAGCGTGCGCCCGGTGCCGATGACGTGGGCTCCGCGCAGGGCCAGTACACGCATGGTCTCGAAACCGATACCTGAATTGCAGCCCGTGACCAGGGCGGTTTTGCCGGTAAGGTCGATGCCTGCGGTCACCTCCTCGGCGGTGGAGGTGGCGTCATAGGGGCCGACGGGCAGGCTGGTGTCGATAGTCACCGCGTCTTCCCCCCCGCAACCGGGCAGTGAGGTGGCGGCAACGGCGGTAGAAGAAAGAACAAACTGTCTGCGATTCAGGCTCATGTGATTTCCCTAATCTCTGGAGGTTTCTGCCAAGCGTAGCCGATACCGCGCCGCATACCCAGTCGCCGCGGGGCAATCGAGGAAATCTTGAGGGAAAACAACAGCGCCGCTGGCCGAGGTGACCTAAGATTAGTGCTCGAAATTTGTCGGCGGATGAAGGGTGTCGGATCGATCGAATCCATGGGCTGCGCGTTCTGATGTAATGCAGGGGCTGTCCGGCCTGCTGCTGGTGTTGTTCGTCTGGGCGCATATGTTCTTCGAGTCCAGCATTCTGTTGGGCAAGGATGCGATGCTGTGGGTGACCCACATGTTCGAGGGCGTGCACGTGTTCGGTGAGCCCTACCCGCAACTGGTGTCAGCCGCTGCCCTGGTGGTGTTCCTGCTGCTAGCGCTGCACGCGGGGCTGGCCTTGCGCCGCCTGCCCGCGCGCGCACGCGAGTATCGCGCTATCCATACACACCTGCGTTCCATACACCATGCCGATACCACGGTCTGGTATGTGCAGGTGGTGACCGGCTTTGCCCTCTTCTTTCTGGCGTCGGCGCACCTGATCCAGGTGATGCTGCAGCCCGATGCCATCGGACCCTACGCGTCTTCGGACAGGATCTGGAGCGGTCGCTTCTGGATTCTCTACGCCCTGTTGTTGATCACTGTGCACGTGCACGCGGGGGCCGGCTTTTACCGGCTGGTGATGAAGTGGGGGCCGCTAACGGCCGCCAACGCCGCGGCGTTGCGCCGCAGAACACGAACGCTGGCCATCTTCATTGTCGGTTTTTTTCTCTTGCTCGGTGGCGCCTCGCTGGCCACCTATATGAAGATTGGTTACGAGCACAGGGCTCTAGTAGGAGAGCGCTACGTACCCGGCTCTCATGCCGACCTGAACGGGGGCGAGTAGCCAGTGCAGATAATCTACACAGACGTACTGGTGGTTGGCGGGGGGCTGGCGGGCCAGCGCGTTGCCATTGGTGCCAGGCGGCGTGGTCTCGACACGATAGTGCTCAGCCTGGTGCCCGCCAAGCGCTCCCATTCGTCGGCCGCACAGGGTGGCATGCAGGCCAGCCTGGGCAACTGCCTTGGCGGTGCCGGCGACAACGAAGACATTCACTTCGCTGATACCGTGCGCGGCAGTGACTGGGGCGCTGACCAGGCAGTGGTGCGTATGTTTGCGCACACGGCGCCCAAAGCCATCCGCGAACTGACCGCCTGGGGCGTGCCATTTAACCGCGTAGCGTCGGGCGAGCGAACTATCAGCGTGGACGGTGAGTCGAAAGTGATTTCGGAACCAGACGAGAGCCACGGCCTGATCACCGCGCGCAACTTTGGCGGCACGGCGAAATGGCGCGCCTGCTATGTCTCGGACGGCACCGGTCACGCCATGCTTTACACCATGAGCAACCGCGCGATCGCAGAAAAAATCCCCGTACATGAACGTATGGAAGCGGTTGCCCTGATCTGCGACGGCCCGCGCTGCTGCGGGGCGATTGTGCGCAACCTGATGAGCGGCGAACTGCTGGCCTATGTAGCGAAGGCCACCTGCATCGCCACCGGCGGTTACGGACGGATCTATCGCGTGTCGACCAATGCTGTCATCAACGAGGGCATCGGCGCCGCTATCGCGCTGCAAACCGGCGTTGCCACGCTGGGCAATATGGAGGCGGTGCAGTTTCATCCGACAGGCATTTTCCCCGCGGGCATTCTGGTAACGGAGGGTTGCCGTGGCGACGGCGGGCTGTTGCTGGATGGCGCGGGCCATCGGTTCATGCCGGACTACGAGCCGGAGCAGCGTGAGCTGGCATCGCGAGACGTAGTGTCGCGGCGAATGGAGGAACACATTGCCGCGGGCCACGGTGCGCAAAGCCGTTTTGGCGAGCACCTGTGGCTGGATATTCGTCTGCTCGGTGAAGCGCATATCGCCAGCAAGCTGCGCGAGGTAAAAGAAATCTGCCAGTACTTCCTCGGTGTCGATCCGGCGCAGGAACTGATCCCCGTGCGCCCGGCCCAGCACTACTCCATGGGTGGCATACGCACCGATCACAATGGCCACAGCCAGACGCTCACCGGGCTGTTCGCCGCGGGAGAGGCCGCGTGCTGGGATATGCACGGGTTCAACCGGCTGGGCGGCAACTCGGTCGCGGAAACCGTGGTTGCCGGCATGATAGTGGGCGAGTCCATCGCCGATTTCTGTGCCTCGGACGCGGGTGCCCTGACCGTATCCACCACGCTGGTGCAGGAAAGCCTGCGGCGGGAAGAGGGCAGGTTGCAGGCTATCGCCAACAGTACGGGTGATGAAAGCGTTTACGAACTGACTGGCCTGATGCAGGACACCATGACGCGGAACGTCGGCATTTTCCGCGAGGGAGAAAAACTCCAGGAAGCGGTGGCGGACCTGCGATCACTACAGCAGCGTGCGGCGGCCATTCGATTGCGCAGCACTGCCCGCGGCGCCAGCCCCGAACTGGTGGCCACCTATCGCCTGCGCCACATGTTGCGGCTTGCCCAGTGCACGGCCTATGGCGCACTGCAACGCACGGAAAGCCGTGGCGCACATTTTCGCGCCGATTTCCCGCGCCGCGACGATTCACAATGGTTGAAGCGCACGCTGGCACGCTGGCCGGACCCTGACGCCGACACACCCGAGCTGAGTTATGAGGCGCTCGACATCGCGCGCATGGAGATTCCCCCCGGCTGGCGCGGTTACGGCGAGCGCGACTATATCGCGCACGCGGACAGCGCCAGGCGCCAGCAGCAGATTGACGCGCTACTCGCCGACGTTCCCGAAACTGACAGGGCAGCGCGTCAGCAGGCGCTGATGCCCTTCAGACATTTGCTCCCTGCGCACCTCCGCGCTGACAACCAGCGTGTGGGAGACGGGCAGTGAAGCCAACGCCGATGCAAACCATCCCGTTAAAGCAATCGCGCACGCTGCGCATCGAGATACTGCGCCACAATCCGGCAGATCCGGACAGCCATCCGCACCTGCAGGTGTTTGAGATCGAGGAGGCGGAAACGATGACCCTGTTCATCGCGCTGACCGAAATTCGCCAGACGCAGGACGCCTCGCTACAGTTCGATTTCGTCTGTCGCGCCGGTATCTGCGGCAGTTGCGGCATGCTCATCAACGGTCGGCCGGGTCTGGCTTGCCGCACACTCACACGTGAGCTGCCCGATACGATCAGGCTGGCGCCGCTGCCGGGTTTTGAGTTGATCGGTGATTTGTCGGTAAACACCGGCAAGTGGATGCGCGGCATGTCCGAGCGCCTGGAAACCTGGGTGCACCGGGAGAATATCGAAGCCATTGATATCGACGCGGTTGAACAGAGGATGGCACCCGAGTTGGCTGAACAGCTCTACGAGCTGGAACGCTGTATAGAGTGCGGCTGTTGCATCGCCGCCTGTGGCACCGCACAGATGCACGAAGACTTTGTCGGCGCCGCCGGGCTCAACCAGATCGCGCGATTTCGTCTGGATCCGCGCGACACGCGCAGCGATGCGGATTACTACGAATTGGTGGGAGACGAGAGCGGGGTATTCGGCTGCATGACGCTGTTGGGCTGTGAGGATTATTGCCCCAAGAATCTGCCGCTGGCAGTTCAGCTGGCGTTTCTGCGCCGCAAGATGGCGCGCCAGGGGTTATAGGCTGGCTGCGCGGCACTCACCCCGATGCCGGCTAGCCCAGCACGATGTTCACTACCGTGATGACTCCACCGAGAAACAGCCCGGTAAACACGAGACCGACGACAATAAACTGCCACGGCTTGCCGCGGGTAAAGTCGCGTTGTTTCTTTTCCTTTGATTGCACACCGAGGCCCGCGGCGAACACACTTCCCGCGACCTGCAGCAGCGTCAAGGGCTTGTCTTCAGGCACGCTGTTCTGTTTGCGCAACTCGTCGTTTTGCTCATTCATCGCTTCAACACCAGCTTGCTTCATGATTAACCTGCTTCAATAGTTCCTCGACGTTCGCGCTCAGTACGCGGTAGCCGACGTTGCCGTAGAGTATTTGTCTTTCATCGTTCATTACGTAAGACGGGCTGCCTTTCAAATTGAGATTTCTCGCCGCCTGGTGATCGGATAGCAGTGCAGCCATGGCGGAACCGTCTTCAATGTGCCCCAGCACACGTTGCGTAGACAGCTGGTTTTCGTCCAGTAGCTGCAGCAATGCACCCCAATCGGCTATGTTGAGCGCATGCTCAAAAAAGGCGCCCCTGACATTTCTGGCAAAGACGGTAGCGACAGCTTCCCCCTCCGCCAGTCCCACGGCCTTGATGAACAGGTGGGCGTTGCCGGACGTTTGCGGCCGATTGGACCGCCAGGTCTCTGGATGCACCGGCGCGTTATCAAAGCCGTCGACCGCTTCCCTGACATGCGCTGCAAATCCATCGTAACCGCCGCGCTGCCCCCACTGTGCGTGCATCTTTTGATCCACCGCGCCGAATATATCCATATAGCGGTGCACAATGGAAATTCTGTCACCAAACTGCGCGGACAGTTCCTCTACGCGGCGCTGCGCAATCCAGGCCCAGACACACAGTACGTCGCTGAAATAGTTGACTGTTAACATCGCTCTCCCGTGTTGCGGTGGTAGCCCGGCGCGTGCCGGTGCGTGCTGTGGTTGGGTTGAGTTACGCCGTGGCTCAGTCCTCTGCCAACTCGACGCCGTGTTCCTGCAGGGCGGCGATGCCGCCCTCGATAACGAGCGCCGTACAGGCGGTGTGTTCAGCCAGCAGTGCATGGGCCTTTCCGGCACGCATGCCCGTTCCGCATAGCAGGTACAGGGGTTCACCCGAGTCGGCCAGCGCCAGACAGGTTGTGTTATCGAGGCGGTCCAGGGGGATATTTTCTGAACCGGGAAGGCGCCTGGCCGCAAACTCCTCCGGTGTGCGAACGTCGACCACGCGACACGCCGGAAGGTCTTTCAGGAAGCTGCTGGGACTGATTTCTCTCGTTGTCATCGTGCTTTTCCTCGCTAGTCGGGACAGTAGATCGATTTAAGAACCGTCAGCACCCGCGTGGCCTCGTCGCCCCGCAGGCGATAGAAAATGGTCTGCGCCTCACGTCGGGTCTGCACCAGCTGAGCCTCCCTCAGCGCTGCCAGGTGCTGTGACAGGGCAGACTGGCTCAGCGGTACCAGCGCGTTCAGTTCACCCACCGAGCGCTCACCCTCTATGAGCGTACACAGCACCAGCAGGCGGTGTTCGTTGGCCATCTGTTTCAGCAGCGCAGCGGCATCGGCCGCGTGCGCCTGCATGTCGGACATATCCTGCGCGGCAGCGTCCATGGTCACGGCCTCCGGGTCCTGATCTTGCCAGTATTATATTAGATATAACTAAATAAGTAAATACTAATATTAGGCAGATACGTCGTGCTCGCGACAGATTTGCTGCTCGGCCGCCCTCTATACTGGTGTTATGGGAAAAACGTCAGGCATTCTCGGGTCGGTACAGATCAGCCGTGACCGCCGCCTCGCCCGGCGCATACTCAAGGGAGATGAGCGTGCGTTGCGCGCTTTTGTCGATGAGTATTTCCCGCGACTTTACCGCTACGCCGTGCATCGATTGCCGAACGAGTCTGATGTCGATGACGTGGTACAGGTAGTGTTGGCCCAGGCCGCTCGTCGGCTGGAAACCTACCGGGGCGAGGCAACTCTGCTGACCTGGCTGGTACAAATCTGTCGACATGAAATCGCGCGCAGTTTGTCACGCAGCAACCGCGACGCAGACATGATGACGCCCTATCTCAACGACGAACTCTTGCGCTCTGTGGTGGAGTCTATTGAGGCCGATGAACAGGGCGAATCGCCGGAGAAGGATACACGGCGGTTAGAGCTGATCAGCATGGTGCAGTTTGCGCTGGACCAGCTACCGGAGCATTACGCGACTGCACTGGAACTGAAGTATATAGAGGGCTACAACTCGAAGGAAATCGCGGAGCGGCTGAAGGTCAGTGACGAAGCCACGCAGTCTTTGCTCGCCAGAGCAAGGCGAGCTTTCCGGGAAGTGTGCAGTGAAGCGCTGCGCAGCGCGTTGTGAGGTGATGAGATGAGTACTCAGCGAGGGGGTGGCGATAATTCCAATCGCAGCGATGAGCCGTTGACCCGCCACGAAGACGCGGACATCGCTCGCGTACTCAGCGCCGTTGGCGCGCGCCGGGAAATCCCCGACGGGCTCAAACAGCGTTGGGAGAATACCTTTCGCGATGCGCTGCAGGAGCAACTTGACCGGCGGCAGCGAGCTCGGCGCCAGCGTGTGATGGGGCTCTGCGCTTGTATGCTGGTGGCGATTCTTGGTCTCTACCTGGGCACATCGCCGTCGACAAAGAGTTCGATCACCCTCGAGGTTGTTGCAGCGCGCGGCAAAGTGCTCGGTGACGCTGGCAGCGGTGAGGGGTTACTGCGTCCGTCGGACAGTTTGCAAATGGGAAGTACTATCGCAACCGGCGAAGCAGGTTTTGCGGTACTGAATTATCGCGGCTACAACTTACGCCTGAACAGTAACACGCAGCTTCTACTGGGCGCGGAAACCATCCGCTTGCTCACGGGCGAGCTCTACATGAGTGATGAAGCGCGCGCTACGGAAATTCCAGCCGTACAGATTGCAACACCGCAGGGCTCGGTGCGGGATATCGGTACACAGTTCAGCGTTTCCCTGGTCGGTGAACGTACGGTTGCGATGGTCAGGCGCGGTGCCATTGTTGTCGAGGCGGGTGCTCGCTCTATTCAGGTTGATAGCAATCGCGATGGTCCCAGCCGGGTAACCCTTGGAGCCGGCCATGCGCCAGAGATTGAATCGGTGCCTGCAAGCGGCGAAATGTGGCGCTGGATTTACCGTGGCACCGAACCGCTTTCGCTTGAAGGCAAAACAGCGGATGCCTTTTTGCGCTGGTCGGTGCGCGAAAGTGGATTGGAGCTGCGCTATGCCAGCCAGGCTGCGGAGATCTATGCCAAGACCGTGTACCTGCATGGAAATATCGAGACCATTAGCCCTGAAGAAGCGGTGTACCCGGTGCTCGCGACAACTGATTTGACGGCACGGCAGGCGGAGGACGAAACATTGCTGGTATCGCTGGAACGGCACGACTAGATAGAGCTCCGCTGAACACGATAGCTATTGTTCAGCGCTGCCCTAGAAAGACAGCGTCACACCGATCGAGGGAATCCGGCCCAGCAGGGTTTCGGTGTCCGGCAGTAGCAGAAATCCACCTTCTGTTTCTTCAATGTCAAAATCAATGCCCGCCTCGTTTTGTCTGTCCGTCAGGTTACTGATATCGACATAAAACTGCAGTTGGGTCTTCCCGATCTCCAACGAGTAACTTGCCGAGACATCCAAAGAGAAGTACTCGCGAAGACGCGCATTGTTATAGACGGAGTTGATGGGCACCACTTCGCCCTCGGGAATGAACTGAGGCAGACGTGTGCTGCGCCAGCCGGAGTGCCATGTCGCGGCCAGGGATAGCTGCAAATTCCCCCTGTGCCAGTTGAGCCCGGTGCTGACCGTGTGCTGCTGCGACCATCGGCGATCTACCCAGTTTCCTTCGATATGATCGCGCGCCTGCATATGGCTGTAGCGAATGTTACCGGTTAGCGCCTGGCTGAGGTTTATTGAGGCATCCAGATCCAGCCCCTTTGCTTCGGCCTTGTCTGGGAGGAGAGCAACCCTGTCGGGTTCCATCTCCGGCAGCAGCACAAACGGATTGAACGTATTTTCGAAGCGGCCTTTCAGGTTCTTGTAGCGCTTGTAATAGAGCTCTGCCGTCACGCTGTAGCGGCCCTGGGACCACTGCAGGCCCGTCACCAATTGATCTGAATGCTGTGGCCTGAAGAACCGCGTAACGCCGTCAATTACCTGCAGCTCCTGCACGGCCTCGGGTTGTTGAAAACGACCGACACTCAGGCGTGCCAGTAGCTCGTCAGTGACGTCCCATTCAGCGCCCAGTCTGGGTGACCACTGCTGTTGAGCGCCGCGTTCCAGATAGTAGTCCTGGATATCCCATCGCAGGCTGGGTTGGAGTCGAATGTCGTCGGTTGGAGACCACTCTGTCTGCACGTAGCCGCCGCCCGACATGCCGTCTGGCTGCGCCTTGATGTCACGCTCGATGAGGCGTTCTGTGCCAAGAATGTCCGCCAGGTCGCCGCGGTCAATGCGGCTGTGATGAAGATAGTCACCCTCGCTGTACTCAGCCTGCAGGCCAAATTCCCATGCAAACGGCCCGCGCAGGGTAGACCAGTCGCCGCGCAGGGCCAACCGCTGAATGGACTGGCGATGATCCAGGGTGCCGCCCTTGGCTTCGTCTTCCACGCTGCTCTGTTGTTTCCGGCGCTCGAAGTCCAGCCAGGAAAACGTCACGTGACCGGACGTTACCGCGCTGTACTGTGAAGCCAGAGAGGCCCACGCGTAGACAGTGTCGATTTTGGAGAAGGCGCGTTCGTCCTCTCCGGTGAACGTAATATCGTCTTTTGCGTACGCCGTTCCCATCGTTATCTCATGGCGATTTGACACGGTAGTGCGCAAGCGTGCGGAAAGGTCGACATACCTGGGTTTGCCGGATTGCGTTTCTATGTAATCAGCCAGATCACTGAGGTCGCCTTGCCGGGCCGTTACCAGCCAGTGTGTAGGGTACTTTTCACCCAGTTCACCGCGTGTGTTGATGAAGTTTGCGAAGCTGGATACGCCGATGCTGGTGTTGAACTGCTCATCGCGCCACTGGTTTCGGATGTCCATGACGCCGCTCATGCGATTTCCGTAGCGCGATGGAAAGCCACCGGTATAGAAATCCAGCGATTCGATAGTGTGATAGTCGATACTGCTGTAAGGGCTGTGGTAGTCAGCAAGGTGAAATGGCTCCAGCAATTCAACGCCGTCCTGAATCACAAGTAATTCGTCCTTGAGCCCACCTCTGATCTGGGGCTTGGCGGAAACGCCCATCGAGGAAATGCCTGGCAGGCGTAGCGTGGCGCGCATGGCGTCTGATGCCAGTGACGGGACGTCTGACATGTCTACGGCAGTGAACGTCCGGGCGTTACTGCCTGTGCCTGTTCGGGGGAAGCGATGCAGGCTGCCGGTGACGATTACCGTTTCCATCACCGGTTCGCTCTTTGCGGTAGATTCCGCCGCAACAGGCTGCGTTGCGATCTCGCCGCGCACGATAAACCAGACTTCTTCACGCTGCTGGAGAGCCAGGCCCAGTGGTGCGAGTACGTCAGCCAGAGTAGCGAGATCAAGTTCAGCGACAGTGACCTCGTGATCTGACGGCACCAGGGCGTTGCTGTAGACGATGACAGTACCCGAGGCTACCAGCGCCTCTATAAAATCAATCAACTTCAAACTGCGTGTTTGCGCATGGGCAAACACGACCTGTCCTGCCGTGAGCAGAAGCACCAGTGACCAGCGCGTGATCATGGAAAAACTCTAGAGCGCGCGGTCCGCACCGTCAATGTAGCGCGACGCAAAAAAATTCCACCTGCGCGACAGATAAATCCCACTGCGCCCCTCCCGCGTAAATGTGCCCGGCAATCATGCTGTTCTTCAACAGATAATTCCCGCGCGCGCGCTCTAAAGCATTGAACCCTGACAATACAGAGGAAAATACGATGCTTCGACTCTATTCACCGAAAATTGCTGTTACCGCGATCGCGGTAACGTTTGCGCTACCGTTGGCGTTGCAGGCCCAGGCAAGAGGGAATGGTAACGGCAACGGCTGTTATGAAAGTACGCGGTACATGTCGCGCTCCTGCCAATCGGAGCGTCGGGAGGAATTGAACGCTACCATCGCACGCTGCCAGACCGCGGGAGGACGTGGCGATCAGCGTGACTGCATTAACGAGGCCTGGTCGGATTACTGGGAGTCTGGGCAGGCCTGCACCAGTCAACGCAAAGCGCGACGCGAGACCTGCCAGGCACTCGGTGAGAACCGCTACGTGGATCCATTGATCAGCGGCAGCATTGAGTTTGTCGACCCCGACGAGATCGGTGAGGCAGCGGGCGTGGAGAATAATCCCTATGTGAAGCTGAGTAGCGGCCACACGCATGTGTTGCGAGCGGAAGAGTACGACGAGGACAGTGGTGAAACCAGTGTTGAACTCATTGTGGTTCATGCCACCGATGAGGTGCGTGAGATTGGTAATGCCCTTTGCCGTGTCGTGGTCGATGTTGTCCTTGAGCCAGAGTGGGACGAGGAAGAGGGCAAATGGGAGTTCGAGGCGATAGAAGTTACCGATGACTGGTTTGCGCAGGACGTGGATGAAAATGTCTATTACTGCGGTGAGGTTGCGCGCAATTATGAGGACGGCGTGTTACGAGATCTGGATGGTTCGTTTGAATCGGGGATAGACCTTGCGCATGGCGGCCTGTTGACCCTGGCAGCGCCGGGCGCTGGCGACATTCATCGTCAGGAGTATGCACTGGGTGAAGCGGAAGATATCGTACAGTACCTGTCCGCCGATACCAGCCCTGCCGCCGAAGGCGTCCCCGCGGGCGGTTTGCCGGCGCAGTTTGACTGCGATAGTCCCGGTAACACCTGCCTGATGACCTACGATTTCACGCCACTGGAGCCGGGCCACGCTGAATACAAATTCTATCTTCAAGGCACCGGCTTCGTGCTCGCTGTGCCGATAGAAGATGGCGAAGTCGATGAAAACGCGCAGGAGTGGCTGCTGTGCTCTGCAGATGAATTCGACGACATACTGGCAGACGGTTCAGACTGTGGATTCGACTTCTTCGGCGAGAACGGTGCGGATGTGCGGGAAGAACTGGCAGGTGCCCTGTGTGATTTGCACAATGAGCTGTGCGACGACGGCGAGTAGTGAATTCGTTCACTACACTTGGCCGGAGGCAGGGATGCCTCCGGCTTTTTTATTCCCCGGTACCAGCGCATGCACGTGGGCGTGCGGCACAATGTCGTGACATTGCGGCCAGAAGCAGCCCCTGCAGCGAGACCGCGCTGTATCCCTGCGCTCTAAGTGGGGGCAGGCTCCCTGGTTTGGGAGCGCAACCAGAAGTAGCCGGTCAGGCCGGCAATTGCCGAGGCGGCGAGAATACCCGTCTTGGCCATCACCAGGTCTTCGGTCTGCCCTGCAAAGCCCAGGTCCGCAATAAAAATGGACATGGTAAAGCCGATCCCCCCCAGCATGCTCACGCCGAAAATGTGCTTCATGTTAAGCCCGCGAGGCAACTCTATATCGCTGAACTTCACCGTCAGCCAGGTAAACCCGGCGATACCCAGGGGTTTGCCCAGCAGCAGGCCGCCGGCAACGCCCATGGCGATGGGGTTCTGCAGGTACTGTCCGAAATCGGAAAAATCGAGCGGTATGCCCGCGTTGGCCAACGCGAAAATGGGGATCACGATGTACGCCACGGGCAGGTGTAAACCGTGTTCCAGCCGCTGCGCTGGTGCCTGCACAAGGTGGGCGCCCTCTTCCAGCGAGGCGACCAACGAACGCAGACGGCTGTTGTGCATAATGTCCGGGTTTTCCTTTATTGAGGCCTCCATTTGCGCTGTGTTGGTTTTCACGCGCTGGATAAACGTAGTGGGCTCAAATTTTGGCCGTATAGGCATCATGAATGCAGCGATCACCCCGGCGATAGTGGCGTGAACGCCGGCGCCGAGCATGGCCATCCAGAGAAAGGCAGCGACAATGGCATAGGGTAGTGATCTGCGGATACCGCCCAGGTTGAGGAAGCCGAGAATGGCGGTAAACAGGGCGGCCAGTCCCAGCGCAGTCAGGTTAATGTCGCTTGAGTAGAACAGGGCAATAACGCCCACCGCCAGCAGGTCGTCCACAATCGCCAGCGCAATCAGGAACGTGACCAGGGTTTTAGGCACGCGCGCTCCCAGCAAGCTGAGTGCGCCAATGGCAAAGGCAATGTCGGTTGCCATGGGGATACCCCAGCCGTGAATGGCATCGCCCGACCAGTTGATCATCACGTAGATCAGGGCCGGCACGACCGCGCCCCCTATCGCCGCGATGATAGGCAGCATCGCCTGCCTGGGGGATGCCAGTTCGCCCACCAGCAGTTCGCGCTTCAGTTCCAGCCCCATTACGAAAAAGAAGGCCGCCATTAACAGCTCGTTGATCCAGTGGTGAATGGTGAGTGAAAATTTGTAGTCGCCAAAGCCGACGCCAACTTTTGTGTGCAGGAAATGGCTGTAGCTTTCACTCAATGGGGAATTGGCGACGACCAGTGCGATCACCGCGCAAATCATCAGCAGAATGCCGCTGGTGGTCTGGCGGTGGATAAATTCCTCAAGCGGAGAAAGAATCCGGTCAAAGGCGTGCTCCCAGCGCGCCGTATAAATGCCTTCTTCATTCGCCATGTACTGCTCTCCTGTAGGGTTGATCAGGCGCTGTTCACTTCTTCCAGAAAGGGCCCATCCACGCAGAGCCTGCGACCGTCTGGGGCTGCACAGGCGCCGCAAATACCCACCCCGCATTTGGTCAGGTAATCGATGGCGCTGAATATCTGCTCCGGCCTGCAAAACTCGCGCTGCACTGCGATGGCGGCGTGCACCATAGGCTCAGGGCCACAGTTGTAAAAAACCAGCGCTGCGCGTTCCGCCGGCGTCATGGCCTCCAGCCGCTGCCGCAATAGTTCTGTCACCACGCCTTCGAAACCGGCACTGCCGTCGTCTGTTGCAACGTGCACCTCTGCTACTTCGCGGCACTCCTTGAGGTAGTAGAGTCTATCTGCGCTGCGCGCACCAGCAAAGATTTCCGCATTGCCGAAGTCCCTTGCGATCTGGTAAACGGCGGCAAGCCCTGTGCCCCCCGCGACGGCCATAATGCGTTGATCGTCTGCCGGAGCCACCGGAATCCCGTATGGCCCTCTTATATACGCTTCGGTACCGGCTGGCAGATTCATTAAAGCGTGGGTAAATTCACCCACATCGATAACCGCCAGCGTAAAGGGATCGTCTGTCAGTGCAGAAAACGGTTTTTCTCCCAGCCCCGGAATCCACAGAAAAACAAACTCGCCAGCCTGGATGTTAATGCTGCGGTCAAAGCGTAGCAGGGCGATGTCGCCGCACACTGTCTCATTACTGACCAGGGTGACCGGGCGGAAGTGCATGTCGATGTCGTAGCGTACCTGCGACTCGGCGCGGTTGGCGCCGCTGTCGAGGTCAGCTGCCAGTGCGGCGAAATAGTCATGCGTTTCGTCGGTAGTCAGGCCTACCAGTGCCGAGCCAACGCCGGTAATGGTGGCGCCGGCGTCGAGGTAGGCACGCACGTCGTCGGCGCTGCTGATACCGCCACAGCCGATAATGGGAACATCAGCGACGGCTGCTACATCGCGTACGCATTTTAGTCCCGTCGGTAGTACGCCCTTGCCCGACATACCGCCTTCGCCGTTACTCAGCACCGGGTGACCGTGGGCGCTGGTGTACCCGGGGCCCACGGTGTTGATAGCGCACAGACCGTCGGCGCCGCCCTCGATCGCGGCCCGGGCGATGGCGGCGATGTCCGGTGTATTGGGAGTCAGCTTTGGAATAACGGGAATGTCCACTACCGCCTTCACCGCCGCGGTAATCTCTCGCACGACGTCGGGATCCTGGCCCATCGCCATGCCGTAGCCCTTGGCGTGTGGACAGGACAGGTTCAGTTCAATGCCGTTGGACACCGGTGCGAGTATCTTCGCCACTGCAACAAACTCTTCCACGCTGCCACCAAAGATGGATGTGAGCAGGAAACGATCGTCGGGAATGTTCAACGCTCCCAATAGCTGCAGCGACTGTTCGGCGCCAGGGTTGGTGAGGCCCACCGCATTCACGAAGCAACCGGGTGCGTACTGGCTGAGAACCGGCTCCCGGTAGCCAGCCCGGGGCTGCAGTCCAATACTTTTGGTAGTCACCACACCGACCTCAGGGATATTGTCAAAAAAGTACTGAATGATTGAGGTCGCGGTGGTGACGATACCCGAGGGGACGGTGAAGGGGCCGGACAGGTTTCTGCCGAGGAAGGAAGTGCTCAAGATGTGTGGCCCAATGTGTTGTCAGGTGAGTTCACGGTGGCGGCATTATACTGGTTTGCCTTCGCCGGGACGAGTTATGGGCGTTGTTCAGTGTCTTAGGGGAGGCGAAAGTACGCGGCGTGGTGCGATGCAGTGTGGCCCGGTGGGCGCAGGTGGGAAGGCGGGTGGCCGGCGTTGAAGCGGCCCGACCGCAGTGGTCGGGCCCTTCTGCGATGCGGGGATATCAGCCTCCAGTGAGGTCCTTGATATCGGTGGTGCCACCGTTGGTCTTGCAGGACTCAATGCCATTCTGGCAACCGGAATCAGATTCATACATCTGGCTCTGCCCGATCACCTGGTGGTTTTTTGCTTTGAGCACAAAGTAGGCTTTGCCGTTGCTGGATTCCTTGCACTCGTACTGGCCGTCTTCCGCGCAGTTGGACTGGACGGAGGCAATACCGTTTTCCGCTGCGGACTTCGAGCTGTACATCTCGCTCTTGAGAATATTCTGGCCGTTGCCCGCCAGCAGATTAAAAAAGAACTCGCCGTTCTTGGCTTTCTTCAGTTCATAGCATCCCGCCATACCTGATCTCCCGTACTGATGTTAGTGACATTATTAGTGGCTGTAGCCCGGTGAATACCCCCGGGTTCGACCTGAACCCCAAGGATAGTAGCAAGTGTAGTCGCTGGCACACCATGTTACAGCCCGATTCGTTGCATTTTTTTTACGTTCCGGTGTGCCGCCCCTATCCCGCGGTTTCGCGCTGGAAGTGACCTGGAGTCAGGTCCCGCAGAAGGTCTGCTGTACCACTTCTTCCGGTTGCGGCGGTGCGGCGAATGCTGCCGCGGCAGCGTCGTAGCGGTAGGGGTCCTGCAGGCGCTCAACCAGCGCCCCGAAGGGGCTGTAGTCGCCGTTGTAAGCGGCGCTTATGGCGGCTTCTACGAGGTGATTGCGGGGAATGAAAGCGGGATTGGCCCCGAGCATGCTGCGCTGTCGCTCCTCGGGCGACTGTCCGTCTTCGAGCACGCGCTCCTGCCAGCGAGTAACCCAGGGCGTCAACGCCTCGGGCACCGGAAAATCGACGCTGATACCCGCATCGCTGCCTGAGTGTGCCAAATCTGCCAGCTGTCTGAAGGTCAAGGTAAAGTCGAGGTGGTTCTCGCCCATCAGTGTGAACAAATCCTCCACCAGAGGTGTGTCGCGCTCCTCGAGCGCAGCGAGACCCACTTTTACCGCCAGCCCCCTGGCATGCGCATCGAGAAACTGCTGAGGGTAGGCATCGATGGCCGCCTGCGCTTTTGCCACTGCCGCATCTTCGTCCGAATCCAGCAGGGGTAGCAGCGCTTGCGCCAGTCGCGACAGGTTCCACTGCCCTATGGCCGGTTGATTGCGGTAAGCGTAGCGGCCAGCGTGATCGATGGAACTGTACACCTGTGCTGGGTTGAACTGGTCCATGAAGGCGCAGGGGCCGTAGTCTATGGTCTCGGCGCACAGCAACATGTTGTCTGTGTTCATAACGCCGTGGATAAAACCCAGTAACTGCCAGCGCGCGATCAGTTCCGCCTGTCCTGCAATCACAGCCTCAAGAAGCGCAAGTGCCTGATTCTCTGCCCCCGCGTGCGCGGGGTAGTGGCGTTCGAGTACGTGTGCGGTGAGTTCGGCGAGTGCGCCCGTGTTTTTCTGTGCGGCGAAGTACTGCATGGTACCGATGCGAATGTGGCTACTGGCGACCCGCGCCAGTACCGCGCCAGGCAGCACCTGCTCGCGCATGACCGGCTCGCCGGTACTCACGGCAGCGAGGGCTCGCGTTGTCGGTACACCCAGCCGGTACATCGCCTCGCTGACGATGTACTCGCGCAGCACCGGGCCCAGCGGCGAGCGCCCGTCGCCACCGCGTGAGTAAGGCGTGGGACCTGAGCCCTTCAATTGAATATCGTAACGTTTACCGTCGCTGGCAATGACCTCGCCCAGCAGAATGGCGCGGCCATCACCGAGCTGCGGGTTATAGCTGCCAAACTGGTGGCCGGCGTACACCGCCGCCAATGGCTCGGCGCCGTCGGGTACCCGATTGCCGGCGATGGCCTGTACCCCCTCGGGTGAAGAAAGCCATTGGGGGTCTATTCCCAGGTACTCTGCCAGTTCGTCGTTGGCCCGGATCAGCGCCGGGTCGTCGACCGGAACTGGATCGAGGCGGCTGTAGAACGCGTGCGGCAGCTGGACGTAGGTATTGTCGAATCTGGGGGAAGGCAGGGCTATTCCTCCGCTGGGAGTAGGGGTATAAGAAACGCAGGGTGCGCAGCACCGTCCAGCATAGATCAAGCGGGCACGTTTCGATACCATGCGGTGCCCGGCCCTGGGAATGTTCGGTTCGCAGATGGCCAGTGGCTACGGTGCGGCGCAAAGCTGGCAGCAACGGAACAGCGAGACTGCAATACCAGCGCTGCAAAAAGGAGCGGACAGATGTCGAGAAAAACCTGGGATACACTGATTCAAAATGCGCTGGTGTTTGACGGCACCGGCAACCCGGCACAGCAGGAAGACATTGCCGTCAAAAAAGGGCGCATCGTCGCCCGCGGGCAGGCACTGCCGCGTACCCCCGCGGCGAACGTGATTGATGCCGAGGGTAAATGGCTCATGCCGGGCCTGCTGGATATCCACACGCACCTGGACCTTGAGGTCGACCTTGAGCCGGGCCTCCCCGAGGTGGTGCGCCACGGCACTACCTCGGTGCTGGTGGGTAATTGCAGCCTGGGCACCAGCTTCGGTAAACAGCAGGAAGGCGATCAGGATCCGATCGTTGATTGTTTTACCCGCGTCGAGAATATGCCCAAGTCAGTGCTGCGCAAATGTGTCGACGCGGTGCAGTGGGACAACACCGGCGACTACATGGACCACTTTGACGATATTCCCCTGGGGCCGAACATTGCCGCTTTCGTACCGCATTCCATGTTGCGCATAGAGGCGATGGGCCTGGAGGGCAGCATTAGCCGCAAGCCCACCGATGCAGAAATGTTGCGCATGGAGCAGCTGTTGGATGAGGCCATGGAGCAGGGCTTCATCGGCATGAGCACCGACGGACTGCCGTTCCACTACCTGGCTAATCAACCCCATACCGAGAAACGCATACCGACCCAGTTCGCCAGCTTTGGCGAATTAAAGCGCTTGCTCAAGGTGGTGCGGGAGCGCGACCGCGTCTGGCAGACAACACCGATTATCGAAAAGCGCGCCAAGGCGTTCCTTTACTTCATGCTGACCAGTGGACGCCTCTTCGGCAAGACCATGAAAACCAGCGCCCTGTCGGTGATGGAATTTGTATTGATGCCCAAGGCGCACCGCGCGTTTTTGGGCTTTGCCGGCTTTCTGAACAGCAAGCTGATGCAGGGCAACATTCACTTCCAGGCGTTGGGTACCAACTTTCGCGTCTGGTCCGATGGGATCGTTTCGCCGCTTTACGAGGAACTGGAATCCACCGCCGAACTGATTGCCAGGGAGTATGAAGATGTCGAAGGGCGCATGGCGCTGTTGCAGGATCCGGCCTGGGTGGAACGGTTTCGCCGCGACTGGCTGCACGGGCGCAGCGGTCGCAACCTGGCGCACCTGCGCACCCGATTAGGTGCACCGGATAACATTGTGGTTCGCGATCTGCGGTTGATGGTGTTCGACGGCGCTCCGGTAAGCGAGTGGGAAGGCGAAACCATGCAGAGTGTATTCGAGCGTGTGCAGCGCTTCCACGCGGGTGCCGAGAACGCCGCCCGCTCAGAGGCCGAGCGCGAAGTGTTGCAGAGTTTCCCGCGCCCATTGCGCGACGATGCGGACTTTATGCTGCACATGATGCGCAGTTACGATAAAGGCTTTCGCTTCTGGGTTGATGTAGGCAACGTCAGCCACACCGAAACGCTGCGCCTGTTGTTGCACAAGGACGCCATGCCCGGCTTTAATGATTCGGGCGCGCATATCACCAACATGGCGTTCTTCGATGGCAATTTGATGTCACTGAAGCTGGCGCAGGAAAAGTCGCTGGAAACTGTCGCCGCCATGGTGAAGCGCCTTACCCGCGAACCTGCGGAGTTCTTTGGCCTTGACGTGGGCACGCTGGACATTGGCGCACAGGCAGACCTGGTGTTGGTGGATCCGGAGGCGTTGAAGTTCTGGCACACCAACGAGCATCGTATCTTCACCGAGCGCGAATTGTTCGAGCACAAGCAGATGCTGAACCGCTCCGATGAGGTAGTGCGCTGTGTGATGATCAATGGCGAAACCGTGTGGTGCGACGGCAAGTTCGGCGAGGCACTGGGCACGCGCAGACTGGGCCGGGCGCTGCGCGCCGCCTGATGGTGGTAGGGGCCGGCAGCCTGGTGATGTCAGCGGCTGCGCGATCGGCACTGTCGCCCGGCGTGCGTTGGTACGCTACGACTGCGCCTGGCTGGCGTCGTCTACCTCGATCTCGATCATCGGGTCATCCGCGCCGACCTGGTTGCCCGCTTCAACGAGCACCTCGCGCACGGTTCCGGCAGCCTCAGCGATAATTTCGTGGTGCATTTTCATCGCTTCGAGCACCGCCAAAGTCTGCCCTTCTGTCACCTCGTCGCCCGGTTTAACCCGCACTTCAAGCAACAGGCCGTGCATTGGCGCCGCCACGCTACCCCCGCCTGACTCGGCATCCTGTACTCCGTCGATGCGAATCTGGTCGCGATGCTCTGCGGCGCGACCGTTGACCGACAGGTAGAGCCGCCCCGGCCCCGCCTGCAGGAATTTTGCGAGGTGTCTTCTGCCATCAATGCTGACCTGAGCGCTGTTGCCCTCGGTTGCCAGGACAGCGACAACAACGGATTCGCTATCGTTGAAAACCCGGTAGCTGCCGGCACCCAGGGGCGTGACCGACAAATCGAAGACGGTGTCTGCGTGGAGATACTGTTTACGTGTCAACAACGCCGTGGTGCTGGACCAGTCGCGCAGTTCCGGCGATACGATCACACTGTCTGCCAGCAGTGCATCGTGTTCCAGTGATGTCTCAAGCACCGCGGCCAGCGCACAGTCCGCGAAGGTGGGTGCCGCATTGCTTATCTCGCCGTCGTCAAACGCTTCCTCAATGAATGCGGTGGTGGCTTCGCCCCGGGCGAACGTGTGTTTCTCCAGGCAGGCGACAAGAAAGTCCCGGTTGTGTCGGGTACCGAACAAGACGGTGTCCTGCAGTGCATCAATCAGTCGCAGCCGGGCGACTTCGCGCGTGGGACCGCTGGCTATGATCTTGGCAACCATAGGATCGTAGAATGGAGAGATTTCCTGCCCGCTGCGAATTCCGGCGTCCACGCGTATACCCGGCCCCTGTGGCGGCAACCACAGGTCTACGGGGCCTGCGGTGGGCAGGAAGTCCTGCGCCGGGTCCTCGGTGTAGAGACGCACCTCGATCGCGTGGCCGGATAGCGTAATCTCTTCCTGCGACAATCCCAGAGGTTCTCCCTGGGCGACCTGAAGTTGCAGGGCGACAAGATCCAGCCCCGTTACGCATTCGGTGACCGGGTGTTCAACCTGCAGACGGGTGTTCATCTCCAGGAAGTAAAACTTACCGCTCTCATCGAGTAGAAATTCCACCGTGCCCGCACCACGGTAGTTAATGCTTTGTGCCGCAGCCACGGCGGCTGCACCCATCTCGCTGCGCAAAGTCTCGGTCATCACCGGGCAGGGCGCCTCTTCGATGACTTTCTGATGGCGGCGCTGCACTGAGCAGTCGCGTTCGCCGAGATGGATGGTGTTGCCCAGCGTATCGGCGAAGACCTGCACCTCCACGTGGCGTGGACGCAGAATGGCTTTCTCCAGAATCAGTTCGCCATTGCCAAAGGCGCTCTCAGCTTCCGCGCGGGCCAGTTGTATTGCACCGGGCAGTTCGTCCAGTGAGTGAACCAGGCGCATGCCGCGGCCACCACCGCCCGCCGCCGCCTTCACCATCAGTGGCAGTTCGATCGTGCGTCCCTCGCTGAGCAGGGTGTCGTCCGACTGGTCCTCGCCCTCGTAACCCGGCACGCAGGGAACGCCGGCAGCAATCATGCGACGCTTGGCCTCGGCCTTGTTGCCCATCAGTTGAATGGCCTCTGGGCTCGGACCAATGAACACCAGCCCGGCCGCTTCACAGGCAGCCGCGAACTCGGCATTCTCGCTGAGAAATCCGTAGCCGGGATGAATTGCGCCAGCGCCTGTCGCCTGCGCAGCCTGCAGGATATTGTCGATAACCAGGTAGGATTCGTTGACCGGCGCGGGCCCGATGCGGGCTGCGTCATCCGCCAGTTGCACGTGCGGGGCGCCTGCATCCGCGTCGGAGTAGACGGCGATAGTGTGATAGCCCTGTTCTCTGGCGCCGCGAATCACGCGGCAGGCGATCTCGCCGCGGTTGGCTACCAGTACGCTGGTGAATCTGCTCATGGTGATCTCCGGCCTAATCCTGTGCCCAGGCGGGTTTACGTTTTTCCACGAAGGCGGCGACGCCCTCGCGGCCTTCTTCCGAGAGCATGCACCGCGCGAAGCCGCGCGCCGCGTAGTCCAGAGCGTCACCGCGCTCGCGCCGCGTGGCCTCGAAGACGATGGATTTGGTGACCGCGTTGGCGCCGGGGGCACACAGGGCGATTTGCTGTAGCACCTCGCTACATTTGTTCTCCATGTCTGCAGTGTCCTCGGCCAGTATGTGCGCGATGCCGTAGCGCACGGCGTCTTCGCCGGTAAAACGCGCCCCGGTTAACATCAGGCGCCGAGCCTGCGTGAGGCCAACGCGTTCGGTAACAAACGGAGCAATCTGGGCCGGCGGAATGCCGAGGCTGGTTTCCGACAGGCGAAACTTTGTGCCGCGGGTGACGATGGTCACATCACCAATCGAGGCCAGGCCCAGGCCGCCGCCGATGGCCGCACCTTCAACCAGCATGATGACCGTCTGCGGCTGTTCGTTGAGCTTTATCATCAGGTTGCCGAACTGGCGATTTCCTGCCGCGACGTCCTCCTCGTTGGGCGGCCCGCCCTGCAGGTCAGACTTGAAGCCCTTGATATCGCCGCCCGCGCAGAATATGTCGCCCTTGCCGCGAATGATCAGGGTACGTACGCCACGGTCATCGCGCACCGCGTCGAGCACAGCGTGCATCTCGTCCACCATTTCGGCAGACAGGGCGTTCTTTGCCTGCGGACGGTTGAACCAGATCGTCAGTACGCTGCCTTTGGCGTCCAGTACCAGATCGCTTGTTTCGGGAAGGCCTGTACTCATGGTTGTCTCCTGGATGAGCGTATGTGTGGCCCGGTCTCTTGCGCTGTTCGGGCGGTGCTCAAGCAATATTTGCTGTTCATCTTGCGTAGCGCAGGGTTACATGCGCGCGATACCAAAGCTGTTTTCCCGAACGCTGCGATGGCGCTTTTCCCACACGGTCTCCAGTAGAAAGCCCAGCGTCTTGCGCGTGTCGCGCGGGTCTATCATGCCGTCATCCAGGTGGTGGCCCGAGGTATAAAAGGCACTGGACTGACTGTCGAACAGGTTGGTGAGGTAGGCTTCCTGCTGTGCGATGACGTCTTCATCGACCTCCTGGCCGGCCGCTTCTGCTTTGCCGCGGGCCACCATGGACATGGTTTTCGCAGCCTGTTCGCCTCCCATCACGCCGGTGGCAGCATTGGGCAGGGTGAACAGGAAGTCCGGGTGAAAGTGACGGCCGCACATGCCGTAGTTGCCGGCGCCAAAACTGGCGCCGGTCATCAGGGTAATGCGCGGTACCTCCAGATTGGTTACTGCCTGAATCATCTTGGAGCCATGCTTGATCATGCCGGCGCGCTCGGACTGGGTACCGACGATGTAACCCGTGGTGTTCTGGAAAAAGAGCACGGGTATGTTGGATTGGTCGCAGAGTTGCAAGAACTGCGTGGCTTTGGTGGCGCCGTCGGGGGTGATGGGACCGTTGTTGCCCAGAATCGCGCAGGGCAGACCAAAAATCTCGGCCTGCAGGCAGACGGTGGCGGCGCCGTAGCGCGACTTGAAATCCATGAAATCGGAGCCGTCCACAACCCGCGCAACCAGTTCACGCATGTCGTAGGGAGTGCGGTAGTCGCAGGGGATCACGCCCGCCAGTTCATCCGGGTCGTAGACAGGTGCATTGAAGTTGCCGCGCGTGGGCCGTTCGCAATCCTTGTTCCAGTGCAGGCGTTGTATCAGTTCGCGGCACATCTGCACCGCCTGTCCGTCGTTTTCCGCGAGGTATTCGGCGAGGCCGGAGACCGACGCGTGCATTTCCGCGCCGCCCAGTTCCTCCTCTGTAGCGATTTCACCGGTAGCGGCTTTCAACAGGGGCGGTCCGGCCAGGAAGGCCTTGCCGTTGTTCTTCACCGCGATCACGTAGTCGCTCAGGCCCGGCATGTAAGCGCCGCCGGCGGTAGACGAACCGTGCAGTATGGAAATGACCGGTATACCGGCCTTGCTCAACTTCGCCTGATTGCCGAACAGCATGCCCCCGGTAGAGAAGCCCTCTACGGTATAGCGGATCAGGTCGCCACCGCCACTTTCGACCAGGTGTACGAAGGGCAATTTCTGCTGCAGTGCAATTTCCTCACAACGCGTAATTTTGTAACCCGTGGAGCCCGTTAGTGTGCCCGCCATGATGCCGCTGTCGTCCACCACGATCATGCAGCGCACGCCGCCGATAAACCCAATGCCGCAGATCGTTGTCGAACCCGGAATAGACTTGTCCTCGTCATCAGTATCGACGAGGTAACCCGTCAGGTTGCCGATGGTCAGAAAGGGCATGCCGGGATCGAGCAAGCGCGCCAGGCGTTCGCGCGGGAGCAGTTGGCCGCGCTGGTCGAAGCGTGGCTTGCGTCTGGCGGAAATTTCCGCGCCGCGCGCATTGAGCACCTGCAGCTTTTCGATCAACGTCAGCATCTCGCTGCGGTTCTGCGCATAGCCCTCGGAGCCGGTGTTAATTTTCGAATGAAAAACTGTCATGACAGTGTCTCTGCGAGTTTTGCGGGTAGGGTGATGGGGCAGGACAAGAGTAGCTGTGCATAGCCCTTGCCCTGGGGGTCATTGCGGATGCTGGCGACGCCGCCGCCGCCGAGCACATCGTGTAGCAGAAAATTGATGGCGTAGCTGCCCGGCAGTAGAAATCTCTCCACGCTGCCGCTGTCGGTGGATTGCAGAAAGTGCCGAAAGCGTGCCGTCACTTCCTGCTCCGTGAGCTGCGCCCAGATGTAGGGAAGGAACTCTGCCCGGCGCGCAATGATGCCGATGTTGGCCTTGTTGCCCTTGTCGCCGGAACGGCCCCAGGCGAGCTGGATCAGGGGGACTTCTACCGTTTCGTCGCTATCTTTGTCTGTTGAAGTTCCGCTCTCGTTCGCCATCGGCGCTTCTGGTCGCGGCAGTGTGCTGACATCCAGCGCCTCACCGTGTACCTCGTGACAGGGATGGCTTTTGCCCGCCAGCTGCACTTCCACGTCGACTTCAGCCTTGGGAATCGTGCAGGAAAAGAGCCGCACCACCGGGGAGGGGCTGGGGCGACTGCCGGCGAAACCGGAAAGCCCCGGCGGCGTGGCCAGCCCCAGTCCCACCGCCTCTTTCAGCAGAATGCCGATGCCTATGGCATCCGGGTGCTTGGCAGCCAGTTTCAGTACCACTTCGCGGCTGCGATCAATCGCACTGAAATCGCCGTACTGACTCTCGGTGCCGAGTATTTCGATACTCGTCTCACTGAAGTCGGGCAGTTCGTGCGCTGAAAAGGTATTGCGGGCCGCCTGCAGTACCGCTTCGCCCAGCGTGCGCGCCTTGCGATCGGCATCGATACCGTAAAACGTCATGTAGGTGCCACCGCGAAACTGGTCCGCAAACGTGGCGCTGACTTTGTAGGTGTCCGGGGCCGGTCGGCCGCTGGCGCCGCTCACGTGTACACGGTTTTCGCCTAACTGTTCCACGGTGGTGGTGGAAAAATCACACACCACGTCGGGCAGCATGTAAGCCTGTGGGTCACCTATTTCATAGAGCATCTGTTCGCAGACGGTGCCCACGGTGACCATACCGCCGGTGTCATCGGGCTTGGTGCAAACAAAGCTGCCGTCGGGAGAGATTTCGGCGATGGGATAGCCCATATCGGCGAGGCCTGGTACCGCTTCCCAGTCAGTAAAGTTGCCACCGGTTGCCTGCGGGCCGCATTCAAGTATGTGTCCGGCAAGCGAGCCCATGGCGAGCTTGTCGTAATCCTCACGCCCCCAGCCGAACTCGTGAATGCAGGCGCCGAGCGTCACCGCGGAATCAACACAGCGCCCGGTGACAACGATGTCTGCGCCCAGATCCAGCGCCCGGGCGATCGGGAAGGCGCCGAGGTAGGCGTTGATGCTGAGTACTTTATCCGGATCAGGGAAACTGTCACCGCTAAACATTTCTGTGGCGGTTGCCAATTGATCCCTGGTATCCACGAGGTCATCACCGGCTACACAGGCGACGGTCAGGTCCAGCCCCTGCGCGTCAATCTCTGCCTGCAGCGCCGCGACGCAGCTGGCTGGATTCACGCCGCCCGCATTGGAAATCACCTTGATGCCACGCTCTGCTATCAGCTTCAGGTTAGGCTTCATCGCCGCGCTGACGAAGTCGGTAGCGTAACCGCGCGATTCATCTTTGGCGCGGGCGCGCGCCATGATGGACATGGTGATTTCAGCCAGATAGTCGTAGACGATGTAGTCCAGCTCGTCGGATCTGAGTAATTGCGGTGTGGCTCTGGCTGCGTCGCCCCAGAAGCCGCTGGCGCCGCCGATGCGCAGGAGTTGATCACTCATGGGGAGTTTCTCGGGGTCAATCGTTCAGGTTGCATGTTACTCAATGGTAGTACAGCTCACATGGGATAGTGCGCCAGGCCCATAAGACTTGGCGCCAGCGTGTGGCCCTGCAGTTTGTGAGATTCACGGCGCGCACTGCGCAGTTACTCGTCCCACCAGGGATAGAAGGATGGCATATCGCTGGAGGCCTTGTCGTTAAACTTCGGTGCGCGCTTTTCAAGAAATGACGCTACGCCTTCTTTGCCGCTATCCAGGCTGGCATAAAAAATGGCCAGGCTGTCTACCTTGTGCGCATCCAGCGGGTGCGGTTGGGCTGCATTGCGATACATCATCTGGCGCGTGAGCGCGATTGCCACCGGGCTGTGCTGGGCAATCCGGCTTGCGATTTGGTACGCCGCTTCCAGCAGATCTTCAGGCGCATGAACAGCCTTGACCAGCCCACCCTCCCTGGCCTCTTCGGCGCTGAGAATATCGGCGCTGTACAACCACTCCAACGCTCTGGAAATGCCGACAATGCGAGGCAGGAACCACGTTGAGCAGGCCTCGGGCGTAATACCGATCTTGTTGAACACGAAACCAATCCGCGCTTTCTCTGAGGCCAGGCGAATGTCCATGGCGCAGGTCATGGTTGCGCCAATGCCCACGGCGGCACCGTTGATGGCGGCAATCACCGGCTTCTTGCAATTGAATATCGCCAGAGTGACGCGTCCGCCGGTGTCGCGCACGCCCTCGATGATTTCCGGGTCATCCAGACGCGTCTCCATGTCTTCCATCGTCGGTGAAAGCGACTCGTTCAGCCCGAAGACATTGCCCTCTATGGCAAGATCCATACCAGCACAGAATGCCTTGCCTGCACCCGTGACCACGATGGCGCGCACGTCGTCATCCTCTGATGCGCGCTCAAACGCGTCAATGAGTTCGTGCGCCATTTCAACCGTAAACGCATTCAAGTGATCCGGTCGATCAAGCGTCAGTGTGAGAATGTAGTCTGTCACCTCGTAGCGTAGAGTGTTGTAGTCCATGGCGCTCTCCGTTGGCCTGTTCTGATATCGAAAGAGGGGAAGAATACCGGGCTCGACTGCCCGTGGCGAGCGCGAGGTACCGCATTGAATGGCCTGTCTCCTGCTACACTGCACGTTCCGGCAGCGTCTTCGATGTGACGTCTCGCCGGGCAACACCCGTCCTGGTCGCAAGAGGCAGAAGCGGTGAAGCTTGTCTATACGCATGAGAATCGCCTGTTGGTGGAAAACGCCAGGAATATTCTCGAGTCGAAGAATATCGAGGTGGTCCTGAAAAACGAATTTGCACAGGGCGCCCTGGGCGAGGCTGCGCCTATCGAAACCTGGCTGGAACTCTGGGTAGTTGAGGATGACGCACAGCCGCTTGCCCGGCAGATTATTGAATCATCGCTCAGCCCGCCCGATGCGCCGGAGTGGGCATGCCCAAGGTGTAAAGAACGTAACGATGCTGCATTTGAGTTGTGTTGGAACTGTCAGTGCGAAAGCCCCTGGCTTCGAGATCGCTAGCGGGACGTATCAACGATTGGCCCTGGCCGCTCAGGGTGAAGGAGGCAACGAATGAACAGTGCGCCCAGTGAAGCCTTGCGTAACATACAGCAAATGATCGACGGCCCGGCGAACCCGGATGAGGCGCCGCCGTTCGTGCGCGGTATGGACCTTTCCGATGTAGTGTTCAAATCGGTCGAGTTCGGCCGTTTTGAACTGGAGTGGACAGTGGGGGCGCACCTCACTCACTATGATGGAATTGTCCAGGGTGGCGTGATCAACGTCATTGCCGATACCGGGCAATCGTTTGCGTTTTACTCAACCAGCACCGAACAGGAGACCTACTCCACTTCGGAGTTTACGACACGCTTTCTGCGGCCGATAAAGGCCGATGATGTGATCGTTGTCAGCAGCGAAGTCATCAATCGCTCGAAACGCATGTGCATTATTGATACGCGCCTGGTGAACAAAGCGACAGGCAAGCTCTGTGCGATGGTCACCGGTAGCTGGATGCTGGTGAACAGAGACTTCGTCTAGTCCTGCCTGCCAAACGCAGTTTCTCTGCGTTCAGTTGCCTTTGAAGTCGGGCTTACGTTTGGCGAGAAACGCGCTGGCACCTTCAATGGCATCCTCGGTTCCCTGCGTTAACAAAAACTGATCTGCATCCATAAAGCTGGTTGCATTGTCCAGGGCTCCGGCGCTCGTAGTGATGGCGCGCTTGATCATCCGTGTCGGAATCGGCGGCATGGCAGCTACTTTTGTCGCGAGCTCCCTGGCTTTTTCCAGTGCCCCTCCCAGGGGGGTGACGTGGTCTATCAGCCCCCAGCGTTCGGCAGTTGGCATATCTATCGGTTCCGCCAGGATCAGCAGTTCCTTGGTTTTTGCCGGACCAATCAGGTGGTTGAAGCGCGGTACGCTTTGCCAGCTCATGTTCATGCCCAGCTTTAATTCCGGCACGTAGAATTTTGCATCCTGCGCCGCCACGCGCCAGTCACAGGAAACGGCCAGCGCCGCGCCGCCGCCGATACACCAGCCTTCGATTGCTACAATGGTTACCTGTTCCAGCGCTTCCCAGGCGGCGCACAGGGCGGGCCCTGTTTTCATCAGTTGCCTTTGTTCGGCCACCGTTTTCTTTCTGGCCTGTGCGTTCTCGGGGTCTCTGAGATCCATGCCGGCGCTGAACATCTCCGCAGTGCCAGACAGGATTACGGCGCTGAGCTCTGCGTCAGTTTGCAGTTGTTGTGCAAGCTCCGTTAACTCGCGCATCAGCGCATAGCTCAGGCTGTTCACTCTGTCGCCTGAATGAAAGCTGACTTCCAGGATTCGTTCTTTGCGCACCAGAGTCAGATATTGCCAGTCAGTTTTTATCATTGTGAAACCTGTTAGCTGCAGCGATTCAAATCGCATGCCCCTATCGAGGGGGTATGCGTATGGCAGGCATGTTATCCGTAGTCTGCTTTCATTCAAACCCGTATAGTGGCCAGTCCAAACATTGACCGCGTAACCTGTGGCCGTAGCCTTGGGCATGGCGAGGAGTACGCAGGCGGGTAGGTGTGACCGACGACATGAGCAACGAACCCCCACAACATCGACGTGTGGCAGGTTATGGCCTGTTCATGCTTACGTTGGTGTACGCGTTCAACTTTGTCGATCGACAGATTCTCGTCATTCTGCAGGAGCCCATCAAGCTCGAAATGGGCCTGAGTGATGCCCAGCTCGGTCTGCTCAGTGGCTTTGCGTTTGCCCTGGTGTATATCACCGCCGGTATTCCCATCGCGTATGTCGCCGATCGTAGCAATCGGCGCAATATCGTTGCCCTGGCACTGACCGTGTGGAGTGGCATGACGTTCGTTTCCGGTTTTGCGCAGAACTACACACACCTTCTGCTGGCCCGTATCGGTGTCGGCATTGGAGAAGCTGGCGGCAGTCCTCCCGCCCATTCGATGATCAGCGATTACTTCCCGCCACACCGGCGTGGTACGGCGCTGGCCATCTATTCCACCGGCGTTTTCTTTGGCGTGTTTCTTGGCTTTGCGCTGGGTGGTGTGATCAGCCAGTACTACGGCTGGCGAGTCGCCTTCATGGCGGTCGGTCTGCCGGGAATACTGCTGGCGATTGTTCTTGTACTGACGGTGCGTGAACCGCTGCGGGGACGCTGGGAGTCAGCTGCCGAGGCTGCCTACAAGCCCACGCTTGCGCAGACGTTGCGGCACCTGCGTGCGCTGCGCTCGTTTCGGTTTATCGCGGCGGGTAGTGCGTTGGCTTCATTCGTCAGCTATGGCACAGGTAATTTCGCCCCATCGTTTATGTTGCGCAACCACGGCATGGAAATGGCAGAAGTGGGTATTGCACTGGCGGTGTTCGGTGGCGGGGGTGGTGTGCTGGGCACGCTGCTGGGCGGTTATATAGCCGACCGAAGGGGTGTGCATGACGCGCGTTGGTACCTCTGGACGCCGGCGTTGTTCGGGTTGCTGGCGATACCGGTGGGTCTGCCGTACCTGTTCATGCAGGAGACAGCCGTGGTGTTGGGCTTTATGTTCCTGACGACGCTTTGCCTGAACACTTCGATCGGACCCACGCTCGCGGTTACGTATTCCCTCGTCCCTCCAGGCATGCGCGCCATGACCTCCGCTGTGCTGTACTTTATTACCAATTTAATTGGACTGGGTCTGGGCCCGCTGGTCACCGGCTATTTGAGTGATACCTATACCAGCTGGGCGGGCGAGGACAGCCTGCGCTATGCCATGCTCACCGTGGGCCTCATGGGTGCGCCGTCTGTTCTCTTTTACGTTCTGGCTGCGCGGCGATTGCAGTTTGATCTGCCGGTAGAGGGCGGCAGTGCCGGGCGAGCGGGCCCGCCCGACTAGTTCAATGGGCGCGACGTGCTACGCCGCCTTTTTCCTGCGCCCTTTTTTCGCGGTTTTTTTCACCGACTGTGCGGCGGCAGCGTCGCGCAGTTCTTCAAAGCTCTCCTGCAGGCACTGCCGGTAAAATTCCGGATCGGGCATCATGACGCGGCAGCTGGTGGCGCTGATAACAAACTGCCCGCAGTAGCTGCTGATCACGTGAAACAGGCCCAGGCCGTCCTGTACCGGCCCCGTGCCGTAGTTCGCCACCATTTTCGCGCCGGTGTTGTAGAGCGGAATGGGTGGCCCCGGTACGTTGGTAATGACACAGTTGAACTGGGGGCTGATGCGGTTCATCAGGCCCCAGCGACTCGCCAGCCTGGCCGCCTGCGCGGTCAGCATGGAGGGAATAAACTGCGTGTAGTCCGTCATGGCCTTGGCGCCAATGGCGTTGGTGAGTTCTTTGGCCCGCGTGCTGCCTTCGCTGACAGCTAGCAGGCGTTCGAAAGGCGCCTCGATATCGCTGCGAACCTGCACCGTCATGGTTGAAACGATGTTGCCGCCGGCCTTGTCCTTATCCGAGCGCACATTGATGGGCGCCATGGCTGCCAGCGATTTATCGGGGAGTTCCCCGTGGGCCTGCAGGTACTTGCGCAGCGCGCCGCCAACAATCGCAATGGCGGCATCATTCACCGTGGCGCCCTCGGCGGCGTTCTTAATGGCTTTGACATCGTCCAGGGGCACGTTGATCGCATTGAACACCCTGTGCGGAGAGACTTTGCCGTTGAAGCGGGTGCGGGGAATATCCTTGACCCTGCTCAGTTGGCCGCGCCTCACAGCTGCCATGGCCTTGGCCATGCCCGGCACAGAGTTCCTGGCGACGCTGACGAAGTGAAAAGGTTTGCGGATATTGTTCACCTGCGAGCGCAGCAGCAGCTCCAGTGTTGAGGGCTTGGAATCCACCGCGATCGTGGCAGAAGCGTGAGTGCGCTGATAGTCCGGGGTCAGGTCGTGAATTGCGGTGGTTAGTTCCATGCCAGAGGTGCCATCGACGGCGGCGTGGTGCGTCTTGGAAAACATGGCGAAGCAGCCCTCAGGTAATCCTTCGACGTTGTCCAACCCTTCGATGATGTACATTTCCCACAGCGGACGATGCCGATCCAGCGGTCGCGAGTGCAGCCTGGATATGAGAATGCAAAGCTGGCGCCAGTCGCCGGGCTTGGGCAGCGCGATGTGGCGGATATGAAACTCCGGGTCAAAAGCGCCATCGGTAACCCAGTAGGGATGATCGAGGCCCATTGGCACATCGAGCAGCTTCTGGGTCATCACCGGCATACTGAGTATGCGGCGACTGGTGTTTTCGATGATCTCCTTGAAGCGGACCTTGCCGTCGGGGGCGGTGCTCTGGTCGTAGATCGACAGACCCGAAATGTGCATCGGGGCGTTGGGTGTTTCGAGATACAGAAACGAGGCATCCAGACCTGTTAGCTGACGCATGTTGATGTCTCCTCGTGAAGTTTTGTGGAATGTCCCCATTGTAGCGCATGGCTGAACCTGCGAGGGACTGAATGCAGGATAGAATCGTGGAACACGGGGTCAAAACGCCTGTGCTTTACATTATTCGTCTATCGGGGCAGTCTCCCGCTTGATGATCAGGGCTTGAAGGAGAATCACACCATGCGTTACTACCGTTTGTTGCTTCTGCCACTTGTGCTCACCGGCTGCACCACCACGGATGAAATCATCATTGATGAGAAAGGGGTCAGCATGGCGGCCTATTCACAGGATCTGGCGGAGTGCCAGGAGTATGCGAAGGGCGTGAAAACCGGCGAGAAAGCAGCCCGGGGCGCGGCCTCCGGCGCGGTCGTGGGCGGCCTGATTGGCGCCATCGTCGATGGCAGTGGTGGGGCGGCAAAAGGTGCCGGCGTGGGCGCGGTCAGCGGTGGCGCGAAGGGCGCCAGTCGCGGAGAGCAGGATGAGGTGGGCGTGGTGAAAACCTGTTTGCGCGGCCGTGGCTACAGGGTGCTCAATTAGGCTTTGGCTCTGCGGCTTCTTGGTTATTGAAGAATTTGTTCAGTAGTTTCCCTGCCTCTTTCTCCAGTTTGCGTCGGCCCTCATTCACTACCGCACCTCGAAGAATTTCCTCTGTATCCACTTTACACCAGTCAACGGGTTCGCCTGCCAGGCTGCCTTTGCAGTTAACCGGGAAGTCGATGGCGGTCAGCCTTTTACTCACGCGACACGCCTTGTCCAGCTCTTCCAGTGTGGGTGATAGTTTCGCTTTAAACGTGGCGGAGAAATCCTGCGCCAGCAGGTTCAGGTCGCCTGTGCCGGTGAGTTTAAGGTGCTCGAGGTTGGCACGTAGCGGGCGCAGCGCGGCGCGGCCATCCTTGAGCTGAATATCTGCCGATACCTCGGTGAACTGTGTGTTTGCCGGGAACGTCGCCGTCAGTGCCTCCTGGTTGGTCAGGGCGACTGCGCGACACAACATGTGTTCGACGCTGGTGCCGTGCAGCACGATGTTGTCGGTGTGCAGCTTTATGGGCCCCTGCAGCGCTTCGACCAGTTCGTTTGCAGTGCGCCCGCGGCCATTCAACTCCCAGTTCACTGTCGCAGAACCGCTGAGCATATCTGGCGATGCTGCGTTTGCCATGGCCGCTGCCAGGTCGAGATTCTGCACCCCACCGCTGGTTTCGAGCACCGCCGTGTTGTGCCGGCCGTTGAATACGGCCCGGGCATCGAGCTTGCCGTTGTAGATATTTGCCGTCAGCGTGGAGAGTGTAACGACGCCTTCCACCGCGCGTAGCCGTGCCACGAGATCGGTCAGCTCGTACTCGCCGAAGCGTGCGGTGCTAACCTGCAGCCTGGCCCTGGTATCGATAGTGCGCAGCGCGTCCAGCGGCAGGGGTTCATCACCAGTACTCGCGGAACCGGGTTCTGCAGCGGCGGCCGCTTCCGGGCCTGCCAGGGCGAACAGCACAGGATCGAGTACATTCAGTTTCAAATCTGCATCGATCTGCGGGCTTTCGAAACTGGCATAGTGAACTCGTCCTTCACCCTGCATATCTGCCAGCTTGAGCGACAGATTCAGATCGGCTGTCTGTCGTGCGAGCAGCGCTGAGCCAGACGCTTTAACTCGCAAAGGTTCCGCAGTGGCGCCGGTGACCGTTACGGCCAGTTCCCTGAAATCGATCTGCTCAGTTTCCTGTTGCACTTGCAGCTCGCCCGCGACGGCCACATCAATGTCCTGTTCGCCGGGGATACGCAGTTGCAGTGCGATCGGAATAGGTTTGCCGTCAAGGTTGAGATCGCTGGCATCCAATGCAAGCAACTCGACAATGCTGGTGGTTTTTGCAACGGGGTCATAACTTTCGATGCGGGCGTTTTTCACCTGGAGGCTGGAGACGCTCAGTGCCAGCGGCACCGCCAACGCGGCCTCGGCGCCGGCTGATTCACCCGCCTGCTGCTTGGCTTTCCTGCGTTGGGCGTAGTAGGCCTCCAGCTCTGCATCTGTGAATCCGCTGGTGTCCACCCGATCTTCTTCGGGCGCGGATTCGATTCTGGCGGTGAGCTGGTTCACTGCAATGCTGTCGACCTCGACGCTGCCGGAAAACAGGGGTGCCAACCTGACACCGATGCGGGCTTCGCCAATTTCCAGATCCGGCTGTTTCTTGTCCGGCAGTGTGATGGCCGCTTCGCTGAACGCTACACCCAACACCGGAAAGAAGGAGAGTGAAAGGTCTCCATCTACCGTGAGCGTTGCGCCGTTCTGTTCCTTGATGGCCGCCGCCGCAAGCTCGATGACTTTATCCTTGTCCAGAAACTGGGTGAGCAGCAGGTAGATGGCCAGCACCGCAGCGACGAGCACTGCGGCAACAATGGATAGGGTTCTGCTCATATCGATCACCTCGAACGTTGCAGCAATTATAGGGTTTGATGGGGGCGTGAAGCGAGCCTGCAGACGTTCGAAATCGCGAGGCTACCTGTGGTATGTTGACAGCAAGCCATATCGGAACAATCTAATAAGTACCAGCTAACTGTATCGACGGGGCCTACATGACTATTAAACAACTGCGCGCGCGTAAAGTTCACATCGATGGGCTTACCCACCCCGATTTTCATGCTGTAGAGCAAACACTTCGCCAGCAACTGGCACGCTATCCGGGCGGAGCCGCTGTCTGCGTCTATCATCGCGGTGAACCGGTGGTTGATCTCTGGGGTGGATTCAGCGACGACGCGGGAAGCCTGTGGGCGCGCGATACCATGGCACCAAGCTTTTCCACCACCAAGGGCGTGGCCGCCACGCTGCTGCATATATACGCCGACAGGGGCCTGATTGACTACGACGCACCGGTAGCGGACTACTGGCCGGAATTCGCACAGGCCGGGAAGCAGAAGATCACGGTGCGGCAGGTGCTGACGCACCAGTGTGGCCTCTACCATATCCGGCAGATGATTGATCATGTCGATCGCATGCTCGACTGGGAGCACATGATCGAAGTAATTGAACGCACCGCGCCCGCCCATGCGCCGGGTACACGTACCGGTTATCACGGGCTGACTTTCGGCTTTCTCGTGGGCGAGATCATCCAGCGCGTAACCGGCAAGAAATTTTCCCAGCTGGTGCAAAAGGAACTGGCCAGGCCGCTAGGACTCGATGGACTTTACATCGGCACCCCTGCCGCGCAATTGCCGCGAGCTGCGCAGCTCATCTTCCCCGAGTCAACGCGTCGGCTCAGCAGAACGCGCGCGGGAAGTCGTCTCGAGATAGGCCTGAGCAACGTCAGCAGTCTGTTGCAGCGTGTCGGGCTGGACTCCGATCTTTCCAGTATTTTCGACGCACTGGCGCCGCACGGTGTCAGCGATTTCGATTTCGGCTCGCCTGAGTGCCTGCGCGCGGCGATACCCGCGGCTAACGGGCTTTTTACGGCGCGCTCTCTGGCGAGAATGTATGCATCGCTGGCCAATGGTGGCGAGTTGGACGGAGCGCGACTCATGTCAGCGGATGCCGTGGAGGCGGCGATCACGCCACAGAAGCCCACGGGTAAGCTGGCGGTTATTCCCTTTGATATGCGCTGGCGACTTGGTTATCACGGTGTTTTCACTACACGCGGCGTACCCGCCCGGGGGTTTGGTCACTTCGGGTTTGGCGGTTCGGGCGCCTGGGCCGACCCTGAGAATGACCTGGCGGTCGCTTTGATTGTGAACAGTGGTTTGGGATCCCCGTTTGGTGATATGCGCACGGCGCGAATCAGTGGCGCGGCGCTGGCCTCGGCCAGATCGCGCGCGGCAACCAGGCTGCGCCTGGGCTTTAGCCACTGAAGTTTTGCGCGGGAATTGTTAGACTGGTGCGATATGGGATAGCCCGAATTTTTTAGCGGACGCCCTTTACACATCAGAGGTTTATCGCACCGTGGCAACCCTGCAATTTCTCGACGCGGAAGTTATGCACTCGGTTGAGACTGAGTCGTTTCGCGCGATTCGCCCCTATCCCTGGAGCAACCCACTGAATTTTGTGCGCCCGGAGCAAATGCGGAAGTTGATCGCCGATTTGCCTCCGCAGGAACAGTTTCGGGAGCGATTTGACTACGCCCGAAAGCACGGGCAGGAGAGCCACAACCGCTTCGTTCTCGATTACACCGACGAACTGTCGCTCGCACCGAGCTGGCACGCGTTCGTGGAGGAACTGAGGGGAGATACCTACCGCGAGTTTGTCTGCCGCCTGCTGGATGTGCGCCAGGTCAGGTTCAGTTTTCAGTGGCACTATACGCCGCGAGGGGCGTCGGTTTCGCCCCACGTGGATTCGCGGCGCAAGATCGGTTCGCATATTTTCTATCTGAACCCGGACACCGAATGGCGCCCCGAGTGGGGTGGCCAGACGCTGGTGCTGGATGATCACGGAGAATTTCATCGCGACAGCAACCCGGACGTGGATAGCTTTCACGCTTGCCAGGTGTCTTCCAATGCTGAGAATCGCAGTTTGATTTTTGGCCGCGGTAAAAAGTCGTGGCATGCGGTGCGTGCGCTGGAGTGTCCTGAGGGCGTGTTGCGTAAAATATTCATTGTGCGTTACGAAAAACACCAGCCGGTCAAGCAATGGCGGAAGCAGATCAAGATGCGGTTTACGGGGAAAGGGGAATTAGCGGCTGCAGATCGCTATCTGTACTGAGCCTGGGCAAAGGTGTTGTCAGGCGCTTTGCGCTGGCGGTTTGTGTAGCGACAGGGCAATGGCAATCGGGAGCCAGGTCGCCAGCCAGATGAAGTTCACCTTGTCCAATAGACGATCGCCGTTGAACACATAGACCACCAGGCTGCATGCCAGCAACCCCAACGCCATACGCGCCACAGGCAACTCCAGGTTCCGGTAAAGGCGCAGCGCCGTCCCGCCGATGATTGTGAGAAACAGTGCGAGCCCGGGAAGTCCGATCTGCAGTGCCACCGAGAGATACATGTTGTGAGCGCCGGTAGTCGTGGTGTTGCCCAGGTCTATCTCCAGGCTAGCCAAATAGCCGCCGCCGAAGATGGCCACTTCTTCCAGGATGTAGTGCCAGTGATCAGACCAGATCTGGAGACGGAAACTATCACCCCTGGGCAGTAGCAGCGCGCGTACCTCCGGGTCAGGGTGTAATGCAAAACCCGCCAACACTGCTGCGCAGACCGCAATCGTGAGAATACCAAGACGCAGGAAACGCTTGCGGTTACCGTGCCAGGTCGACAGCAATACGGTTGCAGCGCCTGCAAACGCGCCCAGCCAGGCAGCGCGCGTGTCTGTCAGGATGACCGCAGCAGTGGCCAGCAGGATGCCCAGCGTTGCAAGCCAGCGCCCACTGTGAACCAGGAATGCGAACAGCAGAAACGGCAGCGCTGCCGCGTAGCTGCGGCCTGCCTTACCGGGGTTGTTCAATCTGAAAAGGCCGTTTAGTCGGCCGTCATCGGGTGGGTTTTGTAGCCACAGGGCAATGCACACGAGGGCGGACAGCACGACGCTGACGGCGATCGCCCGGCTCATGAATGTGTGGGCTGCTGCGGACTGCGGTGATGTGTTTGCCAGCGTGATAAGAACGCAGAGGCAGAGCAGGGCCCGCATCCACGTCTGCGCCAGATCCTGCAACTCCCATTGACTGGACCACAACACCGACAGGCACAGATAAATCACCAGCAACAGGGTGAGCTTGCCCAGCGCATCGTCCAGGAGTACATGACACTGCTTTTTTAGCTCGCCGCCGGTCGCTGCAACATACAGTAGCGCGAGTCCGAGAACGGCGTCTGCCGCCATGGGTAAAAGGTAGATCGAAGCCAGCAGGGCGATCGCGAGCAACAGGGGTGTACCGATTGCCTTTGCCGTGTCGAGAGTAAAGGTGTTGTTGGCCAGCGCGCTCTGCATCACAGTTTATTGGCTTTTGGCCAGCGGCGTTTCAGACAAATCCACTGCTCAGGCGTTTCCCGAATCCACTGCTCGAAGTGCTCATGGATGATTTTGGTGAGAGCCGCGGCCTGCTCTTTCACATCTGCATCGGGAATGGGACTCTGGATCGGTTCATAGACCGTGACGCGATAGCGGGCGCCCGGCAGCCGCTCTGCTCGTCCCAGCACCAGCGCGGCGTTGGCACGCAGCGCCAGACCGACGGCACTGGTATTGCTCAGTGCGTCGCGGCCGAAAAAGGGAATGAGCTTGCCGGTATCCGGACGCGTGTCCAGGGCGAGTATGATGCTGTTGCCGGCTTTGAGTTCTTTCAGAATCGGGCGCGGGCCCTCCTCTGAAGAGATCAGTTTTTCACCGAAGGCACCGCGCATCTCTCGCATGAGGTCGTTCATTACCGGGTTGGATTCAGGGGCGTAGATGGCGCTGGTCGTTACCCCAAAATCGCGGGTGATAAGTGGCGCAACCTGCCACGGCCCGACGTGGGCTGTGACAAAAATCGTGGGCGCGTGCGACTCCATGTGTTTGCGGGCCGCGGGGCTGAGCACGTACTCGACACGCTGCTCGCGCTCGGCGTGAATCTGTTCCAGCTTTATCAGCTCCACCGCGGAGTGGCCCAGGCTGCGAAAAATTTCGCGGGTGGTGTTTTCGCGCCACTCGTCTGACTTGTCGGGGAATGCGATGGCGAGATTTTCGCGCGCTTTATCGGCCTTGTTGGAGGTGCGACCCGCCAGCACGAAAGCCGCGCCCGCGAGTTTCAGCGCGCTTTCCAGGCTAAGCCTGCGTATAAGCCAGAACAGCGAGCGGAAGATGCCCGCCTCGAGGCGGTGCACCAGTTTAATCAGGCGTGGCGCTTTACGCGCAAGTTTTTTGGGGACTAGGTAAAACTCCGGCACTGCGGCGATAACCTAGCGGTCAGGATCAGTTCTGAACACCCTGTCCCACAGCGGTGAGCTTACTCCGTAGCGCCCTGTCTCACCCGCAAAGTGGTGCTTGAGGTGATAGTGCTTAAGGAATTTTGCGACCGGGTTTCGCATAGGAAAATGGTGCGTGGAATAGTGAATGTAATCGTAGATCAGGTAGCCAACGATAAATCCACCGCAAAAAGGTTGAATCCACGGTTGCGGAATAAACAGGCCGAAGAGCAGGTACAGCACAGCCATGATGGGAATGGCGCCCGCCGGGGGCATAACCAGCCGTGTCTTGTCCTTGGGGTCATCGTGGTGGTTGCCGTGAAACAGGAACACCAGCCACTTGCCCAGTTTGCTCTTGGCTGGAAAGTGGAACAGGAAGCGGTGCAGGCAGTACTCAGTCAGTGTCCACACGAACATGCCTGCAATGGCGATAGCGACAACCGGCAGTGCCTCCAGTTGATAGACGCTGAAGCTGCGCCAGAACAGCCAGGCGGAAATCGGCCCCCACATCAGCAGCGGCGTGATGGGGTGCACGTGGGAGAGCCTCTCAAGAAAGTCGTTCTTGAACAGGCGTATTGACTGGTGTTCTTGCTCAGGCTGCATACGAATCGATGTCGGCGTCATGGCCGGTCTCCTCAGAGTGTTCTATTTTACCCTTTTTCTCTTTCGCCCACAGGCGTTTGGTACACAACCAGTCTTCGGGCCTGGCGAGAATCCAGGTTTCGAACAGTTGGTGTACCTGCTGAATCATGTCCACGGCCTGCGTGTTCTCTTCAGCGGTACGATCACCAGGTCTGATGGGCGGGTGAAACGTGACCCGGTAGCGCGCGTCCTGCAGTCGCTCGACGTGAACGGGCACCAGTTCGCAGTCAAACTTGAGCGCCAGCTTTGCCGGCATGAGGGTCGACAGTTTGTCGCGGCCAAAGAATTGCACCGCTTTACCATCGTCCACACGGCGATCCATCACCATCCCCGCCGAGCGGCCCTCCCGAAGGGCGCGCATCAGTGCGCGTGCGCTGTTGTCACGCGGCAGAAGTTCACAGTTCAAGGCGCTTCGCGAATCCAGCAGCATTTTATCCAGCAGCGGGTTGGTGGGTGGAGAGTAAAGGCTGGCGTTGGGTATGCCCAGCCTCGCGAGGCAGGAGCAAACCACCTCCCAGTTGCTCAGGTGCGCCGTCACGAAAACCGAGGGCCGGGACGGGTCAGCATAGGTGGGGACGGGCGCGAGGATTTCAATCTGCAGGCGCTCGGGCTCCGCCAGGATGGTTGTCAGATGTGGGTATTCTGCCAGTATGCGCCCGGCGCGTGCCCAGGCATTACGGGTTAACGTTTCCAATTCCTGCTCGTTCAGTTCAGGCAAGGCCACGGCGAAATTGTTGCGGAAAATTCTGTGCTTTTTGGTCAGTCTTGGCCCTATCCAGCTACCGATGCGCTGACCCAGCCGCGAGCTGGCATCTACCGGCAACAGAAGCGCCAGCTTCTCGATCAACCACAGCGCGGCAAAATCCACCCACCACAGCAGCCGCCGCAGGCCGCGGTGGCGGCGCGCGACAGAGGTAAGTGGACTGCCGATGATGAATTCAGCCAAGGCTTTGTACCTGGGTTTACGGATGCAAAAGATATCGCTCGTGCGAGGGCAATATTATAGCGCTGCGCTGGAAAGCGAATCTCGGTCATAGTGCCAATGTAAACGATCGAGTTTTTCAGGGCGCCTGGGAAGCAAGGCATTGCGGGGCGCCAGATCGCAGTGGCAGACCCCCGGAGCACGGGAAACCGTCGCTCACATTCCCCCTGCGCTACTACAGTGCCAGCGCTGCCAGACCCTGCTCAAACGCTATCTGTGGCCGCCAGTCGGTGGAGGCCTGGATTGGCCCATTGTCGGCAACCCAGTCGGGGTGGCGCAGCTCGCGCAGCTTGGGTGGTGTCAGCATGGGTGCCGCGCCCGTCAGGCGCGCCAGTGCGCTGTTTGCCGCCGCGACGCTGTCCAGCAACCGTCCCGGTACCTGCCACAGGCGCACGGGGCGACCAAATACCTTTGCCCCGATTGCGGCCAGCTCGGCCCAGCTGTAGCCTCCGTCCACCGGGTCGCCCAGCTCGAATATCTCGCCGCGGGCTGCAGTGCCGCGGGCTGCGTCGGTATCAAGGCAGGCGATGATTGCGTCCGTTAAATCGCTGACGTGAATCAGTGAGGTGCGTGCCTGCGGCGACCCGGGTAGCGTCGCGAAACCGCGCTTCATGGTCTTAAAAATTGGCAGCATTTCCCGGTCGCCCGGCCCGTACACGGCGGGCGGGCGCAAGGCCACCCAGTTGAGATCGGGCTGCAAGCGCAACAGGTCTTCGCCGCGTCGCTTACTGCGTGAGTAAAAAGACAGCTCCGGTTCGCGTGCCACAATCGACGACAGGTGAACCATGCGCAGATCGGCAGCATGGTCGCGCACGGCGCGCAGCAGCGTTGCCGTGCCCGCCACATTGACACTGTCGAAATCCTGCTGGCTGTTGCCGCGCACGGCGCCTGCGCCATGAACCAGCGCCTGGGCGTTGTCGAGCAATGCAAGTAGAGCGGATTCTGAGTTCAGATCGCCTGTTACCAGCTCGACGCCAAGTTTGTTGAGGTGAGTGGCTTTAGCGGGGTTGCGCACCAGGGCGCGTACGGTGTGGCCCTGGTCGCGTAGCTGTCGGCAGAGATTGCTGCCAATGAAACCGGTAGCGCCTGTTACGGCGACCGTTCTGCTGCTACCGGCGGAAACTGGCTCGATCAGGCTGAGGCTACCCGCAGTCGCACTTCGTCGGCCGCAGCGGTGAGCTGCTCCATGTTGTGCGCGTTAATGAAGTCCAGACGGGCTTTGGCGCGCGAAAGCTTACCCGAAGAGGTGCGTGGCAGGGAGCGGTTGGGCACCAGATGAACGTAGCAGTCCAGGCTCATTTCCATGCGCACCAGCGCTGTAAGACGTCGCACCAGCGCGTTGCGTTTCTGTGGGTCTCGTTCACGGCACTGGACCATCAGCACGCACATTTCTTCGCCGTTGGCATCAGGAGCGGAAAAGGCTACCGCGTCGCCGGAGCGTACTTCGGCCTGTGTTTCAGCCACGTGCTCAAGATCCTGTGGCCAGATGTTGCGGCCGTGGATGATGATGAGATCTTTCTTGCGTCCGGTAATGGTCAGTACACCATCCACCATGTAGCCGATGTCGCCAGTGTTGAGCCAGCCGTCCTCGCTCAGGGCGTGGCTGGTTTCTTCCGGCAGGTTGAAGTAGCCGGACATTACGCTGGGCCCGCGCAGGTAGATAACGCCGGTTTGCCAGTCGTCGAGGACTTTGTCGTCATCGCGAATCTGCACTTCGAAGCTGGGCAGTGGTACGCCGCAGTTGACGAAATGTCTCCCGCGCCCGTGGGTGTCTGTTGCTTCCAGCGGCACGGCCTTGTGGTGATCTGACAGGTGGTCTGCATCGATGTGATGCGTGGTAAAACCGGTCCACAGCGGTGAGAAGCTGATGCCCAGCGTGCACTCGGCCATGCCGTAACAGGCCAGGAAAGCGCGGCGGTCAAAGCCGGCCGGCTCCATCATCTCGGCGAAGTGCTCCAATGTTTGTGGACGAATCATTTCGGCGCCGATACCGGCGACACGCCAGTTGGAGAGATCGTAGTTGGCCACGTCTGTCGGACGCACGCGTCGTGCGCACAGCTCGTAGCCGAAGGAGGGCGCGAAGGAGATAGTGGCGCGGGTCTTGGTCATGAGGCTCAGCCACTGGCGCGGGCGCAGTGCGAATTCGCGGGTATCGAGGTAGTCGATAGACACCTGAGCTGCCATGGGTACCAGCACAAAACCCACCAGACCCATGTCGTGGTAGAAGGGCAGCCAGGACATCATGCGGTCTTCACGGTCCATTTTCAGCCCGTGGGCGATGATGGCCTGCAGGTTGGCCAACGCAGTCTGGTGTTTGATGACCACGCCACGCGGAAAACGCGTGCTGCCGGAGGTGTACTGGATATAGGAGATATCGTCGGGCTGTGCCTGGTGTAGCGGTTGCTCGTCGGCCGGGAGGGCGTAGAACGCTTCGGGTACGTCCACCATGCGCATGGCGAGATCCTGGCTGGCTTCCTGCAGGAAGGGCAGGTAGCCCTCACAGGCCACGCCAATGACGGCGTCGGATGCTTCCAGCAAGCGCTTGAGCTGCGCCACGTAGGCCTGGTGCGCGCCAACCTTGACGGAGGCCGGCAGTGCGACGGGAATCAGCCCCGCGTACTGGCAGGCGTAGAAGAAACGGATGAAATCAGGGTTGGTCTCGGCAACGAGGGCAACGCGGTCGCCTTTCTGTGCGCCCAGGCCTAGCAGTTGGTGGGCGAGTTCCAGGGCCTGCTCGCGCAATTCCCGATAGGTGATGCTGGCGTAGATGGCGCCGCGGCCGGTGTAGAAGTTGGAGCCGGTCTCGCCCTGCGCAGCGTAGTCAAGCGCCTCGGTGAGTGTGGAAAAATCGGCGGCGCGAAATGGCAGTTCGTGGCCTGTGGGGGTGGCGATCAGGTTCGTGTTTGACAATGAACTGTCCTCAATTCTGGCGGCATTTCCCGCCTAAGCTTTGGCGCTACGTTTGCGCGAATGTCGGCGCTTCCGTTGCGCTACAACGTGTGCTGACTCCGCTGCGCATCGGCGCAGTGAACGGCCAGACTGAATACTTCCCACTTGAAATTACGGGCCACTTTTTGCTGTTCTCGTACAAGGATTTGTACATGCCGAGCCCTTGTGCTCAGGCCCCTGAAAAGGGGTTACCTGACTGCTGCGTATCCTAGCATTTCGGGCGCTGGGACTTATAGGTAATAATACCAATGGCTCGCGCGTAACTCCCTGTAAATGGTGACAATTTCGCATGTGAATGTGACCCGTAAGGGGCAGGAAAGCGGCCCTGAAAACACGTCTGGCGAAGGGGTAAGCAACTGTAAATAAACGCATTTGTGTACGCCCGGTTTTGCCCTGTGCAGGCGCCCGGGCAGGGCCTCTCCCACCGCCCGCCTGCGGCGCCCGTGGTAATAGTGAACACGATTGCTGAGGCATATTCCCGACCTGCCAATTGCCGCTGAAAAGTCGCGGCCAGCCGCCTGGCAAACGGGCCCTGTGGCGGTGGCGTGTGGTCGATTTCTCTGCCCGGTGAATGGGCGCTATACTGCGCAGCTTGCGCGGCCGGGTGGAAGGAAACAGGCACCGATGAGCGATTTCCAGCCGGGGGCTGTAACCCTCGAAACGGCCCTGCAAGGCCGCGCTCGACGGGACTTTCTTGCCCTGCCCGAGCGCATCTTCTCCTCTGATCCCGCCTGGATCGCCCCGCTGGCCTTCATGAAGCGCCAGCAGCTTTCGCCGGGAAATCACTTCCTGGAACATGCACGCCTGTGCACGTGGGTGGCCTACATCGACGGCGAGCCCGTGGGCCGGATCTCTGCGCAGATTGACGAAATGCACCTGCAGCAGCACAACGACCAGGCCGGTTACTTCGGGATGTACGACGCGGTCGATGACGCCCGGGTTACCGAGGCCCTGTTCGATGCTGCCGAAAACTGGCTCAGGGAGCAGGGGATGCGGCGGGTCGTCGGCCCTTACAACCTGCATGTCAACGAGGAAGTTGGCCTGCTGGTGGAAGGGTTTTCCACGCCGCCCTACGTGTTGATGGGCCATGGCAAGCCCTGGTACGGCCCTGCCGTAGAGGCCCGGGGTTATCGCCGCGCCAAGGATCTGCTGGCCTACCAGATCCGCCCGGACTTTGAAGCGCCCCGTGTGATGCAACGCCTCGCTGACCGCGTGTCCGACCGGGTGAATGTGCGCCCCCTGCGACGTGCGGATATCGACGCCGACGCCGCGGTAATGCGCGAGATATTCAACGACGCATGGCAGAACAACTGGGGTTTCGTCCCGCTGGCGGAAGCGGAGTGGGCTGACACCGTCAACACGCTGACGCACTTGATGCCCGACGACTACATCCAGATTGCTGAGTACGATGGCGAACCGGTGGCTTTCATTGTCGCGCTGCCCAACCTGAACGAGGCGGCGCGCGATCTCCACGGCCGCCTGCTGCCTTTTGGCTGGGCCAAGTTGCTCTGGCGACTGAAGGTGCGTCATCCCCAAACGGCGCGTGTTCCCCTGATGGGCGTGCGCCAGGCGTTCCAACACTCGCGCCTGGGGCCGACGCTGGCTTTCGTGGTGATCGATGCTGTGCGCAGGGCGCTGCACGCTCGTGGCGTCCGCGATGTGGAGATGGGCTGGATCCTGGAAGACAACGAGGGCATGCGCAACATCATTGAAACGATTGGTGGCCAGGCGTATAAACGCTACCGCATGTACGAAAAAGAGCTTTAGGGCGCAAATAACACGATGCAACTCGATCCGGATACCCATCAACTGACCGCCATTGTCCTCGCCGGGGATAGAACCAAGGCCGACTCGCTGATTAATCACACCGACGCGGGCGCCAAGGCGATGATCGACCTCGATGGCACTCCCATGGTGCGCCGGGTGTTGAATTCCCTGCGCGAATCGCGGGTGGTGAGCCAGATCAGGCTGGCGGGGCCAGAAGCGAGTGAGGTGGCCACGGATGCAGAATTGCAGGCCTGGATCGATGCCGGCGAAATTCAGTGGAGTGAACCCGGGCAAAGCCCCAGCACCAGCGCTTATAACGCGATGCAGGGTCTGATGCCGGAAGACTCGGTGTTACTCACCACTGCAGACCATCCCCTGCTTACCCCTGAAATTGTCGACGCATTTGGTCGACAGAGTCTGGCGGACGACGTGGATGTGGCGGTGGGGTTGGCTCCCTACGCACTGATCGCGGAAACCTATCCGGGGATTAAAAAAACGGTGCTGCGTTTCAGTGACGGTGAGTTTTGCGGTTGTAACCTGTTCGCGTTTATCACCCCGGAGGGGCGTCGCGCGGCCAAATTCTGGCGTCGTATCGAACAGCAGCGCAAGAAACCCCTGGTAGTGATCGGCCTGCTCGGCTGGTGGGCGGTGATTCGCTATCGTCTGGGGCTGCTGTCCCTGGAAGAGGCCCTGGCCAAGCTCAGCAAGCGGCTGGGCTTACGCATTCGCGCGGTAATTCTGCCCTACGCGAACGCGGCGATTGATGTGGATTCGATTGCGGATTTGATGCTGGTGAAGGGCGCCCTGGAAAAGGCGGCGGCCGAAGACGCCTGAGCCCCGGGGACTGGCGGGCCAGTACCTGGACAGCCGGACCTTCTGATTTTTGCTGCCAGAGCACCGCGACAAAGCACCTGTCAGCGGCGAGCAAGTTGAATCGTTTCGCTGCCGGCCGCGCCGAAGCAGTTTTTCCCCCGGTTGTACTCGCGCCTGACAATGTCCAGTGTCCAGCCTTCCGCGCTGCGTTCAACACTGTATCGGTTGTACCCCGCCACGTCGGCGCCGTGCAGGCCGAGCGCGGAGGCGGAAGGTACTGAAATGACGGGCACATCGCCATCGCGTGTTGCCAGCGTGAAGTGGTGTTTGCGATGGCCGTGGCCATGGACGATCAACTCGGCGCCTTTTTCTGTCAGCAACGCTTGCAACTCGGGCGCGTCTGTCAGGCGCTTGCGCCACTTTTCCTTGTCGCCGAGCGGACAGTGATGCAGATGCAGCACCCGGAACAGACCTTGTTCGCGGGTACTTTCCAGCAGCCGCGCCACGCGCGCTAATTGCGCTTCTCCCGCCGTGCCTGTGGCCATCAGCGGCGGTTTGGGCACACCGGTGTTCACCCCGATGAAGGCGATGTCGCCGCGTATGCGCAGGCTGGGAAACAGGGAGTCTGACGCTTCATCCGAGCTCATGTACTCAGCCCACAGGGCAAACGTTTTTTCCCACGGCGCCTTGACGCAGGCGTCGTGGTTGCCGGGCACCAGCGCGATATCGCTTGGTTCGCCCAACTGTTGCAGCCAGCGCTGCGCCTGTTGAAACTCTCCCGGAAGGCCGATGTGTGTCATGTCGCCGGTCACCAGCAATTGGTCGAGATGTTGCGGTTCAAGGTCGTCCAGCAGCGCGGCCAGTACTTCCGGCCGGTGTTCGAAGCGGCGTTTGCGCCTCCAGGACAGGTAGCCCAGCGCACGTTTACTCAGCAGGTCTGAAAACGAGACGCCCTCGAGCGTGCTCAGGTGTGGATCGGAGAGATGCGCGAAGTGCTGTGCCATGCGCTCAGTCTAACACCGCTTAAACGCGGTGGATGACGGCGCCCAGTTGTGCCAGCTTGGTGTCGATGTTGGCGTAGCCGCGATCCAGGTGATACACGCGGTCAACGGTTGTGTCGCCATCTGCGGCGAGCGCCGCGATAATCAGGCAGGCCGAAGCGCGCAGGTCAGTTGCCATGACAGGCGCGCCCTTGAGGCGTTCGCGACCCTTGACGATGGCGGTGTGTCCCTGCAGTTCGATATCTGCACCCATGCGCTGCAATTCTGCCACGTGCATGAAGCGGTTTTCGAAAATGTTTTCCACCACGGTGGAAGAACCTTCCGCCAGCGCATTGAGGGCCATAAACTGTGCCTGCATATCGGTCGGAAAAGCAGGGTAGGGCGCGGTGGTAATGTTCACGGCCTGCGGCCTGCGGTCTCTCATATTCAGGCGAATCCAGTCATCGCCGGTCTCCAGCTCGGCCCCTGCCTGCTCCAGCTTGCCGAGCACGTGTTGTAGATAGTCCGGGTTGGTGTCCAGCACGCGGATATCGCCACGCGTCGCCGCGGCGGCGACCAGGAACGTACCTGTTTCGATGCGGTCGGGCGGAACGCGGTGTTCAGCGCCGTGCAACTCGGTTTTGCCCTCGATGGTGATCTTGCTGGTGCCCGCGCCCTCGATGTTTGCGCCCATGCGGTTGAGCAGTTCTGCGAGGTCGCCGATTTCCGGCTCCAGGGCGCAGTTCTCCAGCACGGTTTCACCCTCCGCGAGAGAGGCGGCCATGATCAGGTTTTCCGTTGCCGTCACCGAGGGCACATCGAAAGTGTGGTGCGCGCCGCGCAGGCGACTCGCCTTCGCCTTGATGTAGCCGCCTTCGATGTCAATATCGGCGCCCAGCGATTGCAGACCCATAATGTGTTCGTTCACCGGCCGGCTGCCGATGGCGCATCCGCCTGGCAACGAAACATCCGCTTCACCAAAACGGGCAAGCAGTGGCCCCAGCGTCAGAATGGAGCCGCGCATGGTCTTAACCAGCTCGTAGGGAACATGGAGGGAGTTGATGTTGGAACTGGTCAGCGTCAGGTTGGTGCCATCGCGTTCAACCGCTGCGCCCAGCATCTCCAGCAGCTTCAGCGCGGTGCCGATATCGCGTACACCCGGCACGTTGCTCAGTTGCAGCGGCTGTGCGGTAAGCAATGCCGCCGCGATGATCGGCAGGGCCGCATTCTTGGCGCCGGCCACATGCACATCACCCTGCAGGGGACCGTTGCCCGTGATAACGATTTTATCCATGGAGTATGGGCGTTACGCAGCCAGTGTAGGTTTTGCCAGGCCGGCGTCTATGAGGCTGGCGTAGGCGGCAATGATGCTGTCGATCTGTGCCGTGGAGTGCGCTGCGCTAACGCTGTTGCGCAACAGGTAGTTGTTGCTGGGCGAAGCCGGGGGTACCACCAGGTTCACGTAGACGCCCGCTTCCAGCAGTGCCTTCCAGCAGTCTATGGTCGCAGAACGATCTTCCATTTCAAGCGCGACCACCGGGCTGGCGGCCGGACTCACCGGCAGGCCGAGTTGCTTCAGGCCGTCGTAGAGGCGGTGCGCGTTTTCCCACAGTTTCTCGCGTAGCTCCGGCTCCGCCTGGATAATTCGCAGGGACTCACGCGTCGACGCAATGACCGAGGGGGAACTGGACGCAGTGAAAATATAGGAGCGGATGCAAAAACGGATGGCTTCCATCTCTGCGTGTCGGCTGACGCAGAAGCCGCCTATCGCTCCCAGGCTCTTGCTGAAGGTGCCGGCGAAGAAGTCCACGTCGTCCTCTACGCCTGCTTCCTGCGCCGCGCCACGGCCGGTAGCGCCGAGGGTGCCCATGGAGTGCGCTTCGTCGAGAAACAGGTAGCCGCCAAATTCGCGTTTCACCTCGGCAATTTCGCGTAACGGAGCGATGTCGCCGTACATGGAGTAGATACCTTCAGCGATAATCAGTGCGCGCCCGGTATTGTCGCCCAGCCGACGCAGGCGTTTTGCCAGGTCTTCCGGGTTGTTGTGCTTGAAGCGGATGATGTCTGCGCCGCTGAGGGTGACGCCGGCGTAGATACTGGCGTGAGAATCGGCGTCGAGCAGGATGGTGTCGCCGGGACCTGCCAGGGTGGCGCACATGCCCATCGTCGCCGCGTAGCCGGTGGAAAACACGATAGCGTTCTCAACGCCGTAAAAGTCAGCGATTTCCTGCTCCAGTGCCTCGTGTTCCGCAAAGGAACCGTTGGCAAGCCGCGAGCCGGTGGTGCCTGTACCCCAGCGTTCAGCGGCATCCTGTGCGGCCCTGATACAGCGCGGGTCATAGGACAGACCCAGGTAGTTATTGGTGCCGGCGAGGATCACCTTGCGGCCTTCCACGATTCCCTCGGTGGCGGAGAGTATCTGCTCGGTGACCGCGCCAAAGGGTTTTACGTCGCGCTCGGCAAGCTCGGCCTGAAAGTTGGCCATGTCCTGAAATTTATCGAAGAGCATTGCGGCGCCTCCTTCCTCTGTCACGTGTCCAGGTCGTGGCGCAAGCTCGCGCCACGTTCACTTGGATGCGGACTCAGGAATTCAGTTCCTGTACCTTTTCCGCCAGATCACCGATTGTGTTGACGTCGGGCAGGATGTTAAGGGGAATCGAGATATCAAAGTGATCCTCGATCTTCTCAATGAATTCCATCACCTCCAGTGAGCTCAGGCCGATATCGGCCACCAACGCGGTTTGCTCGGTCAGCTCGATGTCCTTTTTGTTCGGATCCTGCAGGGCGCTGTATAGGAAGCTGAGGGTTTCTTGATAATCTGTCATAGTAGCGTCGCCCTTGCGTGCACACGGCGAAGTCAGTAGATTTTGAAGGCTCGAACTATACCCACGGAACCCTTTTAATGCCAGCTGTTTGGTTGATTGACGCTTACCGGGCGGGAGAGCGCGCCCAGGTGCGCGCCCTCGTCGATGCACTTGGCTGGCCCTGCGAAACCAAAGCCCTGCAGTACCGTAAAGTCGTTTTCTGGCCGCACCTGTTCGGGCAGGCAGGTATCGCCGGTATCACCGCCGAATCAGCCGAAGCGCTGCGGGCGCCCTGGCCCGATCTCGTGGTGTCCAGCGGTGTGCGTAACGAACCGGTCTGTCGCTGGATTTGCGAACAGTCGGGCGGTAAAACGCGCTATGTGCACGTGGGCAGACCCTGGGGCTCACTGGATAATTTCGACCTGGTAATCACCACACCGCAGTATCGCGTGCCCGATCATCCGCACGTGCTGAACAACTTGCTGACGCTGCACGGCATTGATAGCGCCGCCCTGGACGAGGCAAGGTTACGCTGGCAATCGACGTTTGAGGATTTGCCTCGTCCACTTTTTGCCGTGATCGTGGGTGGGGATAGCGGCCCTTTCACGCTGGGTCCGAAGGCCGCCGCCAGGCTGGGACGCGAGGCGTCGCAGCTGGCGCAGTCGCAAGGTGGCTCGCTGCTGGTGACCACCAGTTCGCGAACCCGGGACAGTGCGGTGAGTGCTCTACAGCAGTCTATTACCGTGCCCAACTTTTTCTATCCGTGGCGTGCCGGTGATCCGGACAACCCCTACCGCGGCATTCTTGCCTGCGCGGATCGGTTGATTGTTACCGGCGACAGTATTGCCATGTTGTCGGAAGCCTGCGCCACGGGTAAGCAGGTAAAAATGTTCGACCTCGGGGGTATGCGCGAGCATTACGAAATTGCGGAGCGTGATTTTCGAGTTGGCGCCAGTCTCTACGCGCTGTTGATGCGCTGGCTATGGCAGCCGCTGTCGCGCGATATCACGCTGGTGCATCGGCGTTTGCGCGATTCTGGCTCGGCGGTGTGGATGGATGAGCTTCTCGGCACCGCGAGGGTGCGGGCCGAAAGTGATCTGCAGCGCGCGGTCAACGCCGTAAAGCGTTTATTTGGAGAGCGCTGAGCGCGCGTCGTCATCCAGCATCACGGCTCCGCCGGGGGATAGTTCATAGACCCGGTCCGCCGCCTGCACCATGCCGCGGTTATGCGAAATGGCCAGAATGGTCAGTTGCCCCTTCAACTTTTCCATCGTTTGTCGCACCGCCTGTTCACTGTCGCGATCCAGTGCGCTCGTTGCCTCGTCCAGAATAAGCAGCCGCGGTTTGTTCACCAGCGCGCGTGCGATAACGATGCGCTGGCGCTGCCCGCCAGACAACTTGCCGCCTCGCTCACCGACAATGGTGTTCATCCCGTCGTCCAGCCTGGCCACAAAGTCCCAGGCACCGGCGGCGGTCAGGGCCTCCTGCGCGTCCTCTGCGCTGAGCCCCGGCTCGCCCAGCGTGACGTTGTGCAGGATGCTGTCGTGCAGCAGGATAGTATCCTGGGGCACATAGCCGATCATGTTGCGCCAGGCACGCAGGTCTACTTCGCTGAGGGGGATGCCGTCGATTGTAACGGCGCCGGACTGCGGCTGCAGCAGGCCGATGGTCAGGTCGATGATGGTGGTTTTACCCGAGCCTGAAGGGCCGACCAGTGTCGTGAGAGAGCCTGCAGTAATGTCCAGGTTGAGGCCCTGGAAGACAGTATTGCGGTCATCGTAGCGAAACGTCACCTCATCCAGCGCCAGTTTTTCTTCGAAGTTCGGCGCCAGGCCACCGGCGAGGTCTTCATCGGCTGTCTCCGCCTGCTCGATGGACTGCAGCAGAGACCAGTAGGCGCTCTCTCCCTGGGCCAGCTTCTGGTATTGCTTTTGTACTTTGCCAAAAAACGTGAATGAGCGTCCCAGCCCCACCACCAGCACCATCACCGTGGCCAGGTCCATGCTGTACCTTTCCAGCGCAACGTAGATGCCGAGGCAAATGAAACCGGTGAACATCAGCTCCTGCGCTGAATCCAGTATCGCGCCATACAACACCTGGCGTCGCTGTGCCTTGTTCAACAGGTGCGTGTCGTGTGCCAGCACCTGGTCCGCCAGGTGTTCGCGTGACATGGCTTTCAGCGGTTTCACCGACTGCAGGGTGTCTGTCAGGTTCGACATCAGCGAGGTCATCAATCGCGTCTGTTTGCGCCCCGCCTTGCGCGTCTTTTTTACCAGGTAGTGCGACAGGCCAATCACGACAACACCGGCGACGATGGCGACCAGCGAAGCGCGCCAGCTAACTGCAAAAGCAACCCCGCCATAGACCAGCGCGGTGATCAGGTAGGTAATTGCCGTGGCGCCATTGACGAACGCCTGGGACGAGCGCTGCGCTTCGGTGGCCAGGGCATTGGTCAGTTTGCCCACCGGCTGGTGCAGGAAGTACTCCCACTTGCTGCGCAGTATGGCGCTGAGCATGCGCAGGCGCAGATCTCTTGTAACCCCCGCTGCTGTATAGCCGACCTGGCGCTGCGCCAGTAGCAGAAAGATCACCTTGAACAATACGCCGCCGATGATGATCAGCAACATATTGCCCAGTGTCGGTTCGATGTTCAGCCTGTGCAGTGCATCCAGCACCGCCTGCTCGAAGCCAGACTGCTCGGCGGCGCCCCCGGGGATCAGGGCTGCCGCTTCCGAGCCAAGCGCAATATTGATCAACGGAAGCAAGGCAGATAGACCGATGCCTTCCGCTGCGCCGGACAGTACCAGCGCGATCAGCATCAACGAGGTCTGCCCGGGGTAGGCGCGAAAGAAGTTGAGCATCAAACCCATGGGGGAGAATCCGCACCTTGCGGTGTGTGACGCACGAGAGAAAGGGAAGGCAAATATATAATGGTCATCGCTGTCTCACCAGCGCATGCGCCGGAACATGAGCAGACCGGCAGCAAAGGTGATGATGGCGGGGAGGGCGGCCACCAGGGGAATATTCCAGCCCAGGAGCTGTCCCAGCGCGAATACGATTTGCGCACCCAGGTAAAACAGTATGCCCAGAATGACACCGATACCGAGATTGAAGCCGAAGCTGCGGTCGCGCCCTGCGGTGGCCGATGCGCTGACCGGTGTCGCCAGGAGGACCATTGCCAGCACCGTAAACGGCATCATCAGCTTCTGCCAGAACGCATGCAGGTATCGCTCTGCGGGTTGCTGCGTGTTTTCCAGATACTGTGCGTAGTTGTAGAGCACGGAGAGATTCATGCTGTCTCCCTGTACGGTAAGCGTGGGCAGTTCATTGCGCGCCCAGAGATTGGGAACTTCCAGTTCGTCCTCTACGCGATTCTGGAACTCACCGTCCACCAGCACCTTCTCCCGTACCTGCTGGAACCGCCAGTCCCGGTCACTGCTTATTCGGGCGCTTTCCGCGCGCAGTGTACGCAGCAGCTGACGGCTATCGTCAAACTCGTACAGGCTGATTTTACCGGGCTCAACGTCGCGACTGAGCTTTTGCAGGTTGATATAGCGATTACCGTCAGTGGACCATACCCCGCCGCGCGGAATCCAGGCGGTATCACCGTGGCGCTGTCGCAGTTTGTCCTGCTCGGCAGCCTGCTGAAGCTGGGGAGTAACGTATTCCATATTCAGCCACAGCAGACCCATCAACAACAGCGTGGGGAAAGTGATCGCCGCGATCAACTGGGCGCGGCCGAATCCGCTGGTACTGATTGTTGTCAGCTCGTTATAACGATCCATGCTGGCCAGCGCGACGATACTGCCCAGTAGCGCGATAACGGGTGCCAGCCCGATCAACTGGTTGGGTAGCACGCGAATGGCGTATTGCGCGGCCATGGTGGCGGTGTAGGAATCCGTAACCTTGTCCAGTTCTTCGATAAACAGCAGCAAGCCGAAGATTGCACTGAGCACCGCCAGGGCCAGCAGCCAACCCTTGATGAGGTTGAGGCCAATGTAGCGCTGCAGAATCATCGGCGCCACCACCTGGGTGGTCGCACCAGCAACACCAGCACCGCGGCCTGCACTGCGTACGCGCTCCACAAACCGGGAAAGGCGTCTAACCGGCCCTGTTCCATCAGGGTGCGCAATATGCTCACCAGGCTAAAGAGGACGATGTAAGCCAGAACGGCGCCGGTAAAGGTACGAAAACGAGACTCACGAGGTGCGGTGCGCGCCAGTGGCACCGCGATCAGCGCTAGCAACAGCGTGGCAACCGGCGTGGTAATGCGCCACTGGTATTCGGCCACGTCCTTGGGCTCGGTGGAATCTGCCAGGTTGGCCGTTGTTTCGGCTTTGCGCCGGTACTTTTCACGCGCTTCTTCGTCGGGCAGGCGCACCACCAGCTCACCGAACTTCACGGTCACGTCGCGCCGCTTATCGTTGTCCAGCAGGTAGTGGTAACCGTTGTAGAAACTCGCCTGAAAACCCTTACCTGGATTCAGCGTTGGCATGGCGGCACTTTCCGCGACGATGATTTCAGTGCGTGCCTGCTCGTCGTGATCCTTCTGCAAAAATACGCCGTGGTGCAGGCCTCGTTCCAGATCCAGATCTTTTGCGATAAACGTGTAGTCGGAATTGCCCATGTTGAGAAATTCCCCGGCGGCCATGCGCTTGAGGTCAAACTGCGCTTCCGCCTGTGACTCCAGCGCATAGCTGGTGCGGTACGCCCAGGGTCTGCCCAGCGTGGAGATAATCCCGGTAATCAGCGCAATGACAAGGGCAAGTTTCAGCACCGCCTCCAGTATGCGTGCCCGGCTCACGCCGGCCGCGTAGAACGCGCTCATTTCCGAATCCCTATACAGGCGGCCGATGGCGGACAGGATGGAAAAGAAAAATGCCGAAGGCAGCAGAATTTCCAGCGTGATGACGGTACTCAGGCCGATCAATTTGAAAGCGGTGACCATGTCCATCTGCCCGGCGGCTGCCAGCGATAGTTGGCGCGCTGCCGAGAAGCCCATGTAAACGAGCACCAACAGCCCCAGCCCGGCAGCGAAGGGGCGCAATATTTCCAGGCTGATGTGACGATCGATGATCAACGGGCGTGGGAGTCCTGTGCAGGTTGGGTAGTGCGCAGGCGCCATTGTACATGAAGCCCCGTCTGTGCAGCGCTATCTGTGACGCGCGTAGGCCAGGAAAAGCGTCAGGGCGCGGGGTATCGCCAAAACCCCTGTGAGAGAGCCAATTTGCGTACAAGTACCAGAGAAGAACTGGTCGCTCTCTGGCCAATTTGGGGCGCTTGGCGCATAATTGCTCGCCTTGCACGACGCCCCCTGCACCCTCCCACGAGACCCTGTAGCGATGCTTAATCTGAGCGATGGCGTGAAGAAAGCGCTGATACTCATACCGACCCAAGCCATGCCCGCAAAAACACGGGTCGCACTGCGGCGCAAGCAGTTGGCGAAGCTTGAGCTGGCCAAGGCTCACGCGGCAAATTTTCTGATCATCGGCCATCCCAAGAGCGGCAATACCTGGCTCAAGGTGATGATCTCGCGCCTGTACCAGTTGCGTTACAACCTGCCGGAATCAAAGCTGATTAACACCGACGAATTTGCGCGCAAGATCCCGGAGATTCCGCGCCTGGCGGCCACCAACGGGTATTACAGCTACGAAGGGGAAGTCGGCAAGCTCCTTGCTGCCGGTGCGGCGGACAACCCGTTGCGGCACAAGCCGGTGCTGTTTCTGGCGCGCAACCCCATTGATATTGCTGTTTCCTGGTATCACCAGTTCACCAAGCGGCAGTCTCGCGCGAAGCAGGAGTTGATCAATCACTGGATAGACAACCCCATCGACAGGCACAGCGTGCAGATGTGGGAGTTTGTGCGCCACTCCGACATCGGTCTGCCGGCCCTGATCGAGTACCAGAATACCTGGGTACGCAATATTGCCGATCTCCCGCACGGATTGCTGACCCGTTACGAGGACCTGCGCGCCGAGCCGGTGGCGACTCTGCATGCGATTACTCAGCATATGGGCGAAGATTTCAGTACAGACGAAGTGCGTGCAGCGGTGGAGTGGGGTTCCTTCGATAACCTGCAATCACTGGAAACCAGGGGCACCTTCAGCCAGGGCGGTATGAAGCTGGTCAACCGGGACGACCCTTCAACCTATAAAGTCCGCCGCGGCAAAGTCGGCGGTTACCGCGAGGATTTTGATGCCGGGCAGGTAGCCGAGTTAGAGGCGTTGGTGCGCGACAACATCCTTCCTGAACTCGGATACTGCCAGCAGGACTGACGGGGCGAGTGACCATGCCGGCTCCCACCACCTGGGTGATCCTCAGCGATAAACGCGGAGACAATGGTCAGGTAGAGACCATCGTAGAAGCGCTGCCCTGGCCGGTTGAACACAAATACGTGCATATGAAGCCCGAGTGGGTGCTGGGCAAACCAAAGTATCGGCCCTCGCTGGATCATCTCGACAGGAGTCAGTCCGATCCGCTGGAAGGCCCCTGGCCGGATCTGATCATTACCGTCGGACGGCGCCCTTCCATGGTGGCGCTCTGGGTGCGCAAACAGTCGGGCAATCACACGAGGATTGTATTGGTGGGCAAGCCCTCCGGTTACATGCTGGATTTTTCACTGGTGATTGCCAGCGCCGAAAACCAGATGCCGCCCATGCACAATTTCCTGCCCACCACACTGCCCTTGATGCGCATTCAACCCGAGGATGTCGCGGCAGAGGCGGCGGCGTGGCGCGATCGCTTTGCGCCGCTTAGAAAACCGCTGATCGCCATACTCATCGGCGGTGAGACCAACCCGTTTATTATGAACCGCAAAGTGGCGCACAAACTCGTAGCGACCGCGCGCTGGGTCGTGGACGAACTGGGTGGCACGCCCTATATCACCACCAGCCGGCGTACCACTCCGGAAGTGCTGGAGATTCTGCGCACCGCGCTACCTGACGAGGCGGTGTACTTTGAATGGTCCGCCGATGCTGAGGACAATCCCTATCGCGCTCTGTTGGGCAGCGCGGATGGTTTTATTGTGACTGCGGACAGTATTTCCATGATGGTGGAGGTTATCTACCTGCGCAAACCACTGGCAATTTTTCCACTCCCTGGCGGCCCCCTGGGCACCCTCGATCAATTGCGTCGTTCACTGGCTCACTGGTTGTTTAATCCCAAACAGGATTCCGCATTAGATCGGCTGCGGCATTCGCTTGCGCGAGGGGTGTACTACATCGATTACTTCAAAATTCTGTGCGCCACACGCGACTTTCGGGCTTTTCACCGACTGCTGGTGGATGAAGGGCTGGCGGTGTGGGCCGGGCAGGCGTTTACGCAGCCTGCCAGGCAGTTGCCGGACGATGTGGGTACCGTGGTCGATCGAATCCAGCGTCTGTTTGCGACCTAGAAAACGGTGTTACCGGTGGCTCGCTGATCGCTGATGCCGCCTCAGGGGATACGATAAAACCATGCGCCCAGCAGTGAATCAGCCGGCGTATCGTCGTAGGGTATGCCGCTTATGAAAAAGTCGTTGGGCACGCCCGGCTCCAGAGGGAAGCTGTTGTCCGCAGCGCCACCGCCGAAATGTGCGCCGGGGTCGGCCGGGTCGCGCAGCCTGCCGCTGATCCCGGTGTCTTCAGGGGCAAGCTCGAAGGTGTTGCGCCACCCGTCTGCGTAAAATCCATCGAGCATGCTGGCTGAGCCAATGTGAGCATCAGGCCCCGGCCCCATCTGGGCGCTGCCGATGTAGTAGTTGGCCAGACTGTTGAAATCCTCCACGGTGGCCCAGGTCCAGCCGTCCATCAGAAAACCGTTCAGCGTGCCGCCACAGACGCCTGCCGGGCAAACCGCATCAATGGCGCCCCATGTCAGGTTGGTAAACAGATCCGGTTGCGCCCACTCTTTGCCAGCGGCGACAACCGTATCGGTGATCGCTGCGCCCAGGGGCTGAAAAACCGGCATGATGTAGTACGTTTTCTGAGTGGCGATGGCATCGACGATGGCCTGGATGCCGTCAGTACCCACATTACTCAGGAAGCAGGAAGGGTCGGTGGAGTCCTCGCAGAAAAAATCGCCGCCGGCGTTCCAGCGCACAAACTCCCACCCTGGTTGTGGAACTGCGGTAAAGGTGTCATGAAAGTCGGTGTCGGTCACTTCAAAAACGCAGATGCTGTTCACACTGCAATCGCGGGTTCCACTAACTGAAAGCACCTCGCCGCCCTCTACGACGATAACCGCGAGTTTGCAGCCAGTGATGGATAGCGCGAGCGCAAGTAACAACAGGGCTTTGTAAACGTTTGCAAGCATGTGGTAAACCTCGGTGCATCGGATTATTAGAGTCTGGTATGAGTCGCATCTCGCTCGACCGGTGCACTACGGTTCGGCGCTGTAGAGTCAGGTGCGCTGTTGCCGCACCCCTAAGGAAATAGCACATGGAGATGGCTTCTTCAAACTGGAGCGTGTCGCGCATGCCTCCTATCGGCTAAGCACCTGCCCCGCACGGGTGTTGGCATTTTCGGTACAGGCGCCGTATAGCGTCTATACTGGTGCTTTCATGACGTGATGAGATGAGTCCGATGATTGTTAGATTGTTGACCGTTTGCGCGCTGCTGTTAGCGCTCAGCGCGTGTTCCCATATCCATACCAAGGTATTGGCTCGCGATGGCCTGGATGGCCGTAACAATGGCAGTGCCGGGTCTGTGGCGGCGCAGAACCATATCATCGCGCTGTTCCAGTATCTGGGGGTCGACGGCTTGAGCGCCGGTAGTGGAGGAGATGCCTACAAGCAAACCTTCAGCAATGGCACGAATGTGGTCGGTATGATCCCCGGAACGGATCTCGCCCACGAGTACGTGGTTATCGGCGCACACTACGATCACATAGCGTTCTGTAGCTCGGCCACCCTGGGAGATACCATCTGCAATGGCGCAACGGATAATGCCGCCGGCGTGGGCGCGGCGCTGGACCTTGCGCTGTACTTTGTGCAACCGGGCAACGAGCCACGTCGCTCTGTGGTATTCGCGCTGTGGGATCGTGAGGAAGATGGCCTGCTCGGCTCATTGCACTACATTGCCAACCCACTGGTGCCGCTGTCGAACACGGTTGCGTACATCAACTACGACATCCTTGGTTCAAATCTCTTGCCCAGCCTGCGCAACGTCAGTATCGCAGTCGGCGCTGAATCGGGCGGTGCTGCCCTGGTAGATGCGGTCGAGACCGCTGCGGCAACGCAGCCACTGGATATTAATCAGTTCAGCGCAGTGTTCGGCCAGAACCGCAGCGACTACGCCAATTTTATTGCGGCGGGGATACCTACCGTGTTTTTCACTGACTCTACTGGCCCGTGCTATCACACCTCCGGTGATGATCCCTCGGTGGTGGACTACGAGAAACTGATCAGGCAGACGCTGATTTCTCTGGAGCTGGCCAAGGAATTGGCGAGCGGTCAACTGACGCCCGTGTTTGACGCTGGCGCACCGCTGGCCACTTACGGTGATGCGCAGTCCCTCAACAACCTGATTCAGTTGGCGCTTGTCGATATAAGTCGTTTTACACCGGCGCAGCAGGCCAACATTACCGGCTGGGCGTCCACAATGGCGGGCATTGTCGCGGCGGGAGAAGCGGCGTTTGATTCAGGTGATGTGTCTACCATGCTGGGCATTGCGTTGCAGGTAGTCAGCCTGCTGGCCACCGGCGAATGTGACGGGTTTCTGGAGTAATCGCTGGTTCTGATGCAGTGCGCCGGGCGGACAGCGTTCAGCGCATGCCCAACACGTTCTTCATGAAGTGCGTGCCGAGGCGGCTGATACGTTGCGCTGCAACGGCTACCGGGCTTTGATCCAGGTAATTGAGCTGAACCATTCGCCGTTCACCGACGAACTGGGTGTGACCGTGCCAGGAATGATCGGTGCGACGGAAGGCCAGTAGCGTGCCGCCAAGTGGCGCTACCTGTGCGGCATAGTCCTCGATATCACTCTTGCTGCGCAGCATGCGCAGCTGCCCGTTTTCGTGTTCCCATGTCTCGTTGAAGTACACCAGCACGGTAATGACCTTGCTTTTGTGGTCCGTGTGGATGTTGCCATCGGTGCGCTCGCAGAACTTGCGTACGGTGACGGTTGTCGGCAGCGAGGCGAGTTCCATGTCGAACTTCTCACCCAGCACCTCGGCAAAGTCCTGGCTCTGGATTTCGTCCATAAGCTGGCTGAACAGCGGCCCTGCGCTGAGGTTTTCCAGCGCGTGGTTGGCGGCACTGTCGATCTGCGGGTAGTCTGCGTTTATGCCGGTCAAAGCGTCCGTACTGATGAAGCCGGGCGCCACGAGGTAGTCAAAAGGCTCGGGTTGGACCTGCGCAGAGCGCAACGCATCTAGATTCATGAGAGACATGCACCTAGTTTAATGGCACCGCTGATTCCAGCAAAGCAGGGTGAAGGAGCAAGCCGTGTTAATAGTGCGCTAAATCAAGGCTGCGGCACATGGGCATTTACGCTAGAATGCGCCGCAATTTCTTTATATATCAAGGGTGTACGCGCAGATGGCTGGCTCAAATGGGTGACAAGGCGCGCGTTGCGTGGCGCCACATCATTATGCTGCTTGGCTTCTGGCTGCCGGCAACACGGCGCAAGAAGATCGAGCGCTGGCTGCGCGGGCGCGAGGAGTACAAAAAACTTGAGCGCTGCGACTGGGTGCTGATGAGCTGGGGGAAATCTGGCCGTACCTGGCTGCGCGTGATGCTGTCGCGGGCGTACACGCTGAAAGCGGGCCTGCCGGCGAGCGAACTGCTGGATTTTGATAATCTGAAACACCAGGATGCCAGCCTGCCGGCGGTGTTTTTTACCCACAACAATTATCTCAAGGATTACACGGGTAACCAGACCTCCAAGCGTCACTTCAAGGGTAAGCGCATCGTGCTACTGGTGCGGGATCCGCGCGATGTGGCCGTTTCGCAGTTTTTCCAGTGGCAGTTTCGCATGCGCCCCAACAAGAAGTTCATCAACGATTATCCGCCTCACGGCGCCGATATCGACACTTGGGATTTTGTTCTCGACAAGGATGCCGGCGTGCCGCGCATCGTGGACTACTTTAATGGCTGGGCGCAGGCTATCCCGGAACTGAAGGATGTGTTGATTGTGCGCTACGAGGATATGCGCAGCGAGCCGGCGAAAGTCCTGGCGGACATCCTGTCCTTTACCGGCACTGAAGTCAGCGCGGAGCAGGTCCAGGAAGCGGTGGATTTTGCGGCCTACGAGAACATGAAGAAAATGGAACAGGAGAGCTTCTTCAAGGGCTCGGGCGCGCGCGTCAAGGCGGCTGACAAGAGCAACCCGCAATCCTTCAAAGTACGCAAGGCCAAGGTCGGCGGTTACCGCGACTACTTTACCGACGAGCAGTGCGAGCAGCTTGAGCGCATGGTGGCGGAACTGGATCCGGTTTTCGGCTACGGTAGCCAGGCGTGAAGCTCGCTCTGTCCAACCTGCGTCATGCCGTGCGTATCGGCAAGAAGAAACTGTCACGCCGGTTGTTGCATCTGCGTATGCGCGGTCAGCCGGAGTCCAAGATACTGCAGGCGGAGCGCCGCTTGCGCGGTGTTGAACAGTACAAAACACTGCGCAACTCAGATGTTATTTTTGTGTCCTTCGGCAAGAGCGGCCGCACCTGGCTGCGTGTGATGGTGTCGCACCTCTTTTGCGTGAAGTATCATCTGCCGGAAAACATGATACTCAGCTACGACAATTTTCATGCGTTGAATGCTGCTGTTCCCAAGATCTTTTTTACGCACGACAACTACATCAAGGATTACACCGGCGATTTCGATTCAAAGGCGCCGTTCTACGACAAGCCGGTGGTATTGCTGGTGCGCGACCCCCGCGACGTTGCGGTGTCGCAGTTCTTTCAATGGAAGCATCGCCTCAAGCCCAGTAAGGTGGCGATCAACAACTACCCGCCCAGAGACGCCGAAGTGTCCTTGTTTGACTTCGTGATGAGCGAGGGGGGCGGCGGTATGGCGGAGGTGGTTCGCTACATGAACCTGTGGGCACGGGAGATGCACAAGGTTGATCGCTTCCTGCTGGTGCGCTACGAGGATTTGCGCGCCCGGTCCCATGAACAACTGCGGCGCATGCTGGATTTTATGCAGGTTGATGCAAGCGACGAGCAGGTGAACGCCGCAGTGGAGTACTCCTCGTTTGACAACATGAAGAAGATTGAAAGTGGGGCGCAGTCGCGTTTTTCCGGCGGACGCATGAAGCCGCGCGACAAGGACAACCCCGATAGTTTCAAAGTTCGCCGCGCCAAGGTCGGTGGCTACCGCGATTATTTTACCGACGACGAAGTGGCGGCGATCGATGCGCGCCTTGCCGAAACCCTCGACCCGATGTACGAGTACGTCTGATCCACCCCTGCGGTGAGCAGTCGGCCGTCATTCCGCCCAACGGCCAACCACTACCTCCGGCTGCGTTACAAAGAACACCGCATCGTCATGTAAAACCGACCGGCTGTTATACAGGCTGTGGTTCGGCCACGGCTGGTCTGCGGAGCGTTGCTCGCTGATCAGGCTGCCGCGGTGGTTCAGGCTGCCGGTAGCCGGATCGACTTCAAACTGGTGCAGGGCGTTGTCGCTCCACTCGTACCAGGGAAACTGGGTGTTTCCCACGTTCCCTTCGTCGTGACGCGCAACCGGTAGCGCCAGGCGGTACACGCCGTTCGCCTCCAACAGGGTAAGCGCGTGGTGATCATCCAGCGCGGGGCTGTAGCTGCCGCGCTTTCCGATTTCTTGGCTGGCCAATTCGACCGGGTTGGTGATGTCCGCGACGTTGAACAGCGCAACCTTGACCCCCTGCGTGAGCACCGCCCCGTGAGCAATGCTGACTTCCTGGCCCACACCCAGCAGCAGTTCCTCTCCCAGCGGCTGCAGTTGGGTGGAGAAGCCGGGGAGTTCCAGTTCACCGGCAATTTTCGGATCCTGCGGGTTGGCCAGGTCTACGACGTACAGCGGATCAATGGTCTGGAAAGTGACGAGATACGCGCGGTCTCCCAGGAAGCGCGCGGCGTAGAGGTCTTCTCCGGGTTTGCCGATGTGATCGGGACGCTGTGCGTTGGGAAGGCTGGCGATTGTTTCCAGGCGTTGGGTTGCGGTGTTTTCGCGCAGCACCGTGAGGCGATGGCGCCCGAGGTCTGCGGCGCTTTCTGTATCTGCAGTGGCCGGCAGCGTCGGTTCATCAATGTCCGGAACAGGAAACGTCACATTGTCCCAGGTGCTGCTGACCACGCGCAGGTCGGCGCCGCTCTCGGACATGAGGAAAGCCGGGTTGCTGGTGCCCAGGTAGCCCGGCACGTCACCCGAGCCCAGGTATTGTGGATTGCCGCCGCCCAGGCCCACCTTGTGAATCACAGTGCGCTCTGCGGCACTGTAGGAGGTTATATAGAGGCTGTCTGGCGACACGTAAAAGCCGTTGGCGAAACCGTTGAGGCACAGGGAGTTGATGGTCTGCGGTGCGCGCAGGTCTATGGCGCTGATGGTAATGATGCTGCCGCTGGCCGGTGGCACGGGTAGCCCTTCGTAGGCTTCATTGGGCACATAACAATCCGTACCAGCAAGCAGTTCCGTGGGCTCGCCATTGTTGAACGCAACATCAGGCATGAGATCATCCAGCGAGGCGGTGTCCATTAGGGCCTGGTTTGCCTGCTGCTCTTCCGCCGTGGTGGGGTAGAACACAAGGCCGTCGATGTGTGGCGTATGGCGTGTCACCAGGTACAGCACCTGGTCGACAATGCGCGAAGTCAGCAGGCTGCCCTGCAGTTCCAGTTGCCAGGCGTCCGTGGGATTTTCCGGGTCACCGACGTTCCAGGCGCGCACCTGTGTATTTTGATCCACCCAGTAGTAGTCGAACGCAAAAACGCTCCAGTGATAGCTATTGCCGTAGCCCACGTTGATCAGTTGCCGGTCGTCGTCACCGGTCAGGTAAAGCGCGCCACCGCTGCTGTCGCTTTCGAAGTTGATGGTGGCAAGTGCTTCGATGCCGGGCGTTGCCGGATCGGTGCGCAGTAAACGGATGCTGGCGTTGAAAGGGCCCGGTGCAAGGCTGATCGCGACCAGTTCATCAGTCGGCTCGGGGCCGCCCACCGGCGTGGGCGCGCCGCTGCCCAGGTCTTGTGAATAGTCCAGCACGTAGAGAATTTCGCCGTCGTACTTCACCCGGTCCGCTTCATCGACGCCGGCCTCCTGCAGGTTGGTCGTGGAGAAACCGGTTCCTGCGCCGCCGCTATCGCCGGTAAGGCCAGACTCGGGCGCGGCGATCAATTCTGCGGGTTCTCCAATGCTGGAGGCACCGGCGAGCCCACGGCGAAGGGTGGCGGCCAGTTCTGCATCCGATGCCACGGGCTTGAGGAGGCCGAAGCTTTGCACCGGGCCCGTCTCTCCCGGGGTGTTGCTGGCTCCACCGCCGCCGCCCCCGCCGCAGGCGGTCAGCATTATGCTTAATGCCGTCGCTGTCAGCAGCGCGTCGCGGCCGGTCCCTATGATCGGAAAAGTGTTGTGTTGTGGCATGATCCGTCTCCCCGTGGTGTAGCGCATTCCTTTGCTATCACGCTAGTTACCTGACGCAGAATATGCTGTAGCAAAACTGCGTTAAAGTGTTGCTTTCTGTTAACCGCGGGGCGGCGCGCCTGTGCTGGATCCATTAACACTTTCTAACAGATTCCAAGACTTGTTAACGGACACTCCCCGGGGGCTGTGTCACGCTGCGCTTATGTGCCTGTTACGACTGAAAACTCCCGCAGCGTTGTTTGCGCTTCTGTTAGTAACGCTGCAGCCTCTGACCCTGCGTGCAGAAGGCGGCGGAACCCCGGTGGAATGCAGCGTGTCGTCATCTGAGCAGGTGCTTGCCGATGCCGACGCGGCCGAAAAGGCGCCGCCCCCTTGCGCACAACTGTTGCTGGAAGACGATTACACATCAGTCGGGAGTCGCTGGCGAATCGGCTTCGGCGCCGGCTATGGCGAGCGCAGTAATCCGTTGATCCAGTCCGACGACATTCCTATTTACGGCATCCTGCAGTTGTCCTGGTTCGGTGAACATTTTTTCTTCGACAATGGCGATGTTGGCTGGTTTATGGCCGACGGTGCCCACTGGAGCGCGAACCTGATTGCCGGTGTTGGCGGCGAGCGCAGTTTCTTTTCCTTTCTCAATGACAGCCCGGTGGGGTTCCCACCGCTGGGCACCGAGTTGGGCGGGCCCGGTATGAGTACGGGCCCCGATGGCACAGTAGCGGCCGATCCGCCACCGCCGGAGGCACCGGACAGGGACTATGTGATCGATGGTGGCGTGGAGCTGCTGTACGAGTGGGGTGGGTCGGAGCTGCAGATGCAGTTGCTCACCGATATCAGCGACAAACACAACGGCCAGGAGCTGTGGTTGTCCTGGGGGCTGCCGCAAAAATGGGGCAGCCTGTCCGTTTACCCCTCTCTGGGCGTGACCTGGATGAGCGCTGACGCGGCGGACTATTACTTCGGCGTGCGCGCGAGCGAGGCGCAGCCCGGCTTGCCGGCCTACGACGTGGGCAATGCATTGAACTACTTCGCGCGCCTCTCTCTGAGCTATCGCCTGGGAGAGCACTGGCAGCTGGTCTCGGTGTTGCAGTACGAACAGCTGGCCGATGACATTGCGGACAGTCCTTCGGTGGCAGAGGACCACGTCACCACCAGCTTCATTGGGCTCTACTATGAGTTCTAGGGAGTTCAGGACATGTAGTCGTTGGCCTCATGGTGCAGTGCTGCTGACGGTTCTGTGGCTGTGCTTCAACCCGGTCGCGCTGGCCGATGATCGGCTGGTGCTTACCGCGCGCCCCGGGCTGTGCATTTTACCCGATGCGGATACCCCGCAATGCGTGATGGGCGTGGCGTTAGAGTGGCGCGGCCCGACAGGCGATTACTGCCTTTACCAGTCCGGGCGACGCGAGCCGCTGGCGTGCTGGGAGGGCAGCCGGGCGGGCGAGTCGCAGGCACGCGTGGCGTCGCCGCAGGATGTGTCCTTCTGGCTACAGGAAGAGGGCTCGGTGCAAGCGTTGGCGCAAATTACGGTGCGCGTCGTTCGTCTCGCGCAACAGCGTCCGGAACGGCGCCGCAGACGCCACGCCTGGGCGCCCCTGTGATAGGCTGGGGCCTATGAATCCGCAACGTATTCTGCTGGTTGAGGACGACCTGAGGTTGGCGGAATTGGTCCGCGAATTTCTTCACCAGCACAACTTTGAAGTGCAACTCGAAACCCGTGGCGATGACGCTCTCGCCAACTTTTCTGCCGCTGTCGATCTGGTGATTCTCGACGTGATGGTGCCCGGCATGGATGGTCTGAGCCTGTGCCGCAAGCTGCGCGAAGGGTATTCAGGCCCCATCATGATGCTCACTGCCAAGGGCGGGGATATCGACCAGGTGCTGGGTCTGGAGCTGGGCGCGGACGATTATGTCGTCAAACCGGTTGAGCCGCGCGTGCTGCTGGCGCGTATTCAGGCACTGCTGCGACGTTTCGCACGTGCCGCGACGCCAGACGGGGAACTGCGTTTTGGCGAACTGGTTATCAAGCGTGGCGCGCAGGAAGTGACCTTGCGCGATCAACCGCTGGGATTGACCACTCAGGAATTTGATCTGCTGTACCTGTTGTCCTCGCGCCCCGGCGAAGTGCTCACGCGGGGAGAAATCTATGAACAGCTGCGCGGTCTGGAGTATGACGGCCTGGATCGCACAGTGGATGTCTGCGTTTCTCATCTGCGGAAGAAACTGGGCGATGACGGCGAGCGACCGCACTTCATCAAGACGATCTGGGGCAAAGGCTACCTCTTCGTCGCCGACGGCCCGGGCTGAATATGTCGCGCGTGCGCTGGGTATTCCTGCGGGCCTACCTGCTGGTTGCTGCGCTGGTGCTGGTGACCGGCCTCGGTTTGGAAGCGCTGCTCGCGGAGCGCGATCAGCAGGCGCTGGCACAGCGCGAAGCCGCCTTACTCGAAGGTGCTTTTCGTTACGCGGAAATCGTGCGCGACCAGTCAGGGCCCATCGATAACGCCGCTTTTTCGCAGCGCCTCACCCGGGATCTAACGCTGCCGGCTGCGCTGTTTCCGCTGGCCGATTTTCAGGCGCTGGAAGCGCGCTATGCGCAGCTTGCCGCGGGGGAGACCCTGCAACTTTACGATACCGAGGACCGACCGGTATTTTATCGCCGCCTCGCGGCGTCGCCCTGGGTGTTGGCGCTGGGGCCTGCGCCCGGGTTGGAGAACGAGCGCGCAAAGTGGGTGGTGCCGCTGTTTTATGCATTTATCGCGTTGGCCGTGTATCTGTGGATTCGCCCGCTCACCAAAGATCTGGAAGCGTTGCAGAACGCCGCGCAGGCTTTCGGCCGCCAGGACTTTGGCAGCCGTGCCAGTCTCCCGGCCGGTTCATGGCTGCGACCGCTGGCCGACGCCTTCAACAGCATGGCCCAGCGCATTCAGTGGTTGCTGCAGTCGCACCGGGAGCTGACCCACGCGGTAAGCCATGAGCTGCGTACACCGCTGGCGCGGCTGCGCTTCAGCCTGGAGATGCTGGGCAATGCCGAGGAAGCAGATCGCGAGCGATTTCGCAGTTCGATGAATCGGGACATCGAGGAGCTCAATCAGCTGGCGGAAGAGATGCTCGGTTATGCTGAGCTGGAACAGGGCAATCTGTCAGGGCAACTGCAACCGTTCGAAGTCGCCGCCTGGCTACAGACCTATGTCGAATACTACAACGAGCATTCCCCGGGGATAGCGCTTACGCTGGGAACGTTACCTCCGGCCAGTGCGGTCGTTGCGGCAGATGAGCGCCTGCTCGGGCGCGCGCTGGACAATCTTGTCGGCAATGCCCAGCGGTTTGCCCGGTCCCGAATCACACTCCGCGCCCAGCTGTCACAGGGAACCTGCAGCGTGCACGTCGTTGACGATGGTCCGGGCATTCCGCCAGACAAGCGCCAGGCGGTGTTGTCGGCCTATGTTCGCCTGGCGCCGGATGAGGCGAGGGAACGACAGGGTTTCGGACTCGGCCTTGCCATCGTCAACCGCATCATGGCCATGCATCGGGGTGAAGTTATCATTGCGGACGCAGAATCCGGTGGCGCGGATATCAGCCTGCGCTGGCCTGCTGTGTGAGTGCAGCTGGCGCAGCGCGTGAAGAGTGTTGGTTGGTAGACCTTTGTTCGGTGCGACGACTCAGTGCCCGGGTTTTCAGGCGGCTCGATCTATCAGCTGTAACGCATCCGGCCGAAGGTGTCCCTGTGCCATTTCGTCGCGCAGCTGCGACTCGGTAATCTCGCCGTCCTCCATTGCCTCACGCACGAGGTTGAAGAAAAAAGCCTCCTGCTTCGGGTCGGGATGGGCGTCGTAGGTGCCGGCAAACTTGTAGTCACCGAACAGGGCGCGACGACCGCGGCGAATCCAGTGTCGCGGCGGAAAGAGCTGAAAGGTATCTGCGGGGCGGTAGTCAATTTTCAGGCCGGTTTTCCACGGCTGTGTTTTGCGCTTGGTGTTGTGCAGGAGCTTGGTGTTTTCGGTCAGGTTGTCGAAGTCATTCCACTCGCTTTCCAGCACGCCAATCGTGGCCGCATCTTCCAGCTTCAGTGATACCCAGTCCATGTAATCGCGTTTGGCGGGCACGAACATCTGGGCGAAATCGCGCTCAAACTGCCAGTGCGTCAGCTTGGCACAGTCCAGCAGCATCACGCTGCTGGCGTAGGCGCCCTTGCGCCCTTTGCGACCCGACTTTGGGCGGCACATGATGGCGGCGCCGTGCATATCGCGTTGCAGCAGTTCCAGAATGTCGCCGATGGCAAAAATATCCGGATCCATGACCACCGCGCGACCCGTGTAGTCCATAAGTTGCGGCGGCGCGAAACGCAGGGGTGTAAAAGACTGCAGATCATTGTTCAGCCACGGGCGCTTGTCGCCGTCGCGCAAATAGAGCTGGCCTTCCCGCTCGGCCATGCAGGGAAAGTCTTTGACCTCAATGAACTTCAGATCGAAGCTGTCAGGGTTCGCGGAACGCTTGCGCAGAGAGTAGCGGCTGACCTGGGCGCCCAGCATCTGCTTGTCGTTGGTGTGGATGAATACGGTAGGCTTCAAAGCGGCGTTTCTCGCTAAAAACACGGGGGATAGTCTAGCGCCAGCGGCGCTGTGCTTAAATCCTTGCCTTTGGCAATTTTCCGGAGGTGGATGACGCCCTGTGATGGCGCAATTCTCGCCCGGGGTGATTGGCTGTGAAATAATGCCCGCGTCCCTGAGTGACTTGCAGACGGCTTGCAGTGCCTTGCTGCAGCGGCTCTGACTGCGCAGCGAATTCGCAGTCGACAGGGGTTCGGTCGGGTATGACTTTCCGTGGGCAACGAATGAAAGGAGGCGGCGCTTGGCGGCAGGACAACACAATGTCTGGTGCCTTCTCGGTAAGAAAGCGGGAGACAATACCCAGGTCCTTGCGCTGGCGCGTGCTGTGGGCAGCGATTTCGAGGAAAAGCACATCGTGGCGCGCCCCTGGGAACTGCTTGCCCATCTCTGCCTCGGCATTACCCTGGCGGGAATCGACCGTCGCGCGTCCAGTGCGCTAGCCGCGCCCTGGCCGGACCTGGTGATCAGCGCTGGCAGGCGCAATGAACCGGTGGCGCGCTGGATCAAGCGTCAATCCGGTGGGCGTACGCGGTTGGTACATATAGGGCGCCCCTGGGCGCCCCTCGATTGCTATGACCTCATTGTCACCACGCCGCAGTACTTCCTGCCTCAACAGGACAACATCTTGCATAACGCGCTGCCCCTGCATGAACCAGCGGTAAGCGGCGCGGCCGCTGCGCTACAGGGTTGGCGCGAGCAGTTCGCATCGCTGCCACGACCGTGGATCGCCGTGCTGGTGGGAGGTGATAGCGGCCGCTTTGTGCTCACGGCCCGCAAAGGCGGCCGACTGGGTGCTATGGCGGATGAACTCGCCCGTAACAGCGGCGGTTCACTGTTGGTCACCGACAGTCCGCGCACACCGACCGCTGCGGGAGATGCCCTGCAAAGCGCACTCACCGCGCCGCATTTCTGTTATCGCGTTCGCAGCGGCGGTGACAATCCCTACCAGGCTGTGCTCGCGCTGGCAGACGCGTTTATCGTAACAGGCGAATCCATGTCCATGCTGTCGGAGGCTGCAGATACCCGAAGGCCGCTGTACATTTTTGATCCGGGCGATGGTGACAGCCGCTGGTGGTCGCTGCCGCATGCGTGGCGTTACAAGCCACTGAGCTTTCGCCTGGCGATGCGCTTCGGGCCGGCGCGCATGCGCCGCGACGTAGGGAGAATTCAAGCCGCGCTGGTGGAATCCGGTCGCGCACATTGGCTGCGGCACGAGGATTCCAGCGCGGCAGTGCGCGCTATCGGCGAAGCAGGATTACGTGCGGGGGAGAGTTCGGATGGCCCGGGCGCAGCGCAGTTGGAACTGGCGCGCAGCGCTGAGGCGGTCAGGCGGCTTTTGACATAGCGCTGAGCGGGTGCGCCGGCGCCGGCGGTAGATCGGGCGTTTTCTCCAGAATTTCAAACGCATCGTGGCGCACGTGGTTCAGCGACATTTCGTTGCGCAGGAACTCTTCGCTTATCTTGCCTTCATTGACGCACTCTTTGAGCAAGCCGAAAAAGAAGGCTTCCTGGTTCTGGTCGGGGTGCTGCTTGTAGTTGCCCAGGAAGGCGTATTCTCCAAACAGCTTGCGCCGCGCGCGCATTACCCAGGCCGCCGGCGGGAACAGACGGAAGCGTTCCGCCGGGCGCCAGTCTGTCGGCAGGCCGGTTTTCCAGGGTTGTGTCTTGCGCCGCGTGGTGTGCAGCATCCTGGTGGCGAGCGTGAAATTGTCAAAGTCGTTCCACTCGTTCTCGAAATAACCGATGCTGTCTTCGCTTTCTTCGCGCAGGCAGATCCACGGTTGGTAGTCCTGGGTAAAGGCGAACATCGCTTCAAACTTTTTCTCGGCGTCCCAGTGCGTCAATTGCGCGCAATCGAGCAGCATGACACTGCTCGCCTTGCACTTGTCGATCAGGCCCTTGGGCCCGGAACGCATGCGGCACATGATGGACTTGCCCTGCATGTCACGACTGAGCAATTCCCAGATGTCGCAGGTGGCGAAAATATCCGGATCAATGACCACGGCTCGCCCCTCGTAATCCATCAGTTTCGGGGGCATGAAGCGCGTGGGTGTAAAGGATTGCAAATCGTCGTTGAGCCACACGCGCTTTACACCATCGCGCAGATACTCGTCACCCTCGTGCGCGGCAAACATCGGGTAGTCGCGGCTGTCCATGAGGACCACGTCAAACTTGTCGTTGTTCTGTGAGTAACGGCGCAGCGCGTGCTCGGCGACAATAGCGCCGGTAATCTGCTTGTGGTTTGTCTGTATAAATACGGCGGCTTTCATGGCATTCGCGGCGCGCTTCGGGGATGCTGGGAATGGGCGCAACTATAAAGGAACAGGGCGTTTTTTTCCATTTTGCGGGGTCAGTTTGAGCGTGAATATTGCTGGCCATAACGCTTTCCGGCCCGGTTGAGAAGTGCCGGGACGGCTGTTCCTCGGGCCGGCCGGCCGCGGGTTAGCGGCGCCCGTAAGTGGCGGAGTTACTTGAATATTCCGCGTCGATACAGGCCCCAGAAGAAGCCCCAGAGGTGGATCAGTGGGGCGCGCCGCACCTTGTCCGGAATCACTACCGTTTCACCGGAATGGCGTTCCAGCTTCCAGGCAATGTAGTCCAGCCCACCCTCGAACGTGAACAGTGCCTTGACCAGGCGCAGCACGGAAAACAGCTTGCCCTGCACTTTGCGCAGCGTCCAGGCGAGGCGGTTCAGCGCCTTCCCGGTTGCACCGGGCGATGCGCGGTACTGCACCTCGTCGCCAGCTTCAATCAGCTCGAACCCATGGCCCAGCGAGCCCGCATGGTGGTGTGTGACCGTGGCATAGAATCCGGCGGCGGACTGCACCAGCTCTGCTGCACGGCCACTGCGCTCGGTGCGCAGTTCAGTGGCATAGCTCAGACCCAGCGCCCCTTCCCACAGCGAGAGTAGCGAGCCCGAGCGAGGCAGAGACGGCAGTGCGCGCTGCAACAGGGTTTTTGCGGCGCCCAGCAGGGCGCATTCCATGCGTGCCCGCGTTGCAGCGTCCCTCACCTGGACGATGCAGGTAGGTTGTGCAAAGCGGCCCCAGATGTAGGACTCAAACCAGGCGCGACTGCAACCGCGCTCGAAATCGCCGATGGAGATGACGGTGACCTTGGCGCGCAGGGTTTTGTCGCCACTGCTTTCCTGCGCATAGAAGACGTTCGGCGGCAGCAACCAGTTGGCCGCCGCGAGCAGCCCGGGGCCGTAGGCGCTGCGATAGTTATCGCAGATCAGGTACAGGTCAAGCAGGCCGTCGTAGATGTCACCACTGCGCAGGCAGGAGCCGTAGATGAGCGTGCAGCACACGGCATTGTTGTGGCGCTGGTAGAGAGCGTCCAGCAGCGCCTGCAGCTGTTCGTTGGAGGCGGGGTCGGGACCGGGTACGTTTGGATAGCCGCTCACAGCTGCAAAAATTCCAGCGCCGGGGTGGCTGTGATGCTCAGGTGGCCGTTGCAGTTCAGTATCTCGCCATCCAGATTCAATGGCCCGGTCAGCGCAAGCCCGAGGCGTTGGCAATTGTGGCTGCGGTAACCTGATTCGGGTACGGCGTTTCGATTGGGCTTGCCCCGTATGATCGACAGGAAAGTGCGGGCAAAGCGAGTGCAGCCCTGTTCCATCAGCGTCAGACGAATCTCGCCGGGCTCGTCTCCCCAGAACGGGCGCATGCCAAAAGACAGCCGTTGAAGCGTGCTAACCGCAAGAATCAGCGTGTCGAACGGCTGCGCAGGCCCGTCATCCAGCGCCAGTTCGACGCTGACATGGCGATTGAACTCGGGGTCGTCGCGCAAGACACCCCAAACGGTTCTGAGGGTGCCGAGGATCAGACTGAAGTCGTCGCGTAGCCCGCGCGAGTGAATTTCCCGGTGGGCGTACTCGGTACCGTGAATAATCGCGCCGCCGCCAAGGAACATGGTGTAGTGGGCGCTCCCATCTTCAGGAACCACTCTGAGCAGCGAGCGCTGCGTGGTGCGGCGTTCACCACCGCGGTCGCACCAGTCACAGAATCTGTCCACTGCCTTGCGCAGAGATCCCTGTACGCCAATGTCACCGGCATTCATATTGGCGGTGCCGCCGGGCAGCAGGGCGATTAGAGGGGGGTGTGGGAAGAAGTCTGTCTCGAAAAGGCGGCCCAGCAGAGCCGAACTGGTGCCATCGCCGCCGTTGATCGCCAGTACCTCGATGCGATTCTCGGCCAGTTGCGCCAGGGCTGTATCGATATCGTCGGCGCTCTGGGTGATACAATGGTGTATGCCCGGTGAGCGCTGCACCCGTGCGCAGATGCGCTCGAACTGGGATCTGTTGTGGCCGCTGCCGGGATTGCTGACCATGCCGACCGCGGGGGCGGCTGTCACGATGTGGCCGACCTCATTCTGACGGATTTCAGGTTGATGGCCTTTTCACCGATACGCGGTGCCACCCCGCGCAATTGCAAGGGCAGGTCGTTTTGCCGGTCGAAAAAAATCAACAGGTCGCCCGACAGGCCCAGCAGGCTGAAATCATCCTTGTCTACCAGGCTCCCGGCGGGTTCTACCTTGATCGCCACGCCCAGTGTTTCGCGGGTGTCGGTTACCGTGGTGCCGTCCGCCAGGGTGTAATTCGCCTGTACCGGAATGCCCGTGCCGCAGGTCAGGGTGGCACGGTAGAAATTCTCATCGGTGTGCACCAGCACCTCGCGGCTGGCGCCGGGACCCTTCTGCTGTAAATGCGAGGCGATGACGATAAGCAGGTAGGGGCTGGTGACGACCAGCCGGTCTTTGTTCTCCGGGTAAAACAGCTTGGTCTGACTGGCCAGCGCCCAACTGGACGGGTCGGAATTTTGCGCATCGGAGCGCGCCTGGCCTCTTGGCTCCCGGCGCTCACGCAGCAGGTGCTTATCGGCGTAAACGTATGATTTTAAACGGCTGTCCTGTTTGCCGTGGCTGACGCGCTCGCGGCGCTGTAGGCGTCCACTGGCGGGGTCCAGTTGCATCGTCACCTGCTCGGAATTACCGGGCACCGCACTGACAGCCTCGAACTGCCAGAGCGTCTTGTCCTCTGGCGAGGCAGTCAGTTCCAGACGGGAGCTGGCCGTGGCCCAGAACGCCTTTTCCTCAAACTCCAGCACCTGCCAGGCGGGCAGGCCCGGGCCCGTGCCGGCGCTGGCCAGTAGTGGATAGAGCACCAGCATGGGCGCCAACAGGCAGAGAATGAGGGGGCGATGGCAGATGAGCATCATGTCCGTTCAGAAATCGCGATAAGCATAGTATCGGTTAGGCATGCGCGCCTGGTGAATAGTTCCTGCCGCGTAGTGGGGTGTTTCCCGAAATGCGAAATAAAACCTTAAAAAACAGTGGGTTAGGTGATGATGGCGAATGCCGTTAAAAATACCACGCCAACTTGTGAGCCGCCCGGGCATCGGCTACCCTTCGCCGCTTATTCTGCCCTGACCAGGTAATACTTTCATGCATATGATTATCAAGCGACTGATCAAATGGTTGGTACGCGCGATTTCGGTATTTTTACCAGAGGAGAAAGCGCACCAGCTGCAGCGCTGGCGCAGGGGCCGGGAAGAGCACTGGAAATACCGCCACTGCCAGTACATCTTTGCATCCTACGGCAAAAGCGGACGCACCTGGGTGCGGGTGATGATCTCCCGCTACTTTCAGTTGGTCTACAACTTGCCCGACAATATTTTAATGGGCTTCGACAACTACACGCGTATCAACAGCGCCATTCCGAAAATCTTCTTCACCCATGACAACTACCTGCGCCATTACACCGGCAACGTGGATTCGAAGAAGGATTTTTATGACCGAAAGACCATTCTGCTGGTACGTAACCCGATCGACGTGGCTGTCTCCCAGTTCCACCAGTGGAAGTACCGCATGCGCCCGGAAAAAAAGGCGATGAATAACTATCCGGCACATGAGGCGGATATCTCTGTGTACGAGTTCGTCAAGCACGAGGGACAGGGTCTGGCGCACATTATTGAGTTCATGAACGGCTGGGCGCGCGAACTGTCCAATATTCCCGAGCTACTTGTTGTGCGCTATGAGGATTTGCGTTCACATCCCGAGCAGGAGATGGCGAGAATCGTGGAGTTCCTCGGCCTTGAAGCCAATGACGACTACCTGAAAGACACCGCCGAATTCGCCTCGGTGGAAAACCTGCGCAAGAAGGAGAAGGAAAACTACTTCTGGCGCAGCGGCAGCCGCGTACAGGCCAAGGATGTCAACGATCCCAACACCTATAAAGTGCGCAAGGCCAAGGTAGGCGGCTACCGGGATTACTTTGACGACGATCAAGTGGCAGAATTGACCGAGATGGTAGATTCTTCCCTGCTGCCCGCCTTCGGTTATACCAGCGCGGAGATTGGAGAAGCCCGTTGAGTGACAAGTGTGTATTCATTCACACCAATGAGCGCCAGTGGCTTGGCGCACTGGTGGCTGAATATTCAATGCGCCGCAACAGCCGCAAAGCAGACAGCTTCGACGTGCGCTTTATCCACACCCGTGACTACCCCTACCTGAGCGCGAAAGAAGGCCAGACTTTTCTGCGTGGCGGCACCACGCGCGTGTGGCACATGGATGATCTGCAGTCGTTCACCCCGCTGCGCTTTCTACCCCCGAAATTGATGAACTTTGCAGGCCGTGCGGTAGTCACTGACCCGGATGTGTTTGCCGTGGGTGATATCTGCGAGCTACTTGAGCGCGATATGGAGGGCGCGGCGGTCATGGGTCGCAGGCGCTCTGCAAAGGAGGAAAAGCAGTCACAGGTGGCTACCAGCGTGATGCTAATGGATTGCGCCAGGCTCACTCACTGGAACGCCGAAGCTGAGTTTGAGCAATTGTTCCGACAGGAAAAAGATTACAAAGAATGGATGGTGCTGGCTTACGAAGACCCGGCCAACATCGGCTACTTCGAAGACTACTGGAACGACTTCGATCATCTGGATGCGCATACTCGCTTGCTGCATAACACCAAGCGCAAAACGCAGCCCTGGAAGACCGGGCTCCCGGTTGATTACACGCCCGCGGATAAGTTCAAAGACAAGCCCCTGCTCGCATCGGCGAACCGGCTGCGCACGAAACTGTTTGGCGAATACGGCTTGCTGGGGCGCTATCAACCGCATCCGGATCCCAAGCAAGAGGCGCTGTTTTTCGGCCTGCTGAAGGAGTGCCTGCAGGTAGGTCACGTCACGGAAGATCTCGTGCGCCAGGAGATGGCAAAAAACCACGTGCGGCACGATGCCTTTGCGGTACTTGAACGCACGCCCGACCTCGAGCGCCGCGCCGCATGAAATACCTCGATATCGAAAAGCTCAGAGCACTGGACCGTGAGGAGTTCATGGGGGTCAAACCCTATCCTTTTTATAATGAACCCCTGCTGACTGCCGACGGCTTCACAGAACTTCTGGAGAATATGCCTCCACTGGAAATGTTCATGGAGATCATGGGCAAGGAGCGCCGCGCGGGCCAGGCACCCCATGATCGTTATTCGCTTGAGTACACACCGAATATGCCCGTGCCAAAACCGTGGCAGGTATTTATTGCAGAGCTATGCTCGGATGACTATCGCAACGAGATCCAGCGCCTGCTGGGTGCGCGCAAGGTAGAGTTTCGTTTTCACTGGCACTATACGCCCTCAGGCGCCGATGTTTCTCCCCACTGTGACGCGCGGCGTGAGCATGGTTCGCACCTGTTCTACTTCAATGCTGAGGACGACTGGGATCCGGCGTGGGGCGGGGCCACACTGGCACTGGATGACGGCGGCAGGCTCGACTACAACTCTGCCCCGGATTACGACGACTTCGATAACATCATCGAATTCGACTCCATGGGAAATTCCAGCGCCCTGATGCTGCGCACCGATCATTCCTGGCACGCGGTGCGGCCGATAAACTGCCCCGAGGGGAAACTGCGCCGGGTCTTTATCGTCGTGGTCAATCCAGACAACCTGTTCTGGAAAGTGCGTGACAGAGTCATCGGCAAAACCATCCAGCGCTTCTGATCGCTGCGACAACCCCTCTGCTTTTGCGCAGAGCCTGGATCGAGGTCAACTCCATCTGTGGCTGAGCCACTGCGCGCGCGCAGAATCCTCGGAGCAGTTCCGGCGTCGGGTACTGGCTACCTACACCGGGATCGCGGCTCCCGAGCAGCGTTACTCCCTGGGCGAGCACGGTAAGCCCGCCCTGGCGCATGCGTCTCCCCCTGCGTTCAATATCAGCCATAGCGGAGACTGGTTGGCCTGTGTCGTGGCTGAGCATGGCGCCGGCGCCCTTGGCGTGGACATGGAGGTGGTGTCATCACGCCGTGAGATAATGACGCTTGCCAGGCGCTTCTACGCCCCCGCAGAGGTGGCACGGCTCGAGACGCTACAGGGGCAGCGGCAGCTGGATCACTTCTACGATCTGTGGACACTGAAAGAAGCGGCGGTGAAGGCGCGTGGCGAGGCGCTGGCGCCCAGTCTCAACAAAGTGATTTTCGATGTTGTTCGCCCGGACGGCGACGTCGGCACGATCGTACCGGCTGAGCCGCGCGATAGGGGCCCACACTACTACCTGCTGGAGCCCGTAGATGGGTTGCGCCTAGCGATCTGTTGCCACGGACTGCGCAAGCAACCCGCGCGACTACGCGTGTACCAGGAGTCGGCGGCGGAAGAGGGTGGCGAAGTGTTTCCGGTTTTGCGGGCTCAATCGTGAGCAGCGCCCTTTATCTGCTGCTACCGGCGGGAAGTGGGAGATTGGGCGCGTATCTTGTACACTTTGCGTTAAGGGGAAGGGGACAGGAACAGCATGCTGATTGACAGCTTTTATACTGAGCAGGACGGCGTTATATCCTTCACCCGTGAGCAGGGCAGTGAGTTCGCCAAGGGTATTTCCAGCGATTTCAATCCACTGCATGACGCCGACGGTGCGCGCTTCTGCATTCCCGGTGACCTGCTCTTTGCTGTCGTACTCGCGCGTTACGGCGTCAGTCGGCATATGGAGTTTTTCTTCTCCGGCATGGTCACTGATAACGTCGAGTTGATCCTGCCGCCACCGGCGAATGAGTTGGTACTGTGCGATGCTGAGGGCAGGGATTACCTGCGTGTCGAGCGCAGTGGCGGGATCTCGGATTCCACCGCCCTGATCGAGAACCTGACGCGCAGCTATGTAGAATTCTCCGGCGAGACCTTCCCGCATATTCTCGCACCGCTAATGGCCGAGCAGAATGCGATGATCAACTATGCGCGCCCCATTGTGATGTACCAGAGTATGACGATTGACCTGGATACGTTGGCGATCGAAGCGCCGCTTTTGCAAAGTGATCACAATGCGTTGGAGGTAAATGGCAGGCGGGGTGCCGCGAAGCTGGCATTCAATCTGCTGCAGGACGGCCAGGTCATTGGCCGCGGCTGCAAGCGCATGGCGCTGGGTGGGCTCAGGGAATATGACCAGGAGGTCATGGCGCTGGCAATCGCCGACTATGATTCCCGCAGAGAGGTTTATCTTTCGGGTCGGGGCAAAGCCGGTTCTTCCAACGAGTGAACTGAGGCTGCCGGTGCTGGATCGCAGTCCGCGCCGACGAATTGCCTGACAAGGCTCTTCTACTGCACTATCCTGATAATTTACTGTCCACGCGAGGATTGTACTTTTGAGCGACTATTTCGAGTGTACCCCGGTAGGGGTCGAGTTTTTGCAGGAGACCCCCAACGTTTTTGTTGCCGAGGAGATTGTGCGCGCCACACCGGAGCAGATCTTTGATGTGTTTGAAGACGCCGAGTCCTGGCCGGAGTGGGCAACGCCTATCCAGCGTGTTGAATGGACCTCGCCGAAGCCCTACCAGATAGGTACCACCCGCAGTGTACACATGATGGGTGGATTGGTTGGGCACGAGACCTTTGTTGAGTGGGAGCGTGGTAAGCGCATGGCCTTCACCTTTGTTGGCGCCAGTAAGGACGCTACCGAGAAGTTTCTTGAAGATTATCGAGTGACGGATCTGGGAGACGGTACCTGCAGGGTGCAGTGGTTTATGGCAATGGAAGTGCGCGGTTTTTCGCGCCACCTGATGTTCCTTACTCGTCCGATCATGCGCTGGTATAACCGGCGCATGTTCAAGCGCTTCAGGGAATACACGGAAGCGTATGTTCAGCGCGCCGCCACTGTCGAGGCGGCTTGAGCGCTCGACAGCAGGTGTATCAATAGCGTGTGAAGCACCCGGCGAAATAGCGGTGGTGGTTGATCAGCGCCAGCCGCGCGGATTCTCTGCCATTTCGCTGTTCTTCGCCGCAAACACCGCTTTTAGCCTCTCCAGGTGCCGGGGGTGCGTGTCTGACGTATCGTAGGCCTCCCGGTTGTCGCGCGACAGGTCAAAGAGCCACTCTTTCTGCGGGACAGCGCCACCCAGCGCCATCTGGTCTGTGCTGTAGAACACGCCTGCGGCTCCGCGGTACTTGAAACGCTGGTCGCGCACCGCGAACAAGGTTTCACCGTCGTAATAGTAAAGATAGTCATGTGGCGATGGTTCGCTCCTGGTCAGCAGGCCGAGGATGCTGCGTCCGTCCAGTAACCTGTCCTCGGGCGGTGCCAGGTTGAGGATTTCCAGAACGGTTGGCAACAGATCGGTCCCCATGGCCATGGCGTGAGATACCTCCCCGGCGGGGATCGCTGCGGGCCAGTGCGCGATAAACGGTACCCGCATGCCGCCCTCGAACGTGTTGCCCTTGCGTCCGCGCAAATTCCCGGGATCGCCAAGGTACCAGGGGCCGTTGTCTGAAGTGATGATCAGTAGCGTGTTCTGCCACTGACCGGTTCTCTTCAGGGCGGCGATAAGTTTGCCTATCCCTTCGTCGATCTCCTCCATGACATCACCGTACAGGCCAGCCGCTGAACGGCCGCTGCGTTCTTCCCGCACGAACAATGGCCGGTGCGGAAAATTGTGCGCGTAGTAAAGGAAGAAGGGTGCACCCGCCTGTTGCTCGATAAATTCGATTGCGGCCGCGTCGTAGCGTTCGGTCATGTAGTTCTGATCTGCTGGCGCGTCTACCTCAATTTCCCTGTCCCGGTAGAATGCAAAGGGCTCCATATCGTTGCTGTACAGCGCGCCGTAGTAGCTATCGAAGCCCAGGTCGTTCGGCAGGGAGGGACTTTGATCGCCAAGGTGCCACTTGCCAACCATGCCTGTGGCGTAGCCCGCCGCCTGCAGAACTTCCGCCAGCGTGATTTCCTCCGCGGGCAGGCGCTTGTTCGCGCCTGAGCCAAGCACCGTGCTGAACAGGAGCTCCTTGGTGCTGCCGCTGGGGAAGACCACGTTCGGCAATCCTGCCCTGGCCGCTAGTCTGCCGGTGAGATACCCGGCCCGCGACGGTGTGCACACCGGTGCAGGGGAGTGAAAGTCAGAGAGCATCAGCCCGTTTGCAGCCAGGGCGTTGATATTGGGTGTGTGAATTGCGTTGGAGGTACCGGCGCCAAAGCCAATGTCGCCGTAGCCGAGGTCATCGTACAGAATGAATACGATGTTGGGGGCATCTGACGGCAGGCTTGCGTTCTCCTGCAGGTAGGCAAGGTAATCGCGCTTCATGTCCAGGTGCGTTTCGTCATCCGCCTGATCCGCACCCGAGATGCGCAGGGCAAAGACGATAGCAGCCGCAACAATGAGCGTCAGCAGGGTGATGATCAGCGCGGTAATCACACGCCAGAAGATTCGCAATACCGCCATAGCCAGGTTCCAGGTCAGAAAATTGTGCCGCGCATTGGCTTTCATTGCGCGCAGTAGATATTTGCACAATAGTCTGGTCCACTCAAATACGCGAGGGATAGTGAACGGGAGATGATTCGGTGAAAGACCTAAAGGGCAAGTGCATTCTGATTTGCGGTGGCGCCACCGGTATTGGCGCGGCTACGGCGAGGCGCTTGAGTGAGGAAGGTGCGACCGTAGGCATCGGCGATCTCAACGAGAAAGTCGCCCGGGATCTGGCGAGTGAACTGAACGCGGCGGGTGGAGACGTGACGGTCTGGGCGTACGATCAGGCTGACGAGGCCTCGGTCAACGCGTTGGTCGCCGCGGCTATAAAGCACTTTGGGCGCCTGGACGGACTGTTTGCCAATGTCGCCAATCTTCAGGTAATTCTCGAGGACGGCGATATCCTCAGCAATGACATCTCCCTGTGGGACAGCACGCTGCGGGTCAATTTACTGGGCACCGTGATGCTGATCAGAGCCGCGCTGCCGCAGATGCTGGAACAGGGGGGCGGCTCACTGGTGTTAACCTCCTCCGATGCCGGTGCGATTGGTGAGCCAGAGAGACCCGCCTACGCAGCCTCCAAGGCGGGGATCAATTCACTGTGTCGTCACATCGCGTCCCGATGGGGGCAGCAAAGTATTCGCTGTAATGTTGTGTCTCCGGGTTTCGTCCTGACGGAACAACTGGACGCCAACATGCCGCAGGAACTGAAAGACAGAATGCTGCAGGGTGCGCGCAGTCCCCGGCATGGGCGTGCAGAAGACATTGCCGGGGCGGTGGCTTTCCTGTTGTCTGGTGATGGGGAATGGGTTAACGGCCAGGTATGGCGTGTAAATGGCGGAGTAACTTACGCGCTGTAAACCGGACGTTTCCTTTGTGCGAAAGGGTTGGTTCAAGTGTGAAACTTTGAATCGGGGTACTCGCAGTGCGGTATCATTTCCCCGCGACACGCGGCAAGGAGAAGCAGGTGACGACGGGAGAGCATAGGCAGTGATTAACGAAAGCAGCGTAGAGTCAGATCACATTACCATTCACGCCCCTGCCAGCGTGGTGTGGGATGTCATTGTCGACTTCGAGAATTATCCCCGGTGGAACCAATTTTGCCCCGAAGTGCGCGGCGAGTTGAAGTTGGGCGCACCGCTTGCGATGAAGGTCGACCTGGGGAACGGTCTGCAGGATCAAGTGGAGTACATCACGACCATCGAAGCTCCGCATCGAATCGTCTGGTCAATGGAGAACAAGCCGGGGGATCCGGTGCATGCCGATCGCAGCCAGGTGGTTACCCCAATCGACGAGCACAGTTGTAGCTACTGGAGCATCGATGAATTTTCCGGTGAGCATGTGCCGGCGATGATGGAGGCGTTGGCGGAAGCGGTTGAGCGCGGATTTAATCTTTGTGCCGGGAATCTGAAGGCACGCGCCGAGGCACTCTACGCGGAGTCAAAAAAATCCTGACCGGCTATCCGGGCAGTCCGGTTTACCGGTTGCCCGTTTGTGGCGCCGGCTAATCTCGCTCAATGCCGCTAGGCGCGGCCGAGTAGATCCTTCGCGATCGCAACGATCTGCATTTCGTCGGTTCCGGCATAAATCTGCAGAATTTTTGCATCGCGCATCAGCTGTTCAACGCGGGTCTCGCGCATGTAGCCGGCGCCACCAAATATCTGTACAGCTTCGGTTGCCACTTCCATAGCGGTTTGGGCGGCATACAGTTTCATCGCCGACGCCTCCGAAAGCGTGAAGTCCTTGCCCGCTGCCCGGGTCTCGATAAACCGGAACACAAGGTTCTCAAGATTCAGTCGCGCCACTTCCATTTTTGCCAGCTTGAGTTGTATCAGTTGGTAGCTGCCAATGGGTTGACCGAACTGCACCCGGGTTTTGGCATACTCCAGGGACATTTCCAGTGCGCGCTCTACCAGTCCAAGCGACATTGCCGCCACGCCGGAACGCTCAGTGCTGAAAGTACTCTTGGCGCCAGAGCGGCCGTAACCGTCCTCGGACTCGCCCATTAAGCGTTCCGGCCCGGCATGAACATCAGAAAGAAACAGCTCACCGGTCGGCGAGGAACCGATACCCATTTTTTTGAAGGGCGCGCTTTGTTCAAGGCCCGGCATTCCCGAATCGAGAATGAAGGACACGATTTTTCGATCCCGCGCTTCTACGCCGTCTTCCTCGAGTCGACAGATAAACACGATGGTGTCGGCGTAGGGGCCGTTGGTGATAAAGGTCTTGCTGCCGTTGAGCAGGTAACCACCCTTGCCGTCGCGTTTGGCGGTAGATTTCATTGCACCGAACGCGTCTGACCCTGAGTTGGGCTCAGTGATTGCCCAGGCGCCGATCTTTTTCAGCGTGAGCAGATCACGTGCGTACTTCTTCTTCTGCGCAAGACTGCCTTTGGCCATGATAGCGCCGGCTGTCAGTCCCACGGAAACGCCCATTGCCGTTATCAGGCCCTGACAGTGCCGGCTGATTTCGATGATGGGCAGCAGGCTCATCGCGGCGGCGTCGAGCGCTTCTTCCGATACGGGGCCTTCCTGCGGCTTCTTTTCTGCGGCGTCTGCGACAGTCTCGCCCCGCGCAATGGCCTCTTGACGGGCGATCTGCTTGTCAAAGTTTGCCCCGGCCAGTTCGTCCATGCCGAAAGAGGTGAACAGCTTGCGCAACACGTCGTAGGGCGGCACACCGTTGTATTCCAGGTCGTCGATGATCGGCACGATCTCCTTCTCGACAAAGTCGCGCATCATGCCTTTCACCATTTGCTGTTGTTCCGTCCAACCGATCATCGGTGCCTCTCAGGGTCTGTGTTGGTAAATCGGCCCACAGCATAGTGGAACGGGCCGCGTTTATAAACTGCTCACAGTGCCGTGTACTTACAATCCCGGTCGCTACTGCTACCATGACTGTATGCGCGCAGGCGCCAGTTGAAGGAGGAAAGACATGCTCGATATTCAGCCCAGCGGCCAGGCCTGTGGCGCAACAGTGACTGGCATCGACTTTTCCGGGGAGATTGACGCGACCACCTTACAGTCAGTGCGCAGGGCGTGGCTGGAGCATCATGTATTGGCGTTTCCGGAACAACAGTTGTCAGATGCTGACCTGGAACGTATCAGTCGCTACTTCGGTGCGCTCGGTGAGGAGCCCTTTTTCGGAACGATCGATGGCAGTGATCATGTAGTAGAGCTGTCGCGCCTGGCAGATGAAAAGGCGCCGTTGTTCGCCGAGAACTGGCACTCTGACTGGAGCTTCCTGCCGCAACCGCCTATTGGCACCCTGCTGTACAGCCTGGTGATACCTCCCGTGGGCGGGCACACCGGCTTTGTCAATCAACAGAAGGCGCTGGCCGAGATGCCAATGACCCTGCGACAGCGCCTGGAAGGCAAGCGAGCCCTGCACTCGGCAGCGGCCGCCTACGCCCCGGAGGGTATGTACGGCGACAAGGAGACGGAGTCGGATCGCAGCATGAAGATCACTTTCTCCGACAAGGCCAAAGAGATCTATCCGCATCCCTTTATTTTCACGCACCCGGAGAGTGGCGTTGACACACTCCTGGGTTGTATTGGCTATATCTGTGGAGTGGAAGGCATGAGCGAGGAAGAAGCCCTGCCCTTGTTGTTCGAGTTATACGAATGGCAGACCAGAGAGGAGTTTCAATACACCCATGATTGGCAGCGCGACATGCTGGTTATCTGGGACAATCGCAGTGTGCTGCACCGTGCCTATGGCGGATACGAGGGCTATGACCGTATTTTGCACCGCACCACGATCGCGCCCGATGAGAGTCGTTTCCTCGCACCGTCGATCTGAGGTGCGAAGCCGTTATCATTTAGCGGCGCCTGCCTGCCGCAGGAACGCCCGCAGGAAAGGTTTGTTAGCCCGTTCGTAATTTTGCATGCGCAGCAAAGCTTCCGACCAGTAATCCCCCATGCTGGCCTGTGTCAGCCTCGTGGCTACACCTTGCGAGGCGGACAACACATCGTTGCGAATCAAGTCGCCGAAAAGCGGGCTGTAGTGGATGCCGTCGATAAAGAACACTTTGCCTTTGAAGTCATTGATGGGCTCTGCAGTGGCTGCAGCGGTTTGAAAGCCAAATAGCGGAAACGCTACCCGGTTGATGCTTCGAGCCTCCCTGTCGAGCAGTTCGATAACTTCTCGCTGCCAGCGCAACATGTGCTCAAGTTGGCCGGCTTCGCGATAGGCCGCCAGCGTTGTTGCGTGGACCGGCGAAACAAAGAAGCGCGCGTCGATTCCGGCCGCATAGCAGTAGCGAACAAGTTCCGCCAGGTAGTCGAGGTTGTGTTGAGTCGATGACTGACTGGCCAGTTCAAAATACTGTTTACCTATTTTGAAGAACTTTTGCCTGCGTGGTACTTGCCGTGACACGCTTTTGGTACGCCACGTGCCGTCGTGATAAAAATCCAACTGCGCCGGTTTCAGATCGAGCACGGTGTGCAGGGAGGCGGTGCTCGCCTGTATCGACAGCAGTAACTGATACAAATCTCGCACGCGCTGTTTTATGGCGCTCCAGTTCGGCGGTAGAGCAACACCGTTGATCATGCGCTTCTCGGAAAAACCGAAACGGAACTTTGGGTGCGTATCCAGAAAGGCGGAAAAGTCCAGACCAACAATCAACTGATGCGTGGGGCTGAAGCGATTGGCGTGACGCAGTGTCTGCAACATTTCGTAGGAGGTCATTCCCGGTAGCGCGGCGTTGTAGCCCTCACCCTTACTCAGCGTGGGGCGCATCACCGCCACACGGGAGCTGCCGAGTATCAGAAGGTCTCCCGGTGCCTTGCGTAGTTGTTCTGCCTTAATCTGGCGGAAGTAGTAAATGAGGTCTGACGACGTTGTGATGTCCTCTCGTTCGAATGCGCGGTAGGGATTGACCCAGTAGTTAAACGTTGCCAGCAATGTCGCTCCCACCAGGAATGCCGCGACGATTTTCAGTGTATAGAAGCGCGACATGATCAGAACTGGAAGTAGAGAAAGGGAGACAGCATGGCGCCACTGGTCAGGCAGGCCAGTAGCAGCAATGCGATAACGAGCGCCCAGCGGGAATTGGCCTGCCAGTGCAGGGTCACCAGGGGTGGCCGATTCAGTTCCGGTACGCTCGCCCTGAGGGCCGGGTGATGGCTGCCCATAAATTCCACCGTGTTCGGCATACAAAAGGCGACGAAGGCGGCACCCAGCAGACTGGCAATACCCAGTGCGGTGGCGGAAAGCTGCGCCACCGGCTCGAACACGGAGAGTAGTGGAATCGATTCGATAGCGCTGATCATTTGCGGGGAGAATCCGCCTGCCACTGGCGCCGATTCCCCGAGCGTAAACATTGCCAACAGCATGAAGTTCGCACCCTCCAGGCTTTCCGCGCGGAAATAAACCCAGGCCAGAACAACGCATAAAAAGGTCAGCGGCAGTGCCAGCAGGCGGTTTAATGCGTACAGCGGCGAGAACTTTGCTGTCGCCAGAATGCGTCGCCACGCATGATTGATCACCAGGAACACCCCGTGTAGGCCTCCCCACAAAACAAACGTCCAGCCGGCCCCATGCCATAGCCCGCCCAGTAGCATGGTGATGAGCAGGTTTATGTAGCGCCGCGATCTTCCGCGCCGATTCCCACCCAGCGGTATGTACAGGTAGTCCCGCAAAAAACGCGATAAGGTCATGTGCCAGCGTCGCCAGAACTCGATGATGCTGCGCGAGCGGTAGGGCGAAAAGAAGTTCAATGGCAGACGTATACCAAACATGATGGCCAGCCCCAGGGCCATATCACTGTAGCCTGAAAAATCAAAATACAGTTGGAAGGTATAGGCGGTCGCACCCGCCCAGGCATCAAGCGTGGTCATTGCCTGTGCGCTTTCCGCCAGGGAAAAAGCGGGGTTCGCGATTTTTGCCAGGGAGTCCGCGAGGACTATTTTTTTGAACAAGCCGATTGCAAATACCGTCATGCCGCGATTCAGGTTGTCGGCGATTTCCCCCGGTACCCGGCCGCGTTCGAACTGCGGCATCATTTCGGCATGGTGCACGATAGGGCCTGCGATGAGCTGCGGAAAGAACAGCACGAACAGACTGTAGCGTGAGAAGTGGCTCTCGTTCACCCGTCCCTGGTAGGTATCTACCAGGAACGCAATTTGCTGAAAAGTGAAGAACGAAATTGCCAGCGGCAGCATGATGGCCCCGGCACTGAATTCGGTACCCAGCAGTGTATTGAGGTTGGCGCTGAGGAAGCCGGCATACTTGAAGTAGCCAATGCATGCCAGGTTCGCACCAATACCCAGCACCAGAGGGCCCTTGCGCTGGTCCACGTCGCGTCGCAGCATCCACCTGGCCAGTGTGTAGTTGAACAGAATGGAGCTGCCGATCAGCAGCAGGTAGGCGGGATTCCACCAGCCGTAGAAAAACAACGAGGCCAGGACCAGCCAGTTTAACGCGGTGCGGTACGACCTGCGCGCCAACAGGTAGTAGACGCCCAGAACCAGGGGTAAAAATCCGAATAGAAATTCAGGTGAGTTGAACAGCATGCGGGTTGGTATACTGAGTGGCTGGCGCGCCGTGCACCTGACAGCGCCTAGAGTAATTCAGGGTCAGATGACATGCAAAGACAGCGTTCGGTAGAAGAGGTATTGAGTGAGGACAGGGTCGGTTCAGAGACCCTGCGCGATTCGGGCTACGTTGCCAGCGCGGAGCTGCGCCAGAAGGGTCGCGCGGTCCGGCCGCGCGATGCCAGCACACTGATTATTGTGCGCAGCGACGGCGATGAGCCACGTGTGCTGCTTGGCAAGCGCTCCGCCAGCCACAAATTCATGCCCAACAAGTACGTGTTTCCGGGCGGGCGGGTCGATCGCGGTGATGGTCGCCTGCAGCCGCCACTGGATCTGCACCCTCAGGTACTGCAGCGGTTGACACGGGGCTGCACGGCAACCCGGGCGCGGGCCCTGGCACTGGCGGCGGTCCGTGAAACCTATGAGGAAACCGGCCTGATCGTGGGTGAGCCTGACACACCGACGCTGCGCACGCGCTCACCCTCCTGGGCAGAATTCCTGCGCTTTGATGTAAACCCGCGGCTGGATGTCCTGCATTACGTGGCCCGCGCGATAACGCCGCCTTACCGCAATCGCCGTTTTGATGCGCGCTTTTTTATGGTCGACGCGGATCATATTCAGGGCGAGGTGCATGAGCGCCCGAAGGGTTCCGGCGAGTTACTCGATCTACACTGGATTAAACTGTCGCGAGCGCAGCATATCGAACAGCTGCCGCATATCACCCGTGCGGTTCTGGTTGAGATTGAGCGGCGCCTGCGTGAGGGGCTGGGCCCGGGGGATGAAGGGCCATTTGTTTTTACCCGCCACGGGAAGTCAGTCATCGAAGCCCAATAGACAATGTAAGCTGCAACCGAGAATGATCGTGTTCGGCGGCACCCTGGTTTGGTTCACGGTGCCTCGTAAACGGTTCTGCCTTCCTTGATCGTCGCAACTACCGCGATATTCCTGATTTCCATCGGCTCAACGTTCAGCGGGTTTTTATCGAGAATGACCAGGTCGGCGAGCTTGCCTGGCTCCAGCGAGCCTTTCAGGTGCTCCTCATTGTATTGCCGCGCCACGTTGATCGTCATGGCGGCCAGGCCTTCTGCCGCAGTGACACGCTGCTCGGCACCGAATGTTGCGCCGCCGCGCGAAACGCGATTGACGGCAGACCAGAGCATGAACATCTGATCCAGTGGGGCGACGATATAGTCGGTGTGATTGGTGGGCGCGAGCCCGAGATCAATTGCATCGCGCATGGGACTGATGTATGCGGCCTGTTCCGCACCGCGATTCTCCTTGTGCGCCTCGGCAAAGTAGAACGTGTGCAGGGTGTACAGCGCGGGCGTCACTTTGTACTCAGCGTACTTTTCCAGCTGATCCTTGCGAACGAACTGCGAATGAATCAGCGTGACGTGCCTGTCTTTGTCGGGCTCTTCGCCGGCGGCAAACTCGTGCGCCAGTAGAAAGGCGTCGATAGCCGCGTCGCCATTGGCGTGCAGGTTAAGTGGCACACCCAGGTCGTAAACACGCTCTACCATCTGGTTTACGGTGTCTTGCGGGAAAGTAAGCTCACCGCGCCAGTCTTCCTCGCCTCCCGGGCCGCCGGTCAGGTAGGGCTCGGTAAAGAAAGCGGTGCGGCCCTGTGGCGAACCGTCGATGGTGATCTTCACGCCGCCGATCTTCAGTCGGTTCCTGTACGTGCCCCAGTCGCCGATTGGGTTGTCTTTCAGCACAGCATCCAGCTCGGTTATGAACGGGTACGCGATAACGTCCAGCAGGTTTGCCCCGGCTGCGGCAGCGCGCTGCATGATCTCCAGTTCATGCGCGTGAGTGGCGCCGTCGTGTACGGTCGTAACGCCTTCGGCGGCGTAGAGCAACTGCGCCTCCCGCGTCAGTCGCAGTTGTTCATCCCTGTCTGGTTTGGGCAGTTGCGCAAATATGGGCAGGAATGCTGTCTCCATGAGTAAACCCCATGGCTCATTGCTGCCGGGTTTGCGCACGATAACGCCACCCGGTGGTGTCTCGGTCTCGGCAACAATGCCCCACTTCTTCAGCGCGGCGGAGTTTAGAACGGCGCCGTGCATGGAAACATGGAGTACAACCACCGGGTTGTCTGGCAGCGCCTCATCCAGGTCGCCGCGGTTGAGCAGTCGCCCTGCCGGCATCACGGTATCGTCGTAGCCGTAGGCCTGGATAACTTCGCCGGGGGGGATTGAGCGCTCCTGCTGAAAGCGCTTCAGGGTCTGAACAATGGTTGGTACATCCTTGCCGGGCCCGGCGGGCGGCGGATAGAGATTGGCCTGGTTCGGCACGCTGAGCGCATGTGCGTAGTGGCTATGGGCGTCAAGGAAACCGGGAAGCAGCGCCTTGCCCTGCAGATCGACAATTCGTGTCGTGCCGTGTTTGTAGTAGCGTTTGAGTTCCGCATCTTTGCCGACAGCAATAATTTTGCCGTCTTTTACTGCCAGCGCCTCGGCGAGAGGTTGCGCCGGGTTCATGGTGACAATATCACCGCCCAGATAGATGTCGTCTGCGGCTTCAGGTTGACCCTGGCCGTAAACGGTAGCGGAGGCAAACGTCCAGATAAGGACTGCACCAAGCAGTGTGCGCATAGGATCAACTCACTGACGGTATTGCAGAGTGTCAGTGTAGTCTACTCGCTGAGAGGGCGCTTGTCCCCCGGGAGGGGCGCTACGGAATGTCAGCGCGTGAAGCCGGTGTGGCTAGCCCTGTCCGGCGATCGCTTGATGGGTTTCGGTGTCTGGTAAACATTGCCGGCCTTCCGGGGAGGAAGGCCGGGGTGAACAGCGGCATGATGCCGTCGGTGTGACTACTTCAGCGTGACGACATCGCCGAGGAAGGTGACGCCAGCCATGATCGCGCCGTTGCCGCACTCGAACTCGGTTGCACTGGAGATCTCGTTCTTCCTGTAGTAGCTGCGGATATTCACCACCGCATTGCCACCCGTGGAGGTAATGCGATCCTGAAAACTCAGCATGGCTGACAGAAACGCCCACTGACAGGCTTCTTTGTCAGTCTTGTTGAAGGCATTGGTCTTCTTGTTGGACATGAACTCGCCGTGTTTCTGCGCGATGCTGCCGTGCGACTGCGAACCAAATTTGAACGTGTAGCCCTTGTTCAGCTTCTCCTGCGCGGCGGAGGTTGTCAGCGCTTCCTGGATTGAATACATGTTCTTGTCGTCCCGGGCCAACGTGACAGAAGAAACACTAGCGAGTGCAATGCTTAGAGCGATTCCGATGCAGTACTTGATCATGTCTCTTTCTTCCTTTTTGGGTTCAGATCGGGTGTTGGCCAGATGATAGCGGAGGCGGTGGGCGATGTGTATACGCGCTCGGTGAAATTTTCCTGGCAAGGGGAGCAGGCAGTTCCCTGGGTCTGGCCGGCTAGGTGCGACGGAAGATGAGTGATGTATTGATGCCGCCAAAGGCGAAGTTGTTGTTCATCACGAACTCGGTATCGAGTTCGCGTCCATCACCCATGAGATAGTCCAGATCGGCACAGCGCTCATCCACTTCTTTGAGATTCAGTGTGGGCGCGAACCAGCCGCTGTTCATCATCTCGATGCTCGCCCAGGATTCCAGGGCGCCGCAGGCGCCAAGCGTGTGGCCAAGGTGCCCCTTCAGACTGCTGATTGGCACCGGCCTTCCGAATAATTCCCGCGTTGCGCTGGACTCGGCGATGTCGCCCCGATCCGTCGCCGTGCCGTGGGCAAGCACGTAGCCAATGGCGTCGGCGTCCAGGGACGCGTCCTGCAGCGCCAGTTGCATGGCAATACGCATGGTTTCGGGTGTCGGCTGTGTGACATGGCCGCCGTCTGAATTGGTGCCGTAGCCCACGACCTCTGCGTGAACGTGCGCGCCGCGCGCCAGCGCATGATCGCGCTCTTCCAGCAGTAAGGTGGCGGAGCCCTCGCCGATGACCAGGCCATCGCGATCCCGGTCGAAGGGCCGCGGGTTTTCTGCGGGATTCTCGTTGCGG
>JAUHYL010000085.1 GCA_030426545.1 Gammaproteobacteria bacterium
GTGCCACTGGCAAGGTGGTTTACACCCTGAAGACACCGTACCGGGATGGAACGACACAGGTGGCCTTCGACCCGGTGGATTTCATTGCGCGGTTAGCTGCTCTGGCACCAAAACCGAGGGTCAATCTTACCCGCTACCACGGCGTCCTGGCACCGAACCATCGCTGGCGAGGGCTGGTCACACCAGCCAGGCGCGGTAAAGGCATCAAGTCCATCTCCAACGCAGAAGTCCGCACATCCGCCGAGCGTCATGCCGCCATGACCTGGGCCCAGCGCCTAAAACGCGTGTTCAGTATCGACATCGAGGTCTGTGGCCGCTGCGGTGGTTCTGTCAGGGTCATCGCCAACATTGAGGACCAGGACGTCATCGATCGAATACTGACTCACCTGCGCCAGAAAGAACAGGAAACACCGACTCGGCCATTGCTGGTGCCACCGACCAGAGCGCCACCTGGGACGTTGCCTCTTTTCGCTGGGAAGGATTCCAGCACAACAGCACTACACCAGCAAGGAAGCCAGTGAATACCGCATGGCATGAGCTGTCGCGTGCACCCGTTCAGGAATGAACGTATTTGAATGGCATGCTCAACGCCGCGAACAGGGTTTTCGGGTCAATGGCGGGAACTTCGACAGGTCAGCAGGTCCAGTCGACACAATCAGCGAGGATGTCTACTCTCGATAGGCCGTTAATATTTCCTATCCTTCGCCGGCATACTGGTCACGGAGGGGTGCCGCGGCGACGGCGGCCTGTTGCTGGACCGGAACGAGCACCGCTTCATGCCGGACTACGAGCCGGAGAAGGCGGAGCTGGCGTCCCGCGACGTGGTCTCGCGCCACATGGAGAGCCACATCAACAAGGGACTCGGTGCGACTTCACGCTTCGGCGAGCACCTGTGGCTGGACATCAGGCTGCTGGGCGAGGACCACATCAACACCAGGCTGCGCGAGGTGAAGGAGATCTGCCAGTACTTCCTGGGCATCGACCCGGCGCGCGAGCTGATACCCGTGCGCCCCGCGCAACACTACTCCATGGGCGGCATCCGCACCGACGCCCACGGCCAGAGCGGCACGCTCAAGGGCCTGTTCGCGTGCGGCGAGGCGGCGTGCTGGGACCTGCACGGCTTCAACCGCCTGGGCGGCAACTCGGTGGCGGAGACTGTGGTCGCGGGCATGCTCGTGGGCGAGAGCATGGCCGATTTCTGCCTCGGCAACGAGGCGAGCGTGGACACCGGCCTGGTACGGGAGTTCTTCGAGCGCGAACAGGCGGCACTGGACAACCTGCGCCGCCGCGGCGGCGCGCAGCGCGTCACAGCGCTCAACGCGGCGATGCAGTCCGCCATGACGCGCAACGTCGGCATCTACCGCGACGCCGACGGACTGCAGGCGGCGGTGGCGGAACTGGGCAGCCTGCTGGAGCGCTGTGCCGACATCGGGCTACAGTCCGGCGGCCACGGCGCCGACCCGGAACTGGTGCTCGCCTACCGGCTGCCGCGCATGCTCAAGCTCGCGCTCTGCGTCGCGCAGGGCGCGCTCAACCGCACCGAAAGCCGCGGCGCCCATTGCCGGCTCGACTTCCCCGAGCGGGACGACAGCCAATGGCTGAACCGGACCCTCGCGCGCTGGCCCGCTGGCGCCGCGCTACCACAGCTGCGCTACGAGGCGCTGGACATCATGGCCATGGAACTGCCGCCCGCCTGGCGCGGCTACGGCAGCAGGGATTTCATCCCGCACCCGCAACAGGCGCAGCGCCAGCGCGAGGTGGAAACCGCCACGGAACAATACGGCAACCGGTTCGAGCGGCAAGAGGCCCTGATGCCCTACACGCACCTGCTGCCGGAGCGATATCGGTCGCACAACGCCCGCCTGTTTGAAGACGGCCAGGGCGACTTCAACGACCCCGAAGCCGCGGGAGGGGCCGCAGAATGAACGACGCCGCAGTTATCGCAAAGGATGGCGAAGAGCACGGCGCGCGCCGGCTGCGCTTCGAGATTTTCCGCTTCAACCCCTGCGACCCCGACAGCCGGCCACACTACGACACCTTCGAGCTCGACGACGCGCCGGGCATGACGCTGTTCATCGCGCTGAACCTGATCCGCGAGCAGCAGGATCCCGGCCTGCAGTTCGACTTCGTCTGTCGCGCCGGCATCTGCGGCAGTTGCGCCATGCTCATCAACGGCCGGCCGACGCTCGCCTGCCGCACGCTGACCGGCACGTTGCCCGATACGGTCCGCCTGTCGCCCCTGCCCGTGTTCGAGTTGATCGGGGACCTCTCCGTGAACACCGGCAAGTGGATGCGGCAGATGAGCGAACGGCTACGGACCTGGGTGGACGTTGCCGAGGACGTCGATCTCGACAGCCTGGAGACCCCGATGGACCCGGACGCGGCGCAGGCCATCTACGAGCTGGAGCGCTGCATCGAATGCGGCTGTTGCGTTGCCGGCTGCGGCACCGCCGTGATGCGCGAGAGTTTTGTCGGCGCCGTCGGACTGAACAAGATGGCGCGCTTCCGCCTGGACCCGCGCGATACGCGCGAGGATGCGGACTTCTTCGAGCTGATCGGCACGGACGAGGGCATCTTCGGCTGCATGTCGCTGCTCGGCTGCGACGACGTGTGCCCGAAGGACCTGCCGCTGCAGACGCAGCTCGCCTACCTGCGGCGCAAGATGGCGAAGGTCACGTTGACCGGCTGATCGCGCGCCGCGGGCACACACCGCCTGCCGGCCAGGGAGAGCTATAGTTACCGGTATGTTATCCAGCAACGCAGGAATGCAAAACACGACGGCCGGGACCAGGCGCTCGCGCCGCCGCCGGTATCTGCCGTGGCTGTTGCTCGCGCTGCCGCTGGTCCCCGGCATAGCCTGGGCCAACGGCGCCAGCGACACGTTCGTACAGACCAGCCTGCTGCTGATTCTCATGATAACCCTCGCGGACCTCTGCGGTTTCGTGTTCGAGAAACTGGGACTGCCGGAGATCCTGGGCGAGATATACGCCGGCATCATTCTCGGCAACCTGGTGCTGGTGGGCATCAACTTCAATCTCAGCGAGACGCTGCGCAACAGCGAGTTCATGCAGTACTCCTCGGAACTCGCGCTCGTGCTGCTGTTGTTCCTCGTGGGACTGGAATCGGACCTCCGCCGCCTTCTCAAGGTCGGGCGCAACGCGCTGGCCGTGGCGGTTACCGGGGTAGTGCTGCCGATCGCCCTGGGCATCGGGGCCTGCCTGCTGCTGAACTACGCCTGGGGCCTGCAGGCCTGGTTCGTCGGCGCGACGCTGGCGGCGACCTCGGTCGGCATCACCGCCCGCATGCTGGAGGAGCGCGGCCTGCTGCAGACGCTCTCCGCCGAGGTGATTCTCGGCGCGGCCCTGATCGACGATGTGCTGAGTATCCTGCTGCTGAGCATACTGGCGAGCATCATGCTGAGCGGCGAGGTCGCGCCGCTGGAACTGTTCTGGGTCGTCTGTAAGGCGCTGTTGTTCTTCGCCGCCGCGTTCGTCATCGGCCGCAAGGTGATGCCGGACCTCGTGCACATCGTGTCCCTGAACAAGCACGCCAGCGTGTGGACCGGTTTCGCCCTGTGCCTTGCCTTGTCGTTCGCGCAGCTCGCCGCGCTGGCCGGCCTGGCGCCGCTGGTCGGCGCCTTCATCGCCGGCCTGTTGCTGGACGACATGGACTTTCACGTGGGCGCCGCGCTGCAGAAGCACAAGTTGCAGGAACTGGTGCAGCCGATCAGTGACATCATGCTCACCATCTTCTTCGTCGGCATCGGCGCGCTGGTGCAGTTGGAGACGCTGCTCGAGCCGGGCGCATTGCTTATGGTGCTCGCGCTGACCCTGGTCGCCATCCTGTCCAAAGGCGCGGCGGGCTTCGCCGTTGTCGGGCGCGGCTTTGATCGCAGGGGTATCGGCTACGGCATGATCCCGCGCGGCGAGGTCGGCCTGGTCTTCGCCGCGTTCGCACTCGCCAACGGCATCTTCGCGCCGCACATGTACTCGGCGCTGGTGACCGTTGTGCTGTTGACTACGATGTTGGGGCCATTGCTATTGAAGCCGCGGCTAAAGCTCTTCTCGAACCGCGGAGAAAAAGCGATCAGGCTACCTCCAGCCTGACCGCTCAGGGGCAGCCATTTTGTGTTGGTCGTCACGACTGCTTCCAAGGCGGCGCCATCGACCGCCGGGCGAGGCGACCGCGACAACCTGTGTCTAGAACTCAAGACTGATGTCTATACCATACGTTCTGGGGTCGGCATAGGAAACCCCCGCAAAGCCCAGTGATCCGAAATCGATCCCTGACAGAAAGTAGCTTTCGTCGCTCAAGTTTCGGCCCCACGCAGCAACCGTCAGATAACTGCCACCAACAGCGATATCATCCAGCGCGATACGGGCATTGAATACACCAACGCTGTCGTCCGCAATGTCCTCATTGTACGGGTTAATCGGGTGCCAGTAGACTTCGTCGCGATAGCTCCAGTCGAGTCGCGCGGTAAGCGCGCCGAGGTCGCCAAGTCTGACGTCGTACTGTACACCCAAGTTCGCGGTGGTGCTGGCTGAGTACTGGAACTTGGCAGATTCAGAAATATCGAGAATCTGGTTCGTATCCGGATCAAGGAAGTCAAATCGCTTGTAGTCCCTGTCCACATAGCCAAGCGAGGCCTCAAACAACAGCGCATCGGCAACGAGTACTGCCACCTCTCCTTCTACGCCCTGGTACTGCGCTTTGCCTGCATTGACCGTTACACTCGTAGCGCCGCCGGACCCGGCGAGAAACTGAGAGACCTGGAGGTCGTCGTATATAGAATAGAAGCCGACCAAATTGGCGCGGACTCGCCGGTCGAACAGCTCGCTTTTCACACCGATCTCATAAGCGGTGATGTTTTCAGGGTCGTAGCCATTGTTTGCAGACCTTGCATTGAATCCCCCAGCTTTGTATCCGGTGCTGGCTCGCGCAAACGTCATAATTGCGTCGGTCCAACGATAGCTCGCGCTGACCATCCAGTTGTACTCGTCAAAGCTTTCGGTAAGCTCGCGCTCGAACGTCGAGACTTGTTCGAGCTTCTTCTCATCCCAGGTATAGCGGAGTCCACCGGATAGACTGAGCTTCTGTTCGAGCGCCGAGGGGGCCCAGGTGATCTGGCCAAAGGCAGCACTGGAACGCGATGTGTGCTTGTATGCCAGAAGCGAGCGCAACGCAACGCCAAAGCTGTCGTACATCACTCCAGGCGCGACAGCAATAGGTGTCGGGGAAGGTATAACTAGAGTCAAAAACTGGGGGTTGTTGGCACTAGCTTTTTCGCGGAAATAGTACAGCCCCGCTACGTAATCCAGGTCGCCGCTAGAACCGATAAGGTTGAACTCCTGTGAGACCTGGTCCTGATGATTCTTGCTGGTGGTATGGAAGACGTCGATCGGCTGAATACCCTGTGAAATCGCTGTATAGGGCGGAGCCAGAATCGCTGGGTCCATAAGCAAGCCTACCAATCCACCGTTGCCATCAAATGCCGAACTCGTCAGGTGATTATCCCAGGTTCGATACCCAGTAAGCGACCGCAGGGTCAGCGACTCGTTGAGCTCAATGTTGACGGTTAGGTTATGCCCCGTGACCTCGTCACGTATATCACCATCGAAGTCCAGGTTGAGCTCATCCAAGTGATCCCTCGACACCACTGGTGTCGCCCCGCCGAGCAGCGATGAATTTTCCAGATACTCGAATACGTCATCATCCATGGCCCGCACCTGAAAGGCATTGGAATGGCCGTGACGGTTGCTGTAATCAAAAGCATAGTCGAGAGTAAAGGAACCACCTTGGTCGTATCTGAGCGCGAGGCGCCCCGAGTTGACATCACGCGAGCCTGGGTCGTTGCCATCACCCCCTTCCAGCAGGTTGTCTACCGTACCGCTCCGCTGAAGGTGATAGGCACTTAGTTGCAGCGCCACCCCTGTATCGCCGAGCTCGCCGGTGTTCACCGTGCCGCGCACCTTGTACTGATCGAAATTACCAGCGCCCACAAGCAACTTCGTACCGGGCTCTACCGTCGGCTTGCCAGATATCAGGTTGACCGCGCCGCCGGTCGTGTTACGTCCATACAGAGTACCCTGAGGCCCGCGAAGGACTTCAATACGCTCCAGGTCCACCATATCGAACAGAGACCCCGCGGCACGCCCGATAATCACGCCATCGATATATAAACCCACAGGCGAGTCTGCTGTAAGGATTGGGTCACTCTCACCGATGCCGCGGATGTAGATCGCTGGGTTCGCAGTAGCAGCCGGATTTTCACTCACAACCAGGTTGGGTGCGGCGCTGCCAAGATCGCCGACGTCGATGATTCCCCGTTGTTCTATCGCGTTGGAATCGATAGCACTGACGGAAAGAGGAGTCTCCTGCAGGCTCTCAGCCCGCTTTTGTGCAGTGACTACTACTTCTTCCAGCGTCCCTGCTTTCTGTTGCAGCGTGTCCTGCGGCTGTGCGCTTGCCGTCATGGGAATGGTGCCGAGGCACAGCGCAGCGAATAAAGTGTTGTGCTTTCGTGTATTCATTATAGATATTCTCCGTTGTTACGAAATGGGTATGCCTGTCTAAAGGAAGCCCGATATATTTTCCGACCCTTTCGGATGCGGGAGCCGTTGAGCCATCTGTGCATACCAGCCGCGCGCACTGGCTATACAGCGTCGGAACTATCCAACCGTAAGAGCCGTGGAAGACTCACTCAGGGAATTCACGACTTCGGACCGTGGCAGTCGGCTCAAACGCTCGATATTGGGACGAATGGAATCCATTGCGTAGACAGGACCTGCACCAATATTCGATAATCCGACCTGGGCGACGACCTCCGGGTCGTCCGCCTGGAATTCATCACTTTCCATGCTGAATCCTGCTCGCGCCATGGCGGGAGTTCGCGTCAACCCCAGCACAAGACACAGGACTTTCACGTCGAAGTTACTGAACTCGTGCCAAAGCCCTTCAACGAGCACCTGGGCGTAGGCCTTCGCCGCGGAATAACCTGCAAGGTTGGCCGTACCACCCGCACTAGCGCCGGATCCCAAGGAGATAATGGCGCCTCTCCGCCGCTCGCACATACCAACCGCGAAGTGGCGAATCAGCCGAACCTGAGTCTCGGTGTTCAGGCGCATCAAGGCCATATACTCATCGAGTGACTGCTCCAGGAATGGCTTGAGGCCATGCGCGGCGCCTGCGTTGTAGATCAGGCCACCTACCTCAATATCCGCACAGTGAGCTATCACGTGCCCTGCCGCGTCAGGCATACCCAAGTCAATGGAATGAGTTCGCACTTCTACGCCGTACTCAAGCCGGAGCGAATTACCCAGCTCCTCGAGCGCAGCAAGCTTTCTGGCTATCAGGACGAGGTTAATACCGCGCTCCGCCAATCGTCGTGCGAAGCAGGCACCTACGCCTTCAGACCCCCCGGCAATCACGGTCCACGGCATGAAGTCCTGCAAGTCATCGTTCTCCAACATAGCTATTGCTCCTGTAACAACTTTTCTCTCAGCAGGGGCTTCAGCGTCTTCCCCGAAGAATTCTTAGGCAGCGTCAGGACGATCTCCAGTCGCTCCGGCGATTTCTGCACCGCCACCCCCATCGTCTTGAAATGCGATCTGATATCTTTTAGCGTCAGCTCGACGTTCGGCTCAGGTACGACAAATGCGCAAACCTTCTCGCCATAAGTGGCATCCGGCATGGCCACGGCGGCAGCATCTCTGATTGATGGATGCCTCAGCAGGCAGGCCTCGACCTCGAGTGATGAAATGTTTTCACCGCCGCGAATGATGATGTCTTTCTTCCGGTCGGTGATATGTAGGCAGCCTTTTCCATCCAGCTTTCCCACATCCCCGGTCCTGTACCAGCCGCCTGCAACGAAGGCCTCTTTGTCGAGCTGCTCATCTGAATACCCGCAGAACATATCTGGTCCTCGGGTAAGAATGTTGCCCTCCTGCCCAACGCCCAGATCGGCGTCATTGTCATCGACAATCCGCACTTCATTACCGGTATCGAGCTTTCCGTCCGTATGCGCACGTGAATTGAAACCATCTCTAGGCCCATACGTCGTCACTGTCGGATGCTCTGTCGAGCCGTAGACTCTTGCACCACGAAATCCCATTTGGTCAGCCAGCCGTACCTGTTGCGGCGTAATGCCCTGCCCGCCCATGCTAAAGTTCTGCAGCGAACTTAGATCCGCCCCATTTTCTTCCGCCGCTTCCAGTAACGTCATCAGAAACAGGGGGGTGCCTCCACCCGCGCGTACGCGATGCTCCTCTATTAGCCGGGCCGCAAGGTCCGGGTCCCACTGGTCCATGAATATCTGGGGCACTCCCAGCAAGGCTGGGCGCAACATGAATCCGTAACCGGTGATATGGCCCGCCGGCATATTGCTCAGGTAAAGCCCGCTGTCGGCGAAGATCGGACGCCGCCATTCCCAGAGCAGGCTGTTATGTGTGTGACGCACACCCTTGGGATCGGACGTTGTACCCGACGTATAGATCAGGCAACAGACGTCGTCCGCTCCGGCGCGACCTGACTCGAAACCCTCAGTCTTTATCGTGCTCAGCTCCTCCCAGGACATACAGTCCGGAACGTCCTGCCCACCAATAGCCACGACCGTTTCTAGATCCGTATTGCCCCTCAGTGCTTGGTACTCGGAGGGGTAGTTCCGGCCTCGCCAATACGCGGGTACAAAAAGCACCTTCGCACGCGATTGGCTAACGATATAGCTCACTTCTCGGGCGCCATAGATACTGATTATGGGCAGCGTGACCGCTCCGAGATGTGCCGCTGCCTGGTAGATCAGGCTCGCCTCTACCGAGGTTGGCAACTGCACGGCTACTACATCTCCGGCAGCGACGTTGATACCACGAAGCGCACCGGCCAGTCGTAATGCGCGCTCATGCAACTCTAGATTTGAGTAAGACTGGCCGGCATCACCGCGATAGAAAACATTGCGTGTGTCGGGTGAACGTCGAACCCCCTCAACGAGCGCTTCTGACAGCGTCTGGTCTGCGTAGTACCCCTTTCTACGCCATCGAGCCTGCAATTCACGCCGATCTTTTCTTACCATTGACAGGCTTGTCATTGCCGATGGCCTCTACCCAGGATTCCGCGTACAGCGCACCGCCGCACCATGATCATGCCGCCAGTTCCATTATCAGTCGCGACATAGATCTCTCGATCTCTGCGCAATCTCCCACGTTTATACCGAGCGAGACATCCATCTCGTCGTAGTAGTCACGTAATCGCTCCGCAAGATCCTCCCAGGCTGCACTCACCACAAATGCTTCCATTATCCGCTCGTCGATCTGTCTGGCCATCATGTCGATCTGACCGCACCGATAAAGCTCCCGCAGCTTGGGGCCCACATCCTCTCGATCAATCAGCTCAAGGCTGCGCCAGTAGTTCGGCGTCGACAGCACCGTCGCAAGGAGTAGCCGATAGTGCTCGCGACTAGCATTCAGTTCCTCGCTTGTGCGGCCCACCGCGATGAACGGATTCGCGACGATCTGGACCGCGTCGATAGCGCGGCCCGACTTTGCAGCACCCACGGCGAGCTCCGGCAAGACATTCTCGCGGATAAACAGTGGACTTGTGTTGGTGGGATGAAGTGTCACGCTGTCGGCGACCTCCCCGGCAAGGCCCATCATATTTGGTCCCACAGCTGCCAGTTGCAACCTGAGGTCGGGGTAAGCTATCGGACCGGGAGCAGAGAAGGTCTGCTGGCGAGTGAATCGGTAGTATTCGCCGATAAATTGGAGTTCTTCGCCGTGCTGCCATGAACGAAATATTGCCCGGATTGACGCTACATACTCTCGCATGCGCGGAGCTGGTGGGCTCCAGGTTGTGCTATATTTCTGGACAATATTCTGCGCGATCAGCGGGCCCAGCCCCAGCCGGTATCGTCCCTGCGACAGTTCCTGAAGATCCCAGGCCGCAACCGCTGTGGTCATAGGGCTTCTAGGGAAGCAAACCAGGGCGCTGTTTGCTATCTCGATCGTGCTGGTCGCGTTCGCGGCAATGGCAGCCGCCGTAAGTCCATCGTGGCAAGCATCGGGGATACTCAGGCGGTCAAAGCCCATTCGCTCCGCAGCGCGCGCAACCTCCGCCACCTTAGATAACGGCGTACGCATATCTAGATTTGCAATAATCCGGCGCATACCTATCCCTGATCGCTCATTCACCTGTTGTTCGGTTTGGCTTAAGACCATTCCGCGACCTACCAACTGACGGGCAGATCCTTGAGATGTCGTAGCAGCAGGCCGGTATTGCACGAACGCACATCCGACTGTGGAACCGTGAGGTAAATGCCCGGGAAACGCTGCACCAGCGCAGGTATCGCGAGGCGAAGCTCTAGCTTTGCCAGCTGGTTTCCCAAGCAACTATGGCTACCCAGGCCGAATACCAGGTGCTGGACCTTGCCACGCGTCAGGTCCAGTCTGTCTGGTCTGTCATATTGCTCCGGGTCGTGGTTCGCCGCGCCTTGCATGATCAGACACGGCTCGCCCGCCGGTATCTCCCTTCCCGCAACGACCACATCCTTAAGGCCAACTCTTTGAGCAACGTGAACTGATGCATCGTAGCGAATCAATTCATCGATGCCGTCTTCGATTATCCCAGGGTTACCCTGCAACAATCGCAGCTGGTCCGGGTTACGCAGGAGTGAAAACGTGTTGAAAGCGATCATGTTTGACGTGGATTCATGGCCGGCCATGAAAATCAGCACGCACATCGCAATGAGCTCATCATCTGTAAGATGATTCCCATCGTCATCCCTGGCTTGAACAAAGGTCGATATCACATCGTCGCGGGGCCGAGCTCGCCTGTCGGCGATCTGTTTTCGGAAATAGTCAGAAAATCCCTTGGCGGCCTCTTCTCCGCCATGCTCTACTTCCGGTGAAATCTTGCCCAGCTCCCCACGCCTGGCGAAGTCTTTCATCCAGCGTTCGATCAGTGGCAGATCTTCGAGCGGCATGCCGAATATCCGGAAGATCATCGTAATCGGCAGTGGATTGGCATAGTCACTCACGATATCGGCACAACCCTCTCTCTCCATATTGTCAAGCAGGTAATCAATGGTCTCGGCAACAAATGGCCTGAACTCCTCAACGTTCCTGCGCATGAACGTTTTGGAAACCATCTTGCGTACCCGCGCATGATCCGTGGGCTCCAGAAATAGCAATACACGCTTCATGATATTGAGGAATCGCTTCCCACCCTCCCCAGAGTCGTAAGCCATCACCGTACGGCCATCACTGGTCATGCTCGGGTGGGTGAACGCTTCGTAGCCGGCTCTATAAGAGGTCAGTACCCAGCATGGACGCCCACCATGCAGCGCTTCATGGCGCGTGTTGTATACCGGATCGAGTTCGCGTAGCCGATTGTAGTAAGGGTAAAGAGGACCTCTTCTAATCGGATCAAAAAGAATCGACAGCACTTCTTCTGGGTCGTGCAGCGTTTCTGCCGCAGGCGCGGGAACTGATTCTACGTAATGAGCTGTGCTGGAACGGTACTGATGGTTCACCTGATGGCTCCTGAAAGATAATTGCAACGTTTATCGAGTAATTTGTCACTTTCGTTATAGAACCATAATAGATTGTTAAATTCAATATTTTATCCACATAAAATAGGTATGACTTCTTATATAGAAGTATATGTGTTAACCTTAAAGCCAAGCCCGTATACGGCGCGGCAAGTGGCGGCGCGACTCTCAGCGACAGCGGGACTGACAGGTAAGACGACGAGTAATTCGACGGAAGGAATTTGTTAATGAAAGTAATTGCAGACAACACAATGTGCGAGGGCAACCTGGAATGCATGTTTATCTGCCCCGAGGTCTTCGCGGTAGACACCAACAATCAGGTGAAGATCAAGATAGTGGAGATTCCCGTGTCACTGGAAGAGGATGTTTCACTCGCGGTTCAAGCATGTCCAAGAGCAGCGCTGGCGATTCGCGATTAGTTTCAGCCGAACTCCCAGTTCACAAGGTTCGCCCAACACCCGGGACGCCACACAGGAATATTAGCCATGATAAAAGTAATAGCCCTTCTCAAGAAACGCGATGATATCTCCAAGTCCCAACTCATCGAGTACTATGAGAACAACCACGCGCCGCTCATTCGTTCGCTCACTGACCACATTGCAGGGTACACTAGAAACTATGTGGATCCGGCAAGCAGCATCATTTCCGAGGGTGTCAGCTCCCTCGACTTCGATATCGTTACTGAATTCCTGTTTGAGGACAAAATAGCCTATCAAGCCGCAATGGCGGACTTCACGACTCCAGAGGCCGCACAGAGAATCGCGACCGACGAGGAGAATATATTTGACCGGAGCATGACGAGATTCTTTATCGTGGAACCGTATGAGTAGCAATCCTGGCCATCCAGCGAATCAACTGCCCACCCCACTATAAGGTCCATAGCCGCCGCATTTATTTGAGCTAACACGATGTGCCCGTGACGGGCAGTCCCAAGGCAGCGACAGCCAGCACATAACATCTCCCGGGGTCTCGCCTGAGATTTGCGGTAAACTACCCAACGGAACCCGATTAAAGGCAACTCCACCGTTGGCTACCTACTACGACACCACGGAATACCGGGCTTACATTCGCAATAGCTCGGCTCAACGCGCCCTCGACGTTGCCGGGGATCGCTGGAGTTTTCTGATCATACTGGGCGCGTTCTATGGCTATTCCCGTTTCGAGGACTGGAAGTCTCACTACAATATGTCAACCAGTGTGCTAAGTTCGCGCCTGAAAAAGCTCCAGGCGAATGGCATCCTGGTCAAAACACCGCTTGCCGGCTCCCGGCACATGCAGTATCTGCTGACACCAACGGGGAAGGATCTCCTTACCTGGGCGCTGGCTGTTTGGGAATGGGAGAACGAGTGGTTATATCGATACGAGGGACACCGCGTCCACATCGTACACGCCGATTGTGGCCAAAGTACCTTCCCACAGACAACGTGTATGGCCTGTGGTGAGTCGATTCAGTGGATGGATGTGGACTTCGAGGAAGGACCGGGCTACGTATCAATGGAATCAGTGGTACCCGCCAGCACACGGCGCTCAACAGTCAGCACCGGCGATGGGCCGGTCGGCAGTAATTTCGGTCGTTTCGCCGATATCTTTGGCGATCGCTGGAGTTACCAGATTGTATCCGCCGCACTCTTCCGGGTACGACGTTTTGACGAACTCATGGCGGAGTTAAACATCGGGTCATCAATACTCGCGGAGCGCTTGAAGCACCTGGTTCACTACGGACTACTGGCACGAAGCCGCTACCAGGACAGTCCCGCGCGCTGGGAATATATCGCCACGCAGAAGACCATGGACTTTGCGAAAATCCCCCTTATGCTGGGCATCTGGGCCGACAAACACCTTCCCCCAAGTGCAGGCCCGGTCTACCTGCGCAGGCATCGGCTATGCAAGCAGGTGCTGAATATCGAAGTTGGCTGTCATGAATGCGGCGGCAGTCTCGATGCCGGTAATATCACGTTCCAGGATTCTCGCCTTACCCATCGAACCTGAAGTGGCGCCTGAGCGTCACAACGGCGCGCCGATCGAGTTCTCACCGATCACTGGCCGCACGTCAGGTGAAGAGCTACCAACTCCCGGTCAGGCGCAACCCTGCGGCAGGTCACACACGTCACCCACGCCGTCGCCATCGATATCCGACTGGTCCGGGTTGGCGAGCAGCGGGCAGTTATCGATTTCGTCGATGAAGCCGTCCCCGTCGTCATCGCTGTCGGCGCTCATACCCGCCAGCAGGCAGGCCGCGTCGCAGTCGTTGGGAATGCCGTCGCCATCGGTGTCGAGGCGGCCGTCGAGGCTGATGTCGGGGTAGAAATCCGCGTCGTCCGGGACGCCGTCGCCATCCGTGTCGATGTGGCCGATACCGATAACGAAGCTGTCCGCGAACAGCAGGACCTGCTGGTAGTCCTTGCCCCGCAGCTCCCGCAGTTCCGCCGACAAAAAGCCGTCGGTATCGATGACCCCGACGAACGCCCAGTTGTCCGCGACATCTCCCTCGCGCTGCCAGTTGTCGACGTTGTCGGTGTCGTTGCCGTTGATGTCCACGCCGTCGAGCAGGAAGGTGACCTTGCCGCTGTTGGCGGTATCGATGCGCCCGCCGAATGCGTAGAGCGTCTCGCCGCCCTGCGCAACGACTCGCAGCCCGTCGTTCTGGAAACACTCGAGCGGAATGTCCGGGTCTTCCGCCGAATCGCAGTACAGGCCGGAATCGGTTGTCATGCCGTGCGGCAGCGAATAGATCGCGTAGGTGCCCGCGGGCGCGCTGCCTCCCACGTCACCGGTGGCGATGTTGTTCTGGCCGTGGTTCGATGTCCACAGGATTCCCTTGCTGGTCACCGACGGTGTGCTGCCCGGCGCGACGATCGAGTTGCGCGAGGCGGCCCACACGACATCGTTCTCGAAACTTTCGGACACGGACGCTATGCCCTGGTTGGCCAGCTCCGCGATAAACGCCGACCTGCTGGTATAGACCACCGGCGCGGCGCAAGCGCTGCCGGCCGTGGCCACCAACACCGTGCCTAACAGGATATGCTTCATGGACAGCCCCCCGCGGGCAACGCGCCGAGCCGGCACCTGCCTGCTACTGCAGTGTCCGACCGGCCGGTGTGCACTTCACACCCTGTCCCGCATCACACTGTATATAAGCATGCGCACTGCCGCGGCCTGTATGACATGGATCAAGGGGTATGGGGCGGGCCGCCAGGCGCCACTTCGCTCGTAGGGCTGGGCAAACTCGACTACCTTGTATACATCGAACGCCGGCGCCCGACAGGAGGTGCAACGCATGCCCGCACAGATCGATGTCTTCTGGTCCTTCCGCAGTCCCTACTCCTACCTCGTCACCCCGGACCTGCTGCGGTTGCGCGAGGACTACGACGTGGCGGTGAACCTGCGCGTGGTGCTGCCGCTGGCCATTCGCAACGCCGCGGCGGTATTCGACGCGACAGACAGGAAACGCCCGCTGTACATCCTCATGGACTCACACCGCCGGGCGGAATTCCTCGGACTGCCCTTCGCCTGGCCGAATCCCGACCCGATCGTGCAGAACCTCGAGGACTTCACGGTCGCGAAGGAGCAGCCCCACATCTACCGCCTGTCAACGTTGGGCGTGGAAGCGCAGCGTCGCGGCAAGGGCATCGACTTCGCAGCCCAGGTCTCCCGCCTGATTTTCGGCGGCACCGAGGGCTGGGACGCGGGTGGCCACCTGGCCGCCGCGACGGCGTCCGCGGGTCTGGACCTGGCGGACATGGAAGCGGCCACGGCGAAGGGTGACCACCGCAACGAGATCGACAGCAATCACGATGCCCTGGAGGCCGCCGGGCACTGGGGCGTGCCGACGATGGTCGTGAACGGCGAGCCGTTCTTCGGGCAGGACCGCATCGATACGCTGCGCTGGCGGCTGGACGGTCTCGGGCTCAGGTCGGACTGACACCACACGCGCGGCAAGCGCGCCACCTGCGCCGGACGGCCGGTGTCTTTCACGCGGCGTCCAGGTTGCCCCGTATGAGCAGCGTGTCGGCGTGGCGACTCTCCAGCATGGCGGCGAGCTGCGGTTGCTGTTCAGGTTCACAATCCACGATGATCATGAACTCCCCGCGCTCGATACGATGGCGGTAGTCCTCCACGTCCTGGTTGGGCACGCTCACGCCCACGAGGGTACTGAACCACGTGCCCAGCGCCGTACCCAGCGCGGTACCGGCCAGGATGGCCCCGCCGCCCAGGGTCAAACCGAAGCCGGGTACCGTCACGGCGACGATGCTCCCCAGCAGGCCCATCGCGCCACCGGTGGCCGCGCCGCGCTTGGCCGCGTCGACGATATCACTGCGGTGGGTGATGTCGGGCTCGGGCAGCGGTTCCAGCACGGCCTCGTCGTTGGCGATCACGTGGATGTCTTCCTCGGTAATACCGAACTCCTTGAGGTCATCGACGATGCTGCTGGCTGAGGTGAAGTCGGGTGCGAAAAAAAACTGGCGCTCTTTCATGCGTTCTCCAATGATCCCGGGCTGGCGAAAGAAAGCGGGGGCCCATGGCCCCCACTGCGTCGATGTGTCAAGCGCTGGCGGCGCGCGCGGCTTGCTTCTCGCTGCGCAGTCCGGCAGTCGGCAGTTCACCCGACGCGGACTCCAGGTGGGCGCGCACGAACCACTGGAACTGCTCCAACCGGGCGAGTTCCCCGATCAGCATGTCCTCGGACACGGGGTCCAGCTCAGCCAGTCGCCCGATGGCGGAGCGATGGTCCGCGTTGATGCCGGAGTACACGACGTCGAGAGCACCCAGGTGCTCCTCAACGCTGGCCTTGCCGAGCGAGTAGTCCTTCCAGTCCCGCCGCTGCGCTATTGACCCGGCCGTACCAACCGGCACACCGCCCAGGGCCGCAATACGCTCCGCGACCTCATCGGACATTTCGCGGACCGCGTCGACCTGCGGGTCGAGCATCTCGTGTACGGCGATAAAATTGGGGCCCACCACGTTCCAGTGAACGTGCTTCAGGGTGAGTTGCAGATCGATCAGCGCGACGAGGCGTTTATCCAGGATCGCGATGGTCTCTTCCGCGGGTGACTGTTGCATGCCCGGCACCGTGAAATTCGTGACGTGCTTGCCCGTGGTCGTGTTCATTACTTCCTCCGTTGAACTCATGGATTTGGTCGTCGCTGCGCACTTCGCGGCGCGCTTGTAAGACTTTACGGTGTCCCGGCGCGTGCGGATCACGCCGCACATCCGGCCGACGCGTTCCGGGTTGCCAGGCGGGTGCCGGCGCAAGCTGCCCTGACAAAAAACCTACACAGAACCTTAACGGGCCAGTCACGGGTCCGTCACGATCGATTCCTAGCATGAACTGCCCCTTCGATGCCTACGCACGGGGATCATCCGCTACCCAGTCAATCCAAGGATCAGCCAAAAGGATTCACCCTCATGGAAAAAGAAGACATCAGCAGCAATCCCAGCAAGAACCGCCACTTCAACGAGGTCCTCGAATCGGCCGGCATGTCACGCCGCATGATTCTCAAGGGCAGCCTGGCCGTGGCCGCGACCACGTTCTTCGGCAGCAGCGCCGCCCTCGCCGCCAAGGGCGGCAAGAAAGGCCCCAACGGTTCCGTGGGCCAGGACAAACAGAACGACCTTGTAAACTTCAAGGAAGTTTCGCTGGAACAGTTCGCAACCGATGTGAACAGCGGCAGGCTGCCGGTGATCTCCGACGACTATACCTACGACGTGCTGATCCCCTGGGGTACGCCGCTGAAGTCCGGCATCACGCCTTACACGGGTGACCCGAACACGCGCCCGACTGCCGCCGAGCAGGAGCACATGATCGGGCTCGGCCACGACGGCATGCACTTCTTCCCGCTCAATACCGCCGGCACACGCGGCATTCTCTGCATCAACCACGAATACGGCACCAACTTCCACGTTTTCGGCGAGGAGCGCCTGCCGGACTCGCTGGAGGAAGTGCGGCGCTCACAGCACGTACACGGTGTCGCCGTGGTCGAGATCGCGCAGGACAGCGACGGCAAGTGGGACGTCGTCCTCGACAGCCCCTACAACCGTCGTATCACCGCGAACACGGAGATGGATTTCAGCGGCCCCGTGCCCTTCGCCCCGGGCTCACCGATCTACGACGACGGCGTGGTGCCCAAAGGCACGCTCAACAACTGCGCCAACGGCCACACGCCATGGGGCACCTACCTGACCTGCGAGGAGAACTTCGACGGCTACTTCGGCGACGGTCCCTTTGGCGGCGCATGGGTCCAGACGCCCGCGGACGCGCGCTACAGCGTATCCGATGACCGCGCGCGTTACGGCTGGTGTGACTTCGACGAGCGCTTCGACCTGTCGAGCCTGACTTACGCCAACGAGAACAAGCGCTTCGGCTGGGTCGTCGAGATCGACCCGAAGAATCCGGGCGCCAATCCGGTCAAGCGCACGGCGCTCGGCCGCATCAAGCACGAGGGCATCGCCCTCACCGTGGGCCGCGGCGGCCGCGTTGTGGGCTACATGGGCGACGACCAGGCCGGGGACTACATCTACAAGTTCGTGTCGGACCGCAACTGGAAGTCCATGCGCGCCCAGGGCATGAGCCCGCTGGACCACGGCAAGCTGTACGCGGCGCGTTTCAACGACGACGGCAGCGGCGACTGGCTGGAGCTGACCATCGACAACCCGGTGCTGGCGGCCCAGTTCAACTCGCAGGCGGAAGTGCTGACCTATGCGCGCATCGCAGCCGACCTCGTGGGGGCGACGCCCATGAACCGGCCCGAGTGGACCAGCGTGGCGCCCAACGGCGACGTGTACTGCACGCTCACCAACAGCGGCGGGGTTGCGTTGGCGGGCAACGCCGCGAACCCGGTGGCAACACAGGGCGACGGCCACATCATTCGCTGGCGCGACAGCAAGCAGCACACGGGCACCACGTTCAACTGGGACATCTTCGTCATCGCGCACACCACGCGTAGCGTTTTCCTGCAAGAAGCGCGGGTTCTGCCCCAGTTGTGGCGCCCGCCGCATGGCCGAGACCGCCGCCCTACTGGCCGATGAGGTGTTTCCCGATGTCCCGCTTCGCCAGTGGGTCATCAGCTTCCCCTTCCCACTGCGCTTCCTGTTTGCGGCCTACCCCCAGGCCATGGGCAAGGTGCTGCGCATCGTTTACCGGGCGATCTCCACCCACCTGATCCACAAGACCGGATTCTCGCTCAAGGATGGCGCTACCGGGGCAGTGACGTTGATCCAGCGCTTCGGCAGCGCCCTTAACCTCAACATTCACTTTCATATTTTGTTCCTGGATGGCGTCTATGTGCATCGCGACAACAGACCGCCCCGCTTTCAGCGCGTCAAAGCACCGGACAAAGGCGAGTTGGAGGAGTTGGTTCAACTGATCAGCCAGCGCGTCGGCCGCTGCCT
>JAUHYL010000086.1 GCA_030426545.1 Gammaproteobacteria bacterium
CAGATCACCCCCCTGCGACACAAAGGTGTTTCGGGAGTCGAGTGAAATCAGCAAGATCCAGCTGAGCAACGCAGCGAGATTGGCGCGGTATCCCACGATCAGGCAGAACGCGAAGAAGCCCGACAGCAGGAAAAGAATGGCCTGAATCCACGGTGAGCCGCTCACCAGGTGGAGGGACGCGTTGCCAAGATTCAGCGTTTCGAGCAGGGCGTGGCGCGGGAGCACGCCCGCGTCTGTGTAGTGGCCCGTGAGGTTGAGGGCCCGGTTGATCAGGTCCACGATGATGACACTGCCCAGGCAGATGCGCACGAGTGCCAGTGTTCGAAGGTCGCAGCCGAAAACGGTACGCAGCGGAGTCACTGTTATGGCCTTTTACTGTGAAGGGCTAGGGGGATCTGTCTGCCCGATGCCGGGCTGACAGAAACAAATCAACCATACATATATTAGGTTTATTTCTACCCTCACGCCATTTCAACGGGTGGTCATTGCTCACAGTTCTGCCAGAAAAGTGCGCGGGTCGACGTTCAGTCGCGCTGGCACATCGCGTGTTACCGACCGGGCGCCGGGCTCCGGCCAAAATGACGGAAGAGGGGTGCCTGAGCGGCGATGGGGTGGATTGGTCTGGTGCAAGCGAGTGTGGCAGCGTGAATTTCAGCTGTAAAAGCTAGTCTTTGTACTACACCTCACGTGTCAATAAACTTTACAATTTGGCTAGTTCCGCACAGAACAATCTCCTATCCCATTGAAAAATAGAGAAATAATCTCCGTGGCATAATGATTGCAAACGGTATATCCAGAACAATAGTCTCTCAGGGCTGTTGCCCGGTCGGCCTGGCGCTTGTGGACTGCAGCGCTCGGCAAAACTTGGTTGAAAGCACCACGGTGTTTGAACGACAGGAAGGTGAATCATGAAAAAAGCACTAGCGGGTTTGGCAGTGGTCGCCGCCGCAGCAGCGGCTCCGGTACAGGCAGCGCCGATGCAGTTTGTGGCCGATGTGGGCGATTTTATCTTCCCCATCCCCAGGGGTTCTTCTGCCACAGCGACAGGTACTTTTACACTGAATGAGGCGCAAACCGAACTCAGTTACTTTATTACGTTCAACGGCCTGGACCTGAAAGAAAACCCGGCGGATAGAACGGGTGTCGGCGATGTAAACGCTATCCATTTTCACGTTGGTACCGCCAGCGAGATCGGCCCCCACGCGCTGAACGTGTTTGGCATTACGCTGGGCCAGATTGTGGAAGACGATGACGACCTCGTCGTGGACTGGGACGCCAATACCGTCTCGGGTGTCTGGGATGATTCGGACCTGACACCACCCGGTCTGGGGATTCCTCCGGGCCCCAGCAGCGTGCCGCTGACCTCTATCATCAGTAACCTCATGGCCGGTGAGATCTATGTCAATGTGCACACCGCCGAGTGGCCCAGCGGTGAAATTCGCGGCCAGATTGAACGTGCACCCGAGGTGCCCGTGCCCGCGCCGCTGTGGCTGATGGGTACTGTGCTGCTGGGTCTGCTGATCAGGGGTAAAAGCGTCCGGGTTTAGTACCGGGGTACGTGCTGAAATCGGAACCAGTACCTTGTTAGGGCCTGGCGAAATGGTCATAATCTGACCTGTTTCAAGGCACACTCGGAGGCGTTGAACGTGCCTCAAAGCGAACACAGATTATTATCATCCGCGTCCGGCCTGGTGCGCGTCGGCGTGGCCCTTGGGCTGACGTTGGCGGGTGCCGGCGCATACGCTCACCTGACCAGCAATCGATTCGAAGCCCTTATCTCCGCCGATTCCACCGCGGCCGTCGAAACCTATCTTGAAGCTGCCACCGGCATGGATGCCACAGTCACCCACCATGGCACACTCGACTGGGCGGTCGATGGCGTCGGCGTTGGAGTGTCCTCATCTGGCACCCTGAATATCCTGGTGCAGACCGCTTTTGATCTCGATTTGGATGGCTTTCCCTTCTACGGCTTCTGGGAAATCGCGCAGCCGTTTCCACCCGTGATCAACTACCAGGTGGCGACGTTTGATGCAGGTAGCCCGATCGGTGTGCAGTATGCCCTGTACGCCCACGACGCCCCTGGCAATGATATTTTCAGTAGCGGCTATTTCCAGACCGATGATTTTCAGGATGGCTCGGGGAATCATGGCTGGACGGATTTTTCGATCTACAACGTGCAGTTTGTACCCGATGGCGACCTTGCACCCAGAGGGGCGCTCGACGGGTTGGTAGAAGGCGGTGATGCGCTGGTATGCCAGCAGATAGTGCTGGGCTTGATCTCGCCCACGTTTCTTGAAATTGCGCACGGTGATCTTCACCCCGCAGGCTCTCCCGATGGTGTGATTACTGCCGGCGATTGTTTGCTGATTCAGCGTGCAGCGTTGCAGCAGTAGCCAGTTGCCGGGTTGCGGCGCGATGAACTGGGCTGGCTGGTGCACATTGGAGGTATTTGGTCGTGAAACTGATAGCTGATTTGACGAGGGCGCTGTGCGTGCTCGGTCTGGTGGTAGCCTCGCTGGCCGGGTGTGTGCAAACCAAGACAACGCCCGGGTACGCGCGTGCTGGTGACCACATTCTCATCGGTCTGGGCGGCATTGTGCGCAACGCCGGAGGCACTACCGACCTCAAGCCCGGCGACCTGACCATTACTCTGACAGATGCGGGCAGTACGGCGTACACGCTGGAGCCGCGTTTTATCTTCAAATCCTATCTCGACTACGGCGCCTACATGAACTCCTTTACCCTTGAAGGCAGCGGCCCGGGTGTGGGTCTGAACGGCATGGTGCCTTACGATGGCAGTTGGGTGGTGGTAGCGCCGCTGACCCTGCCCGGGCAGTACGATATGCCCCTGCCCCTGGCAGTCGGCCCGGCCTCAATTGCCGTGAGTTCGACCAAGCTGACCAACACTGCTGATTCTCTGGAGGGCGACCTCACGGACATCCCCATTGAGATCATCGCGGGAACGTCGGCGCAGGATACGGATTTCACACGCCAGTTTGTGGGTTACGAAAACACCACGGAGAATTTTGTTATCGCGCCGGATGACCTGACCGGCATCACCGAGGTGGGAGGCGCCTACCTGGTGATTGATTACAACGACGACACCTTTTTTGAGAATGGCGTAGAGCCGCTGGTAGTGCCCGTAGACCATAATCCCTATGTGCAGTTGCAATACAACGTTGCCAGCAATGGCAATGGGACTGGCAGCATTTATGTAACGCTGTCCAACCCCGCGGGCTTCAAGACCCTGGCCACAGCTGATCCTAATTCTTCCTTCCTGTCCGACCTGACGGTTCGCCTGGTTTACTTTTCTACCGGCACGCCGACCCAGGCCAAGGCAAACTTCAGTCTCAACACATCGGCCAGCTATTACATGGATGCCAACGGGTCAGAAATTTCCGGCCTCACGCCTGTGTTGACCCACGTCGAAGACATCTAGGGAAGCCTGAAGCCAGCGCTTGTGTCCTGAGGAGCGGTCTGCGGCCGCTCGACTTCCCCGCGTACGTATTGAACCGGTTGCCTTGACGGGAAAGAGTGGGAGAGGGGACGGCAGCAGCCGCGCGTAGCGGATCGTCCTGTCCTGACGCTGCAGTGCCGGGCCTTAGCCTTCTGGCCTGTTATCAAACTGGGGTGGCTGCGGCGGATCGAACAGGCCAAAGGACAGCTTGTTAATCCATGAGCGCTGCAGACCGTTCAGCGTGTACACACTGTCGAATTCGCCGTTCTTGTCGATAGACGGGTGTTCCGGGTAGTTCATCGCCAGGATGTCGATCGCATCCTTCGCCAGATCATTCATACCCAGCAGAATGTAGCCCTGCGCCATGACTGCCAGGCCATCTGCCACCGCGGGGGTGCGTTGAAAGTTCTCCACGACATAGCGGCCGCGGTTGGTTGCTGCGAGGTAGGCGCCCCGGCGCAGATAGTAGTTGGCGACATTGATCTCATGGCGCGCCAGTATGTTGCGCAGTGAAACCATGCGCGCCTTGGCGTCGGGAGCGTAGGGGCTGTTCGGGTAGCGTGACAGCAGCTGCGCGAATTCGGCAAACGCTTCCCGGGCGTGCGAGGTATCACGCTGGGTGGGGTCGGTGGGCAGGAAGCGGTTGAAAATATCGTCGCCCCCGGTGTAAGCCGCCAGGCCTTTCATGTAGTAGGCGTAGTCCACGCTGGGGTGCTGCGGATGCAGCCGAATAAACCGGTCCGCGGCTTCGACGGCCGCTTCGTGCTCGTAGGCGTTGTAGTGCGCGTAAATCAGTTCCAGTTGCGCCTGCTCGGCATAGCGCCCGAACGGGTAGCGCGATTCCAGCAACTGCAGGCTTTTCACCGCCAGGTCGAAATTACCGCTGCGCAGGTAGCGCTGAGCTTCCTGGTAGATTTGTTGTTCGCCTGAATCGGCGGCGATATCCGGCAATTCATCATTGCTGGAGCAAGCCACCAGCACAATGTTGAGCAATAGAATTAATGCGTATTTCAAGCTGTTCCACCAATTCGGGGTTGGTCGGCATGGTACCATTGAGAGCATGCCCTGAAGCCGCGCTATTTAACCACAGCCGGGCAGGTGCATAAACAGCCAGGGGGTGGTTAAGAGAGCAGGCATGAACGACAGGGTAGAGCTGACAGCCATCGTTCCCGATGAGCTACACGGGGCCCGACTTGATCAGGTCGCGGCGCAGCTCTTTCCACAATACTCCCGCTCACGCCTGCAAAGCTGGATCAAGAAGGGCGAGTTAAGCGTGGAGGGCGCGCCACAGCGGCCTCGAGACAAGGTCGTAGCCGGTGCCAGGGTAGAGGTATGCGCAACCCTGGAAAAATCCGTGGGCTGGGGCGCTCAGGCAATTGCCCTGGATGTGCTGTACGAGGATGCAGATATCATCGTCGTCAACAAGCCCGCCGGTCTGGTCGTGCATCCCGCTGCCGGTCATAGCGACGGAACACTGGTTAACGCACTCTTGGCGCGTGCGCCTGAACTCGCGCAGCTGCCGCGAGCGGGCATCGTGCACCGGCTGGATAAGGACACCACGGGCGTTATGGTGGTCGCGCGAACGCTGGCGGCGCATACCGACCTGGTGGCGCAACTGTCTGCGCGCACGGTCAGTCGGGAGTATTGCGCTGTCTGCATTGGCGCGTTAACCGGCGGTGGCACGATCGATGCCCCCGTAGGCCGCCATCCACGCCAGCGCAAGAAACAGGCGGTCGTTGAGCACTCCGGGAAGCCCGCAGTCACCCATTACCGAATCGGCCGGCGTTTCGGACATCACACCCAGATTGATGTGCGCCTGGAGACAGGCCGCACCCATCAGATTCGTGTCCATATGTCGCACCGGCATCACCCGCTGATCGGTGACGTGCTCTACGGCGGGCGGCCACGTATTCCCAAGAACGCCTCTGAAGCACTGGTGGCGTGCCTGCGCGCTTTCCCCCGCCAGGCCCTGCATGCTCGGCGTCTGGCACTGCTTCACCCGCAGTCCGGGGAGGAGGTGAGTTTCGAATCACCCCTGCCTGACGACATGGTCGCGCTGCTGGCAACCCTGGCGCAGGAAGATCCGCCGTCAAACGCCGATGCCCCGCCTTACTGAACCCGAATGGATAACGCCTGACTGGCCCGCCCCCGCCTCCGTGTGCGCCATCAGCACGACTCGCCAGGGGGGCACCAGTGCCGCGCCCTACGACAGCCTTAATCTGGCGCACCACGTCGACGATGACAGGGCTGCTGTCGAGGCAAACCGGCGCCTGCTGTCGGCGCAGCTTCCCGCGGGCACGCGCCTGCACTGGCTGAACCAGGTACACGGTGCAAAGGTGGTGTCAGCGGGCGATGAGGGGCTGCCCGCGGCTGACGCGGTTGTCAGTAAAAACTCGAGCGAGGCTTGTTGCGTTCTCGCGGCCGATTGCCTTCCCGTGCTGTTCTGCTCGCGCCAGGGCGATGTGGTGGCGGCGGCGCATGCCGGGTGGCGTGGACTCGCCGCGGGCGTGCTGGAGCGTACGGTCGAGGCGATGGATAGCGCGTGCGAGGATGTCATGGCCTGGCTGGGGCCGGCCATTGGTCCGGGTGCCTTTCAGGTGGGTGAGGATGTACGCGCGGCCTTCAGCGAAGGGCTTGAGGGAGGCCTCGCGCGGGAGGTGCAGGCGTGCTTTGCCCGGGATCCTTCGCGGCCCGGGTATTTCCTGGCCAACCTGTATGCAATTGCACGACTGCGCCTGCGCAGGCTGGGGGTCGATCAGGTGTTCGGCGGCCAGAATTGTACTTTCACGGAAGCCGAACGCTTCTACTCCTACCGACGCGACGGCTGCACCGGAAGGATGGCCTCGGTTATTGTATTGCGCTAGCGTCACCGGCGTGGGTGATGGCGGCATACCCTCCGGATAAGGCGCGCGACTGAGCGCTACGCAGCGCGACAGCCCACTTGAAAAGTGGGTAACTGCCCTCATCTTAGAGGCATAGTCTTATCTGCCTCTTCTTCGCTGCACAGCACTCGGCCAGAGGGAGGCACGCTTACAGGAGATAGCCCATGCGAATGGACAAACTGACCAACCAGCTGCAGGCCGCACTGGCGGACGCCCAGTCTCTGGCTTTGGGCCGGGATCACAATTTTATCGAGCCAGTGCATCTGCTGAGCGCGCTGCTGGACCAATCCGGCGGCTCTGCGCGCCCACTGCTGCAGCGCGCCGGGGGCGACATTGCGGCACTGGTGGAAGCGGTCAATTCGGCGCTTGATGCCCTGCCCGTTGTCAGCGGGACCGGGGGAGATATCCATATGTCGCAGGATCTTGCCCGTGTCTTGAACCTGACCGACAAGCTCGCCCAGCAGGGCGGAGACAGCTTTATTTCCAGTGAACTGGTGTTGCTTGCCATTGCGCAGAGCAATTCATCGGCTGCGGAGTTGCTGAAGAATGCTGGCGTAACCGATGCCGGGCTGCAGGCAGCGATAGCGTCATTGCGCGGTGGCGAAACGGTAGACAACCCCGAGGCGGAGGAATCCCGCCAGGCGCTGGACAAGTACACGATAGACCTCACCGAGCGCGCAGAGCAGGGCAAGCTCGACCCCGTGATCGGCCGGGACGACGAGATTCGCCGCACTATCCAGGTGCTGCAGCGCCGCTCCAAGAACAATCCCGTGCTGATCGGTGAGCCCGGCGTGGGTAAAACGGCGATCATTGAGGGCCTGGCGCAACGTGTGGTCAATGGCGAGGTGCCCGAGAGTATGCGAGACAAGCGTGTACTCTCGCTTGACCTGGGTTCGCTGCTTGCCGGTGCCAAGTTCCGCGGCGATTTTGAGGAACGTCTCAAAGCGGTGCTGAATGAACTTTCCAAGCAGGAAGGGCGCATCATCCTTTTTATTGATGAACTGCACACCATGGTAGGCGCCGGCAAGGCCGAGGGCTCAATGGATGCGGGCAATATGCTCAAGCCCGCGCTGGCCCGAGGGGAATTACACTGTGTGGGCGCTACGACGTTGGACGAATACCGCCAGTACGTCGAGAAGGATGCGGCGCTGGAGCGCCGTTTCCAGAAGGTGCTGGTGGACGAGCCGAACGAGGAAGACACCATCGCCATTCTGCGCGGATTGAAGGAGCGCTACGAGGTGCACCACGGCGTCGATATTACTGACAGCGCGATTATTGCTGCGGCGCGACTGTCGCAGCGGTACATCACCGACCGACAGTTGCCCGACAAGGCCATCGATCTCGTGGATGAAGCCGCGAGCCGCATTCGGATGGAAATTGATTCCAAGCCCGAGGCAATGGACAAGCTCGAACGTCGTCTAATCCAGTTGAAAATTGAACGTGAGGCGGTAAAGAAGGATTCAGATCCGGCTGCGTTGAAACAACTGGAGCGGCTGGACGAGGAAATCGAGAAGGTGGAACGCGAGTACGCCGACCTCGAAGAAATCTGGAAGAGCGAAAAGGCCTCGGTACAGGGTGCGGCCGAGATAAAGAGCGAACTGGAGCAGGTCAAGCTTGAACTGGAGTCTGCACGCAGAGCGGGGGATCTTACCCGCATGTCTGAGTTGCAGTATGGCCGCATGCCTGAGCTGGAGAAGCAGCTGGAGTTGGCGCAGGCCAACGAGTCTGCGGAGACGGTGTTGCTGCGCAACAAGGTAACTGACGAAGAGATCGCTGAGGTTGTATCGCGCTGGACGGGTATTCCCGTGTCCAAAATGATGGAGGGCGATCGCGAAAAACTGCTGCGCATGGAGGAAGCCCTGCACGAACGCGTGGTAGGTCAGGACGAGGCCATCGCGGCCGTGTCCAACGCGGTGCGCAGGTCGCGCGCGGGCCTCTCTGATCCGCGCAGGCCGAACGGGTCTTTCCTGTTTCTCGGCCCCACCGGCGTGGGTAAGACGGAACTGTGCAAAGCGCTGGCAGACTTCCTGTTCGATAGCGAGGATGCAATGGTGCGGGTGGATATGTCGGAGTTTATGGAAAAACACTCCGTCGCGCGCCTGATCGGCGCCCCCCCGGGATACGTCGGTTATGAAGAGGGTGGCTACCTGACCGAGGCGGTTCGCCGGCGCCCCTATTCACTACTGCTGCTCGACGAGGTGGAAAAGGCACACCCGGATGTCTTCAATATACTGTTGCAGGTTCTGGAAGATGGCCGGCTCACTGACGGGCAGGGCCGTACCGTGGATTTCCGCAATACCGTGGTGGTAATGACCTCCAATCTTGGCTCCCACCTGATACAGGACATGGCTGAGGCCAATGATTATGAGGCGATGAAGGCGGCGGTGATGGAGGTGGTCGGGACGCACTTCCGGCCGGAGTTCATCAACCGTATCGATGAGTCCGTGGTCTTTCACCCACTTGCCCAGGACCAGATCCGTGGTATTGCACGCATCCAGTTGGAGGCGTTGCAGGAGCGGCTGCGAGAGAACGAAATGCAGCTGGAAATCAGCGATGCGTTTCTGGATCGCCTGGTGGAGGCGGGCTTCGACCCGGTCTACGGCGCCCGTCCGCTCAAGCGTGCCATCCAGAAGGAACTGGAGAACCCGCTGGCCCAGCGTTTGCTGGCGGGGGAATTTCAGCCCGGTGCCGTTATACGGGCTGACCTGGAAAATGGCGAACCGCGCTTTTCATCGGGTGCCAGCGAAGCCGCTTGAGGGAGCGCTAATCTACCCCCTTTTCCGGAGGAAAGTAGCCGGGAAAGGGGTTTTTTTGTGACAAACCTCCGCTATTCCATTCCGCCAACTTGGCACCGGGAAACGCCTCGTGGTATCAATCGGCTGCTAATGAAGCTGCCGTGACCCTGTGTTGCGCGGGCCACGTATCGAGGAAAGAGGTAAATGGCGGAAAAACGCAAAAATGATCCCGCTGCGAAGACCTGGTTTCGGACAGAGCGCCTGGTGCAAAACGGCGGCCAGTGGTTTTTCCTCACTCGAGAGGGCAGTACCGAAGGCCCGTTCGACTCCCGATGGGAGGCTGAGCAGCGGTTGGAAAGGTACATCGGCCTGGAAATGGCGGGTATGCTAGGCGACGATTGGACCATCCTGCCGAAAGAGTAAACAGGGCGACTCCAGGTACCAAATGGCAAGGCGATCGTGCCGGCCGCAAATCCAACTCCGATCATTTTCCCATTCTGTGAGTTCTGTTGCCGTGGTCATTCCAGGCCTTTGGAATTAACGCCCGCGAGGCGACTTCCACCCGACAGCAATTTTTGTATCTGCTTGAAATAACGAGAGATTTTCGAGCGTTCCTGCACCCCTCGGCACCCGAATGTACCGCTAATCGCGAATTACTGCCGTTTGTCCTTATTTGTCTGGAGGCGACGTGACCTGTTTGTTATCAGTAGGCTGTGGGAATCGGTAGATTCATGAGATAACGCATCCCAGGGGCACAATGAACAAACTGCATGTCACAACGGGGACAGGAGTAATCGCACAGCGCGGCCTGACACTGGTCGAGCTGATGATGGTGCTCGCGGTGATGGCTGTACTGCTTACCGTTGGCGTACCCACCTTTCAAAATACGGTTAAGAACAATCGCCTGTCCGCGGAACTTTCCGCTTTACGGGCCACGCTGGCCAATGCCCGTTCAGAGGCTATGGCGCGGCGCCTCCCCGTACGCGTTTGCGAGAGCACCAATGGTACGAGTTGCTCGAGCACTTCCGAATTCAGTGACGGTTACATTGCCTACGCGGATGAGAACAACGATGACGTCGTCAACGCGGGGGAGGATGTTTTTCTTTCGCTACAACTTCTGGTTCCGGAGAGTTTCAGTATTGAATTGCGAGATTCAACAGGCACGGTAGCCAGCAGTGTACGTTTCGGCTCCCGGGGCGACAGCATTGGATCATCCGGCACTTTCACGTTTTGCGATGATCGCGGTGCAAGCTATGCCGGTGCGCTGATCCTCAGTCCCTCGGGCAGTGTGCGCGGGGCTACCGATACAGATTCCACCGAGGACGGCATTGTGAATGGATTGGGAGGGGCCAATGTCAGCTGTTAGGCCAGGACGGATTGCCAGAAAGACTCAGCAGTCTGGCTTCACCATGGTTGAAGTCCTGGTGACCTTCGTCATTTTGGCGATTGGTATTCTTGGGATTGTGACCCTGCTGGTGACTTCCAAGTCTTCTGAGTTCGAGGCCGCGCAGCGGGCCCGCGCCGTTCATCTCGCGGAAGAACTCGTGGAAAAAATCCGCAGCAATCCGCGTGCCGTGCTGGCCTATGAGACCGGCATGACGCACTCCGTCAGTGGCAGTGAACCAAGCCCGAACTGCAATACCAGCGCCTGTACAACCCCCGCGCAGCTAGCCGCGTGGGACTTGTGGATCTGGCGCCGCGCGCTCGAAGGCAACGATGTCTCCATCGGTGCGACACCCACCGCCGGGCTGCAGGAGGCGGGCGGCTGCATCGAGTTCTTCCCCCACGGCTCCTACGCACGCACAGGGCAATTGCGGGTCCACGTGCAGTGGACAGGCCTGCTGGATACCGGGAGCGGCCTGACCAGCGCTGGCGATTTCTGTGGCCCGTCCGGCGAGTTGGCGCTTCGCCGCGCAGTTGTGGCAACCACCTTTATCGTAGATCCGACGGAGTAGCACGCAGATGCGTAGTGTAAACGCCTACAGCAGACCCAACAGCAACCGCGGGCTTTCACTGGTGGAGTTCATGGTGGCTATGTTGCTGGGCACTGTGCTTATCGGCGGCGCCGTCAGTATTTATCTCGCCTCACAGCGCTCCTACGTGGAAGCTGAACGCTCAATGGTGATGGGAGACAATGGCCGGTTTGCGTCCATGCTGCTCACCGAGTCATTGCGGCATGCCGGCTTCGTGGCGGGGATACGAGGCAATGATGTCGACGATGATGTGGCGCTTGACCCAGTTTCAGGGACCGATTGTGGGGGCGCCGCTGCCGCTTACGACCTACGCACAACGATTTTCGCGGCCACCGTAGACGCCTCTGGAAATGCGATTACCTGTATCACCGATGGTGTGCCCGGAACGGACGTATTGGTACTGAAGTCGCTGCTTCCCTTTCCGGTCTACGATGTTGATCCGAACGATCCCAGTGCTGTGCCGAACGGGCGCTTCAATTTCCCCGACCCCACGGGCTTGCAGCCAGATACCACTTACGTTGTCGCCAATTCTCAACGTGGCCTCCTGATCGACGGCGCTGAACCCGTTGCAGCGCAGCCGAATGTGCTTGACGGCCAGCCCTGGGCGCGTGCGCTGGCCTGGCCCTACCAGTACCAGGTTTTCTATATAGGTGACCCTAACGAGCCGGGCCGCAGCGCTCCGACCTTGTCGCGTAAAGTCCTGTCGTTTGATACTTCCTCGTCATCCATGGCTATTCAAACAGAGGACCTCGTCGAGGGTATTGAGCACATGCGGCTGCGCTTCGGCATGGACACCAACGGCGACGGCGAAATAGACCGCTATGGCAACATCACGGATGTAACTGCCCAGGCTGACTGGGCGTCGATTACGTCCATCGAAGCGTTTCTCCTGGCACGCAGCCTGGACGAAGATTTCACCTACACCGATGAAAAAACCTACCAGTTAGGGGATTTGACCGTGGACCCGAACGAACCCCAGTTTCCGCGTCGTCTGGTGCGCGCGGGCATTTCGCTGCGCAACCCGCAGATATTCCTGTCGGGGGGCTATTGATGATGCGCGTAGGACAGCGACATGAACGTGGTATTGCGATGGCGATTTCGCTGCTGTTTCTCCTCGTGGTCACGATTATCAGCGTGACTGCCGCCAGGAACAGCTCATTGAGCCTGAAGTTGTCGTCGAATCTGCAGGATCAGGTTAATTCGCTGCAGTCGGCGGAGGCCGCCCTCTATGGAGCGTTGGCGCTGAAAGAAACGGCGAATGACCCGTTCCTGCCCAATATTACTACCGTCAACCCTTTTGAGACGATCAATCCGGCTGACCTGATTGACCCGAATTCGATCGAGACCATCGAGGTCTCGCTTATCGCTCTGGAACTGCCCTGTCCGCGCGGGCGGGCCGGATCTGATGATGTCTGGAGTATCGACAAGTTTGGTTGCGATTATTTTCGCATTGATTCCGAACACGAAGTAGAACGACGTGCCCGCACGCGCACGTCCCTGGGTGTTATCAAACCGGTGCTTTTGTAATGGAACGCCTGATGAGTGCACTGCAACAGAATTGCTTGAAACGGCAAGCGCCTGAGATCAATCGGGTGGTACGCCAGGGAGTTGAGTTATGAAAAGGTATTCACACAATAAAATGCTGGTGACGCTGCTGCTTGTGTTGGCAAACAGCCTCGCCTTGTCGCCTGTTGTGAAGGCAGACGATACGGAGATTTTCTTTAACTCTCCGGCCAGTACAAGTTCCTCGGGCCGTCCGAAAGTCATGATTGTCTTCGATGATTCGGGGAGTATGGATTCGCTGGTAACGACCAGGCCTAACTACGACCCTCTGAAAACCGATTATGCTGGCGGTGTATCCAGCGGCAATCTTGATAGAATTTACTGGTCTACCACTGGCGAACCACCTCCGGCGGGTAGTAATCAGTGGTTTGAAGGCTCCCAGAATCGCTGCGCCTCGTCTTTCGACAGCCTGAGTAATCAGGGCTTCTTTTCGACCAAAGCGGCACGCTGGTCGGCCTCCGGCACGGCAACGACCTGTGTACCGGATTCCTGCCCTTCGGGTTATTCTCCGTTCGGTGGAATCTGCCTGCGTTGGTTTCCTTTCAGTATTATTTCGAGGCCGCAGACCTGTACCACCGAGACAGTGCCTGGCGAATGGCTGAGCCTCTCCGGAGGTGTACATGCGCCGCCCCATGTGGATTGTGAAGAGGACGTCGACAGTTCGACGCCTGGCAACGGCCCTGCAGTGGCCGATGGCTACCCGAAAGATGACGTGACGGATCCCGATGTCTACAGCGCCGCCGTGCCGGCAGATTCGGATGTGGATTGGGGCACTACGGCGTATACGCTGTACACGGGCAACTATGTGGATTACTGGAACGATTCGACGATCATCACCACCGACTCCCGGATCAATATTGCCAAGAACGTAATTTCAAACCTGGTGACCGCTAACACTGGCCTGGACTTTGGCCTGGCGACCTTTAACAACAACAATGGCGATGGCCCAACCAATCACAATGGCGGCCGCGTCATCAATCGGATCATTGATGATATGACGCCCGCCGAACGCGCTTCGCTGGTGGGGCTTGTCAACTCGACTACCGCAGGCGGCTGGACGCCGCTGTGTGAAAGCTACTACGAAGTGTATCGCTACATTACCGGCTCGTCGGTGCTGTATGCGGATCAACGTGATACGGGCGGTACCCCGGACAGGGATTTGCCGGTCGAAGACCCACTGGCGGAGGACGGCAGTGGGAACTACATCGCGCCAACGTTCGACTGTGGTCCGATTTACGTCATTCTCATGACGGACGGATTGCCGACCTACGATCACGCGGCGAATGCAGCAATCGAGACTTTGACCGGCCAAACCTGTGACGATTGGGAAGACGATTTTGGTGGCGAATCCAAGAACTGCCTGCCCGAACTGTCGAAGTATCTGTCGACCACTGACCTGGATGGCGATGCCAGTAATGGCGACCAGTACGCAGTCACTTACACGATTGGTTTCGATATTGAACAGCCACTGCTGGAGGCGGCGGCAACCTTCGAAGATGGTTATTTTGAAGCGGACTCTGCGGAGACGTTGACCAGTGCTTTTAACCAGATTGTGAGCAACATTCTCACCATTGAATCCACCTTCACTTCGCCTGCTGTCGCCGTGGATACTTTTACACGTACCCAGAGTCGCGATGATGTGTTTTACGCTATGTTCAAGCCGGACAATCGGGTTGACTGGCGCGGCAATGTGAAAAAGCTCAAGTTGAAGATCGTTAACGGCAAGGTAATCCTGGTCGACAAAAACGATGTTCCCGCCATTAACCCGCTGACTGGCTATATCCTCGAAGGAGCGGACACTTATTGGAGCTCTAACGACGGCGGTGCAGTTGAGGCGGGTGGTGTTGGAGAACTGCTCGCAGAGCGCGATCCTGCCACGCGTATCGTTAAGTCGAATACGGGGAGTGGCGGCAGCCTGGAAGACTTGAATGCCACGAACATGACTTACGATGTGTTCCCGGGCTACTCGTCAACCTCTGACCTGTATACGCTCTTTGGCGTGCCCGACCAACCGGCGCTAGAGACCGTACTGGACTGGGCGCTGGGCTATGAGATTAGCGCCAGTGGCGCCAGCACGGGCTCTCCGCGCGAGTGGATTATGGGCGACCCGCTGCACAGCCAGCCGCTCATTATCAACTATGGCGCGCTGGGCAGCTTCACCTTGACCGACCCGGATTTACGCATCGTGGTAGGAACCAACTCGGGTTTTCTGCACATGTTTGGTTCGGATGACGGTCAGGAGGACTGGGCGTTCTTCCCGAAGGAATTGGCGCCGATACTTAACCCGCGCCGCGTGAATAATTTGTCGCCCCAGCATATTTATGGGGTCGACCTGACGCCTTCGCTGTATACAAAGGATGTCGATGCGGACGGTACGCTGGATGCGTCTGACGGTGACAAGGCCTGGATATACGTTGGATTACGCAGGGGCGGCCGCGTGTTGTACGCGCTGGATGTCTCCAGCCCCAACTCGCCAGTGTACAAGTGGGAAGCATCTCCCCTTGACGCCGGAATGTCCGAGCTGGGCCAGACCTGGTCCGAGCCTGTCATCACCCGAATTCCCGGTTACGTGGATGGCAGCGGCGTGCCCAAGCCCGTGGTAATCGTGGGCGCAGGCTATGACACCAACAAGGATAGCTCTGGCGTGGGAACGGCTGATAGCCGGGGCCGGGGTGTATTCATACTCGACGCCGACACAGGCGCGCTGGTCCGCTCCATCACGCCTGCCACGCGTACGGATGACAACCTGAGTGCCCCCGGACTTACGGATTCCGTACCCGGGCAGGTGGCGATCGTTGACAGTAATGCCGACGAGCTAACAGACAGGCTGTATTTCACAGACACCGGCGGCAATGTATGGCGCGTGGATATTAATATCGGCCTGCCTGACTTCGACGATGGGGAATCCTGGTATGTCACCAAGCTGGCAAGTCTGGGGCACGCGTCTTCCACGTCACAGGACAGGCGTTTCTTCAACAAGCCCGACGTGGTGCGTACCCGGGATGTTTTCGGCGATGCGGTTGACGTTCTGCTTATCGGCTCTGGAGATCGGACCAACCCGTTGGCGGATGATGTCAACAATTTCTTCTATCTGCTGCGCGACAGGCGCGTAATTCCCTATACGACGACGCGGCCTACACCCTCTGAGTGTACCGGCCCGGATCCTGTATACGACTTCCGCTGCAGCCTCCCGATCGACCAGAGCTCGCTCTACAACATTACCAACAGCCTGTTGTTGGGCGGAACTGAGGCGCAGCAGGCAACCGAGCGCGGATTGCTCGATGCAGCTGCAGGCTGGAAGTACCCGCTGTCGGGCAGCGGTGAGAAGAGTCTATCGGATTCCATCACCATCCAGGGGCAGGTATTGTTCACCACCTACACGCCGCCCGGTATTGTCACGGGAACGAGTGCGTGTGAGCCGAACCTGGGCGAAGCGTTTATGTACCTGGTGGATATTGATGATGGCGAAACCATCAAGGTGCCGCTGGGGCCAATTATCCCGGATACGCCATCCGTGGTGATTCCCGGGCCGGGAGAGCCGCCGGTGGTTATTCCGCCTCCGGGAGCGCCTCCGGGTGATCCGAATGATCCTGAAGATGGCTGCATTGACGGCAGCTGCTTCAACGGCAGATTCGATCGGCTGCGTGGCCCCCATGCCAACTTCTGGTACCGGGAGGATTACTAGCCGTGGATACCTCAAAGCAACGCGGCTTCACGCTCCTGGAAGTAATGATCGTTGTGGTCATTGTTGCCGGCCTGCTGCTCATTGCGGTACCGCTGTATCAGGATCAGATACTCAAGACACGGCGCACGGATGCGATGGCCGGCTTGCAGGACCTGGCGTCCAGGCAGGAAAAGTTTTTGCTGGATCGATCAACCTATGTCTGGGTGGCTGATCTCAGCTCTATCGGCTGGCCGACCACCTCGCCGGAGGAGTGGTACGATCTCAGCATAACGCCGGAGGCGGCCGATTGTGACCTGATCAACTGCTATGAATTGGTCGCCACGCCCGCCAGTGGGTCACCGCAGGAAGACGATGAGGAATGCACCAGCTTCACCCTCAAATCCAGCGGGGCAAAGGAAGCGACCGGCACGCGATCGGATGAATGCTGGTAACGAGCTTGTTCGAAGTTCACGGAGGATTTTCTTGTGAAGAACGCTAATTATTTTCGTCGCTTGCCGCAGTTGGCAGCAGTTGCGCTTGTTGCGACCGCTGCAAGTGCGCCGCTGGCTGTTGCTGCGGACAGAGCAGACAAGGACGTGCCAGACACCAATTACGTGTGTGAGGTGCAGACTGAGTCAGACGTTGCTGGGCTTGTTTTCGCTCAGGCGCAGGACCTGGATACAGCAAGGCGGATGGTGCAGGGTGCACCCGCCAAAACACTGTCAGGGGGCGTGAGTACAGCGAAGACAATTATCGAATGCATAACGCCGGGCAAGCAAAAATTTCGGGATGGCACCATTCAGAAATTTTATGAACAGTACCCCCGTTAGCTAGTTGCTGGGTAAGGCTGCGCTGGACGCCATTCAGCGGACGTCTTCTCGTGCACAGCTGAGCGTGTTGGCCCGCTGCCCTCGCTGGGAGGTACCCTTCGTAGGGGAACTTGCGGCAAGGTTCGGATCAGCAGCTTTCAGGCTTACTCGCAGTGAACGTCGACCTGGCCCTGCGTCACAGAAATTTGCTCGGCCCTTTCCTCTTTGCTGAGCAACGTTAATTCCCCGTTATCGTCGCGCATGGTTACGCGTTTGGAGCTTTTCAGCGTCTCCAGGTTTTCCCGCGCAATTTTGCACCACTGTGCATTGGCCTGGCTCTCTTCCGACTCTTCAGTCTCTTCTGGTTCTTCCTCGCCTGTACTGCGCCCGGATACTGCTTTCGAAAAGCTGGAACGTGTACTGACAATCTCATAGTCCACTCCCGGCGCCGGTGGCCGGTCGCTGACAATGGTTTCGCCCTTTTCATCCAGCCAACGGTAGTAAGTGTCGTCCGCCTGGATTTGGGGTGCGAAAAAGCAGAGGTTGAGCAGCAGCGGAAGAAGGTGATTGCAGCGCCGCTGCCTTTTGGTTCTGGCAATAATCATGAGCCCTCTCACTCGTTTCACTCGCAGTATGCTTCTATAGCGTCGCGAGCTTTTTGTTGTTCTTCTGCGCGTTGTTCGTCACTCAGGAAGTACATCTCGCCCTGGTCGTCACGGCGCCGGATGCGCGCGCGGTCATCAAGCTGCTGCAGGTTGTCCCGGGCTGTGGCGCAATATTCGGGGTTTTTCTTGGGCATCTCAGGTTCAACCTCCACAGGTTGAAATTCATTACCCGGTTTTGGTTCCACCTCGGGCGGCACGGCGCCCTCGTCCGCCTCGACTGTGCGTTTGAAAGCGGAGCCGGTTGATATGACCTCGTAGTCAACGCCCTGGGGCGGCGGTCGGTCACTGTGTACTGCGTGACCGCGTTCATTCACCCAGCGGTAGTAAACTTTGTCGGCCGCAGCCGGCACGGCTGCACTGAGCAGAGCAGCTACAAGGCTCAGCCCCGTCAGGGTTTTCAGTATCTGATTCACCGGTACGTCTCCCTTTATTCGTACAGAAAATACCCCACCTGAGAGGGCCAGGCAATTGTACTAATTCCCGCTTCTGAAAGAGCAGTCTGTATTGACTTTCCCAGCGGCTAACCCAACAATATCAATGTCTTGCAGATGGCAATGGCTATTGCCGGGTACCCCCGGCCGCTGGCCTACTGTTTCGATCCCATTATTCGATGCAGCTGTGTGCAAGTCCCGTATTCAATCTGTGCCCTATAGGCCCGGATTGAGGGCCAAACACTGCGCTACCCCGCAGGGTGACCGATACACGGGCTGTTCGTGATCGTTTTCCCCATGAGGAGCGTCCCTTGGGGCGATCAGGGCAGTGTGTCGGCACGTTCGTGAGTCACTTGCAGGCAGGTGGCAGGCGAACGAAGTGGGGGTGGCGTGGCGTAGCGAATACCGGTTCCAGGTATTCCTTCTGCAACGTTCACACAATCTGAGAATGTACCGGCGAGGGTACCCGTCGGGCTATTGCTATTGGAGAAATACAGTGGAGTTGTTATCCGGCGGTGAAATGGTTGCCCGCGCCCTGGAGGACGAAGGTGTTGAATTTATCTTCGGCTATCCGGGAGGCGCTGTTCTGCACATCTACGATGCCCTGTTCAAGGACTGCAAG
>JAUHYL010000087.1 GCA_030426545.1 Gammaproteobacteria bacterium
ACCGCGCTGTGCAGTTCCACGGCGGGATGGGTTTTACCTACGAATGTGACGCCCAGTTGTATATTCGCCGGGCGCAGTGGAGTCAGCAACAATTTGGCGATCCCCAGCACCATCGCAAACGTCTGGCTGCCCTGTTGCTCGACTGAGGCCCCTGCAGGGGCTTTCGTCCATCCCATTTGCTGTAAATACAGGTGATACCCTTGGGGTGGCGGGGCCTTTCGTATAGAATTGCCGCCCCAATGATCCGCTGTACTCCATGTCAAAGAAATCTCGAGGCCTGAAGGACAAGGCGGTGCCACGCAGTTTGGCCGCCTCCCTTGCCAGTATTCGCGCAGGCAGTGCGCTGGCGGTCGATACCGCCGTGCAGCGTGTCACCCGGCGCCCGGCTGACACTGGCGATTCCGCGTTTGCCCGCCGCGAAGCACGCCGCTTTGTGCGTGAACTCGGTCGTCTCAAAGGCACTTACGTAAAGATTGGTCAAATGCTGGCCCTGTTCGGTGAGCAGGTTCTGCCGCGCGTGCTGGTTGAGGCATTGCACGACCTGTCTGACCAGACTGAACCACTGCACTGGGACGCCCTGGAGTCCTTTGTTCGCAGCACCCTCGGCGAGCGCTACGGCGAACTGGATATCGATCCCGAGGCCGTGGCCGCCGCTTCCCTGGCCCAGGTACATCTGGCCAAAGTTCGCAGCAGTGGTGAGTGGATCTGCCTGAAGATTCAGTATCCCGGTCTCGCGCAGGTCATCGATGCCGATTTCGACGCCGTTGTCCGGATGTTGCTGGTTGCGCGCTGGGTCAGGGCGGGGCGCGAGTTGGATGACTGGATGGAGTCCATGCGCGAACACCTGCACAACGAGATCGACTACCAGCGTGAGGGTGCAATGACCGAGCGCATGGCCCGTCTCAGCGCCCAGGTAAGCGGCCCCGCCGTGCGCTATCGCGTGCCGCAATTGCATCCGCGGTACTGCACTGACTCTGTACTGGCCATGGAGTTTGTCGAGGGGTTTTCCGTGGCTGACCCGGATATCGCGCGACTTTCCCGCGAGCGGCGCAACGCGATCGCCAAGGCCATGTTAGAGCTGTTCTTCTACGAGGTTTACCAATGGGGCCTGCTGCAAACTGACCCCAATTTTGGCAACTATCTCCTGTGCCTGGACGATCGCCGGCGCAAAAGCGGTGAAGACGAACTGGTATTGCTGGATTTTGGCTCAGTGTTGGAGCCTGAAGAAGCATTCCTGTTGCACCTGCGTAATGCCATCGATGCAGGTCAGCGCCAGGATGTCCCCGCGCTTGTCAAAAGTCTGATCGGACTTGGCTGTTTGCCTGAGGATGCCACGGCGGAGGCGCAGCAAACCTTCGCCGATTTCTGCCTGCATTTGCTGGAGCCGTTGCGTGCACCCCAGAACCTGCCCGCAGAGTACCTCAACGAGCAGGGAGAGTACTGCTGGGGCCGCTCACAGCTGGTTCGTCGTGCCGGCAAGCAGGCGGCGCTATCCGTTGCGAGTCGCCACTTCACGCCGCCCTCGCGCGATTTTGCGCTGATCGCTCGCAAGCTCAGCGGGCTGTTCAATTTTATCTCTACTCTCGATGCACAGTTTAACGCTCACGATCTGCTGGTGGAGCATATCGCGCGTTGGCGCAGGAGGCAGCAGCGTGGCGCGCAAAGGCGATGATGAAGACGAGCGACAACGGGCGGTTCCAGCTTCCCGCGCGGGCCGCTTCGCGCGTATGGCGCGCATCGCCGGTGGCGTTGCCGGTGGAATGTTGGCCGAAGGTGGCCGACAGATAAGAGCCGGTAAACGACCACGGGCGCGGGAGATGCTGCTCACGCCCGGAAACGCCCGCCGGGTTGCCGAACAATTGTCCACCATGCGCGGCGCCGCGATGAAGGTGGGGCAAATACTCTCCATGGACACGGGCGATTTTCTGCCCCGAGAATTGGCCGATGTCTTCGCACGTCTGCGCGAAGACGCCCACTACATGCCCGCTGCGCAATTGAGCGAGGTGATGGAGAGCGCCTACGGTGATGAATGGGAGAGCCTGTTCTACGGTTTTGAAATGAAGCCGCTGGCCGCAGCCTCGATCGGGCAGGTGCACAAGGCCATTTCACCGGATGGCCGTGAAATCGTACTGAAAGTGCAGTATCCGGGTGTGGCTCGGAGTATCGATTCCGATGTCGACAATATTGCGTCCCTGCTGCGCCTGTCCGGCCTTTTGCCAGGAGACTTCGATATCCAGCCCCTGCTGGAAGATGCCAAACGGCAGCTGAAGGACGAGGCCGATTACAATCTGGAAGCCAGTCACCTGCGGAAGTTCGGTGAGTTGCTGGGCGCGGATGACCGCTTCGTATTGCCCGAAGTATTGCCGGACCTTACGCGGCCGAATGTTCTGGCCATGACCTATGTTCCGGGTCAGCCCATCGAATCAGTGGCCAGCAAATCGCAGGCAGAGCGCGACCGTGTTGTGACGGCCCTGTTTGAACTTATGTTCATGGAACTGTTTGAACTGCGCCTGATGCAAACTGACCCGAATTTCGCCAACTACCGCTATCGTCCGAAAAGCGGCGAAATAGTGCTGCTGGATTTCGGCGCGACGCGGCCCTTCAAGGCGGGGTTTGTGAACAACTATCGAAAGCTCGTTACCGCTGCCATGCGCGAAGACGAGGAAAAGGCCGCCGCTGCAGCGAAACGACTGGGCTATTCTGTGGGAGAGCGCGGCAGCGATTACCGCGAGTTGATTATGGCCCTGTTTGATATCGCAATGGAGCCTCTGCGCATCCCTGGCCCTTACGATTTTGCCACTTCCACCATGGCAGCGGATATGTCGGCGCTGGGCGAAGAGATTACTTCACATGAAGCGTTCTGGCAGGCGCCCCCGACGGATGCTGTGTACTTTCATCGTAAAGTTGGCGGCATGTTTTTGCTGGCGACACGCCTCAAGGCGCGTGTGGATGTTCACAGCCTCATCGACGCGTGGCTATAGCCCGAAGTGGCGGTAACGCGTTGCAGTGCTCGTAACGATCAGCGCAATCTCTCGACCCCTGAATTGTGGTCGCACTAGCGGTATCGCAGGTGGTTCAACTCGCGCGTTTGCGTCTTTTCCTTTTCGGTTTCAGTGCTGCCGCGCGCAGTTCCTCGAAGGAATCGTGCAGGCAATCGGCGTAAAACGCCGGATCGGGAAGCATGTCGCGGCAGGCGGTGAAAGAAAGACTGATGGAACCCTGCTTGTTCTGTACCGAACTGTAGACAATGTGAAACAGGCCTACATTCGGCAGCAATGGGCCCAGACTGATGGAGTCCACAAGGGCGGCGCCGCACATGTATAGCTGAAAAGGCGCGCCAGGCACATTGGTGACGATGGTATTGAACATGACACTGGCTTCAGAGAGGCCAGTGGCACTGGCAGTGCGGATTGCCAGTGACAGGACGTTGCCGGGCATCACGTCTGCGAGGTCCACGGCGAAACGAGGCCCCAGAGCTTCGGCATACGCCTTGGCGGATTGCGCTTCCTCGTGGACGGCCGCCAGCCTTTTGACCGGGTCGGCAATTTCTGAGCGCAGCCCCACGTTCATGAAGCCGACCATATTGCCCCCGGCTGCACGCTCTTCCGCAGACCGCACGTCGATGGGACAGCCCGTCACGAGAGACTGATCCGGCAGTTCACCCTTGCTTTCCAGGTACTTGCGCAGTCCGCCTGCGACAATCGTCAGCATCACGTCATTAATCGTGGCTCCCGGCTGTGTGTTCTTGATGTCTCGTATAACTTCAAAATCGAACTTACGGGCTTCCACTACCCGGTGTGGCGATATCTTGCCCTGGAAGCGCGTCTTGGGTTTGTCCTCAAGATCGTGGAAGGCCTGCTCCTTGCGACCTTCCCGTATCCGCTTGAAGGCCGGCGCCGCCTCCTTGACCATCTCCACCACACGACCGGGTTTGCGCCACGCGTCAATATAAGCCCGGCCCAACATGCGTGCGCGCGACGGACGCTCGACGATCCATGGGGGTGCGGCGTCCATCTTGCGCGTTTCGGGGGTGAGGTCGTGCACAATGTTCATGAACTGAGTGCCGGTGGCGCCATCCATGGCGCAGTGATGCACCTTGAGCAGTAGCGCGAAGCAACCCGGCGGATAACCCTCAACGTTGTTCAGCCCCTCGATAACGTAAATCTCCCACAGGGGCTTGTCGCGGCGCAGCGGTTGCGAGTGCAGACGCGCCGCCAGGATGCACAGCTGTCGCCAATCGCCCGGCTTCGGTAGTGCAATGTGGCGTACGTGGTACTCCATATCGAAATCCGGATCCTCGACCCAGTAGGGTCGGCCCAGATTGTAGGGAACAAAAGCGAGTTTGCGACGGAAGATGGGGGAGAGGTGCACCCTGTCTTCCAGCATCGACAGAATCTGCTTGAAGCGCACTTTGCCTTCCGGTGCTGTGGATTGGTCATAGATACTGACGCCGCCAATGTGTTGTGGCAGGCCGTCCAGTTCTGCGTGCAGAAACATGGCGTCCTGTCCGGTTAGCTGCTGCATTGCACTGGCACTCCTGTTTTCAATTTAATGTTCTCAGCATAGGTCAGCTACCGCTGCCGTCAATAACCCGGTAGTGAATCAGTTGAGTTCGTTCAGGTAATCCTTATAGGCTTCGATGGAGTAGGGCCTGCCCAGGAAGTTTTCCACCATTTCTGCTGCGGGCAGGCTGCCACCCGGTTCCAGAACCTTGCGGCGGTACTCCCGCGCCACACGGGTGTTCGTCATGCCCTCTGCCTCGAAGCGACTGAAAAGATCGGTAGAGATTGCCAGAGACCATTGGTAGATGTAGTAGTTACTGGAGTAACCGTGGAGGTGTCCGAAATTGTTGTAGAAGTGAGTGCCGGGTATATAGGGATAAGGAGAGTACTTTGCCTGCATCTCCATCATCAGTGGCAGTAGTTCGAAGCTGTCCGGATCACGATTGTAATAGTTCAGCGCCAGGTTGGCGTAGAAGATCTGCTGAGAAGTGGCAGCTGCCTCGCCGAAATGCCTCGCGCGCACCATCTTGTTCACCAGCGATTCGGGAATAACCTCCCCGTGATCGTTAGTGGCGAAGTGCTTAAGCGTGTCATAGTCCCACACCCACTGTTCCAGCATCTGTGAGGGCGCCTCGACGAAATCGCGCTCCATTGTCATGCCGGAGATTTCCAGCCATTCCTGGGAGCCTGAAAACATGTTGTGTAACAGGTGGCCGAACTCGTGCAAAAACGTCTCGACCTGTCGGTGTTCCATCAGGCCCCGGGGGAAATTCATTACCATGCCGGACAGCGGCACCTTGCCATTCTTGAGCCCCGTGCGCAGGGTCCAGTGTGCTGCGTGCTTGTACTTGTTCTCGCGAGGGTGCATGTCGAGGTAGAAGCGCCCCAGCGCCTCGCCGTTTTCGCGAACTTCCCAGGCGGTGACGCTGTCGTGCCAGGTGTCCGTTTCCCAGGGAACGATCTCTACGCCGAACAGATTTTCAGTCATCCCGAAAATGCCGGACTGCACGCGGTCGAAGTGAAAGTACTGACGTACTTCCCTGGCGTCGATGGCGTAGTCTTCCTGCCGCACCAGGTTGGACAGGTAGAAGCTCTGCCAGACCTCTACCTTGTCAGCATCGGGATCGATTTGTTTCAGGCGTGCAAGCAGGATTTCCATGTCTTTTGCCGATGGCCGCTTGACGGCGCTGCCCACTTCTTCAAGAAATGCCTGTGCATTCTGCGGTGAGCCGACCATCAAGCCGTCCATCGCCAGTGCGGCATGGCTGGGATAGCCGAGCAGCGTAGCGAGTTCGTGACGTTTCGCAATCAATGCCCTGAGTGTGCTGTCGTTCGCAGGGGTAGCGATACTTTTGGAAGCGATATATAGGCGACGGCGCAGATCGTCGCTCTCGCTGTAGTTGAGCACCGGGTAGAGATCCGGGTAATCCGTGGAGATTTCGATCAGGCCGGCCGCGTTGGGTGGATGACTGGCGAGGTAGTCCTCTGGCAGGCCTGCCAGTTCTTCCGGTGTCGCCTCAACCACGCGTCCGTCTGTGCGGATATTCTTGTCGAATTGCGTTCCTAACTCTGTAATTTCTGCGATTAGCGATGCTACCTTGTTGCGCGTTTCCTCATCGCGGTCGACACCGGACTTGCGAAACTCGCGCAGGCGTCGCTGTACCATCAGCTGTTCGGCCGGCTTCAACTGCGCTGTATCAATGCTGGCCACGCGTTGATAGAAGCGCGGCGACAGTTCCATACTGGTGGCGAAGTCGATGTATTTTGTAATACAGCCCTCGGCAGCTGCCTGTACGTTGGTGTCAGGATGAACAGACTTCACATACCAGACGTGTTGTATGTCCTGCAGGCCACGGGTCATGGCGTCATACGCACCGTAGACACTTTGCAGTGTGGCGGGCGAGGTATCTTCTTCAATCGAGCTGAAAGCTGTGCGCGCCTGCGCCAACGTAGCGTCACACAGTGCCGTCAGTTCCTGCGGTGATTGCTGAAAGTCCCAGCCGTCTTGCGCTTTGGAAACCACGGGGCTTGTTGTCGCGCAGCCGGTCAGCAGCGCCAGCGCCAGTGCAGAAATCGGTGGCAGTAGCTTTATCAACATCTTTTGTTCTTACCTCGGTATGAATGTATTGGTGGTGGTTGGCGATCAATCCTTGTGCGTGGCGATTTCGCCGGCCAGCCAGGTATGGTTAACGGTGAAGTCTTCGTCAAAGTGCACCATATCCGCACGCATCCCCGGGGCAAGTTGCCCGAGTTGCGCCTGCCGTCCCATTATAACCGCGGGATAGCGCGAGGCCATGCGCAGGCATTCTTCCAGAGGCAGGCCGACTACCTCGTGGCAGTGACGTACAGCATCAATCATTCCGATAGCGCTTCCAGCGAGTTTGCCGTCGCCGTTAACCAGTCTTCCGCCCACCTCGCGTATTGGCTCACCGTAGAGCTCGAAGTGGTCCTGCTGTCCGCCGACGGTGGACATGGCATCGCTGACAAGAATCAGTTTCCCGGCGGGTTTGGCACGCTGTGCGATTCGGATCGCCGCAGAATGTACGTGGTGGCCATCGGCGATGATGCCCGCCCAGAGACTGTCGATCGCGAGGGCCGCGCCGACGGTGCCGGGTTCTCGCGACTGCAGCGGACTCATCGCATTGTACAGGTGAGTAACTCCCTGCAGCCCCGATTCAGCAGCCTTGTGCAGTTGCTCGTAGCTGGCATCGGTATGGCCGGCGCAGAGAATCAGGCCGCTTTGAACGAGCTGCTCGATCTGGTCCGCCTGCAGGTGTTCGGGCGCCAGGGTGAGAATCACCGGGAACTGCTGCAGGCTCTGCAGCCAGTCCAGATCCTGCTCGGCAAACGTTCGCAGGCGATCCGCGCGGTGTGCGCCGCGCCGGTTGGTATTGAAGAACGGGCCCTCCAGGTGGATGCCCAGAATGCCACTGTGCCCAGCGGCCATCGCCTCGGCGACAGCCTCCACGGCTGCTTCGTGCACCTCGCGCGTATCGCTGATGACCGTGGGCATGAGAGAAGTGGTGCCCACAGAGCGATGTGCCGAGGCGATGCGCACTATCGTCTCCATCTCGGGCGCTGCAGTGAACAAGACGTCGCCGCCACCGTTTACCTGCAGGTCGATAAACCCCGGCGCAAGCGTACCCGCGCTGAGTTCCAGCAGTTCTGCATGGTGGGGGAGATCCCCACGCGGGAGCAGCGCGTCTATTTGTTGATTGTGCAGCAGCACGCAATGGTCGTGCAGGAACTGCTGACCGTCGAACACGCTGGGAGCGCTGATGGCGATGGTGGTGTTGCTAGCTGGCAAGGGTGATCCTCCAATGGGTCAGTGTACCCAAATTAGTGGAGTCGCCCCAGTTTTCAGGTGAGTGGAAGTTGGTTGAAAGAGTGCGCCCCGCAGTAGAAAAACGCCCCTGCCGCCTAGAAGGCGGCAGGGGCAAGCTCTGGTTTCTCGGCGTCGATTTCACGCCGAATGCGCATCACCAGAGGGACCAGGACCAACGCTACCAGCGGTGTAAATACCACCAGCAACAGAAGCAGGGTGGAGTTCACGCCGTAGTTGTCCAGCGCCAGGCCCAGCAGCGGCCCGGTCACGATAAACACGCCCCTCACCGCCAGGCTCACCAGCGAATTGAGCGTGGCGCGAAAATCGCCGGGCACGCGGCTGTTGAGCCCTTCATAGAACAGGCTCATGCTCAGGCCACGGGCCGCCTGTACCGCAAAGCCGAACACCACGCCGCCCCAACCGCTGCCAAACAACATGCCCGCCATGCCGATCAGGGGCAGAACGCCAATCAGCGCCAGTAGCGGGCGCGTACCGATGCGCTGCTCCAGCGTGCTGGCGTAGCGTGCGGCGATGCTCACAATCAGCGCGAAAGCCGCCCAGATGTACCCGTACATGGCAACCGGGATACCCTGCTGTTCCCAGTACTTGGGGTAGATCCAGAAGATGTACACCGCCAGCAGGCCAAATACGGCAATGGCAGCTGCGGTCCACAGCACCACGGGTTTGCCGAACAGCAACAGTTCGACAATCCGTCTGGCGTTGCCGCGGTGTCCCTCGACGACCGCTGGCCGGGGGACCTCCACCAGCCACAGGGCAAGGACAGCGGGCGCCAGCCCGGTGAGGGCCTGCAGGTACACGACCGCATCCATCGACGACAGCAGCAACAGGCTGGCGGTTATACCGGCAATGCCGGATGCTGCGGCCTCGACGGAAATCAACCTGCTCAGCGATTTCCCGGCGCCGGCTCCTCCGGGCAGTTCTTCCTCTGCCAGGTAGACTTCCGTGTCGTACAGCAGTGCGAGGTCTGCGCCCGAAATCAGGCTGAAACCTACACCCAGAATGAACTCGTAGACCAAAAAGTCCACGAAGCTGTCGGCCCACAACAGGGAAAGGAAGCCGATACCGTTCAACGCGGATCCCACCAGTATTGCCCGGCGCCGTCCCCACAGGTCTGCCAGGTAGCCGGAAGGAACCTCGCACAGGGCAATGGTCAGGGCGAACAGCGCCTGGGTTTGCAGTACCTGACTCATGGACAGGCCGTAACCCTGCAGTAACGGCACGAATACGGGTATGACTACCATGAAGCTCTGAAAGAACCCCAGTAGATAGATCGTCTTGATGTTGTTTTGTATTGACCTGTTCACTTTTCCAGTCCCGTCGGCGCGCGGAACCCTGAAAAGCGGAGGCGAATTGTCAGGAAATAAAAAAGGCCTCCGGAATCAGGGTTCTCGGAGGCCTTTTTTCAAATCAGAATGATTAAGCGCTATCCGTACCCTCAATGTCTGCCCACAGGCACACAGGCTTCACGGCGGTAGAACCGTGTCGCTTGCTACTGGTTGCCTGTTGCATGAACAGAATGATCATGGGTTTACTCTTGCGTTGAATGAATAGCGCGCGGCGATTTTGCGCTTTTTGTGCGGTGTGGTCAACGAAAGATTGTGAAAGCGGTAAAAGATCACATCGTGTGCAGCACAATGTGCAGAGTTGATTGCGCTCTATTGTCGAAAAGCAGGTGGCACGAACCCTTCCTCCAGTGCCTTCAGTGGGTGAGAAGCAGTTACCTGCCCCATGAAAGGGGGGTGTATCGAGTAGCCAAGTAGTGACTGTAGTTTGGCAGACATGCGCGCGACCTCCTGTGGGGGAATGGACAGGAAAAAATTCTCCTGTGTGCGCGCCCACGGTTGGCAGTACTGATTGGACAGGGCCCTGCGCGTTACTGTCGAGGTGTTAGGCCCGCCACGATGCAATAGTGTCCCTGCGAAAACAGCGCAATCACCGGCATTCATCTCCAGTGGTATTGCGCGTTCGGCGACTCTGTCTACCAGTTCGGGATCGGACTCGTGATCGCCGTGTATATAGGAGCCTGCGATTTCCTCGTCACTCCAGAGATGGCTTCCCGGAATCACCTGGGTGCCGCCATTTTCCGCGGTAAAAGGCTCGATGGCGACAATGGTAGACAGGCTGATCATCGGGCGCGGCCGTGGCAGTGCGTAGAAGGCATCATCAGTGTGCCACGGCTGTGCGGATTCCCCCGGAGAAATGACGATGGCCTGACTTGCCGTGAGCAGGTAGTTTGGCAAGAAATAGTGATCAAGCAGGGCCAAAATGCGCGCGTCTTCGACAATATCCTGAAACACCTTGTCGCGTGCCACCAGCGTATAGATGCGCTCTGTTGCAAGCCCTTCAAAATTATTGCGACCTGCGTGCTGCCCCAGCCATGCATCAAAACAGTCATCCACCTGCTGCAAAACATCCTGCGACAAAAATCCAGGTATGATCGTATAGCCGGTGGCGTCAATTTCGGCGCGCACCTGTGTGGTTGCTGGCAAGGACATGTGTCTACCCTCTGCTTTAACTGAACGGGCCCGTTTTCTTTCAGGTTGCAGGCTAATTAAAACCGCGCGGATACACAATGTGTATGCTTCAGGCTATGCTGCCCGCACTGGAGAGCAACCGGCGCACATGAATGGATATTCCCGATCTTGCAGAACTCGAATCCGCAGCCTCGCTGGTGTATGAACACATGCAGCCGTCCCCGCTGCTGCAGTGGCCTTTGTTGCGCGACCACTGCGGTTGTGATGTGTGGATAAAGCATGAAAACCATAATCCTACCGGGGCGTTCAAGGTGCGCGGCGGGCTTGTCTACCTGAGCAGGTTGGCAGAGCGAGAACCGGACTGTGAGGGGCTGGTAACGGCCACCCGCGGCAACCATGGCCAGAGCGTGGCGTTTGCAGCAGCACGCCACGGTATGCATGCAGTCGTTGTTGTGCCCAGGGGCAATAGCGAAGACAAGAACCGCGCCATGCGTGCACTGGGAGCGGAACTGATCGTGCATGGCGACGATTTCGACGCGGCAATCCCCCGCGCGGAACAACTGGCCGCGGAAAGGGGGCTGCACCGTATGCCTTCCTTTCACCGCGATCTTGTAGCCGGGGTCGGCACTTACGCGCTGGAGATGTTTCGTGCCCAACCGGAACTGGACAGGGTGTACGTACCTATTGGTCTGGGGTCTGGCATTTGTGGCGTTGTCAGTGCCCGCAATGCCCTCGGTCTGAATACTGAAATAGTCGGGGTAGTCGCCGCCAGCGCGGACGCCTACGCAAAGTCCTTCGTCGCGGGTGAGGTGGTGACGACCGCGACCGCCGATACCATGGCCGACGGCATGGCCGTGCGCGTACCCAGTGCGCAGGCGCTGGAAATTATCCGCGCGAATGTCGCTCGCGTGGTGGCCGTGACGGATGCTGAGATCGCAGCCGCCATGGGGCTGCTTTTCGGCGCAACGCACAATGTGGCTGAGGGCGCGGGTGCAGCCCCCCTGGCAGCATTGCTGCAGGAATCTGCCCTGAACAGCGGTGCCCGCGCGGCAATGATCCTCAGTGGCGGAAATGTCGATCGCGTACTCTACAGCAACGTTCTGCAGGGTGAGCGAGCGGATTGACGGACTGACGTTCGTGTAAGGTACGGCAACGCCCGTTGAAAAAAAGAGAGTAGCGCTCTGCGTTGCAGGCGCTATGCTTGAAGGCTGAATAACCATAAGGAAGATAAACCCATGTCTGTGAATCATCGTCCCCTGTTTGTTGGCCTGGCGCTGTTGGCGCTCGGTGCCTGTAGTGATAGCAGTGACAGCGGCGGCGTCTTGCCACTGCAGCCGGGCCCCGAAGCGGTATATTCCGTAGCCAATAGCTGTGTGTATATCGCCCCTGCCGGCACCGATACCTATTTGCAGGCACCGCTGGCGCAGGGTGATGCAGGTGGCTCTTCCGCACTGGTGGACAACATTGCGGCGGCGGATCGCGTATTGCTGCGGCCTTCTGACCTCGGCAAGTACCTGCTCTACAACCAGGAGAACAATTTTATTGCCTCCGCTGATGGGCAAAACCTGCAGGCCAAACCCGGGCTGGATTCCGATACCCGGCTGGTCGGTGATGAAGTGGTGATCGAGGATCGCATGCAGTCAGAGGGTGAGTGGCTGCTGGATGTGGGTGGCGGTGGATTCACCCTGCAACATATTCGCTCCGGCGCCTACCTCGCAGCGGACGGCACCCTGTCTACCGAGGCAGCTCCACTGGATCTTATCGAGGCACAGGGCTGCGCGCAGTTCCCCGAGTTGAGCGTGGATGCCAGTGGCGATGTGTCATTCACTGAATTTGATGACGGCGATGTATTTGGCTTCGTTGAAACCCATGCACACCTGTTTACCAACCGGGCGTTTGGCGGCGGCGGGGCGTTCCACGGCGCGCCGTTCCACCCGCTGGGTGTAGAGCACGCCTTGCCCAGCTGTGAACTGACCCACGGTGCGGGAGGGCGTCGCGACTTTATCGGTTTTGCATTCAACGACGGCCTGGGTGATTTCTCCGAACTGCTGCCGCTGCTGGCGACGGGCGAGCTCTCCGAAGATGACCACGTGACTGACGGATACCCGGATTTCACCGAGTGGCCCAGCGCACCTTTCAGCGCCACCCACCAGATGCAGTACTACACCTGGGTTGAGCGGGCCTACAAGGCCGGTCTGCGCCTGATGGTGCAGCATGTCACTACCAACCAGGTGTTGTGTGAACTGGTCGTGGGTATCGGCACCCAGCCTTTGCGCGAGAGCTGCAATGACATGGTCACCGCGGATCGCATCATTGAAGACACCTACGCGCTGGAACGATACATCGATGCGCAGATGGGCGGCCCGGGCAATGGCTGGTTCCGCGTCGTGTCCACACCGGAGGCGGCCCGCGAGGAAATTCGTGCGGGAAATATGGCGGTGGTGCTGGGGATAGAGGTGTCAGATCTGTTCGATTGTTTCCTGGTGCCCTTTGGTGGTTTCGAGCGCTGTTCAGAAGCGGATGTCGTGGCGCGTCTGGATGAGTACTACGACAAGGGCGTCCGTGTGCTGTTCCCGGTGCACAAACTCGATAATGATTTTTCCGCGGGTGATGGCGACCGGCGTATCAGTGATATCTCAAACTTTGGGCACACAGGCCACTTCAGCAATTTTGATCTCTGCCCGGAAGAGTTTCTGACGTTTAACGGCGGGTTTGACAGGGGTGGCGTTAACTTTTCCAACCTGAACATGCCGCGCGCGATTTACGATTCAGCGCCGCCATTTGATATGACTAACTTTGCCGAGAATCCGATAGGAACATTGCTGCCTAATCTCGGATTGCTGGGCGGCGGGCGCCTGGAGGGCGAATACTGCCAGAACCACGGTCTTACTTCGCTGGGCGAATTCCTCATCGGTGAGATGATGAAACGCGGTATGGTAATCGAGGTAGATCACTTGCCGCGCCGCGCTTACAAGCGCGCTTTTGAAATACTGGCAGAGAACGATTATCCCGCAGCTGGCACACACGGGCGCAACTTCAACGGCATTCTTTACGAGCTTGGCGGAATTTCCAAGAGTAACCTGGGCCGATGCCGCGATCCTGAAACACCGGCAACCATGGACGACGGCTTTCAGCAACGCATTCAACTCATTCGCGATAATGATGGCTACGCCGCGGAAGGCTTTGGCTTTGATCTCAATGGCTTCGCCGGTGCACCCGGCCCGCGTTTTGGCGAGCGCAGCCGCTGCAGCCAGCCACAGACCGATGAGGGGATCACCTATCCCTTCACGTCCTTCGGCGGTGATATCACCCTCGAGGCACCACGGGTAGGCAACCGCACGCTGGATTTCAACACCGAAGGGATGGTGCACCTCGGCCTGGTGGCGGAACTCATCGAGGATGTACGGCGTGACGGCGTGACCGATGAGGAACTCGAGCCGCTGTTTCGCTCTGCTGAAGGTTACCTGCGCATGTGGGAGAAGTCTGAGCGTCGCGGCCGGGAAATCAGTGGCGGCTAGGTAGCGCACACAGCCAGGGCGCGCACCGGGGATGTTTGTCTGGTCCGGTGCGCATAGGAATAATCTGCATCCGGTGAAGCATGCGAGCACACATTCCCTTTCGCGCCGATAGCAAGGGCAGCCCGATGGCTTGCCCCGCGCGTGCCGAGGACGTGGATCTGTTTGGGCCCGGCTGCCAGGAACATTGGTACCAGGCCTATCCCCTCATGCATGCTGACTCTCCCGTACAGGTGTTGCGTGGTGAGGGTGTTAACCCTGGCGAAGACGCCTTCGTGCTCACCTGCTTTGAGGACATCGAGCGGGTCGTAAAAGATCCGGAGCGCTTCACCCCGGTCATGTCTCTGCGCGTGACCGAATTACAGCAGGCGCTGGATAATGGCCTGCAACCTCCGGCTGATACCTCGCGCTTTGATATCGCATTGGATTCCGTGCGTACGCTGCGACCTACGCTTGCTCTCTGGCGTGCGCATCGGCAAGAGCTGACCGACCCGTGGGTAGGCCCGGGCGCCAAGCGCCATGCAAAGATGATCACCGAAGTCGCCGATGAGTTGATAGATCACTGGATACAGCGTGACGACGGCGATGGCATGGGCTCTGTGGAGTTTGTCGGAGAGTTCGGGCGGCCACTGCCACAGATTGTGATGGCCTCGGTGCTGGGCTTTCCGCGCGAAGATGTACCGCAGCTGGCCGCCTGGGGTTCGGCGCAGGTGATGCAGTATGTCTACGGCAGCGGTCATCTGAATCTGCTGTCTCCGGAGGAGAGTGAACGCCAGTCGCAGAAGCTGGCAGGTTTTGCTGAATACCTGTCGGACCAGGTGGCAACCAAGCGTGCAAGCCCCGGCGACGATATGATCAGCGCGCTGACGCAGATCGAGTACGCTGCGCTGGGGCGCAAGCTGAGTGATGATGAAATCTACGGCATTATCTATTTCATGGTGTTGGGCGGGCTGGAAACGACACAGTACGCGCTGGAGCAGGAGGCCCAGCTAGTGTGTGACCGTCCGGAGGTGTTTGCCGCCATTCGGTCGGATCGCAGTAAAATTCGGGCTTTCACGGAGGAGGCCATGCGCCTGCGCGCGCCAACCCAGGGTCTGTCTACACGGGTTACCACGCGTGAAGAGGTATTCCAGGGTGTGACGGTCCCGGCCGGCTCGATACTGCATATACGTTTCGGAGCGGGAAATGTCGATCCGCGCCAGTACGAATGTCCCTATGAACTGGACCTGGAGCGCAAGGCTTTGGGGAACCATCTTACGTTTTCGCAGGGGCCTCGCACCTGTCCCGGTGCGGGTATTTCGCGCATTGAGCAGGTGATTGCGTGGCAGCGTCTGTCGCAACGCCTGGATAGCCTCGAGTTCGCACCAGACAATCGCTTCGCGCATCAACCGGGCATTATGCTCGGCACACTGGAACTGCACCTCCGATTTGGCCGCGCGCGCTAACCGACGGATCATTTTTTCCTCACCAATTATTTTGGGCACAGCTGCTTGCGTAAAAGCGCACAGCCTTGTTAGCGTGTTCTTTTCGTTTTACGGAGAGGCGTTCATGTGCACGCTATTGGCCAAGATTCAGATCCACCCCGGTAAAGAAAGCACCTTCGAAGAAGTCATGGCGCACATGTACCAGCAAACACACGACACAGAGTCTGGCGTTTTACGCTATGAATACTGGCGTGGCCGCGAGGCGGGTTTTTACTATTGCCTCCTGTCATTTGAAAATACGCTGGCGTTCTGGCGCCATCAGGCCTCAGACCACCACGAGGGTGAGATGGAGCGTTTCGGGGAATGTATCGCAGAGCTTGATCTGGAAATCATTGACCCGGTGGCGCAGGCTTCCCCACTTTCAGCAACACGGGCGCAGCCGTGCCCGGAAACTGAATCGGTGGAAGTGCAGGCACAGGCAGAGGCGTTTCCCATTGCGTTAGAAAACTGGTGGCGGCCGCTGCGCGTTCAGTAGCGCAATTAGCCTGCTGGCGCGGCCGGCGTAGTTGCCTGGCGCTGTTCACGCGCCCAGGTATGCGCGTCTTCGGAACTCACCCAGCGCAGCGCGTTGTGAACCAGTTGTTTGAAGTACGGGTTTCCCATGGCGGTCGCATCATCGCCGCCCTGCAGGTAGACGATCGGGCTGTTGCCCCAGTGTTTGACCCAGCCCACCAGCGCACTACCCGCGGGATGTGACCAACCGTCCCGGCTATTCATGTTGCCGGCTACGGCCTGTGCCGCAGAAAAAAAGTGGCTATCGGTGAAAGCGTAGTCACTGCGCAGCAGGGGGGTGATCGAATTCTCGAAAACCGGGCAAAGGTAAAGCTCGTCTTCCATGACGAAATTCTCCGGCAAGCCCGCCGTCACCGGGTGCTGGCCAACCGTGCTGACGGTGTGCGTAACCTGGTGGCGGTAGCCTGAATCGGGCCATTCGGTATTTCGAAGCGTTGCCGCGCGGTAGTGAAATCGGCCGCCGACAATGTCCGCGTAGGTCTCCCAGGCCGGCCAGGCCGCCAACGCATGATGCATAAACACCACGCCGATACCGGCCTCAAGCATGGCCAGGTAATCGTGCCTGAATGTTTCATCCGGCACGGTCATACCCGGCGCCTCCGCCGCGGTGAAGTCCACGCCTGGCATGTCGTAACACAGCAGGGCATCGTACTGAGTGGCTGTAACGGGGTTCAGAAGGCGTTGCGCGACGGGTTGCTCCACATGACAGATATCGAACTCGTCAAGGCCATCGGTCAAGGTGTGAAAAGCGTCGCGATCATAGGGATGGCCGCGCGCGACGGTGAGTAGCCTGTGCGGTGCGCTGTAGCTGATCAGATCCACAGTCAGCGATCCACTTCCACCAGCTGCTTGCCAATATTGTTACCGTCAAACAATCCCATGAGCGCCTGCGGCAACTGTGAAAAGCCCTGCAATACGGTCTCGCGGCTGTGTAGTTGGCCACTTTGCAACCAGTCACTGAGCGCGCGCACGGCTTGGCCGAAGCGCTCCTGGTAGTCGAGCACGATAAAGCCTTCCATGCGCGCCCTGCGATAAACGAGATTGAAGTAGTTAACCGGGCCCGGTATTGGGCCGGATTCGTTATACCGGGAAATACCGCCACACAGGACCACGCGTGCCCCGTCGGCGAGGTGCGCCAGCGCTATATCAAGGATGTCGCCGCCAACGTTGTCGAAGTAGACATTAACACCCTGTGGGCAGAGCGCTTTCACGCGCGCCGCCGTGTCTTCAGCTTTGTAGTTGATCGCGCCGTCAAACCCCAGTTCATCCACCAGCCAGCTGCATTTTTCCGCGCCGCCGGCAATACCGATGACGCGGGCGCCCTGAATTCGCGCAAGCTGCCCGGCAACCGAGCCTGTTGCACCGGCCGCGCCGGAAACCAGTACCGTATCGCCTTCCCCGGGCGCGCCGATGTCCAGCATGCCGAAGTAAGCGGTCAGACCGGTAATGCCGAGCACATTGAGTGCCAGCGGGAGAGGAATGCCCTGTGGGAGTTTGCGCAGTGGCACCGAGTTGCCGTCGCTTACCACGTAGCGTTGCCAACCCAGCTGGCCCGTAACCGGGGTGCCTTCAGGTAGATCCGGGTCGTTGGATGCGATCACAACACCGGCACCAGGGCCGCGCATGACCGAATCGATCTCCACCGGTGCCACGTAGTCTACCCGGGCCTCCATCCAGCCTTTCATTGCTGGTTCAACGGCCAGGTAGTGTACTTCCACCAACACTTCGCCGGTGCCCGGTACGGGCATGGGTGCATCAACCAACTTGAAATCAGACGGCTTAATGGCACCGCTGGGGCGGGCGGCTAACAGTATTTGCTGGTTGCGCATTGCGTTACTCACTCAGCGGGGATCAGGAATACTGGCAGGCATTGATCTCGCTTCGTTCACGGCCCAAAGGCGTCAATGTCGACACTGAATATTTCGAAGGGCAGATTCAGTGGCCGTTGCAAGACGTAATTGGTGACCTCGCTCTTGATGGCATACAGCGCGCCCTCGGCGACCGTGGCAGTAGATAGCCCGCTGATTTGTGGCACGACGACGACTGCGCCACTGCTGTTGCCTGCGGCCAGCCTGACCCTGGCGATCGCGTTGTCCGCCACGGTGTACACATCGCCGTTCAGCACGGCGAGCCCGTCTGGCGTGGGCAGGGCGTCGCCGCTGAGCTCGATGATCGCAATGTCACTGCTGTCGGACAGGCTCACGCGGAGCAACTGCGCAGGCGTAAACCTTGCCACGATCAGATCCTTGCCGTCGTCACTCACC
>JAUHYL010000088.1 GCA_030426545.1 Gammaproteobacteria bacterium
TTTCCATTGTACTGCTGGCAAAGTCCAGTATGGTCTGCGCCTGGCCGTTGCCCCTGGCCGGATACCAGAGTTCCACATCAAGCACTCTGCCTTCCTGTTGATTGATGACGCTGAGCGTTGTATTGCCCACCGGGTAGGGGCCAGGCGCATTGAAGGCAGCCGGTGCGGATAACATGGCGTTATCGCTGCCGTCTGAACACGCCCACAGCAACGTGGAGAAGAGAGTCACAAGCGAACATCTACGAAGTAATTTCACGCTGGCACTGAGCCTCCCCGGGCGGGTTTCGACATTGGACGACAGACTCTGCCACAGCGGGCCGTCGCGATCTAGAGAAGATTCGAAGCCTGCGGCGGTAAAGAACATGCAACAGGCGCCCGGGAATTTCCCAGCCAGGCGCTTCTCCAATCTTCCTGTCAGAATGCTTTGTTGCCATTTGCCGGCGCCTGCCACCCTGCTATGGTAAATGTTCCGACAGGATGTTGGTGATAGCTGAGGCCAGCGCTGAGAACACCCACTGACTCTTCATTGAAAGTGCCCTTGATACCGGATCCGCTAGCACGGCTGTTCCTGGCGTTCTGGGTGCTGCTACCTGCCGGGGTGATCGCAGATCAGCAGAACGAAGCCCTGGAAGAAATGACGGTCACCGCGCAGAAGCGGGAAGAGCGCACGCAAGACGTTCCCATATCGATGTCGATACTTTCCATCGAAGAACTGCAGCAGCTCAATATTTTCGGGTTCTCCGAAACGGCGGCACTGACGCTGGGGGTGAACTTCGACGCGGGTTTGCAATCCGCCTCCATTCGGTTTCGCGGCGTAGGCCCGGGGGCCTTCGCGGTGAACGCGCCCCAGAGCGTTGCCATCTTCGTGGATCAGTTTGCACAGGCGCAAATTGGTGCGGCGTTCACGACACTGTTTGATACGCAGCGCATCGAAGTATTGCGCGGCCCGCAGGGCACGTTGTACGGACAGAATGCCCCGGTGGGCGTATACAACATCAGCACGCGAAAGCCCGATACACAACGGTTTCGCGCCCACGTCCGCGGCAGCTACAGTCTTTATGATGGCGATACCGATCGTGCAACCAGAGACGTTCGCGGAGCTGTCAACGTACCGCTGGTGCGCCACAAGCTGGGCTGGCGCCTGGCCGGTGTTGCGCGGGATGCTGACGGATTCGCAACCATGGAGCACCCCGATGCGCGCAATCACGCCACTGGCGGCAGCCGGGCAGATGCCATTCGCTCCCGCCTGCTGTGGCGCTGGGGAGCAGACTCCGAGCTGATCTGGAACGTCAATTACCAGGACATTACCCGGCATCCCGCCAGTAACAACTTCGATGGCCAGGTTCCAGGCACGGGAGGGAATAACCCTGTGCCACCCATCCACACACAGTTTGAGGATCGGGAATACTGGGGTGATTTTCGCAGCGAAGTACAGGCAGACCTCTGGGATACCAGTGTGCACCTGGTCCATGATGCCCCCTGGGCACGACTGAATCTGCTCGTCCACCATCAGGCGTTTGACACCGAGTCAGATCAGAATCGGCGCCCCTATTTCGGCGCCACCAACAATTTTCAGTTAAGCCTGGATTACGAAATCAGCACGGTGGAACTACGCGCTTCCGGCGCCACTGATCGATTGGAGTACGTAGCCGGACTGTACCTGTACGACCGTCCTGTCAGTGTTGATGCAGATCTCTCGTTCGGGAACACGCCGGTGCTGGGTGTGGGAGAGGAAAGCAACGAGACCTGGTCCGTGTTTGGGAATGCGAACGTGCACCTGCTTGAACGTTGGGACTTGGCATTGGGTCTGCGTCTGGACAGCAATGAGATAAGCGCAGACTACACGACCAGCCTTGCCGGTGCCCTGGACGGTGCGTTGCGAGATCGCTCAGATTACGATCATCTTTCATGGTCAACCAAGTTACGCTGGTATCCACATGAACGGCTAACGGCATACCTCGCGCTAGACAACGCGTTCAAGCAGGGTGGCTACAATCCATTGGTCAGTATCGGTACAAGTGTAGAGGGTAGTTTGCCGCTCGTGGCGGAGGTCGCCGGTGACAACCTGCGCTACGATGAGGAAGTGTCTACCGCAGTTGAACTGGGTATAAAGGGTAGTGCTCTGGATGACGCTCTGCGCTATGCGGCGGCGATCTTCTATCAGGTGTTCGACGACTACCAACTCACACAGCCGGGTAGTGCGCCGGCGTTGAATCCGCTGGACGATGTGTTCACCAACGTGATCACCAATGCGGACGAGGTAACGACACGGGGCGTTGAGGCCAGTGCCAATTTCGCGTTGAGCCGGCGCTGGAACTGGCGCACCCGCATCGCCTACTTCGACGCCGATATCAACACGTGGAATCGACGCTTCTGCCGCGGTGGGGAAGGTGCATCGCCCGCACAGTTGTACTGCCCAGTTTCAGATGAGCCGCTTCACAACCTGCCGAAGTGGAGTGCCAATAACCAGATAAGTTATACCCGTCCCTGGGCAGCCTGGCGCCTTTACGCAAATCTGAACTGGAGCTGGGTGTCCGAAGTAGACGATACCCAGGTGACCCAGCAATTCCGCGAGGACAAACACCGAATCGATGCGTCGATCGGTGGCCGAAGTCGAGATCTGGGACTGGATTTGCGTCTGTGGATAAAAAACCTGACAGACGAGGATTTCAACCAGGACCCGGGCCTGCAACAGAACGGTGACCCCACCCAACCTGCCGCATGGAGGGGGCGATATACACCGGGTCGCGAGGTGGGGTTGTCGATCGGTTATCGCTTCTGACTTTCCACCGCCGTTTAAATGTGTTCCGGTGATTTGCTACCTGTGGCGGGTTGACCGGGAAGCTTGATGCCGCTTGTCGTGTTTTTGTCTCAGCCGGGGCCGCATTGTTCACCGGGATGGGCCGAAGTTCGTTAGACTGCGTCTGAGCGGAATTGTCACGACAGGGGGGTTCAAGACATGAAAGCCAGGTCACCAATCAGCAACATAACCGTACTGTTGATCACCTTCTGCTTGTCTGTGCCCCTGGGAGCCAGGGAGATAGCCGAGGTGGATACCAAGTGGCGGCCACTTTCCCCTGACGATACCATCAGGGTGGAAGTGTTTGAGGACGAGAAGGTAGAAGGCGTCGCCTGCTACCTTAGTCGTGCCGAGAAAGGCGGCTATTCCGGTGCGCTCGGTATGGCAGAAGACACGTCTGACGCCTCCCTGGATTGCCAGCAGGTCGGACCCATAAAAATAGTGAAGGCTTTCAAAAAGGGTGAGCAGGTCTTCAGGGAGCGTCGATCGCTGATTTTCAAGAGTATGAAGGTATTGCGCTACTGCGACAGCGCCCACAACGCACTGGTCTATCTGGTGTATAGCGAGAAAGTCATTGATGGCTCTCCAAAGAACTCTGTTTCGGCGGTGCCGATTGGGCCGTGGAGCGGCACGGAATCCGAACCACTGGCAACCTGCACATACAAGTAGAGCGTATCGAGTCGACACAGGGATCTGCGCGTCGGTTCGGTAGTGGGGTGCGATCTGTAATAATGGTAAATGCTGACCGTGAATTGATAGCGCCAGCCATCAGCCATTACTTTATCAACTGCAAAGGCTGCGCTGGACGGGCAACGCGCCGCTACCTAGCAACTTTTATAGAGTATTAAGCAAAATGCACATCCCTGATGTTCTGTTGTTAAGTCTGGTGGGTCTCCTGGGCCTGCTCTGCCAGTGGCTGGCCTGGCGAGCGAAACTGCCAGCCATCCTTTTTCTGCTGATCCTGGGAATCCTGCTGGGGCCGGTATCGGGTGTGCTGCAGCCGGATGAGCTCTTTGGCGACTTGCTCTTCCCTTTTGTGTCGCTCTCAGTGGCGATCATCCTGTTTGAGGGCAGCCTGACCCTGAAGCGCAGTGAGTTGAGCGAAATTGGGGATGTGGTGCGCAACCTGGTCTCCTACGGCGCACTGCTCAATGCAGTGATTGTGGCGGTCGCTACACATTTCCTTACGGGTATCAGCTGGCCGCTATCGGCACTCTTCGGCGCGATTATGGTGGTTACAGGGCCCACGGTGATCATGCCCATGCTGCGCACGGTAAAGCCCAACGCGCTCATCGCAAAAACACTTCGATGGGAAGGGATTGTCATCGATCCGCTCGGCGCGCTGTTTGCGGTCCTCGTCTTCGAGTGGATTGTGGCGCAGCAGGCCAGTGCCAACCTGGCCAGTGTCTTTTTCCTGTTTGGGCAGGCGGTTCTGACAGGTGCGCTGATTGGCGTGGTCGTCGGGTATCTATTCGGACTGCTGTTGCGACACCGTTTTCTGCCGGAATATCTGCACAATTTTGCTGCGATTGCCTTTGTGACCAGTGCGTTTGCGCTGTCCAATACGCTGATACACGAATCCGGCCTGCTGGCAGTCACCGTTATGGGAATCTGGATGGCCAATATGTCGGGCGTCCATACACGTGAAATTCTGAACTTTAAGGAAAACCTCACCCTGGTGTTGGTTTCGTCCCTCTTTATCATTCTCTCTGCGCGAATGGACTTCGGTGCACTGTTCTCACTGGGGTGGGCTGCACTTGGGGTGCTGCTCGTCATGCAGTTTGTCGCCAGGCCCGCGAAAGTCTTTCTCAGCACCTTCGGTTCAAGCTTCACACGCAATGAACGCTTGCTGTTGGCATGGGTAGGGCCACGCGGCATCGTTGCAGCGGCCATCAGTGCGGTTTTCGCGTTGAAATTGGAGCAGCTGCAGATTCCAGACGCCGAGCTGCTTGTGCCACTGGCTTTCTCGGTGATCATTGGAACGGTCGTTATTCAAAGTGCAACCGCGCGGCTGTTCACCAATTTGCTGGGCGTGAACGCGCCGGATACACAGGGCTTCCTGATCATTGGCGCGAATCCGGTCGCTGTAGAAATTGGCAAGGCGCTAAAGAAACTGGAGATTGATGCCATACTTTGCGATACCGATTGGCAGGATGTCAGCGCGGCTCGCATGGCTGGCCTGAAAACCTACTACGGAAATATCCTGTCGGAGCATGCAGATCTCCATCTGGATATCACCAGTCTCGGCGGCATGGTGGGTCTTTCGCGAAATCACGCGGTGAACAGCACTGCAGCGATCAGGTTCCGCGAGGATTTCGGGACGCGCAAACTCTTTGTCCTGCCCACCGCGTTGGAGAACAGGCCGCATTACAAGCACGGAAGTAGTGAGCTTTATGCGGGCCGCGTGTTGTTTGATGCCAAGTGTACCTACCACAAACTCTATAACTGGGTTTACCAGTACAAGGCAGAGATCAAGAGCACCGCCATCAGCGAAGAGTATCCCTACTCTCGCTGGCTTGAAGACAACGACCCCTCTGTAGCCATTCCTGTATTCGCGATGAACAGGAAAGACGAACTGCTGTGGTTCACCGAGGGGGGTGATCTACAGCCTGAAGCCGGTTGGAAGGTTTACGCGCTGGCCAAGCCCAGCGCCCGGGAAGACACTTCGGTTGAAACGCTGGCCAATGCGGGGAAGGTCGCAGGCGGATAGCCATACTCCGCCATGGCCTTTCCCGTCCGGCTGGCAATCAGGTCCTGGCGCATGCCGCGGTTTGTTCTGTTGGCAGCAAACGCGCGCGCGGTGACTGAACTGCCTTGAAGTTAGCAGCCGGGCGGAAGACTCTCGCAACTATCACCACGCCCATTGCCGTCCGCATCTTCCTGGCCGGGGTTGGGTATTAGCGGGCAGTTATCGAGCGCGTCAGACCAATCGTCGCCATCGCTGTCATTGGCACTGTTGCAGGCATCACCGATGCCGTCTCCATCGCTATCATCCTGACTGACATTGGCGATCTTTGGGCAGTTATCCGATTGATTCAGGACGCCGTCATCATCGATGTCCCTGTTGCTGACCTCAAAGCCCTGAAAGGCGTAGACACCGAAGCCGGTACCCACCATCAGCAAGGCTTTTTCGTCCTGTTCAGTTGCAATCAGATTGTTGTATTGGCCTACCTGAGTCCCAAGCACAGGGCTGCGCCACAGCACCTCGTTTTCAGGTATGCCCCAGATCCCGATGGTATCGTGGCAGGCAAACTGAACGGAGTCGGCGAAAACCTCGCTGGCGGACGCTTTCACGCTGTTCACCGCGCCGTCACAAATATCGCCAAGAACCTCGCGCTCAAAGGTCTCCGCGGTGAGCTTAACGAGTTGGCCGCTGCTAGTGCCGGCAAGGATTTGCTTGTTGCCATCAGCGTCTTCAACAATTGAGAAGCCCCCGTAGTTACTCTCTGTTGTCTGGCGGTAGAACTTGGTATCGCCATCAATAATCAGCAATCGCCCCAATGAAGCGATGAGATCGGGAATGCCGTCGCCGGAGAGATCGGTAGCTTCAATAGAGTTAGCGCCGGGTGTGCTGGCCAGCACGATGCTGGACCAGATAATATCCAGCGTCGCACCATCGACGATATGCAGCTGGTTATCGGTCATGCCAACGATCTCGTCGTCACCATCGCCGTCGAAATCAGCCAAACCAACACTGAGAATGGTATCCGACCCTATTCTTTCAGAACTCTTGAGTGCCTTGTTAACCCCGTCGATAGTGCTCAAGCCGCCGGCGGATTCAGCGGTTGAAACGATTTCATTGTCGCCTCCACCATCGATATCGCCCACCGCGAGATCATAATAGGCGTAATACCGGTTACCCAGGTCGTAGTCGAACGTGTTCCATTTCGGTGAGAAGTCGACGCTGCTGATGACATGCAGGGGCGTCATGCTGACCCAGTGCGATCCATCGTAGCTGTCACCTTCATCGGCTGCGAATACAATCTCATCCGCATTGTCGGCGTCTGTGTTTCCGATGGCGAGCGCTCGGTAGGGGCCGCCCTCGTCCACGTTCACGAACTCGCTTTCAAGGGTTGAGATGCTGTGGACCGAGAGGAAGTCAGGCGCTGTTGAATTGGAGCCGGCGCCCCAGATTACTTCCAGTTCGCCATCGTCATCGACATCAGCGACCTCAATGCCTGGCGCTCCGCTGGATGGATTCTCCAGCCGCCACAGTTCAACCAGTGACATGCCATCAACGGCATGTACATAGCCGTGCTGCTGGTCGCCATACAAAATGTCGGGTTTGCCATTGCCGTTGACATCGGCCACCTTCAGCTGGCTAATGTTAGTCGGTGTCGTTATCTGGCCAATAGGCGTTTTGTTTCTTGCATCCAGAACATCGATGTAAGTCCAGGCTCGTGCGGCAATGATTTCCTGCACCCCATCGCCATCCAGGTCTGCCAGTTCCAGCCACCTTCCTGGCGTGAACTCGCTGAAATCCCATTCTTGCGTGAAGACCGTGCCGTTGTATTCGATAACCGGGCCCTCAACGAAAACAATTTCGAGTTCGGGATCGTTGTCCACGTTGCCGACGGAAATCTCGCGGCCTCCAAGGCCGAACTCACTTTCTTTCTGGAACGTGAGGGGGTTGTACAAATAGGTGTCGTCTTCGGTGCTGACCATGATCTCTTCAATACCGTCGTTGTCTCCGTCCGCTACCACGACGGACACGATCTCTGCAGTACTTACATCCAGCTCGCGCTTCCTGGACAGCGTTGCGCCGTCAAACACCAGCAATTTGCCCGTGGTGTAGCCTATGAGTACATGGGTTTTCCCGGAGAGTTCGTAAACACTTACCGAATTGATCTCAGTCCGATCTGAGAAATAGTCTGGGTTGTCATCGCTCGTGAAAACAATCTCATAACGACCCGACGCAGGATTGTGCCTGAGCACATGCCAGTTTTTGTTTGCACCAAAGTTTCGTGCGAGTGTGGTGCCCAGTACGATTTCTGTTGTGCCATCGCCTTCCAGGTCTATTGCGGTGATGCCGGATTCACCCAGGTTGGCGCCCCAGACTGAATGACGCCAGACGAGGTCCATGCTGATCTGATACGGCCCTTCGCCTGTGGCGACTGCGGAAGACTGTGATACAGACGCTGCCCCCGCGGACATCGCTGCCGCCGTTTTTGCGGCGGCCAGTTCTTCCGCTGAGTACGTAATCTGAACGCCGTCTGTGTCGATTACGGGACTGCCGTTCTCGTCATACTCAATCGCACTGTTGCTCGCCTGGGTGGTGGCCGCAATCGCTGCGAGCAAGCATGCGGTATAAGCGGAAAGACGACGTATAGAAGACATGATGAAAACTCCAGAAATTGAGGTTCAAGAAAAGTGCGGTGGGATAAAAGTATCTGAAAACCATGCAGCTAGCGGCAGAGCAAGGCCCGATTGGTCAGTGTGGTGGTGGACACCTGCGCCGTGAATCCTGTTTAGCTAATGAAAAGTCTTTGGTTTAAGTTCCCTGAATTGTCGCTTGATTGCAAAAGAAAACCTGCAATTTGCGCACCAGTCTTGATAATCCTCAATCAGAACGGGCATTCTGCTGGGGATTTTCAGCACGATTCCCGATACTGACGATGATTCGTGCCGCGCGTGTAAAAAATACTGACGGGCGCGAGCTTCTCTGCGAGTCATCGGGAGGCGGTGGAACCTGGGCGCTGCAGGCTGAAACCGTCTCAGCGAGATTCCCTAGTGAAGGCGCTATAGGCTGATATCCAGTATCGACTCAAGGCACACGCCCTTATGTGCAGGTGTTTGAACGCATGCTCACCCAGCGTCGGGAACCCAGACGGAGTGAAAACCGTAGGGAATCCTAAGCGGCAGGTCCACCTTCGCCACGGGCGGTGCCGCAACGTCTCTCGCATCGATGATCAGCAGACTACTGGTACAACTCACCCCGTCAAACGCGTAACACAGCAGCCATCCATCCCGCTCACCCGTGCGTTGTGGATCGGCCACAAAGATCGCTTCGTCTAAAGCCAGCCCGGGTGCTGCCTCAAAACGCTGCAGCGTGCCCGACTCGTGGTCGCGTTGAACTATGGTTGTCGGGCGCGGCAACGCCGATGCAGAGCCTGAAGCGGGAAACTCCATCGCGTAGCCATAGCGATAGGGCCTGCCCACGAGGCGCCTGTCGAGTTGGCCGAAGTCAAGGAAGGCGTCACTCAGGCGCTGTTCCGATACCATTCCCGTATCCAGGTCAAACTGGTAGCGGGTAAGGTGGGAGGGCTGCGCAAGATCCTGGTTGCCGTTGTCCCAGAAAGGCGGATCAATGCGGGACGCATCCAGAATGATGCGGCTGCGATTGGCCGGATCCTGATAGGCGTTCATGGTGTGAAAGATGAAGCCGCTATCAACTTCGAACCAGCGTATATCACTGTCGCCGCCCTGCCTGGGCATGACGCCCATGCGCGGCACGTGTTCCGGGCTCCAGGCGAAGGGGAAGTTGCTGCCGGAAATCGCCATGTCGAGACTGAACAGGACAGGCAGATCATAGAAGAGGATGTAATCTTCAGTCACGGCGAAGTCGTGCATCATCGGTGCGGCGGGCAGGGTGATATCGACGCTTCGCACCAGTTCACCGGCTGCGTTGGCCTGGTAGTAGGTCAGGTAGGGGGGTGCAAAACTGTACCCGAAGAACAGCATCTCACCCGTGACGGCATCGATCTTGGGGTGTGCTGTCATCGACCCGTTCAGGCGCCCCGCGAAATCGTACACACCGACGGTAGAAAGATCCCGGGGATTTACCTCGTAGGGGAGACCTAACTCACCCAGGGTTAGAAATTTTCCGGCATGGTAAACCGAGGACACGTTGCTGTAGCTTGAAGTCGGTTCCGACGGCATGACTTCGTCGATGCCCGCCGCGCGTAGCGATGTGTGCACATAGCGGTTGCGATACCAGGCTGCCCGGCCGTCCTCCAGGCGTATTCCGTGCAGCATCCCATGGCCCAGAAACCAGTGGTCGGTGTTCGCCATGTTTGATCCGGCGCGGGCAAACAGCCCGTTCAGGGCGCGAGGGATTTCACCGTTCACCCTTAGCCCTACCTCGTCTCTTTCTTCCAGCACCGGCGCGTAGTTGTTGCTCAACCACCAGCGCCCCTGCTCGTCCTGCGGTAGCGCCTGTTTGTTGAGGGTTGCGAAACCGTTGCCGTCGCTGCCATCGCTGCAGCCGGACAGAATGGCTGCATTGCTGTAGGCGGCCAGTGACGTGGCGCCCAATTGAATGAATCGGCGGCGAGAGAATGATGTCATGATCCTGACGGCCCTCACAGGTGATGATGGAAACGTGCTAACTGCATTGAGGTAATCCTAGTCTATTCTGACGAGTCCATACCGAGAAGCCTATACTTACCGGTGACCAGGCCAACTGCCCTGGACCAGTACATAGGGCTCCGAACGATGCCTTTGCGCTCGGGCAAACAGGGCAGCGCTGTCCGAATCTGAAGTTCGCAGCTGCGGGCGCTTGTTCTGTTTGGAACGCCCGGCCTTTGCACGTACTATGCAGTTCAACCCTTCAACAGCGCACCCCGATACGAGGTTATGCCATGCCCACCAGTGGAACACAGATTTTCAGTACGCTCGCCGACGGTAAACTCACCGTAGAAGTGGCACAAACCGAATTCGCGGAACCCACCGGCAACCAGGTCCTGGTGAAGATGGAGGCCGCTCCCATTAACCCGTCTGACCTCGCCATACTCACCAGTGCGGCGGATCTTGAAAACGCTGAATATTCCCCGGGCAAGTTTGTTGCGACCATGCCGGAGCCGTTCAATAGCGCGCAGCGTGGCCGTCACGGTGCGCGGTTGGCAGCGGGTAATGAGGGTGCGGGAACGGTAGTCGCCGCGGGCGAAGGCGAAATGGCGCAAGCGCTGATCGGTCAGAAGGTTGCCTGCGTGCCGGGCAATGCCTATTCGCAGTACTGTATCGCTGATGCTGCAATGTGCCTGCCCCTTGGCGATATCTCGGCCGAGGATGGCGCTGCTGCGTTTGTTAATCCGATGACGGCGCTGGGCTTTGTAGAGACCGCCAGGCGGGAAGAGCAGGGCGCGATCATCCATACCGCGGCCGCCTCGAACCTGGGTCAGATGCTGGTAAAAATCTGCCAGCAGGACAATCTACCGTTGGTCAATATTGTGCGCCGCGCGGAACATGTAGATCTTTTGTCACAGCTTGGTGCGACGCATGTCGTCAATTCCTCTGACGACAACTTCTTTGACCAGCTTCGCACGGCGATCGATGCAACGGATGCTTACTGTGGCTTCGATCCGATCGGTGGCGGGGAGGCGGTAGACACCTGCTTCAAGGCGATGGAGCAGGTAGCGGTGAAGAAGATGACCGAGTATTCACGCTACGGCTCTGACCAGATGAAGCGGATGTACATTTATGGCCGGCTCGACCTGGGGCCGACGATTCTCACACCCGCTTACGGCTTCGGCTGGACGCTGTCGGGCTGGCTGCTGACGCCCTTCCTGCAGCAAGCGGGCATGGAAACCGTGCTGCGTATGCGACAGCGCGTCCTGGATGGCCTTACCACCACCTTTGCCAGCTCCTACAAGCGTAAAGTGTCACTGGAGGAGATGTTGACGCGGGATGCGGTGCTGGATTATCGCGCGATGAGGACGGGCGAGAAGTACCTGGTTACGCCGCAGGCTTAGTCTTTATCCTGGCGTCCTGAGTGGCAGGGGATGGAGGCGTGGCTATACTGGGGAGAGACGTGGGAGAGTATGTTGTCTCGGAAATGACCTTATAGCAGATCAGGCTACAGGAGAGGGCTATGCGACTTGCACACAACGGGCTTCCCAGGCGTGTTGAAAGAGACCGCCGCCATCAACTGATCAGCAGGCTGGTACCCGCCAGTTTGGGCGCCCTGCTACTGTCCAGTTGTACCTGGACCGGCTTCGCCACGCTCACTGATATCGGTGAGCAAGCCAATCACGACAGCTTTGAACCCTCGGTTTCGGCAGATGGGCGCTTTGTTGCCTACCAGTCAATCGCCAGCAACCTCGAACCTGACGACACCAATGGTGTGCAGGATATCTTTCTGCGTGATATGGCCAACTCAACGACGAGACGCCTCAGTCTCAGTACACCGGGCGAGCAGGGCAACGCGGCCAGTTACACCCCGGCGGTGTCTGAAAGCGGCGATTACATCGCGTTTGCTTCAGACGCGAGTAACCTGGTGAGCGATGATACCAATGGTGTGCGCGACGTGTTTCTGCGTGAAAGAATTACCAGGACAACGTGGCGTTTGAGCGCTTATGGCCTGTTTGTAGTGACGGAGGGCAACGGCGATAGCCAGAATCCGGATCTCACCTGTACTTCCTCCTGTACAGCAGTGTTCGAATCTAACGCCAGTAACCTGGTCGCCAACGACACCAATTTCGTTCGGGATATCTTCCTCGTTACCGAAGGCGGTGTTGATCCGGAGCGGATCAGCGTGGACGGCAGTGGTGGTGATGCTGATGGCGACAGTGCGAATCCCTCCGTATCGTCAGGAGGCGGATTGGTGGCCTTCGATTCGTCGGCCACTGATTTACTGACGTTTGGTAGCGATACCAACGGATTTCGGGACATTTATGTGCGCAACACGGCGCTGGACGAAACAAGTTTGGCAAGTGTCTCCTGGTTGGGTGGTCTGACCAACGGCTCCAGCACAAATCCCGATATCTCAGCCGACGGCCGGTTCGTTGCATTCGAATCGCAGGCATCCAACCTGGTGTTTCTGGATTCCAATACCACAACCGCGATCTATGTGCGTGATCGTCTCAACTTCACGAATGAAAAGATCAGTGTGAACAATGCCGGCGAAGCGGCCAACGCAGCCAGTTCCAGTCCCTCAATCTCCGGCAATGGGCGTTATGTTGCGTTCTGGTCCAATGCCACCAACCTGGTCAGCGGCGATACGAATAATCAGCGAGATATATTTGTGCGCGATCGCTGGACCAACACCACCAGCCGCCTCTCTGTGGACGCCTTTGGTGCCCAGTCCAACGGGATAAGTGACCAGGTGGCAGTATCCTCTGACGGTCGCTATGCGGTCTTCGCTTCGGCCGCAGACAACCTGGTACCGGACGATGACAACGATATCCCGATCGGCCCCGGATTCTTTCGTTCTGCTTTTGACGTAATCGTTCGAGTGATTGCCGGCGTCTCTGTGACTTCCATCGATCCGAATGTGCTTCCGGTGGGTGCCACTACATCAGTCACGGTGACCGGCGAGAATTTCTTCCCCGGATTCATAATGGATGTCAGTGGCAATGACGACACTGTCTCGAACCTTGTGATCGTTGATGAGAATACCATCACCGCGGACGTGACCGTTGCCGCGGGCGCCGCCACGGGGCTGCGCCACCTGACTGCGGTAGTGCCTGGTACGGGAGCGGGGCTGGATAAGGGTAGTCTGGATCTTTGTAGCGATTGCGTTTTGTACCAGTAGCCTTCGTTGTCGGCATAGTCACGCCCGGCATTGTGCAGAGGGAATTGCAAAACGCCGGCGATCAGGGATAGAAAAGGATCAACGGCTACTTTCTTCGCATTCGGAGCGTCAACAGTCCGGCGATGATGAGAAGCAGGCTCGATGGCGCGGGAACACTGCGATACAACCAGGCGCCTACCTCGCTCGGATCCGTCGCAAATGCGTTCGTTGCGAAGATAGTGCAGGGTACGCAGGGTGGAGGCAGCGAGGGTATACCGACCCCCGCCAAGGCTTTTTGCGATGAGCCTGCGCCGCCCAGGTAGTGCCCTATCGTTCCCCCTAACGCACCAGGTGGGTACGGCACATTGATTACAACGGTTGGCTCAAACACCTCGAAAAAGCGGTAAGCGGGTGAAAGGTTGCCGGAGATGTATTCACTGCGGCCTGGCCCAAGTCGTGCAGGGGCAATGAAGTGATTAAACAAACCACTCACTTCCACAGCGCCAGCCCATATCCAGCCACTGAGATCCGGCCAGGTAGCACCTAATTTACCGGTGCACATTCCGCTACCGCTATTGCAGGCTGCTGCAAAGTCGTTATAGCTGAAGCCCAGCAGGTCAGCAGGCTGATACCACTCCAGGCCGTCGATCACTGGACCCGAAAGCGCGATAGCGCTTTGCAGGGTTGCCAGCAACAGGATGAGTCTGGCTGCTTTCTTCATGAGGGACGCCGCACTACCTTCGTCACAATCGATGACCACATACTAATAGTCTGGCAACGGGTAGGAATTTTACTAATGACACAGGTCAAGAGATCGCTTCACGGCGGGGCTGGATAGACTGCAAGGCGCTACTTCTGCCCGGATCCGGGCGATGGCCGCTACAAAAGCTCGCGGCAGTGACTGGTGAGACCTGCAGCGGGAGGCCTCATGCTGCTTTGGTTCGCTTCACCCAAGGTACAACTAGCTATCAAACGTGTAGCTCAGTGTAACGCCAAACTCCCGGCCCGGACGATATTCCCCGCGTAGGGAATTCTCTTCCAGGGTGGGGTCAAGCCCGTTTCGAAGCGAGGGGTTCAAACCGTTCTCGTCAGTGAGGTTCTTCCCCCAGAACCGAATATCCAGGCCGCCGTCTGTTTGCCTGAAGCCCAGCGTCAGTCCGACCAGGTTAGAGGGATCGAAGTCCTCGCGATCGTCGCTGGTACCACGCTCGGATTGCCAGCTCCAGCTCAGGCGGCCGTAAAAAAGCCAATCCTGTGCGATTGGGCGGGCCTGACCCAACTGCAGATTCGTATTCCAGTTGGGCAGGTTGTTCAGCGGCTCACCACCACCTGTTGGGCAAATCAGTTGTACGTCCGACGATTCTTCACCCCGCGGGCAGAATCTGAAATTCCATTCCTCTATCTCCGGGTCGAAGTACGCCACGCGGGCACCGATATTCCAGTAGTCACCGAACAGCAGCGACACATCGAATTCGACACCCTTGGTGGTAACCTCGTCGACGTTGACCAACTGGTTCAGGAACAGCGTATTGAGATCGCCCAACCCCGTATCCAGTGCGACAGTGTCGGCCTGGGTGACCTGGTGATCCTGAAACTCCTGGTAGAACACGGCGAAGTTATAGGCCAGTGCACCGTCCAGCCAGCTGCCCTTTGCGCCGAGTTCAAAGGCCGTGGAAGTCTCCTCGTCGAACGCCAACATGCGGGTGCTGGCTTCTTCCAGGTCGGGAATCTGTGGGAAGAGCGGGACGATGGTCGCGAGGCTGGGCGTCAGGTTGTTAAATCCGCCCTGCTTGTAAGCGTTATCAATGGCCAGGTACGCTGTGTGCTGTTCGTTGAAGTAGTGCCTTAGCTTGATGCTCCAGGACAGGTGATCGAAATCCAGTTCGTCGTCCACGACCGACTGCAGGCCGATAAAGTCGAATGTGCTCTGGGTTTCCACGGAGTTCATTTCGTAGCGCGCGCCGGTCGTGAGATCCCACTGCTCGGCCAGGTGAAAGGTAAGATTGGCAAATGCCGCTGTCGAGGTGCTCAACCCACTGGCGGGTCCGATGAGCTGCGCACCGGCGACTCTCAGGTTGAAGTTCCCGTCGACCAATTCGCGTTCGCTGTAAAACAGCCCCGCAATATAATCCAGCGACTCTCCGCTATGGGAGAAGCGCAGCTCCGTGGTGTACTGCTCGGAATCGAGGCGAATATCGAACGAACTGTCGAACCCAGGGAAGGGCTCCCGGTTATCGAACAGGTCGCTTTGCAAATCCTGGTACGACAGCAGGTAGTCCAGGTTAAAGTGCTCTGCCGTCCAGCGGAAATGGACGTTGGTATCGAACAGATCACCGGTGGCACGCGATACGAAGTCACCGTAATAGCGATTGTCCTCAAACTTGTTAATTACTGCCGGCAACGCAGTGCCCTCGCCGGTTCCGGGCACCAGCCCCTCGACGTTGAACGAAAAAGCGGGGTTGTCGTCCGAATCGTTGTAGGCCACATTCCAGGTGAGATCCATGTCGGGATTAATGGTCCAGCGCAGGCGGGAGCGAACGGAGCTTTGCTCAACACCACCCGTGGAATCTGTGCCCGCATTGGGGTTCTCAACTTTTACGTAACCGTCAGAGTCCACGTGCGCACCCGAAAGGCGGATCGCCAGCGTGTCATCCACCAGCGGGATATTGATAGCGCCGCGCAGGTCAATGGTATCCAGCCCTCCGTTGTCGAACTGGCTGTAGCTGGATTCGATATAACCCTCAATCTTGTCTGTATTGGGTGCGCGTGTCGTGATGTTGTACGCGCCGCTCGGCGCGTTGAGGCCATACAGTGTCCCCTGCGGGCCGCGCAATAGTTCTACGCGTTCGACATCAACAAGTGTGCGAAAGACAACGCCGACGCCGATCTGCGAGAATTCGTCGATGAATATGGCGACACTCTGCGGCGCCGTCAGCGTGAAGGACCCCGGACCAACACCACGTAAACGTATCGCGGCGGACTGGCCGCCCGGCGTAAAATCGGCGCCGGGCGTGAGTGCGGCCGTTTCGGTGAAATCAAAAATATTGAGCTCGGAGAGTTCTTCACGGCCAACCACCGCCATCGAAATCGGCACATCCTGCAGGTTCTGTTCAATGCGCTGCGCCGATACGAGAATCTCTTCGAGTTCTCGCGCGCCGACCGGGGACGGTGACAAAACCAGCAGCAAGGGAGAGGCTGCCAGCATGTGGCGAAAGCGGTATGAAAACCATTTTATTCTGAGGAAAGCCATTGTCGGAATTTCAATTCGTGGAGCAAGGTGTAGTCTTTATAACACGACTTGCGATGTCAATGAGTCAGGCCGTCCGAAGCAGCAACTGGACGGCCATTCCCACCGCAGAATCCTCCGTTCGGACCTGGGCTCCGGCACGCTCCATTCGCTGCGATCTGCACCGCCTTTTCCGTCACACGAATCCAGTGATTTTTCTACACCGGTACGCGGCTGTGAAAATGGCATTCTGGCTGCGCAGTGGTGTATGAGATGAGTAGCACGTGTAAGGAAAGCGGAAATGGCTTATCTTGTCGGGCAAGGGCAAAGCTTAGTATCGTATGGTATTGCAGGGAGAGTTTATCAATGCAAAGTTTTCTCGCCAGGCTGACTGCCGGAAGTCTGTTGTTCGGCTTAGTATTGATTACAGGGTGCTCCGATGGCAGCGACGCTACCAACTCCAGTCTGGTTGATGCGGCGCGGCTTGCTGCACTGGACGTTGGTGTGGCCTTTGATGATGGTGCGTCTGCACCGCGCCGGACGTTGGCGGCAGCGGAGTTTACCTCCATTACCGCTGAGAACTCGATGAAGTGGGCAAGACTCACCTCCGGGCCTGACGACTACGATTTTGAAGCTGCGGACACATTGGTGGAGTTTGCCGAGGCTAATGGACAGCGTGTTCGCGGGCATACGCTATTTTGGCATAGGCTCAATGGCCTGCCCGACTGGCTGTTAGAGGAATTGGGTGCGGCCAGTGACCCGGCGACGCGTCTGCGTGGGCTGATGATAAACCATGTGTCCACGGTGGTGGGACGTTATGCAGGTCGGCTCGCACAGTGGGATGTTGTTAACGAGCCGCTGGCTATCGTCGGCGGTGAGTTTGATCCTGAGAACATTTTTTTTGCGGTGTTGGGGGAGGCGTATATTGATCTCGCACTGCTTGAAGCACACACGGCCGATCCATCCGCAGAGTTGTTTATTAATGAGACCTTTACCGAGTTTCAGCCTGACAAATTCGATGCCCTGATTGCACTGGCACGCCGTCTTCTAGACCGGGGTGTGCCCTTGCATGGGCTGGGCCTGCAGGGACATTTTTTTCTCCAGGCGCCAGACCAGGAGGTGTTGAGGGATCAGCTTGCGCGGATCGCCGCCCTGGGCCTGAAAGCTGAGATCACTGAACTGGATATTCCCCTTTCACTTTTCTCTGGCGCCGTCGACCCGTTAGCAGCCCAGGCGCAAGCCTATGCCGCGGTGTTCAATGCGTGTCTCAGCGTCACGCTGTGCAGTGGGATAACGGTATGGGGTCTGGATGATGCAAATACGTGGTTGGACAGTTTCGCCCTGAGCGCCCCGAACGCGCCGAATCGGCCGCTACTGTTCGATGCAGAGCTTCAGGCAAAGCCTGCCTATGACAGCATCGTGCAGGCGCTGGTCGGCAGCCCCCGATAGCGCGAATTTGAGAATTGAGGATTATCCATGGCAGACTCCGCAGAATTTCCCGAACTGAGTTGTTACCTTCTCCC
>JAUHYL010000089.1 GCA_030426545.1 Gammaproteobacteria bacterium
ACACCTTCAAGGTGCGCGGCAACGCGGGCATGGACAAGATCGACGGTGGCGAAGGGCACGATACCATTCTCGGCTCGAACAAGAACGACACCATCCAGATCAGCGACAACTTCGATAACATCCAGAACGTCGAAACCATCGACGGTGGCGACGGCTACGATGTGCTGCAGGCGGGCAAAGGCGACGACACCATTGACCTGTCGAAGGGCCCTGAACTGAAAAACATCGAGGAAGTCGACGGCGGCAAGGGTGACGACACCATCATCGGCAGCAAGGGCGATGATGTCATCGAGGGCAACAAGGGCAATGACAACCTGTCCGGCGGCGCCGGCGACGACACCTTCAAGGTGCGCGGCAACGCGGGCATGGACAAGATCGACGGTGGCGAGGGCCACGATACCATTCTCGGTTCGAACAAGAACGATACCATCCAGATCAGCGGCAACTTCGACAACATCCAGAACGTTGAAACCATCGACGGTGGCGACGGCTACGATGTAATTCAGGCAGGTTCCGGCGACGACGTCATTGATTTGACCAAGGGCCCCGAACTCAAAAATATCGAGGAAGTTGACGGCGGTCGGGGTGATGACAAAATCCGCGGTTCCGAAGGCAACGACACACTGGATGGCAACCGCGGTAACGATATTATTGCCGGTGGCGGCGGTGATGATATAGCACACGGCGGCGCCGGCAATGACGTGTTCCGGCTGCGCGGCCTGAGAAGTGAATACAAGGTCTCCCAGGGTGAAAACGAGACACTGACCATCGTAGACACGGTAGAGGGCCGCGACGGCACCGACACCATCGACGGATTCGAAAATATCCAGTTCTCGGACGACACTTTCTCGGTAGAGAAGCTGCTGGAATCCGAAGGCGCCCAGGCGGCGAATGATGACGACCGCACTGCCAAAGGCAAAGTAGACGACCGGGCAGAAGCAGACGGCAAAATATCAGTAGCCGATGAAAAATTCGGAGACACTGAAAGCAAAGAAGAACCGAAAGAAACCCGCGAGAACGTCGACAACGCCGAAAGCCAAAAAGAAGCAACAGCAATTCAGTCAAAATCAGAAGCTGGAGAGGATATATACGGCGGCAAGGGCGATGACAACATACGCGGTACGCGAGACGGTGAAACCATTGAGGGCGGGGCCGGCGACGACCGTATCTCAGCCCTGGGTGGCGACGACCTTGTGCTGGGTGGTGACGGCGACGACAAGGTCTACGGTGGAGGCGGCGACGACAAAATCGCCGGCGGCGCTGGCGATGACAAACTTTTCGCCGGCGAGGGCGACGACTATATCAAGGGCGGCGACGGCAATGACACCATTGACGGTGGCGGCGGTGATGATACCGCCCACGGTGGTAAGGGCGAAGACACCTTCAAAGTCAGCGGTGCGCGCGACGAGTACAAAGTCAGCGCAGACGATTCCGAACTCACTATCACCGACACTGTGGAGGGCCGCGACGGCACAGATATTATCGACGGTTTCGAACAGGTACAGTTCTCCGACCAGACTGTCGCCGCCAATGACCTGGCACAACCGGAAGTCGCAGAGGCGATTGTTCCCGATGGAGCCGGCGTCGGAGCGGAAGACATGATGTTCCTGATGGCGGATGAACAGGGCGAAGCCTCCGGTGGTTGGACCGAATCCGTCGACCTGGACTCCTTTGGCGGTGACGGTGTCGGCACCGGGGAATGGGGCGCGGCCTCCGAGATGGGCGAAAGCGATTTCGACATGGCGGCCGATGCACTCGATCTGAGCCCGGATACCAGCGGCGTAATCAACGTCACGGAGGGTACGGATATGGACGGTCTCGCCGGCATGCAGGAAGCAGGCATGGTGTAATGCTCCCCCGGAACCGATAGTAGCAGGCGGCTTGCACTGCACTGCCCGCCTGCACCCTACCGCCACCGCAGAACTGTGCCAGCGAGAACTGGGTGCTCTCTCAGTCTGGCCAACTTTTCACCCCCTCCACTTTTGACCAACGCATGGGATATGTTACTTTCCCGGCCTGCACGGCATTCATTGCTGTCGATTCACGCCGAGGAGAACGTCATGGCAGATTCACCTGAGTACGTACCACCCAAAGTCTGGACCTGGGATCAGGAAAGTGGCGGCAAGTTTGCCAACATCAATCGCCCCATTGCTGGCCCAACCCACGACAAGGAACTGCCCGTAGGCGAACACCCGCTGCAGGTGTACTCCCTGGCCACGCCTAACGGCGTCAAGGTTACGGTGATGCTGGAAGAACTGCTGGCGCTGGGTAAGGATGCCGAGTACGACGCCTGGCTGATCAACATCGGTGAGGGGCACCAGTTTGGCAGCGGCTTTGTCGACATCAACCCGAATTCCAAAATTCCCTCGTTCTGTGACCACAGCACCAACCCGCCCACGCGCGTATTCGAATCCGGCGCCATACTTTTCTATCTCGCAGAAAAGTTCGACAACGCATTCCTGCCTACCGATGCGGCGCAACGCGCTGAGTGCATGTCGTGGCTGTTCTGGCAAATGAGCAGCACGGCCTACCTGGGCGGCGGCTTTGGTCACTTCTATGCCTATGCACCAGAGAAATGGGAATACCCTATCAACCGGTATGCCATGGAAGTGAAGCGGCAGCTCGACGTGCTCGATCGCAACCTGGCGGAGCGCCGTTTTCTGATCGGCGACGACTACACCATTGCAGATATCGCCACCGCGCCCTGGTACGGAGCGCTCGCCATGGGCAAGCTCTACGACGCCGGCGACTTTCTCGACGTCACCTCCTATACACATGTGCGGCGGTGGACGGAAGAGATACAGCAGCGCCCCGCCGTGCAACGCGGTCAGCGCGTTAACCGCGTCTGGGGTGACGAAGACAAGCAGGTACCAGAGCGCCACGATGCAAGTGACATCACGTAACAGGAGACACACGATCCTGACTATCCGACAGCCCTTTCGGGTACTGCTCCTGGCGGCACTGATGCTGCCGTGGTCATGGTTAAATGCGCAGCAGGTCGAAGGGGCACCTGCTGAGGCCAGCAGGAAGCCAAACATCGTCATTATTCTGGCCGATGACCTGGGCTACGGGGACGTAACCTCTTACTACCCCAAGGGGAAAATACCCACTCCACGTATCGACGCTCTCGCCGCACAGGGGATGCGTTTTACCGACGCACACTCTGGTGCCGCGGTGTGCAGCCCGACGCGCTACGGCCTTCTGACGGGCCAGCACTTTTTACGTGTGCCCTGGTCCAGAATCGGGAACCAGGTAAGACGAAGCATGATCGACGACGAGCGGCTAACACTGCCTGAGATGCTGCAACAAGCTGGGTACCATACGGGCGCGTTTGGAAAATGGCACCTCGGGCAGACCTTTTTCAAGCAGGACGGCAGCCCTGCTCTCCCAGGAAAAAACACCGACTGGCGCAAGCCCAGCATCGGCGGACCAAACGATCACGGGTTCGATGTCTTCTTCGGCGTCGCATTCGGACAATCACACTGGATCAACGCGTTCATGGAAGATCGCCTGGTCACGGAGATACCCACAACTTTCAAACGATCAATGCGCGCTAAAGCGCCCACGTACGAGCCGGTAATGGCAATGCCGGAAACCATCCGGAAGACGCTGGAATACATCGATTGGAACCGCGCTCAACGTCCGGGTCAACCCTTCTTTGCCTACCTCGCCCTACCCGCCGTGCATACGCCGCTGGTGCCAACGAAGGAATTTCTGGGTAAAAGCGACGCAGGGTTGTATGGCGATTTTGTGTTGCAGGTCGATGCCAGCGTCGGCCGTGTACTGGACCACCTGCAAAAGCATCGTATCGCTGATAACACACTGGTGGTTTTCTCAAGCGACAATGGCTCCCACGGAATGGCAGGGAATGGTGTTGAACTCAACCCCTGGGGCAGCGTCAAGGAACGCTTCGGCCATAACATGAATGGAAACTGGCGAGGTACGAAGGGGCATCTCTATGAAGGGGGGCACAGGGTTCCCCTGATCGCGCGCTGGCCAGGCAAGGTACCTGAAGGCACGACGAATAGTGAACTCGTCACGCTGGAAGACCTGATGGCCACCATTGCAGCTATCATTGAAGTGGAATTGCCAACGGGATCAGCGGAAGACAGCTACAACCTGCTGCCGTATTTGACGCAGCAACCCACGGGCGAGCCGATTCGTCGGTACGCGGTACTTAGCACATTTCGCGGCGACGCCATTGTCCGTAGCGGCGACTGGGTGCTGAGTTTTATTCTGGGTGATGGGCAGGACCCCGCCACCAATACAGCCCCTGAACCCGATGGTCCGCGAGGGCAACTCTACAATCTCGCGCTGGATCCAGATCAGTCGGACAACGTTTGGCTGCAGCATCCGGAAGTCGTGGATGAACTGTCGACGCTATACGAGCAACATGTCGCAAGTGGCCATAGCCTGGGAGTTAGTCGGTAAGCGGCCCGGGCAACTGCGGGTGACGCTGTTGCGGCCATGCTCGCAAGTGCGCACAGGCATTTCTGGCGAACTGTTCAGCAACGACACGCGTCACTGGCGAGTGACCATCTGAAAAAAGGGCATCCCATGGAAATACCGGACTATCTCAAGCCAACGCACAGCGGCATCAAGGATGTGCTGGTTAAATCATCCGAGAAGGACTGGATACCCATCGACCCGGACGGTCAGGCGCTTGTCAAACCGCTCTGGACCAGTCCGGATTCCGGGGGCTGGGCTGTGCTTTATCACTGGAAACAGGGCTTCTGCGCCCCAGCCCACAAACACCTGGGCGCCATTCACGTGTTTATCGTCTCCGGTAAACTCCAGTTGCGCGACACCCAGTTGTGCAGCGGGGACTACGTCTATGAACCGAACGGTATCGTGCACGACGCCACGACGGCGCTGGAGGACACCGTCCACCTGAACATAGCCGACGGGCCCGTCGCATTTTTTGACGAGAAAGGCATCACGCAGTATTTCGGCTGGGAGCAGGTCGAGCAAATGCGGCAGGGGCAGTAATCAATCGGTGAGCGCGTCGACCAGTCCCCAGGCCAGGGCCTCGGACGCGCGCAGACGGCGGCCGCTGAACACCCAGCCGGCGAGCCGCTGCCGCCCTATTCGACGTGCAATGCCAACAGTCCCCCCCGCGCCGGGAATTAAACCCATCTGCAACTCGGGTAACTGGAAAAAGCTTTTGTGCGACGCTGCAACATGCCCGGCGAATGCGGGCAATTCAATCCCCGAGCCGATGCACGCGCCGTGCAGTTGCATACGCACACGTTGCCCGTAGCGGGCCATTAGCCGTGCCGGGCTGCGCACCGAGCGCACCCAGTGAGCAGTAGCGGCATCCGGAAAAGTTCCAAATTCGCTGATATCGCCGCCCACACTGAAGCACGCGCCGGCGCCACTGACCTTGAGACATTCGATACTGCTGTCATGCTCCAGCAACTGCAGCATCGCCACCCAGGCATCGCGCATTTCGGTTGTCATCGCGTTGCGGTTATCCGGACGGTTTAACACGGCGTTCACCTCGGTGCCTGTTCTTGTCAGAACGATCGGGTCACCCCGGCCATCCGGTACCGAAGCAGGCGCCTCGCGTTGCGCCAGCCATCGCGCAAACTCCGACCCCTCCTGCAAGCTGGCGTAGGCCAGTGATTCAACATCCAGTGCCTGCTGCAGCGGTAGTGCTTCCGTGCTGCGCAGCACCTGCACGAGCACCAGGGCGGCCAGAGGTGCGGCGGACACGCGCTTTGCCAGTTGTTCAGCAGCGGCAATATCGTGCACCACGGTATCCGCCGCGGTCACGCTAACGTCTTTGCCGTAGGCAATAACCGGCCGAGGTTGAGCGGCCAGCCAGGAAAACGCTGCAGGCACTTCCTTCGCCGGCAGGATCAGAACAGGATCGGGTGCAACTACCATGACACAGGCGTCACCGAAGGATTCGCTACCTGCGTTTTTTCGACAACGCCTGGCCGCGAATAAATCACGCTTCCTGCTCGTAGCGTTAATGCAACGTGTCGCGCATCCAGGTCAGCGATAAGTTCATCCATGCCGACATCGAGCAGGCAAAGATCGGCCACCTGGCCCGGCGTCAATGGCGTAATGCCGGCACCAGGGGAGTGCGCCGTACCGCAGTAAAGCGGCAGGGCCTGCCCGGCACTCAGGCACTCGTCAGGAGACAGCACCACGCCCTCCCCCGTCCTGCGCTCCACCGCCGCGCGCATCGACGCCCAGGGGTCAAAGTTGCCGTAGGGCGCGTCACTGCCGGCGGCAAGGGCGACGCCGGCGGCGAGCAGCGAGCCGCCACGGATCAGGTGCGGCCAATCTGACGGGGCCACCTCCTCCCGGTAGCGATCGCCGCGCTCGGCAATAAAGTGGGGCTGGGTAACGACACACAGGCCCAGCGAAGCCGACAACGCGAGCGCGTGTTCGTCCATAACCGCACCGTGCTCTATACGTTCACCGGGTTGAACGCCCGCCTCGCGCAACGCCGCAAGGGCCAGGATGAGTTCCACGCGCGTAACGCAATGCACGGCAACACAACGACCGGCCGTATGGGCGCCGCGTATCCTCGCTACCAGTTCATCCAGCGCGGGGAGCGCTGATTCGCGCAGATAAATCTTCAGCGGCCCGGTGGACAGCATGCCCGATGCTGTCGGCAGATCCGCGTGCAGCGCTTCGCTGCCCATCACGTTAACCCGCTGCAGCAGGTGCCCCGCGCTGGCTGCGGCATCCAGTGCGCGCCACTCCGGCGCTGCGTTGCGTACACCCGCATCGGTGACCGTGGTGATGCCATAGGCAGCCAGCTGCTGTGACAGTGCACCCAGCGCCGGCCAGCTGCGGGCAAGGCGTTGACCCAGCCACGCATCGAGATCGAAAAAACGCCCTGTCCAAAAACCGTTCGCGTCTGTCTCCACACCGGCAGGCAGAGGCGACAGCAAAGCATCGTCGAGTTGCTGTAACGCACAACTGTTGTAGATCCAGAGCATGCCGCTGCGGTGCTGGATACGCACGGGTTGATCGGGGACAACGCGGTCCAGCCAGTGACGATCGAGGTTGGTACAAACGCTCTCGTGAAAACCAACCCCGCGCAGCCCGCCAGTATTCTTCCGGGCTGCGGTTCGCAGCGCCGCTTCCAGTTCCGCGCCATCGTGCACCGTGGGTGGGCCACAGCGCACTGAATGAAGGGCCGCCGCAGTGGCGAACAGGTGAAGATGATGATCGCACAGTCCCGGCAACAGGAGCCCGCCCCTGCCCTGTACGATGGCAGAAGCGGTGGCGTTACTGTGGGCCGGAAGGATTGTTTCGATGTGCCCGCGCGTAATTCGCACGTCAAAGCGGCGTCGCCCGCGGGCGGGCAGTTCCACGTCGCGAATCAACATGGAGGGTGCCGGTACTGCTGCTGCGGTCATCGGGTCAGTTCTTGGAGCACCCTGTTGGTATCTACGCCAGGTTCCACGGCGGCGGCGCGCGCCTGTCGAGCCACGGGCTTTGCTGGCACGACATTATCGCTCACCGTCACCCCGGAAGCACCCGCGCCGATGCAGTAAGCGACGACATCTTTCAGTGCCATGTCCAGAATGACACTGCCGCCCTGGCGCCAGGCCGCCCAGGCCAGTAGTGCCCCGTGCAGACCCGCCAGGGGGTCGGCGATTGCGTCACCGCAGAATACGGGGTTGTCCTTGGCACCCCCCATCATCCAGGAGAGCCCGGCGGCAACACCCGCATCATCGCCGTAGGCCACCCAGTTGCGCTGCGGTTCGCTGCGGCCATAGCCGGTAATACTGAGCCAGACCAGACCGGGATTATCTGCAACGAGATCCGCCGCGTTAACTCCGAGCTGCTCCAGCGCCCGCGGGCGCGCCGACTCCACCACGATATCCGCTCGGGCGATCAGGCGGCGCAGGTGTTCGATGTCATGTGGCGAATTGAAATCCAGGCACACGCTTTCCTTGCCCGCGTTGAGCAGATCGAAAAATTCAGTGGGGCCAGACCGTGCGCCGTCCGGCCGCTGCTTACTCTCAACCTTGATCACGCGCGCGCCGCACTCAGACAATAGACTGCCGCACAGCGGACCGGCCCACAGCGAACTCAGGTCAATGACCAGTGGCGCAGCATCCAACTTTACCCTGCCCATCCCGCAGCGTTGTGCGCGATACCAGGTTCGGCCCAGGCCGGGGGGCGCAACGGGCGCCGCTGCAAGGCCCAGCATGCGGGCGCGCTCAATCAATTCACCAACGGGGCGCGCCGCCACCAGTTCGTCCAGTTGCCCTACCTCAGCGCCGCGCTCCTGCAGCCAGGCAGGCAGCAGCGCTTCATCTTCCGGCCGCGGCAGGTTCAGCGCCAGCCAGCCCCCGGCGGCGCTGAGCAAACGACAGGCTCCGCCGGGTGAGACCCGGCCACGGCGGGTGAAACCGGCGATGGCCGCACGTTCACCCAGCAGGCGATGGGCAGAGAAATGCGAATCGAGCGAATTATCGGCGAGGGCGGCCAGCGCCAGCCAGGCGCCCTTGGCACAGGTTGCCAGCGGCGCCGCACAGGCACGCGGCGCTCCGTCTTCATCCCCACTGAGCCACATCGCACCGGAATCGGCCCATAAGTGCGCGGCCTGGCTGGTATCGGCATCTGGCGCGATACACCAGGGCAGACCGAGGCTTTCACCCAGGGCAAGGGCATACGTGGAGGGTACCAAACCCCCTTCTACGGGGCTCAGCGGCTGCGGGTGTGCGATCACAATCAGTTACCGCGGTCAGTGCCGACCTCCCTTAAGCGTAGCAAATATTGGGGCTGACGCTGGAAATCGGGCATTAAAATTTATGGCCGGCCTCGCTTTCGAGCCGACCCCAGCTGTAATACACTGTTTTTTTACATGGCACCTGTCATATTTAAAAATTCGCATGACCCAAATGGGTGTGGCGCCGCGTGGTGGGCGCTACAGTAGAGGGAGATACCGATGACTGCAACGCACAATCCGGGCGCCGGCGAGGAGTCAGCCAGCCTTGACACCACACCCGTAGACACCTGGATCGGCGTACCGCTGGGCGGTGGGCAGATGAAGGACCCGGTGGCACCCAACGACATCCGCCGCTGGGCGCAGGGCATGCAGAACTCCAACCCACTGTACTACGACGAAACCCTTGCCGAGGCAGCCGATAGCCGTTTCGGCGAATTGGTCGCACCGCAATCCTTCGCCGTGTGCACCGATGACAGCCACGGCGCAGCCCCCGCCATCCAGGGCAACATCCCGGGCACACACATGTTATTTGGCGGTGACGAATGGTGGTTCTACGGCCCGCGCATACGCCCGGGCGACAAGATCACCCGCTCGCGCATGTTGTTTGACTACAAGGTCACCCAGACGGGCTTCGCCGGGCCCACCATGTTCTCGCGAGGTGACACGGAGTACGTCAACCAGCGCGGCGAGTTTCTCTGTAAGCAGCGCTCTACGTCTATCCGCTACCTCGCCGAAGAGGCGCGCAAGCGGCAACAGTTCAGTGAAGAAAAAGATCCAACCTGGACCGAAGACGAGCTCATGGAAGTTGAACGGCGCAAGATGGAGTACTTCGCCGCCGTGCAGGCGACCGTGAACCAGCGCAAGCTCAACGTGGTACCCGGGGAGCGACTGCCCGAGCGACTGATCGGACCACACACCATCGCCAGTTTCACCTCCGAGTGGCGCGCCTACCCGTTTACCATCTGGCACACCTTTCGCCCGGACGGGCTGCCCTCGTCACTGTACGACGCTGGCTGGCTGCCGGAAATGGAGCGCGATTTCGACAAGGGCGACATTGATCCCACACACCTGGACGGCCTCTATCACGGCCCTTCTCGCGGCCACGTACAGCAGGAGTACGCGCAGCTCATCGGCCTGCCCCGCGCCTACGGCTACGGTGCTTCCATGGGCGCCTGGCTGCTGGACTACATCAACAACTGGGGCGGCGCGTGGAGTGACATCATCCACAGTAAATTTTCCTACCGCACCCCGGCCATGACCGGCGACCTGACCAAGCTGAACGGCGAGGTTACGTCAGTGAAGGAAGATCCGATGACCGGCCAGCCACTGGCGGTATTACAGGTCACGATGACCAACCAGGACGAGGCCGTTATGGCCTCGGGTGGCGCCGAAGTGCGACTGCCAACCGAGTCACTACCAGCGGCAGAACGGTGACCCTGACCGGCGTTTATCGGGGCACTTTTCGCGCGGGCAGTAACTACAGACGCGAACCGTCAATGCCGGCGGCGCCTACAGCGATCGCGCTATCAACTCTTTCATGATTTCGTTGGTACCGCCGTAAATTTTCTGCACGCGACTGTCCGCGTACATGCGGGCGATAGGGTACTCCCACATATAGCCGTAGCCGCCGTGCAACTGCAGGCACTCATCGACGATGTCGCACTGCTTCTGCGTACACCACCACTTGGCCATCGACGCATGCTCCGCATCCAGTTCGCCGCGCAGGTGCTTGACGATGCAGTGATCGACAAACACACGCGAGATGGTCGCCTCTGTCTTGCACTCGGCCAGTTTGAAACGCGTGTTCTGAAAATCGAGCACGCTTTTACCAAAGGCGCCGCGCTCGCGTGTGTAGTTCACCGTCTCTTCCACCGCCATTTCTGCGACCGTGGCCGCGGCGCAGGCGATACTCAACCTTTCCTGCGGTAGTTGCGTCATCAGCTGAATAAAGCCCTGGCCCTCTTCCTCACCCAGCCGATTGCTCACCGGCACACGCACGTTGTCAAAAAACAGCTCGGAGGTATCGGCGTCTTTGAGGCCGACCTTTTCCAGGTTGCGTCCGCGCGAAAAGCCTGCGGCGCCCTCTGTCTCGACACACACCAGTGAGATGCCTTTCGCGCGCTGCGCGGGATCGGTTTTGCAAACGACGATGATCAGTTCCGCGTGCTGCCCGTTAGTGATAAAGGTTTTCGAGCCGTTGATAATGTAGTCGTCGCCCTCCCGAATCGCCGTCGTTTTCACCCCCTGCAGATCCGAACCGGCGCCGGGTTCTGTCATGGCGATGGCAGACACCAGCTCACCGGATGCCAGGCGGGGCAACCAACGCAGCTTTTGTTCCTCGCTGCCGTAGTTCAGCAGGTAGTGTGCAACGATCTGGCTGTGCACTGTATTGCCGCCGGCGAGCGATGCCGCCGCGCCACCGCGCATCAGGGCATCGTAGATGATAGCCTCGTGCCGGTAGTCGCCGCCGGAACCACCATACGCTTCCGGGATACTGGCACAGAGCAAACCTGCCTGCCCGCATTGACGCCAGGCCTCGCGGTCACACATGCCCTGCTTCTCCCACGCTTCGCGTTGCGGCTCAAACTCAGCCTGTGTAAATCTCAGGGCGCTGTCATGCAGGATGCGCAGGTCCTCATCGATCCAGCTTGAATCCAGTATGTGCATTGGAACCTCTCAGTTAGCCATGGTCATGGCCGATGAAGCCACAAAGTTGTCGGTGTAGACTGTATCGCGAATCCAGGCACATTAAATTCGCTTTCAGGCCAGGACGTTGCGCACAGTGCCAACCGTGGTGGACAAAACCGCTACCGCGCGCAGGACACAACGGGAAACGCCTAGCAGGCATCCTCGACACGCAGTTCCGAGCGCAACTGTTTCTTGAGGAACTTGCCGTTAGCATTGCGCGGCAAAGCCTCCTTCATTACCCACAGGTAGCGCGGCACTTTGTAGGCCGACAGGTGCTGTGCGCAGAACTGTCGCAGTTCGGCAGCATCCGGTGCATCGCCTTCACCCGGGTAGATGGCAGCCCCCACTTCCTCGCCCAGTTTGTCATCGGGCACCGAGAAGACTGCGGCCTCAGCCACCTGCGGGTGTCGGAACAGCGCGGCCTCCACCTCCGCGCAATACACGTTCTCGCCCCCCCGCAGCACCATATCCTTGGCGCGATCAACGATATACAGAAAGCCATCTTCGTCGAGGTAACCGATGTCACCAGTGTGCAACCAGCCATCAACGATCGTCTCCGCTGTCGCCTCCGGCCGATTGAGGTAACCCTTGATGACCTGAACGCCTTTCAGCAAAACCTCACCGCGCTCACCGGCCGGCACTGCTGCACCGCTGGCATCGACGCATTTGACGTCGAATACCGGAATCACCGGCCCCACGCTCTCCGGTCGATCCGCAAGAAATGCCCCCAGCGCACCGGTGGCGAGACCGCAGGTTTCGGTCATACCAAAACCCTGTGCCGGCGCCGCCGCGCTCTTGCTGGTAATGTTTTCCACGAGGTCCGGCTGCACAGGTGCGCCACCACCGCCCAGCGCCTTTAGCGAGGACGTATCCGTCTTGGCGTAATCGGGGTGGTTCAGCACCTCCCGCGCCATCACCGGCACACCCGACAAGGCGGTCACCTTTTCCCGTTCCACCAGCCGCAGCGCCTCGCCCGCGTCCCACTTGTACATCAGCACCAGCTTGCTGCCGGCCATGGTATTGGTCTGCGCGAGCACGTTATTGGCAGTGACGTGAAACAGCGGTGTTGTTAACAGCACTGTGTTTTTCTCCGGCGCACCCGGTTCAACGCCCGCCGCCCTGGCCAGGGCCTGCGCCTGTGAAAGATTGCTGAAAATGCTGCTGATCACATTGTTCGTGCAGCCACGATGGGTAAGCTGCGCGCCCTTGGGATGGCCGGTGGTGCCGGAGGTGTAGAAAATGCAGGCGTCGTCATCCGGGTCAATACTCACCTGGGGTAACTCGGCCGGCGACTGCAGAACATCTGCCCACAGGGTCACCCCTTCAGGTACTTCGCCTTCATGGCGCACTACCACCACCTTCATGCGGGGCAGTTCGCCGTCGATAGCGTGCAGGCGCTGCAGGCGCTCTGTGTCACAGATAAACGCCTTTGGCTGTGAATCGTTCAGGCCATAGGCAAGCTCCTCGGGCACCCACCACGCATTAACGCCGACCGCCACCGCGCCCACCGAGACCACCGCCCAGTAACTCAACATCCACTCCGGGTAATTGCGCATTGCGATCGCAACGCGATCGCCCGGTCCTACGCCGTTGTCGACCAGCCAGTACGCTATGCGATTTACCTCATCGTGTGCATCCGCATACGTCCAGCGCTCGTCACCGTACACCAGATACTCAGCGTCTCCGTGCCCGGCACTCTGCAGCCACAGGTCACGCAGCGATGCGGGCGCGTGCTTCCACGCCTTCACCCGCACACCGGCAACCTCAATTTCCTCAATCTCGAAAAGCTGCCCTGGCTGTGTCAATTCAGCCCGGACCTGCGCCAATTCTTCGTACATAGTGATTCCTTCGTTTTATTGTCATGCGCGACTGCACGCGACCGTTTGCACGCCTCAAGCCCAGCGGCCACACGCCCGACAAAGTTACCGGGAGCAACCACTCCCCGCAAGCCACCTGCAACCCTGTTCCGCCAGCGTCGCAATAAAGCGACGCACCTGGTGTGCCCAAACACAAACGCAACCCGTGCTGAATTCAGCTATGCTGAATGCTGTCAGAAAATACTGCGTCCCAGCAAACTGAGGAACACCCCATGTACGACCTGATCATCCGCAACGGCACCGTGGTCGATGGCTCCGGCAGTCAACCCTTCACCGGCGATGTGGCGATAAACGGCGATCGCATCGCCGCCATTGGCCCCAACCTGGGGCCGGCGCAGCAGGAAATCGACGCCAGCGGCAAAATCGTCACCCCCGGGTTTGTTGATATTCATACCCACTACGACGGCCAGGCCACCTGGGATGCGGAGATGGCGCCCTCCTCCTGGCACGGGGTCACCACGGTGGTCATGGGTAACTGCGGCGTCGGCTTCGCGCCGGCCAAACCGGATAAACACGAGTGGCTGATCGGCCTGATGGAAGGCGTGGAAGACATACCCGGCACCGCACTCGCCGAGGGCATACGCTGGGAATGGGAGAGCTTCCCCGAGTACATCGACGCACTGGAAGCGCTACCGCGCACCGTCGACGTGGCCACGCAGGTTCCCCACGGCGCCGTGCGCGCCTACATCATGGGTGAACGCGGCGCGCGCAACGAAGCGCCCACGCAGGAAGATATCGATGCCATGGCCGAGATCGTCGAAGACGGGTTGAAAGCCGGCGCCCTGGGCTTCTCCACGTCGCGCACCGTGTTGCATCGGGACGTGGACGGCGAACTGGTACCTGGCACCACCGCCACGCCCGAAGAACTGGTTGGCATCGGGCGAGCACTGGGCCGCGCCGGGCACGGGGTGTTCGAGATCGCCAGCGATATGAAGCGTGAATGGAACGAGTTCGAATGGATGGGCGAGTTGAGTCGTGAAACGGGACAGACCGTTACCTTCGCCGCGCTGCAGTCCTTTTCCCCGGATACCTCGCTACAGGAGCAGATCGAGGGCATGCGCCGCGAAAACAGCGAAGGCGCGCACATCGTCGCGCAGATTGCACTGCGCGCCACCGGCATCATTATGGGCTGGCAGGCCACGGTGCACCCGTTCCTGTACCGTCCGTCCTGGCAACAGATTGCCGAGCTGCCGTGGGAGCAGCAGCTGGCAAAGCTGCAGGATCCCGGCTTCAGGGCGCAGTTACTGTCCGAGGACAACGACGTTCCCGACACGGATATGGGGCAGTTGCTGCAACTGTTGAGTAGCGTGTGGGAGATGCAGTACGCCATGGGCCCGGCGTTCAACTACGAGCCGACAGCGGCCGAGAGCATTCGCGCGCTGGCTGATGAAGCCGGCAAGGATCCGGCCGAGTACGCCTATGACCTGCTGACAGAAAACAGCGGTACCGGCATGATCTACTTCCCCGCGCTGAACTACACCGACGGCAATCTCGACTTCCTCAAGGAACTGATTGAAGCGGAAGACAGCGTGAACTCTCTGTCCGACGGCGGCGCCCATTGCGGCACCATTTGCGACGCTGCCTCGCCGACGTTCATGCTGCAACACTGGGTACGCGACCGCGATCGCGGCCGCATCGAGCTGCCCCTGGCGATCAAACGCCAGTGCCGCGATACCGCCCTGCTCTACGGCCTGGAAGATCGCGGCTTGCTGGCAGAGGGCTACCTCGCCGACCTCAACGTGATCGATCTGGACACTCTGACGCTGGGCAAACCCTGGCTGGCGTTCGACCTGCCAGCCGGCGGAAAACGGCTACTGCAGAAAGCCAATGGCTACGTGGCCACGGTGAAGTCCGGGCAGGTGACTTTCAGCGATGGGGAAATGCAGGGGCCCACTCCCGGCGGGGTAATCCGGGGCCCGCAGCAGGCACCCGCAGTTGCTGCAGCACAGGCCAGCGCATAATCACCGCCGCCACGGTGGTGCAGCCGTTATGAGTGCATCGCCGTTCTACTGCACTGCAAAAAAGCCGCAGCCAGCTACAGCGTGACGGTCACCGCAGCGGATGCCCGTGCAGCCTTGTCGCGAGCAAGGTCAGTCGATTCGTCGCGGGCCAGTGCAACGCCCATGCGGCGCTTCCCATCCACCTCTGGCTTGCCAAAGAGGCGCAGGCCTGTATCGGGCTCCGCGAGGGCGTTCTCCAGATTGCCAAAGCGCACGGCACTGGATGTGCCCTCCACCAGTATCACGCTGGAAGCGGAAGGGCCATGAAAGTGTATATTGGGGATAGGCAGCCCGAGAATGGCCCGCGCATGCAGGGCAAACTCTGACAAATCCTGCGAGATCAATGTCACCAGGCCGGTATCGTGCGGGCGCGGCGATACTTCGCTGAAGTACACCTCATCACCCTTGATAAACAGTTCAACACCAAAAATACCCAGGCCACCCAGCGCCTCGGTAACGCGGGTGGCAATATCGCGTGACCTGTCCAGCGCCACGGCGCTCATCGCCTGGGGCTGCCAGGACTCCTGGTAATCGCCTTCCTCCTGCCGGTGGCCGATGGGTTCGCAGAAGCTGCACCCTTCACGATGCTGCACAGTGAGCAGCGTGATCTCGTAGTCGAAGTCCACAAAGCCCTCGATGATGACTTTGCCGGCACCGGCGCGACCACCCTCCTGGGCATACTGCCAGGCGTGTTCGATATCCTCGGCGCCGCGGATCATACTCTGGCCCTTGCCGGAGGAACTCATGATCGGCTTGATGATGCAGGGCATGCCGATGCGCGCTACGGCGGCATCAAATTCCTCGCGGGTAGCGGCAAACTCATAGGGTGACGTGGCGAGTCCCAGTTCTTCGGCGGCGAGGCGACGAATGCCCTCGCGATTCATGGTCAGCCGTGCCGCACGCGCACTGGGTACAACTGTAAAGCCCTCGTTTTCCAGTTCCACCAGGGTATCGGTGGCAATGGCCTCAATCTCCGGGACGATCAGGTCGGGCTTTTCGCGGGTGATCACCTCGCGCAGGGCATCGCCGTCAAGCATGGAAAAGGCGTAGCTGCGATCCGCCACCTGCATGGCGGGTGCATTGTCATAGCGGTCACAGGCGATCACTTCTACGCCCAGCCGCTGCAACTCAATCACCACTTCCTTACCCAGCTCTCCCGAGCCGCACATCAGTACGCGCGTGGCTGTGGATGAAAACGGCGTTCCAATACTGGTCACTATCGATCTCCCTTCGGGGCAGTGTTAACAGTGCGGGATTGTAGGACACCGCGGGATAATGGCAACCGCGGCGCAATGCGTTTTTGGGGCCACACTGCAGCGAAAGACCCGTGCTGTGCGCGAATTCAGCTGAGCGAATCAGCCCAGTTCTGGCTGACGCTCAACAATCGCGGCGCGAAAATGCGCCGGGATGGGACAGCTCTTGCGCGTTTCGGGGTTGACGTAAACCTGTGTCAGCGAACCCCGCGCCAGCAGAGCACCATCGCTGTCTTTATACAGTTCGTAGCCAAGCTCGGCGCTGGAGCGGCCCAGCTTGCGATAACCGACACAGACACGAACGATCTCTCCCGCTTTGCATTCGTCGTGATAATCACAGTTGATATTCACGGTAAAAATCATCGCCGGCGCTTGCTGCGGATTCAGCGCACTGTACCCCAGCGCTTCCATGTAGTGGCCAGCCACTTCGTCGGCGTAAACCATGTAGTTGGCGAAATACAAATGACCCTGGGCGTCGGTATCGCTGAAGCGCACGCGAACAGTATCGGCAAAAGGCAGCGCGTCACTCATGAATGTGTTCTATCTCCGACTTCAAGTGAGGCATCAGTACAATTCTTCCTGATAGTTTTTCTCCAACTCACTTTCCATCAGCGACTCGTCAATCTCCAGCATGCGCGAGGCCTGCCGAGCAATGACCGATTTCATTTTTTCGGGCCAGCTCTCCGGCTGCCAGACGCCGGAACGGATCATCGCCTTGCCACAGTGCATGAAACATTCCTCGATCTGCACCGTTGTAGCTAACAGCGCAGGCTTGCCCTTTACCGACATGCTTTGCAACAGCGCAGGGTCGGTACTCAGTGTGGCCTTGCCTTTTACGCGCAAGGTCTCGCGTGAGTTGGGCGTTATAAACAGCAGTCCGATACTGGGATTCTGCAACAGGTTGCGAAAACCGAAGGCGAGTTTGTTGCCCGGTCGATCCGGTATGTGCAAGACATCGGGGCCGTCTACGCGCACAAACCCCGCCGGATCGCCCTTGGGCGACACGTCCGGATTGCCGCTGGCGTCCAGCGTGGAGATCATCACCAGCGTGGAGCTGGCGATAAACGCCTGCATATCCCCATCCAGTTCGCTGTATACCTTTTCCTTGAGAAACTCGTGCGGCTCACCAAGCACCGCTACCAGTGACTCCACAGAATCAATTACATGGTCAGCCATCGCTCTCCTCTCCTTGCTGTTTGCACTGGACTGCAGTCTAACCAGCATGCACCAGCGGCAGAGTCGCCACAAGCGCCGCCGGCAGTTCTATCACAGACGGCGGGCAACAGGCACCGGCGCCGCATC
>JAUHYL010000137.1 GCA_030426545.1 Gammaproteobacteria bacterium
AGCCAAATCCTGGTTCCGCTGTTCGTTTGTCTGACACTGTTCGCCGGTAAAGCACTGGCCGTTGTGCCCGACCCGGGTTTCAACTCGCTGTTTATCGGGCACAGCTTTTTCAGGCCGTTTGCCGAGGGTATGCCCGCCTACAGCGGTGCGGCCGGTATCCCCGGCCATTCCCAGACGATTGTTTTCTCCGGCGGTGCCAGCGGTGCGCCAGAGGCGCTGTGGAACAACGCCAGTAAGCGCGCCCAGATTCAGGCTGTGCTGGATACCGGGGATGTCGAGTTGTTTGCGATGACCTACCATCCGTCTTATCCCACCACGCAGGGGTACGAGGATTGGATCAGTTATGCGCTCGCCCAGAATCCCACCACCCGCATTGCCATCGGCCTACCCTGGTTGACAAACCCGGGCAGTCTCAGTGCGCAGAACTTTGCCGATGCCTGGACCGGGTTTCACGGCGCAGCCTGGCATGACTTTATTGATACTATCCGCGCGCTGTTTCCGGGTGTAGACATTTACTGCCTGCCCTACGGCCAAAGCGCGGGCGAACTGCGCCTGCTGTACGCGGCGAGTAACCTGCCGGATGTGCAGAATGAGGTCGGCGCCGCTGCAACCTCCATTTTCTCTGATGCATTCGGTCACCCGGGATACATCCTGCGCGACCTTGGTCGATTGGTCTGGCTTAACTCAATCTACGACGTTGACCTGACAACTTACAGCCACGGACCGAGTTACACGACCGACCTGCATGCGCTGGCTGCTACGATAATGAATGCTCACGATCCGGCCTACGATGCCGCCTATCATATCGATGCCGATGGCGACCGGGTGGGTGATGCGCTGGACAATTGTCCTTTGATTGCAAACCCCGACCAGGTGGATGCGGATAACGACGGCAGGGGTGATGCCTGTCATGGCATGCCGCCCGGCTGCTAGGAAGGGCTAATGGCGCGGTGAATCCGGACGGTGTTGAGCTGCTGACAAATTTCCCCAGCGCCACCTGGAGCGTCAGCTGCTCTTAATGCGGGCCGGCTTGATAAAACACGCTGGCTAAACCTTTTGACGCCTATAACCTCCGGGGCATAGGGCAATAGCTTTGACGACTTTGTCAGCGCTTCGGCGGGGCCAGTGCGGTTAGGTTGTTCAAGCGGGCCTTGTCAGGCGATGTGATACTGCCCGGCTGACCAACCGCTCGATATCAAACAGCGACTGACCGCCGGTCGGTTTCGTAACTGAACCGGCTGCCGGGCGGCTGTAGCAGTTCAATATCCTTTTCGCGCAGTTTGCGAAAACGCCTCAGCTTGAGCGAAGACACCGCGCGTGAGCGTCGGCCGTAATGTGTGCGCAGGATGGGTTCACCATGGGCGTCATAGAAACAGACTTTGCCGTCCGGCTTCATACGTGCCCACTGTTCCCAGGGTTTGCCCTGATCGAGTACCCACCAGCTACGTGAGGAAAATAGCATCTTATTCACCTCTCGCATGCGCTGGATGCGCGGGTTGGAAAGAATTCTGTACTGCTGGCATAGTGCCCCGTTGTACTTCTAAGTAATTGATTTCCATTCTTTTTTGCCTTGTTTGGTCCCTACCAAGGCGGTTCAGTTCTGGGCGCGTGTGCGGTTTTTTTTCGTCACCCGGTTTGCGTGTTCGAGAGGATTATTGCAAGTGGGCACTCGGCCTCGCAAGAGAAAACCGGAGTTTTCTGCACTTTTTCGCTAAAGCTCTCGCCAGTCGTGCCGATGAGGGCGCTTTGCGGGCAGGGGGTGAGGCAGAATCAGGCCCTGATGCCGTCGCTCTGCAGCAGGAAGGTGATTGCCTGCGCCAGTGCCCGGCGCTCTTCCCGCAGGGCCCTGGCACTGCGACCGCGCGGGTTGATCTCATCCGCCATGCCGCGCAGGGCGGCGAACATCAGTCGCCTGGCGACGTCGCTTTGCTCGGGGGCCGGGAGTTCATCGGCGAACAGCTCATCCCACAGGGCACTGATGCGGGCAGCCCAGCGTTCGACCTGTACCTGCCCATCAATCGCAGAGGCCTCGTCCTTGCCCGCGTTGCGCAGGATTGCGAGGCTTACGCGATACTCCGGCTGGCTAACCAGCGCCCACACCGTTTCGATAAGGTGCTCCATGCGCTGTTGCAGGCCCTCACCCTCAACCGCGGTAGACGCCAGCGTGGAGGAGAACTCATCGAAGATATGATTCAGCACTGCCTCCAGCAGGCCGTCCTTGTCGCCGAAGTGATACTGCAGCACGCCCCAGCTTACGCCCGCTGCTTCTGCGATGCGGTTGGTGTGCGCGGCGTTGAAGCCGACTTCGTAGATGCAGTCTATGGCGGCCTGTATAACCCTGGCGCGGGTGACATCACGTTTCTTGACGGGTTTTGCGCTCACCGGCTTTTCCTGTTCACAATATAGTTTAAACTATAAAAAATTTGGGGCAGCGGGGGAAGCGTTCCCTGCCTGCAACGGCCGCGCTACGGAAAAGAATCGAATGAGCAACCCGTCGGGTATTGAGGAACTGAGCCGGGCGCAATTGGCGCGCCTGGCCCGTGAATACATGCTCGCTGCGCAGTTCAACAGTCGCACGGGCTACGCAGCCCTGCGTATCAACCACGGCGATGAGTCCTACCGCGACACGGCCATCGATAACTGGATTGCGGCGAGCCCGGTCTACACCCGGCGCATGCAACAGGCATTGGGCTTTGCCGGAGAGGACAACGTAGCGGCGATCTTCAAGGGTCTGCAACTGGATTGCGGCTTCGCGCACCAGTACTTCGACGTGCACTATGCGGTATCGGCGCCGGAGGAGGGACGTTTCTGGCTGGCCAGTTGTGGTGCGTTGCTGGAGGCGGAACCGCGCGGTGACGAGGCCGTAAAGGTGATGTGTCACGACATTGAAGATCCCACCTTTGACGCCACTGCCTGCGCCACCAATCCACGCGCCCGCATGCGGCCGCTGCACCGTCCGCCGCGTGTGCCTGCCGAGCGCCAGCCGCATTGCGAGTGGCGCGTGTTTATCGATGCGCAGGCGTCGCCACTGGAGGAGTCAGTGCTGAGCCTGCAGACGGCGGATACGCAACTGGCCGCGCTACCACTGCCACCCATTGCAGAGGATGATGGCGGCGGCCTGCACGACTACAGTAGCCCGGTGTTCGAGCAATTGCAGTTTGAGCGTTTCTCGCTGTCGGCGCTGCGACGAATCTGCCAGGAACTGGCTGTCCAGCACCATCTACTGGTGAACAGTTTGCAGCGCGTGATCGAAACGCGCTACGGCGAGCCTGCCGCG
>JAUHYL010000090.1 GCA_030426545.1 Gammaproteobacteria bacterium
GAGGATCACCTGCAGTTTCGGAAAATTGGCCAGCACCGCCTCGTAGTGGCGCGGCAGTGCATAGCGGTGTCGTGACTCGGGCTCAATGCCTGCCCGGCCACCGTGATAGAAAATGACCAGGCCCAGTTGCTGCGCCTCCTCGTAAACCTCCATCATGTCCGGATCGTCCGGGTAAAAGGCCTGTACCGTGGGGTGGATTTTCATCAGGCGCGCACCCGTGCTGGCATGCGCGCGCATTTCTTCGATGCGCGTTTCTCCTCGCGGGAAAATCGACAGGCCGCTGATGAGCCTGTCGTCGACACCGGCCTCGAGTATCGCGTCGCGCCAGCGCTCGGTTTGGCTGTCGCCGAAGGGCAAACCCATCTTGATCGGTAGAATGATGGCCTGCTGCACGCGCATGGCATCCATTTCATCGAGCAGATTCGGAATAGTCTGCGTTTCGGCAAACGCGCTACCCCACAGCGCCTGCGCCACCGTGCTCAGGCGCAGATCGCTCAGCGCATCCTCGGTAAAGTTGTTGTTGGCGTAGACGTCCAGATCCAATCGACAGCCGGGCTCTTGTGCATCACAGTCGAGCAGATGCCGCACGCGCGGCGTGCGGGCCTGCAGGTCGAGCCGAGGCTCAAACAACACCGACATGCCCAGGTGACAGTGAACGTCGATAGACTGCGGCACCGTTTCGTCGGTACACCGCAGGCGCCCACCGGCATCAAGATCAAACCACGGAAGTTCCGCCAGGCCGCGATAACCCTGGTAGACCTGCGGACCGTAGGGGCCCTTGCCCGCGTTGGCGGCCTCGCGTTCTCGTTGTTCTGCGAGCAGGGCTATATCCGCTTCGGTATAGCGGCCGGCCGCCGGGTCGGAACCGCACCCCGCCATGGCCAGGGTGCCTGCACCCGCGCCAAGGCCAAGCAGGAAGCGTCGTCTTTTCAGCAAGGATGTGGACACAGTCTTCTCTCCTGTGAATGCGCTTGCTCTTCATCTATCAGCAAGACGTTGGAACGCACGGATACCCGCACGATGTGCTTATCGGTTGTGCCCGGCCTGCTGCCGTGCATCGCGTGTACGACGAAAAGCGTCATGCAGTGTCGACATCACCACGGCGGTAGACACACCCACCATCAGCACACCGTTGACCGCCTCCATGGGACCGAGCAGGCGGCGGTGTTCAGACATCACAATATCGCCATAGCCGAGTGTCGCGAAGTTCACGGCCGAGTGATAGACAGCGGTCACAAAATCCTCAAATTCACCGAGGTAGAGGAACAAACCCGCCCAGATCGCAATCTGCACAAAGTTGCCAATGACCAGCAGGATCATGACCAGCCCGAGCAGGCACACCGTGCTGAAAAAAGCAGGCGACTCCAGTACCCCTTTGTGACGCACATAGACCTGCACGGCCACTGCCACCAACATTGCCTGCACAAAAAGGCAGAGCATCATCACCATCAGTCCCATTAACAGGTTTGACAGCATCACGGCGCCTCCGCGTGAACAGTGGGAATAGTTGTATGCAGACGACGGGTGCGCCAGCGCTCCAGGGCCACCAGTGCAAGCCACGCGTACACGGTTACCGCAACGTAGAGCGACATGCGGATAAAGAATGCCTTGTACACATCTTTACCGTTGGCGCTGTCGGCGACTGCCGGACCCACCAGTATCAGCAGGGTGATCAACACATTTTGCCAGAACGTCGGCGAGAAGCGTGTCGCTACCACAGCGTACAACCTCGCGACAATAAAGGTACTGAAGGCCAGCGTCCACAGAAAGAAAAACCAGAGATTGGGCGATAGTTTCAGGCAGAACCAGAACAGGATCGCCAACACGCCCGCCAGAAACGTCGACCCCAACAGCTCCCTGCCGGCAACCCTGGCATCAGTCTCCGACGCCTGCTGACCCAGCGCGACCGTCTTCAAAATCGTCGGCGCATAGAAAGTAGGATTGGTGAGGCCCAGCAGGAACACGGGGAATACGATGAGGGTAGCTCTGCCTGCCAACCAGCGTGCATGCGCATGTTTCGGTGGTGCGGGTGGCCGTACCACCGGGCCCGGGTCTTCCGGAAACAGCGGGTACACGAGCCACTGGGCAAGGACACCAATCGATACACAGATCAGCAGTTCCTGCACCAGCATTACCGCCAGGCCGTAGCTGAGCATGCCGATCATCGAAATCAGCGTGATGCCCATGGTAAGCAGCATGCCCACCGCCGCTTTGCCAAGGTTGAGCGTGATGTAATTCGCCAGGAACAAACCCAGCAGGGCCAGCAACAGGCCGGTGGCAGGGTAGTGGTCAAGTATCGGTATCAGAACAAGCCCACTGCCCAGCGTAATACCCACTGCCAGCAATAATCCCACCAGCCCTTTCAATCCCATCGGCGGTTGTGGCGCGGCCGTCAGCATGAAGGCAAACAAAGGTGCAATGTAAGGCATCTGCAGCGGCATTGCGTAAGCCACCGCCAGGGAGACCGACGTGGTCAGGCTGAGCCGGAAGACGCGCCGTGCGCCAAGTTGCATGGGTGCGCGCCCAGCCACTCAGTAAGCGTAGGACAGAATGCTCATAAAGCGCATCCATATCCAGCCCAGCCAGGCAACGGCGCCGCTGCCCTCGTTGTAGGCAATAACCGAAGATTGCCCGCCGATGCGCAACTGGTTTAGTTGTTCAGGCGCGATGTCGTCCTTGAACGACACTACCACCGGGAAGCGCTGCGACTGTCGCAACCAGTCGCGATCATTGTCAATCGTGGGCAATGTGCCCGCCGGTGGCTTATTGGAGGCGCTTACGCCAAGCCCGATACTGGTCACGCTGCCCTCGAACACCTCGCCGGGGAAAATATCGAACAACAACTCCACCGGCGTGCCTACCTGCATGCGACCCAGGTTGTTCTCCGTGAACTCTGCGCTAACCCACAAATCCTGCGTTGCAACCAGCGTCATCACGGGCCCGCCCGTACCGGCGTACTGCCCCACTTCCGTGCGCAGATCCGTCACCACACCGTCTGTTTTCGCGCGCACCACCGTGCGCGCCAGGTCCAGCTCGGCTTTCTCTACCGCGCTCTGCGCAGTCCGGATGAACGTGTTGTCCTCGTTGCTGGCCGCGCCGCCTTTGGATTCGATAGCCTGCTGCACGCTGGCTTCGGCACCGACGACCGCCGCCTCTGACTGCTTCAGCGTAGCGCGGGATATCTCCAGACGCCGCGTGGAAATGGTGCCCGGGTCTTCCCGACGCAGACGTTCGAGGCGTGACGTATCCTGCTGCGCCTTGAGAAGGTTAGCGCGCGCCGAAGCGAGGTTGGCGCGGGCCGCCGCCACGGCGGCGTCACCGGCATCCACCTGGTGCACCGCATTGTCGTAATCCGAACGGGCCTTCTGCAGCGCGATCTCGTACTGCGCAGAATCGATACGGAACAGCACGTCGCCAGCTTTTACCCGGGCGTTGTTGCTTACCAGCACTTCTTCGACAATGCCCGCCACCTGCGGTGCAACGCCAATGACGTAACCTTCAATGCGCGCCTGATCGGTGTAGGGCGTAAACCTGTCCGCAATCAGGTAACCCACAAGCGTAACTGCGATAAGCAGTGCAATCAGTTTGCCACCGCGCTTAACACCGGCATCAACGGATTCATCCGCGGACGCTGTAGCCTGGGAATCTTCGGCGGCGTTCTCTGTGTTACTCATGCTCCAGCACCTTTTTTACCGTTACGGCTCACCGTCGCTATCCGGCAGCGGCGCGACCAGCATGTCGTTCCAGTCGGTGCGCGCTTCCATCTGCTGGCGGGTTGCCGCAGGAATCAATTCTTCGCCAGACAACGGCTGCCAGCCGCCACCCAGCGCCTTGTAAAAGGCCACCACGGCACCGACATGAGCGCCCTGATTGCTGACGTAGCTGTTGGACGCGGCGGCAAGCGCCCGCTGCGCGTCCAGCACGCGTTGAAAATCGGAATAGCCTTCCTGGTAGCGCTTTGTTGCCAGCTCGAGGGAGCGCTGCGCCGCATCCAGCGATTCAGCAAGGATGGCTTTCTGCTCCTGCGTCTTCACCACGCCTACCGCCGCGCTATCAATTTCCTGCGCTGCCTGCAGCACGGTGGCCTGATAGCCTTCAATTGCCTGCTGCAGCAGCGCGTCCTGCACGCGCACCGCGTTTTTTATCCGACCGTAGTTGAGCACTTTCCAGGAAAAACTCGGGCCCACGGAACTTGCCAGCGTAGTGGTTGAATCGTTCACCGAGCTACCGCTCCAGCCGACAGTGCCGAGCAGGGAAATCGACGGGTACAGGTCTGCCTTCGCCACGCCGATCTGGGCGGACTGGGCCGCCACCCGCCAGGCGGATGTGCGAATATCCGGTCGCCGCATGAGCAGGCTTGCGGGAATCTCGTCGATCATGACCGCCTCCAGCACAGGCAGCTCCGCGTCGAGGCCGGCCAATTCCGGCAGATCGCCCGGATACCGTCCCAGCAAAACACTTAACGCGTTCTCCACCTGCCGCAGGCTGATCTCCAGTGCGGGGATAGACGCCAGCGTCGTCAGGTATTGATTGCGGGCTTGCTGCAGATCCAGCTCCGAGCTCTGGCCACGCTCGAACAGTCGCGAGGTGATCTCAAAGCTGCGCTGTTGCAGGCTGGCGTTCTCCTGGGCGATTTCGATTTGCCGCTTGACGGTGCGCCAGGAGAAATAGCTCTGCGCCACCTGCGCGCTGAGCAGAACCTGCACGTTCTGCTGGTTGGTCAGCGATGCGTAAAAACCAGCGTCGGCGGATTCTACCGTGCGCTGCCAGCGCCCCCAGAAATCCAGTTCCCAGGCAATCGTTGCGCCGGCGCCATAGGTGTTGAAGTTCGCATTGTTCCCGGAATTGTCGCCCTCGGTGGGCCAGGTGTCATTGCGGGCATAGGCACCATCCAGTTTCTGCACCTGGGGGTACTGGCTGCCGGTGGCCACGCCGAGCAGCGCCCGGCTCTGCACGATCGCCAGGGCGGCGATGCGAATGCCGGGATTTTCGCGCTTTGCCGTTTCGATCAACCCGGTCAGCACCGGATCATTGAACGCCATCCACCAGAAGTCGAGATCCGCCTGCGCGGCGTTTGCAGGCTCATACTGACCGTACAGATCCGTCTGCCAGTCCTGCAGCCACTCCACCGGCGGTTCCTCATAGTCCGGGCCCAGGGTGGTACAGGCCTGCAATAGCAGCGCACTACAGACCGTGACGAGTGCGGCCTTCACGTGGCTCATTCGCCGGTCGCGGGGGCCTGTGTTTCGATGTCCTCCTCACCACGTTCCGCACGGGAGGATTCCACCCACTCCATGAACAACTGGTAACCGACGGCAAGCAATACGGCGCCGATGAACAGGCCTATAAAACCAGAAGATACCATGCCGCCCAATGCACCGATCAGAATGACCGGCATGGGAGCGTCAACGCCGCGGCCCAGCAGTACGGGTTTGAGGAAATTGTCCGAGAGACCGGCCAGGAACAAGTAAGCCGTCCACACGATATTCATGGTAGTGCCGGCATCGCCGCTGTTCCACAGCCAGATGATTGCCGGCAGTGAGACAATCAGCGCCGGCAGCTGCATGATCGCCAGCAGGAGAACCACCAGCGCGAGCAGCCCGGCGCCGGGCAGGTCGATAGCCACAAAACCGATACCCAGCAGAATCGCCTGAATAATCGCCACACCCAACACGCCTACTGCAACCGAGCGCGTCGTCATCGTTGCAAGCCTGTGCATCCGCAAGCCCTGATCCTTCCCCGCAATGTGTACGAGAATTTTCTCCATCGCGAGGCTACCACCTGCCCCGTAGGCCATCATGATGCCAGCCACAATCAATGCGCCGAGGAACAGGAGGATACCGGAGAGGGTGCCGCGGGCAATACCGACACCGCGTTCCATCCAATGGGCCACTGCCGCCCGGTTCGCCTCTATAAACTCAGGCAAATTGGCCGAAGCAGCAGCCCAGGCGTTATAAACGTTTTCACCGATAATCGGCCAGGCAGCCACCCCTTCCCTGGGCGGCGGCAAGGCGAGCGTGCCCGCCCGGTAGGCTTCGTACATGGACGTGAGCTGATCTGCGAGGGAGCTGGCAAACAGTATTAACGGGCCGCCGAGCAGCAGCAGGCCCAATAGCACGATAACGGTGGCGGCCCGGCCATCCTTACCGCCCAGGCGCGCGGCGAGCTTGCAGTGGGTTGGGTAGAGTGTGACTGCCATGATCAGCGCCCACAGCATCAGGTTCATGAAAGGGCTAAATACGCGGAAACACAAGAATACCAATAGAAACAGCAGGCCAACCCTGATCAGGCCATCGATAAAATCACGGGACGTCATGGGCTGGGCGTCGTTATTCACTATTCTTTCCCCTTGTAAGGTGCTCAGGTACGTTCTACAGCGGGAGCTGTAGTGCGCCATGCGGCGAGTGAGTACTGCCCGCGCTTCCTGCCGACTGGCCGGGAGGCGTTTGTGGACAGTGCCCTACTACTATTGTCGGCTATTTTGTTGCTAGAATACCACCACCTTGCACAGCAGTCCTTTCCTCATGCCAGCCGAACGTCAACCCGCGCAAAAGGGCCACAACAAACGCATCGTGCTGGTGACACCGCCCTACGAGCGCATTGCGCAGGGCTACGAATTCATCAAGCACATTACCAACCAGGCGCCCTCGCTGGGGTTGCTGCATCTCGCTGCCGAGGTGCGCGAGCACGGCTTCGAGCCGTCGATCATTGAAAGCGATATTTTCGACATGACCATCGAAGAGGTGGTTGCCGAGATTGTTCGTATCCGGCCCGCCTACGTGGGCATTACCCTGTTCACCGTCGGCGTCTGGTGCGGCGCGGAGATCGCGCGCAAGATCAAGTTCGCCCTGCCAGATACGCCCATTATTGTTGGCGGCCCACACATCTCGTCCATGGCCAGCGAGACCATGCAGCGCTTCCGCGAGTTTGACTACGCGGTGGTGGGCGAAGGCGAAGAGATCCTGGTCAATCTTCTGCAACGTCTGGAAAACAACGAACCCGTCGATGACGTCACCGGGCTGGTGTACATGAAGCGCGGCGAGCTGACTGACAGCCTGCACGAAGCGCCGCGCCACCCGATAGACAAAGACATGGATCGCCTGCCCATGCCGGCATGGGATCTGCTACCGGAGTTTCCCGCGGCCTATCGTCCGGCGCTGTATGACTTCCCCAGTGGGCCGGTCGCATCCATTGCCGCTTCGCGAGGGTGCCCGTTCCACTGCAAGTTCTGCGACACCTCCACATTTGGTGCGGCAGTACGGGCCTACAGCGCGCAGCGCGTGTACGAGATCATGCTGCACCTGCACACCACCTACGGCATTCGCCATATCATGTTCGTCGATGACCTGTTCACGGCCAGCCGCAAGCGCACAACCGAGTTGTGCCGGCTGATTATCGACAATGGCCTGAAGATGACCTGGAGCTGCGCATCCCGGGTAGACGTGGTGAAACCTGACCTGCTGCACCTGATGAAAGAGGCAGGCTGCTGGGAAATCAGCTTTGGACTGGAATCCGGCTCGGACGAGTTACTGAAAAAAATGGACAAGTCAGCGGCGGTAGAGCGCTCCCGCGAAGCACTGCAATGGACGCACGATGCCGGGATACGCAGCAAAGGGCTGTTCATGCTCGGCTACCCGGGGGAAACGGCAGAGACCATCGCGGCGACCAAGGCCTTCGTAAAATCGGTGCCGCTTACCATCATGAACCTGACCAAGTTCACGCCCTACCCCGGCTCACCCATTTATCGCTCCCTGTACGGCACAAATATTCGCGAAGACCACTGGCAGAAGATGAACGGCATGAACTTTCTGTGGGCGCCGGATGGCATGACCATCGAAGAGGTCGATGCGCAGTACAAGAAAGTACTGATGTCTTTCTACACGCAGGCAAAGATTCCCTGGTATTACACGCGCTTTACATTGCGCCACCCTGCACACTTCCTGCGCCTGCTGAATTTCGCCTGGGTGTTTGGCATGCACAAGCTGCGTGCCTTGTTGGGCGGCAGCAACAGCGCCTACAGTGACGCGGCCAAAGTCGAACTGGATTAACGATGACGGTCAATACTCCTGCTTCAGGCGCAGCGCGCGTCGATGCACTGATTATTGGTGCCGGTCCCGCCGGTACGACGGCCGCCACACTGCTGGCACAACAGGGTTTGACGGTATGGCTGGTTGAGCGGGACGCGTTTCCCCGCTTCCGTATTGGCGAGTCCTTGCTCCCCGGCGGCAATGCGATACTCAAACGCCTCGGCATCTGGGACAAAATGGACGACGCCGGATTTCTGCGCAAGTACGGCGCAGAGTTCGTCAGCTCCGACGGCAAAAGCCGCGTGCACAATGTGTTCGCCGACGGCCTGATCAAGGACCTCGACTACGCCTACCAGGTGGAGCGCTCACGCTTTGACAAGTTACTGCTGGACAATGCGGTGGCCGCCGGGGCCGTGTTACAACAACCCTGTCGCGTGATCTCCGTAAAGGAACGCGTGGGCGAAAACGAACAGAACGGTTGGCACGTGACCCTCGACAACGGCACACAACGCCTCGAGGTAGAAACCGACTGGCTACTGGACGCCAGCGGCCGAACGGCCTTTCTCGGCAGACGCCTGAAGCTCACAGAAGACGAGATTCCTTACCCCAAGCGCTTCGCGGTTTACAATCACTTTCATAGTGTGAAGCGCGCACCCGGCCCGCAGGGTAATAACATTATCGTTACTCGCCTGCGCGACGGCTGGTTCTGGGCCATTCCGCTGGATGAAAAGAAAACTTCGGTCGGCGTCGTCTCAACGCGCAAGCGCGAGGAGTGGAAAGATCCCAACTTCACCCCCGAGGTATTCTTCGACAACGAGGTACAAAGAGGTGAGTTCCTGCGCGAATTGTTGGAGAACGCAACACCGCTGGACGACTTCCGCGTAACCGCAGACTACACCTATAGCTTCAGTCACTTCGGCGGGCCACGCCATCTGCTGCTGGGCGACGCGGCGTGCTTCATCGACCCTATATTCTCCTCCGGCGTCTACATTGCAATGCGCAGCGCAGAGATGGCGGCTGACGCTGTTCTGCAAGCGCGGCAAGAGAAGCGCTCACTCAGCGCAGCGGATACCCGACGCTACACGCGGCGGCTGAAAAGCAACGTGCGCACCATGCGCCGATTGATCGAAGTGTATTACCACCAGCAGGGCTACGCTGTTTTCATGTCCCCCACCGACCGATTGCAGCTGTTTCAGGCCGTGAATTCGATTGTCGCAGGGAACAGCAAGCCGGGTTTCGCGGTGAGCTGGCGCTTCAGGCTGTTTTTACTGGTTTGCTGGCTTAATCGCTACTTCAACATGGTGCCTGGGCAGCGTTTACAGTAACGCGTCCGCTTTGCGCTATCCGCGCTGCGGCAGCACCAGCACAACACGCGCTTCCATCAGTGTTACGTCTGCGGCCTGTGCCGAGAGCTGATAGATGGCGCCGCCGGGGTCATTCAGGATACAGCGAGCAGTCAGCGTCAGTTCGGTAATCGTTGTTGCGACGACAGGGACATTCAATTGCAGCGACTTGATTGCGCCAACGACAGCGGCACGATCCCTGCCCATTCCCTCGCCCGCAAGCGCGGCGTGAATCGCCGCCGCCTGTGCCGCGTATTCCACCAGCACCACGGTATAGAGTTGACCGTCCTGTAACAGGGGGTTGGAAGACTGATGCACCGTGCCTGACCGCGCGCTGATCTGCTCGGCATCCCAGTCCAGCACCTGATCGATAAGGCACATTTCTCCCTGGTGCGGTATCAGGGCGGCGATGGACGCGCGGTCAGTCAGTTGCATCGCTAGTCAAACTGCACCGTAACGGCCACTGGCTGCCCGCTGCTGCCCTGTATCACAGCTGTGCCACCCTGATTCAACGCGAGCAGTTCAAGCAATGGCAGTACGCGTGCCGCGGGATTATTGCATCGCAGGCGCTCCAACTCGCCGTTGGCGCACGTTGATTCGACACCCTCGGTGCAATTTGCGTTCACCTGCACGCTCGCCAGCGAGCGCGACGTGGGCTCGGGGGTCAGCCAGAGCGCACAGGAAAAGGGCTCGTCCACGGGACGCTTGCTGTGCATGGTCGCAACCACTTCACAATCGGAAAAAACCAACAGCGTGGGCAGTTGCTCAAGCGTCACCAGCGGCAGCGCTTCGAGTAGCCCGGCCGCCACCGAACTGTCGTGGGCCGAGAGACTCACAGACGGTGCATGCGCGCCCGTGGCAATACTCCAGTATCCGGCCGCGGCATTGTGTACGGAATTGTGGAAGTGTGTGGGTGACACGGCGATTTCCTCGCGCATCAAAGCCCTGCATATCTGGTCGTGAACCCCGTAGTCTCCGCCCGAGGAAGCAAACACCGCTGCAAGGTCAGCCGCTTCGGACAGGTTGTCGCCAACCGCGTCTTCGCAGGCGCCAAAGGCGATACGCACACTGTTGGTGGCGCGGCGCCGTTCATTTGGCGGCAGCAATGCGGGCTTGTACTTGGGCAGCGGCGTGTTGTCATACGCGGCCCTGCCCGCCAGCACCTCGCGGCCTGCGTTCCAGCCGACCAGGCCGGGCGCGAACAGGCCGATGGACTCCACCCACGCCCGCACCCTTAAGCCTCCACCGCGCTGTTCATTCCCAGCAACAGGCTGCAGTTGCTGCCACCAAAACCAAACGAGTTACTCAACACATGGCGCAGCGCTGCCGAACGGGATTCCAGGAGTACATGGCAGGCGATTTCCGGATCGAGGTTGCGGCAGTGCAAACTCTGCGGCGCAAAGCCATGCTCCATCGCCAGCAGGCAGAACACCGCCTCGGCGATGCCGGCCGCGCCCAGTGTGTGCCCGGTAAAACCCTTGGTGGAACTGCAGGGCGTATCGGTGCCGAACAACGCGCTGACCGCGCGCGACTCCGCGAGATCGTTGGCCGCCGTCCCGGTACCGTGCAAATTGATGTAGTCCACCTGATGGGATGCGAGTTCTGCCCTTGTCAACGCGGCCTGCATCGCTGCGATAGCACCCAGACCCTCCGGGTGGGGTGCCGACATGTGGTGAGCGTCGCCACTCTCGCCATACCCCAATAGCCGCATGCGCGCGCCATCGTGATCGCGCTCCAGCAGTGCAAAACCCGCGGCCTCTCCGATGGAAAGGCCGCGACGCTCGCTGTCCATGGGCCGGCAGACATCCTGGGCCACCAGTTGCAGGGCGTGGAAGCCAAACAGTGTCGTCAGACACAGGCTGTCCACGCCTCCGACCACGGCGGCATCGCAGTAACCCGCGGCGATGGCGCGGTGCGCACTGGCAAAGACCTTGGCGCTTGAAGAACACGCCGTGGAGATCGCACTGGCCGGGCCCTGCAGGCCCAGATACTGACGTACAAAGTCCGCAATGGAATAGGTATTGTGGGTGCCGGCATAGTTGTACCAGTCTGGCAGCGCGTCATTGTTCTGCGACAACTCGCGGTAGGCCAGCTCTGTCTGATAAATACCGGCGGTGCTGGTGCCGACGTAAACCCCGATACGGTCCTTGCCGTAACGCTGCACCGCCTGGCTGACCGCCGCGCCAAACCCGTCGGCATTGAGACCCATGGCGGCAAGGCGGTTGTTGCGGCAGTCAAAGCCAGCAAGCGCTGGTGGCAGACTTACGTCATCCACGCCGTCGACTTCCCCCACGTACGTGGCCAACTCGGCACCGCGATCAAACCGGCACTCACCGAGGCCTGACCTACCCTCACGCAACGCGCTGAGTTGCGCATCGATACCCACACCGAGCGCGCTGGACAATGTGTAGTGGCTAATCGCGAGTGCTTGCATCGGTCCAGAAATCGTAGAAATTAAACCAGCTGTAGGGACGCTCCCGGGCGTATTGCTCCAGGATAGCGGCGTATTCTCGCATGTTTTGCAGCAGTTGTTGCTGCCTTTCCCGCCGTGGCACCGGGCTGCCGTCACTGACCTGGTGAAAGCGAATGCGGTAGCGGTTACCACCCTCCCAGGTAGCGAAACAGAGTATTACCGGAACCTTCAACGCCATCGCCATCATCCAGGGCCCCGCCGGGAACTGCGCCTGTCTGTCAAAGAATGGCAGCGGCACCACCGTTTCACCGAGCGCGGCGCGGTCGGCCATAATGCCCACCATCTGGCCGTCGTCCAGTAGTTCCTTCAGTGACAGCGCGAGGCTGGCGCCGGGGGCAGAAGCGTCAATCATGTCCGCGGCCATTTGCGGATTGAGTTGCGATATAACGCGCATGGCAGCGGGGTTGTGTGCTTTGTCGATGAGGATTCGCAGCCGGATATGTTCCTGTTCAACGGCGGGCACCCGCATGGCATCGAAACTCCCCAGGTGCGATACCAGCAGCAGGCAGCCGCGTTGGCTGGCCTCGAAATTGCGAATAAGCTCCTCGCCCTCAATGTCCAGGGAAAAGCGATCCCACTTGCCGGACAGAAACAGCAGCCGATCAGATGACACGCGGGCGAAACAGTAGAAGTGCTTAAACGTGTGCCACCAGCGGTATTTTCCGGACTGCACCATGGTGAGAAAGTCGCGCGAGGCCTTTCTGGCGTCGGTGGCGGTGAGCAGAAAAAACAAGGCAATGGGCGCGCAAAGCACCGCGAGAAAGCCGCGCCCCAGTACGTTCGCGGCAAAGCTCAGCGCCGATAGCCAGAAGAGGTTGCTGCGTTCGGCCTGCTGGCTCCAGTGACCCATCCGACTACTGCGCCCGTTCCAGCAGCAGGCTGGCCTGACACACCTGCCGGCCATCAACGAATGCCTGTAAACGCAGGCGCAGCTGCGCCTGTACTTCTTCCGCTTGCCATCGTACGTCCAGCGTATCCCCGGGACGCACCGGCGCGAGAAACTTTGCGCTCTTCACTTGTACCAGCTGCCACGGGGGCATGTGCCGTTCCACCAGGCGCTGTAGACGCAGTAACAGCAAGGCACCGGGGAGCAGTGGATTGTCGGGGAAGTGCCCGGGAAAACACGGGTGCGAGGCTTCGATAACGACGGACTGCGCGTGCTCAGTCATGATCGGAGTATTCGGCGTCGCGCAAGGTGGACAGCAGCATGGCTCGCGTACTTTTGCCCAGGCTGTTACGCGGTATTTGCTCCACCTTGCAGAGGGGCCTCGGGAGAAAGACCGGATCGATAGCGTGTGACATTGCTCGCGACACCGCGCGAGTATCCATGTCTGTGACCACCAATGCGGCCAGCCGCTCGCTGTCCTCACGCGGGAATACCGCCCCGTCCTGCACGCCGTCAATCGCCAGCAACACGCGGTTGATGTGCGCCAGAGAAGCGCGTTTGCCGCCTATGTTCAGCATGTCGTTGCCACGGCCGAGCAAGCGAAAATTTCCCGGGGACAGCAGCGCCAGTTCATCCTGCAGTTCAACACGTGACGCGAGATGGGGGGCGCTGACATACGTTCGTTGCGCTTCGCGGGAAAGTACAACTTCGTCCAGGGTGTGCCACACGTCGCCCTCGGTCGTGGTGCGACTGGCGAGACTGCCGCCTTCACTGCAGCCATAAATCTCTTTCACCGGGCAGTCCCACGCCTGTTCCGCGTCGGCCGCCAGTGACTCGCCCAGCGGTGCAGTTGCTGAAATCACGCCAGCCAGAGGCGGCAGCTCTGTTCCCGACCGCACCAGTGCCTGCAGGTGAATCGGCGTGGTGACCAGTATTCTCGGTGCAGGCATGGATCGCAGCGCGGTGGCGATATCGGGCGGATAGAACGGCTTCCCGCTGTGCACAGTAACCTCCGCGCACAGCGCCATCATGACGGTCGTTTCCAGCCCGTACATGTGTTGTGCCGGCACGGTGGCGACGATGGAGACACGCTCGTCGGCAGGCAGAAAGCGACGCCGCAACAATTCGGCAGTGCCCGCGAGCGTCCTCCAGGGTTTATCGATAGGGGTCGGCTCGCCAGTACTGCCGGACGTAAACACCACGGCGGCAGTTTGTGCAGGCGTAAACGCAAGCGGCTGCGATTCCTGGCCGGCGCCTGCCTCGTGCCTGCGCGGGACGTCTGGCAGAGACAACAGGGGGACGTGCCTGCTCTGCAGTTCGGCGTCCAGATCCGCAGCGAGCGCCGTATCCGTCAGCACGACGCAATTGGCGTAGCGATCGACAAGCTCGGTAATGGTGCCGGTCTGTTGATTGGCAGGAAGCAGACTGGGACGTTTTGCCAGTAGCGCCGCACAAAAGCCCACAGTGAAATGATCGCGCTCTGCGGCGAGATTTATGCAATAACCCAGGGGCTCTGCCGTTAGTTCTGGCGAGCAACCAGACCCGTAGCCTGACAGTTCAGCGGCAACCGTACGCGCGTTGCGCGCCAGAGCATCACGATCCATCGCAGGCCGACCATCACTGTGTACGAAGACCGCAGGCGCAGGGCTCATCTTATGTTTCGCACATCCGCCTGAATGACAAGCCGCAGATACTCCCGGAAATTAACATGTTCAACACTGGGAAAGCGCCACTGCCGGTAAATGAACTCGGCCAGAAACAACACGCCGATGATCAGCCACGCCAGAAAATTCGTGAACAATGACCAGGTCTGCTCACTGGCCACAAAGGGCAGGATGGCGCTGGTGATCGCCAGGCCACCAAAGAGAACGGCCCACAATGCGGTGCTGGCCCGGGTATAGGCACGTAGCTCCGCCGACAGTTCGCCATGTGCAGCCAGCGCGATCGCGGTGACCAGCGGTGTCTGACCACTCCCCAGCGTGCGGTAGAACGTGCTCCATAGCAGCAGCGGCAAAGCCACAGGTGGAAGATACAGTACCCAACGGGACACGCCGAACACACTGACAAGCGCGGCAAGCAATACAATAACGCCCAGCGCGAACCAGCTCGCGCCGCTACCCGCCCGCAGGCCGCGAAACGTGAGGCCAAGCCCGAGCAAGAGAATGGCCAGCAGCTGCAGCTTAGGCTGATCAAGGGTTACCGCAAAGTGGCAACAAACCGGGTAGGCGATGACAAGGACCGCCTGAAGCAGTGTGGTAAGGCTAACGTTGAGCACTTATATAGTCAGATAACGTACGCAGTGAGGCGAATACCGCTTTGGTGTTTTCGTCCTCGGCTTTCAGTTTTACACCGAAGTTCTGATCAATCGCCAGGGCAATCTCAAGCGCATCGATAGAGTCCAGGCCAAGGCTATTGTCTGCATCAAACCCGAACAGCGGCCAATCGGGGCCAATTTCCCCTGGCTCCAGGTCTTCCAGTTCCAGAGCATCTACAAGGATGGCAGCCAACTTCGCCTCCTGCTCCGTCTGTTGCGACATAGTGGTGTTCTCCGCGGTTTCCATTTGAGTCATCAGGCGCTGCCCTTCTCTGCAATATATTCACTGAACGTGCCCGCTGTTACTTCGCGCCGCACACTTTGCAGCCCGGCCGCGCGCATGGTTTCGAGGATGGTCTGCGGCGGAACACAGTGCTCGATAGTCTCCCAGTAGTAACGCATCAGTTCCTCGGCCTCGGCGCTGCGCCGAAAAACACGTGTAAGGGTGGGGACGATCGTTTTCATATAAAAATTCAGCAGCGCATGACCAACCGCACTGTCGGGCCGGGTAATCTCCAGGATAAGCAGCTTGCCGCCCGGCTTCAGCACGCGCCGATATTCATCGAACAAAACGCGCAGATCGACGACGTGACGCAACGCATAGCTCATGGTCACCCGATCAAAACAATCATCGCCAAAGGGCAGGCGCTCACCCAGCCCCTGTGTGGCCAACCTGACACCGCGTTTTTTCGCCTCGCCCAGCATGCCTTTGCTCGGATCCAGCGCAACGGTAATGCCGGACTCACCCACCATATCCTGTTCCAGCTTCGCCACCACGCCGGTACCGGACCCGGCATCCAGAACGCTCATACCGGGCTCGAACCCAACCCGTGAAAGGGCCTGCTGGCGATAACGCTCGCCCGAGCCAAAGCTCATCACGCTGTTTATCCAGTCGTAATGCTCAGCGGAATCGTCGAACATCTGATCCACGCGCTGCCGGCGCGCTTCCTCAGAGGCGTAATAGTCCGGCAGCACGGGATGAGGAGCGACCCGGGAGTGAGCATCAGTCATTCGTGGTAAACCCTGTCAATCAACAAGTGGGTGATTCAGCGCAACCGGATCGACCCCTGGAAGAGGCTGCCAGCCACTGGAGGGACTATTATTCTCGCGTTTTCAGGCGTTTGCCTGCCGCTCAGGCCACCTCTCCAGGATGACAGGATATATGCAACTACCCTATAATTTCCACAAATTTTGGACAGGCCGAGCTACACGAGCGCGCTTTTGCGCTGGCACAACCCCCCGGGTAATTCCTGCGCAACTCGCTGATAACCGAATTCGAGAAAAGGGTTACCATGTCATCGGCGCCCGGTTGCCGGAGCGATGTCAGGCAGCGCATGAATTGCGCGGCAGAATCCTCAGGATTGCAATCGCCACCCCCCTGCCGGGAGCGACTGGAATCAACGGCTGGACCTGATCCAGACAACGGCGAACGACTGCCAGGTACGATACACAGTAATCAAGGTGCCCATTTGAGCCCCACCACCGCAGACCCGGAGCACGGCGCAAGCGTTACCTGCTCCTATCGCACAGAGGCTGCCGAGCAACTGCTGAAGGACGAGCACGCGCTGGCCGTGGTGAGCTTTGGTCCGCACAGTGGCCCCGGGGAAGACCCCCGGCACATTCATTGTGGCCTGCCACAACTTGGCGGCGAGCCCGTCACCGAAGTCTGGCGAACCACGGGCGTGGTGCACAGAGGCGAGGAGAATGGCTGCCACTGGGCGCAAAGTGAAGACGCCCTGTTCGTGGCACTGTGGATTGAAGACGGCGGTGACGCGCTTGCCCTGCGAGACGAGGTATCGCGCAGCTATCGCCAGCTGTTGACCCTTATCCAACAGCGCGGATTTCCCCGCATCGTGCGCGCGTGGAACTACATTGCCGACATCAACGCCGGGGCGGGCGATATGGAGCGCTACCGACAGTTTTGCGCCGGCCGTCAGACCGCGTTCAGCGATTGGCATTACAGCAACGAAACCTACCCCGCCGCCAGCGCCCTGGGCCACCGCTGCGACAAAACGGCGGTTTACCTGCTGGCGGGCAAACACGCCGCAAGGCCGATTGAGAACCCCCGACAGGTCAGCGCCTACCATTACCCGCGCGAGTACGGGCCGGCCAGCCCCTCTTTTGCGCGCGCCGCGCTGATGGATTGCGGTGCGACCCAGCTGCTGCATATC
>JAUHYL010000091.1 GCA_030426545.1 Gammaproteobacteria bacterium
AGTGCGCTGAAAGAGCGTCCATCAGCGCTTCCACATCGCCGGCATGCACGGGTTCCGCAATAATGCGGATTGACTGCGCGTTGACACGCGTATTGTTGTACAGGACAGGCGGCATGGTTGTATCACCGCGCTCATAGGCATCGCGCGGCGCGTTCAGGTGAGGCTTCAGAAACGCCTCGACGTCCCGCGCAATGGCCTGCATAGCTTCCAGGTTGTAACCCGGTGGCGCATTCATGCTGGCAAATATTTTTGGTTCTTCGCCCTCCGGCAGGTACTCCGCGGCAGGCGTTAACAGCCAGATAACCGCAGCACTGACCAGCACGGCAAGGGCTATGCAGATCGCCCTGCTGCGGCCGCTTGCCACGATGCGTTCTACACCGCGTATAGTGCGTGTGTGTAGCGTGGGGGCGGATTCACTGCCGCCTGAACGTACCGCCGGCGCCAAATCCAGACGCGCTGCCGCCGTTGGCAACACCGTAATCGCGACCAGCATTGACGCAAGAATCGCAGCAGATATCGCGATGGCGACATCGGAGTAAAGCTGCCCTGCCTCCTGCTCGACAAAGGCCACCGGCAAAAAGACCAGTACCGTTGTTAGCGTGGACGCAAAGACAGCGGGCCACACCTGACGCACGCCTTCTGCCGCTGCACGAAGGCGGTCGGCGCCCCGGCGGCGCTCCAGCGCGATGCTCTCCAGCACCACGATACTGTTATCCAGTGTCATGCCGATCGCAAACGCGATGCCTGCCAGAGAAATCACGTTGACTGTGCGCCCGGCGAGCAACAGGCCAAGAAAGGCGATAATGATACAGACAGGAATACCGAGAACCCCAACCAGCGTGGCCCTCAGTGACCGCAGAAAAAGCAGCATCACCGCCGTTGCAAACAGGGCGCCCAACAGCAGGTTCTGCCAAACGTTGCGCACCGACTCTTCGACGTAAACCACGTCGTCGGCAATACGCTCCAGTTGCAGCCCCGCAGGGTGCAGCACCTGGCTATTTATCAGCTCGACCTCGCGCAGCACGGCGCGCTTGATATCGATAACGTTGGAGCCGGCTTCCCTGCGCAGCATCAAAAAGAGATTCTGCTGGCCCTTGAAGTAGGTGACGGAACTTTTTTCGAAATGGTCTAGGCGTACGTTGGCCACATCCTCAAGGCGAATCACGCTGTCACCGCGACGCGCCAGAACGAGCCGGTTGAGCGCGTCTACATCTTCGAACCGCCCAATCGTACGCAACAGGTACTGCCGCTTGCCTGCATCGATGGTGCCGGCGGACCTGTCGCGGTTGCGACTGCGCAGGGCGGTGCGCACTTCCAACAGGGAGAGGCCGCGCTGTGCCAGCCGGGCCGGATCAATGAGTATCTGGATCTGTCGCTCGGCACCGCCGTACAACGGTACTTCGGAAATACCCGGCACACTGGCCAGGCGAGGTTTTACCGTATCGTCGACGAAATCCTGCATCAGTTCGATATCGAGCTGTCGCGGATTGCCCGGCAGCGTCGTAATACTGAAGAACATAAACGCATTGCTGGAGAAAGAGTTGGCGTAGATGCGCGGCTCGTCGACGGCTTCCGGGTAGGAAGGCACCTGGCTAAGCGCATTGTTCACCAGGATCAGCATCTGCGTGATGTCGGTACCGAGGGGAAATTCCAGCTCGATGGATGCACTGCCGCTCGCGGCCGTGGTGGTTATCCGCGAGAGGTTGGGGAGATTGCGCAGGTATTCTTCCTGCTCGATAAGTATTTCCTGCTCTACATCCTGTGGCGTAGCGCCGGGCCAAACCGTTCGCACGCTGATAACGCGCACGTCGAGATCGGGAATCATCTGCACAGGAATACGCAGCGCAGCGACAATACCCAGCACGCAGACCATTAGCGTAGCGACGGTGACCAGCGTAGGCCGCTCGATAAGCCAGTTAAACATCGGTCAGTTCGCATCCTTCTGGCGAATACTGACCATCTGTCCAACCTGCAACGCCTCGTTGCCGGCGGTGACCACGCGCTCGCGCGGTCGCAGACCCGAGGTAATCTCTACAAGTCCGTCAAATTCTATGCCGGCTGTCACAATGCGCTCGGCGGCCTTATCGCCCTCTTCCACCACCCAAATGACGATGCGACCGTCCGGGTAGCGAATGAGTGCGTCCCGGGGCACCACGACCGAGCGACGCCCCGTGTTCAGGCTGAGCCGGCCACGCACTGATAAACCGGGTACCAGGCGTGAATCAGCCGCCACGGCTTCAGCGCGCAGTAAAAACGTTCTCGCACCTGGATCGCTCACCGGCACTACTGTCATCACCCTTGCCTCTTTACCCTCGCTGTCTTCACCAATCAGGTACAGCAGCCGAGAGGCTTCACTGGCTGCGCCGAGATAGTCTTCCGCAACCGGGAAATCAATACGCAGGTTTGCCGTTGATACCAACTCGAGAACGGGCACGCCGGGCACTACCCACTCGCCCAGTTCCGTGAGCTTTGCCGTGACCACACCGCTGAAAGGGGCCTTCACGCGGTGGCGTTCCAGCACCGCCTCACGGTAGGCCGCCTCGGCAGTGGCCGCTTGCAGCAGTGCTTCGTCTTCGCGCACCTCTGCCTCAAGATCACGCACCGCGGTTTCGGCAATGCTCTGCTTGGGCGCCAGCGCACGGGCCTCCTGCAAGCGACGGCGCGCGTCAGTCAATGCCGCACTGGCCGCGGAAACCGCCGCCTGGGCACTCTGCCACTGCAGGCGCGCCAGTTCCGGGTCAAGCTCAAGTAGCACGTCACCCTCGGCGACTTCGCTGCCGGCATCTACCAACAGCGCGGTAACCAGCCCGCTGCTGGCCGCTGACAGGCTGGCAGCCCTGGCCGCGGTTACCGTACCGGTGAGGTGCACAGTGCGCTTTATCGCCTCTTCGCGGGCGACAGCCACGCCAACCGGCTTGGGCGCCTGGCCTGTGGCAACGCCAGGCATAGCGATCAGAGAGAGGAAAAGCGCACAAGCCAGGACAGGGTGCACCGAAAGGGATAAAACCATGGAAGGACCCAAAAGCTACAACAGCATCGTAGAGGTAGTTTACCTGATATACGGCACGCAAGCGGCAACGGACTCACCGGAATCTGCAGCTTGCAGGTTGCGCCGACAATGCACTGTCTTTCGCACCGGTGACCATTCGCTTCAGTGGCACGGCCTACCCGGTCGCGGTGGCCACTTCAGATTGGCCTATACTGCATTCTATAAGCTCCGCCGGAGCGCGATTCACTTTTGGCGCTTCGCTCACCTGACGCAGACGGATTTGTAGTAAAGGGAAGTGGCCAGGAGCGCGTCCCTCGAAACAGCAAGCAAGGGCTTCAACTATGACCGATATAGACATACCGGATTTCGGCGCCTTACTCGCGCCTTTTATCACCAGCGTTCCGCCCGAGGCCATCCCGGCTTTCCTGGCAAGGCTGGAGCGCACAGCCGCTGACCGCTACCGGCTGTGGGCAGAGGCGCTTCCGGAACATGCCGAGGGGCTACTTGCCTGTGCCGCGCGTGAAGATCACATCGCCGACGAAATCGAAGTGCTCTATCCCGCCAGCAGCGTTGAACAGGTTGCTGCCATGGACGCGGCGATCTCCCCCGCCAGGGACACCTATTACGAAGTGTTTTCCACGCTTACACCCATCGAACAGATGACCATCCAGGCCAATGCCGAACGCCAGGGAGCCGCCGCCTGGCGTGGCATGTTGGACCAGGAAGCGAATGAAGACTCGCGCGCCGTGCTGGAGCACTGTGCCAGGACGGAAGAGGCCAGCGCCGATTACCTGGATGGTTTGCTGGTGAAGTTGTCGGCTTCTTAGCTATCTTTCTCGCGAGCACAGCAATCTCAGATCCAGCGATGAAATCCTGCGTCCTGTTTTTTCAAATGCCGGAACAGTACTAACGCATTACCGTTAATGCACAGCGTTCAGCCGGACAACTCAATAGACTGGGTACCAACGGTATAGAACGTGTTCAGACAACGCGATATTTCTGAGCATCCCGGACCGGACAGGACCAGAACCGGCAACTTCCTACGTGAAAGACCCCATTCCAGCGACCCGGAAGGCGCGCTGAGAACAGTAGGCTGCCGCCTTTTTCCAAAATATTTTTCAGCGATGCATCCATAGACCTCGCGACACACGTACCCCTTATGAACCCAACGTTCACCAGGAGAGTACAATGAAGAAACTCACCGCTGTCGCCTCCGTGGCAGCACTGCTCTGCGCAGGCGCCCAGGCCTCCAGCCACCGCGAGGCACCGTTTATCGGCAAGTATCCACAGGTTGATGCAACCGATTTTTACTTGTTCATGAGCTATGAACCGGGCCGCGACGACTATGTAACGATGATCGCCAACTACATTCCACTGCAGTCTTCCTATGGTGGCCCCAATTACTTCCCACTGGACAGCAACGCGTTATACGAGATCCATGTGGACAACGACGGCGATGCGGTTGAAGACTTGACGTTTCAGTTTCGTTTCAACGATAAGCTACCCGCAGACGGCGTGATACCACTCACTATCGGCGACAAATCGGTGACTAGTGTGCTACGCAATATTGGCCCGATCTCCGCCACAGGTGCGTCGGGCCTGAATCATCGCGAAAGCTACACCTTGAGCATGGTTGAGGGCCAACGCCGACTTGGTTCTCCGGTGCCTGTCACGGGTACGCGCGATGGCAGCACTGAATTCGCCAAGCCGTTTGACTATGCCGGCATAAAAACTTTCGGCGGCCCAGGCAACTACGCTGCCTACGCGGCGAGCTTTATTCACGAGATAGATGTCCCAGACTGTGAACAGCCTGGCAGAGTGTTTGTAGGCCAGCGCTACGAGGCCTTCAAACTCGCCCTGGGTGAAGTGTTTGACCTCGTCAACTTTGTGCCAGTGGAAGGCGACAGCAGCCCGGGCGCCAACGATGGGGCGGGGTTTCCCGGTGGAATCACGCAGGATCCGGCACGCAATCAGTTGGCCACGAATAATGTGACCTCGCTGGCGCTGGAAATTCATCGCGACTGTCTGGCCGCTGAGGCCGGTCTTGTTGGCGCGTGGACTACTGCCAGCCTGCGCCAGGCGACCTTACTCAACCCCGAGCCTATTTTCGAAAGGCCAGAGGTTACCGGCGGCGCCTGGACTCAGGTCTCGCGCCTGGGCTCCCCCCTGGTTAACGAGTTGGTTATTGGCTACGACCAAAAAGACCGATTCAATAGCAGCCACCCGGAAAACGACGGCCAGTTCGCCGATTTCGTCACCAACCCGGTATTGCCCGCTATCCTGGATAGTCTCTTCCGCGATGCCGTCAACACTACTCTGTCGACCGAGTTTGAAACGCTGGCGCCTACCAATCTGCCACGCACCGATCTGGTGGCCGCGTTTCTAACCGGCTTCGCCGGCGTTAACCAGTTTGAAGGCGGTGCCACCGGAGAGATGCTGCGTCTGAATACCGCCGTACCACCCACGCCGCGCGATAACCAGCAACCGCTGGGCGTAGCCGCTGGAGATTTGGCGGGTTTCCCCAATGGTCGGCGCCCTGGCGACGATGCGGTCGACATCGCGCTGCGCGTGGTGATGGGCGCGCTGTGCCATGATCTGCCCATTGGGGAAGGGGGCGCACCGGCCAACCTCGGATTCTGTCTGCCGGAGGACGCCGTGGTAGGCAACGTACCGTTTACTGATGGCGCGCCGCTTGCCGCCGTCGATCTTGATAACAGTTTCCCCTATTTGCTGACCCCCTACCCGGGTTCACCCATCGGCGCGCCTTTGCCGACACCAGCAAACTGAGCAAGGAGGTAATGCGACATGCAACCCAAATCAACAGCCCTACTGATTGTTTTATTGGCAGCGGCGTGCTCAGACGGCAGCGACAACAACGCATCTGGGCCCGTTTCACCTCCGTTGCCGCCTACGGAACCACCGCAGTCGACCTCGTTCTCGCAATTCACGCGAGACGTGTTCAACAGCGACGCCAATAGCGAGCCACGCGCGGTCAACGGGGTAGACTTCGCGCAGGATGCAGAAAATGACACGTTCTCTGATCTGCTGCGCTAGCTCGCTGCTGGCACTCTACCTGACAACAACATCGCCAGCGCGTGCGCATGATATCGACACTCACGCGCCCACGCTGCCACACGGCGGTGAAAGGAGAGCGCCAGACGCATTCGTTGCCAAAGCGGTGCCAATAGCACCACGCAGGCAGTTGACCGAAACTCAATTCCAAACGCACCCGCAGCGGCTGGACTTTAGCGCTGACCCTATTGGAGTTGACAGGGACGTTGACTCCCTCCTTCAGCGCTATTCTCTTAGCGGAGATGACACGCTACTGGAACAGGCCAGAGCACAGCTCCAGACACTGCCGCAACCGCATGACCCCACAGTGCAACTACAGGCTGCCTGGCTGGCACAGGCAGAGCACGATTTTGAGGAAGCGCTGCGGTTGGCACGGGGTGTCACTGAACGGCAACCGCACAATGGTCAGGCGTGGCTACTGCAGGCAGCCGTCGCCACGGTGCGCGGCGATGCGGCAATGGCACGGCGCGCCTGTACGCAAGTGAGCACGACTGTGTCTCCATCAGTCGGCATTGCCTGCCGAGCGCGCCTGGCTTCGTCGGCAGGGGAACAGACACGTCGCTTACATCAACTGAGCGCGTTGCATTCCACCTACAGGGACGAGCGCCTGCGCGCCTGGGCTCTATCTGTAGAAGGCGATCTGGCGACCGCGCTTGGCGAGTTGGATAGCGCTGAAGCGCTCTATCGCGAGTCACTTTCTATCCGTCCTGCCCTGCAAACGCGCGCGGCGCTAATCGATCTGCTGCTACAGCAACAGCGCTACACCTCCGCACTCGAGTTAACTGACAGCATTCATAACGCACCGGCCATGGCAATACGCCGACTGCTGGCGCTCGCTGGCCAGGGCGCGGATATAGACAGTCAGTTGCGAAGGATGGATACGACCTTCAGGCAGTGGATTTCCACGGGCGATCTGCGCCACGCGCGCGAGATGGCTCGTTTTTATCTTGAACTGCAACCAGAGCCTGAGTTAGCTTACCGTATGGCAGAGGCTAACTTGCGGCTGCAGCGCGAGCCCGAAGACATGGAACTGTTGCGCAAAGCGCAGTTTTCCTTCTGATCTGGAAACTATTGACGTGGCCGTTACTGACGCACAACTGGAAGCCTGGCTCGCCCGCTCGCTGGATGGCGATCGCGGCGCATTTCATCAGCTCTACGATGCTACCTCGCCGCGAGTTTATGCGGTGCTCATGAAGCTGTTAGCCGAGCCTGCGATGGCGCAAGATGTATTGCAGGATACTTACGTCAAGGTATGGGCGCAGGCTGAGCACTACCGTTCTGAACGCGGGTTGGTGTTGTCGTGGATCATCAGCATCGCCCGCTATCGCGCAATTGACCTCTTGCGCGCGCAGGGCCGCCGCAGTTCGCACGAACTGGCTGCTGGCGAAACCCAGCAATCTACGTCCGGTAACGACGACCCCCTTTCCGACCTCTTGCACGAATGCCTCGCCAAGCTGGCAGACTTGCAGCGGCACACCATTCAAGCGGCCTTTGTCCACGGTTTCACACACACGGAACTCGCAGCGCGCGAAGATGCGCCTGTAGGCACCGTCAAAAGCCGAATTCGGCGCGGCTTGCAACGTCTGCGTGAGTGCATGGAGCAATGAACTATGCGAAGCCGGAAGTGGTTGACGCGCTGGCGGCCGAATACGTGCTGGGCACACTCGACGGTGCGGCGCGGCGGCGCTTTCGCAGTCTCCTGCGTGATCGTGCCGATATGCGAGCAGCGGTGACAGCCTGGGAACAGCGACTGTCGACATTGCTCTTGATTGGCGAGCCGCAAATGCCGCCAGAGAGCACGTGGAACGCTATCGAAGCGCGGATATGGCCGAAGCGGAAAGGTCTGTGGCAATCCGTCAGCCTTTGGCGATCATGGAGTGCAATGGCGACGGCGGCTGTCGTTGTACTGGCGCTGTGGTTGCAGCCGCTGTTGAATATTCCGACACCACCCGATCACGTGGGTGTCATCGGTGCTGGCGATGATCCACAGTGGGTAGTCAGCGCCAATCTGGATACCGGCGCTCTAACCCTGCGCGCTGTCAATGTCGAAGCGACGGCCGTGGAGCAGGCTTTTGAACTGTGGATGCTGCCCCAGTCCGGAGCGCCGCAATCCATGGGGCTGTTGCCCGTCGGCGGCGGCACGGTATCGCGCTCTCTTCCACCATCGCTGCTCGCGCTTTTACGCCATGCCAAGGGCCTGGCAGTCAGTGTTGAACCTCCTGGCGGATCACCCACCGGGCAACCGACAGGCGCTGTTATTCATACGGCTGAACTGTTGTCGCTTTAGCTGTCGTTTTAGCTTGATGGGCATTCGGCCCATCCCCCTTAATGGGGGAGAGCCGAAACTTTGAGAACTACCGCCTACGCGTTTTAACCCATTGCGGGTGGGACGGTATTATCAATCGGGTTTAGTGAATATTGGTGCATCCCCCCTTAATGGGGGAGAGCCATATTGGTGCATCCCGCTTAATGGGGGAGAGCCAAAATATGGCGGACCGGACGGGACTCGAACCCGCGACCTCCGGCGTGACAGGCCGGCATTCTAACCAACTGAACTACCGGTCCGAAACGGTAGAATTTTCTTTGCAGTGCACGGTAATGGTGGGTGGTGACGGGATCGAACCGCCGACCCTCTGCTTGTAAGGCAGATGCTCTCCCAGCTGAGCTAACCACCCCCTGAACCGAGAACGCGCATTATAGAGATTCCTTCTAGGCTGTCAAACCTTCGAAGGAAATTTCAGCATTTTCGCGACGCCTTAAAAGCCATTGATTTTGGTAGTAAAATTCGCCGACCAATCGTTGCGCAATGGGTGGGCATTTCCACTCGCGAAGCAACCCTCCCCGCCCTCATCAAGCAGGTTCCCGGCAATGGAAATTTACAAGGAATTTCACTTCGAGGCAGCGCACCGGCTGCCCAATGTTCCAGCGGAACACAAGTGCGCGCGTCTTCACGGCCATTCGTTTCATGTGAGATTGAGCGTCAGCGGCGACGCGCCTGAGCCGGCGGGCTGGGTCATGGACTTCGGCGAATTGAAAACAGCGTTCAAACCCGTGCTGGATCGACTGGACCACTACTACCTGAACGAAATACCGGGCCTGGAAAACCCGACCAGTGAAAATATCGCACGCTGGATCTGGCGCGAACTGAAAACGGATCTGCCGCAACTGTGCGCCGTGGAGATTCGAGAAACCTGTACCAGTGGATGCATATACAGAGGTGAGTGACACGCAGCGGCCAATTGCGCTCGCCGCGCCACAACGGGGTAACACCGCAAAAAATCCTTGACGTTTTTGGATATGCTACAAATAAAGTATCGTGCGTAGCACCCCTGTTTTCGCGGCGCCGTTGTGGCGCCTATGTTGTTCCCGTGCTACCGGCTAAAGTTACCCCCGGTAGCACAGCGCAGGATGTTATGCACACATGTTAGCAGTCATCAAAGTTTCACATAGTTAGCTTTCTATCTGCACTTGCAGTCTAAATAGATCGCTGTAACTATCTGATATTAATGATTATTGTGGGTTTGTTCAAAATTTAAGCAATCTGTCATGAACACTGCTTTTACTGGACTTACGCTTCAACTGAACAATTTACCCACGCAGTTATCCACAGATTCTGTGGAAAAACGATCTGCGGGCGGTGTTACGTAATCTCTCGCGCCCCTTGCGCGGTGCCCGGGTGCGGTAATGACGGATTGGGTCGGCATTTTTTGCTTTTCAGCAACGCCTTCTGTTGCTCACTGATCGCAGGGTCCCCGGATTCTGCGAGGCCGATCGATGAATGCCCCGAGGGCACAGCGCGCACGCCAGTAAACCGCTTCGAGGAACCTGCTTTATGGACTTGACCCAGTGGCTCACCCTGATCAGCATCTGCCTGCTGGGCGCCATGTCTCCCGGGCCCAGCCTTGCGGTCGTTCTTGGCTGCGTGGTGAGGGAAGGCCGGGGTGGCGGTCTACGCGCCGGGGTGGCGCACGGTGCGGGCGTCGCGCTGTACGGACTGCTGACGGTCACCGGCCTGGCCCTGTTGATTGCACAGACACCGGCGATCTACACGGCGCTGCAGGTCGCCGGCGCCGTCTACCTGCTCTTCCTCGGCGGGCGGGCACTCTACCACCTCACCCAACCCACGGTAGCTTCTGCGGAAACGACGACTGGCAGCAGCAGCGCCTGGCAGGGCTTTCTGGTCGCTTTTCTCAACCCGAAGCTTGCCGTCTTTATGCTGGCCCTGTTCAGCCAGTTCCTGCAGCCGGGTTTCGGTGTGCAGGAGAAGGCCATCATGGTGGCCACGGTGGGTATCACAGATGCAGTCTGGTACTGCCTGGTCGCCGTATTGCTTAGCCGTCCGGGTTTTCGCGACAGGTTACAACGCAGCGCGACCACGATAGACGGCATATTCGGCGTGATTCTGATCGCGCTGGCGTTGAGCGTGCTGTACGCCGCGCTGCGCACCTGACACGAACGGTCAGTGCAATGTGGGCTGTTCCTCGGGCACTACCACCGCCTGCAGCTGTTTCCCCAGCATGATGACAAAACCGCGCTGGCGCTGCACACCGTCGTAGCTGTAATCGAAGCGGTACTGCCGCCACACCCGCCAGCGACCACCTGTATCGCGGCTCAGCGAGACCCGGCGAATATGCACAGACTGGTCGAGTAACTGAAAGCCATCCACCCGGCATTGCCGCAGCACTGCCTGTACCGCGAGTTCGCGCACGCGCATGGCACCGAGAAAATACAGACCGGCCAGTCCGCCACCGATGAACAGCAGCAGTGTGGTAAAGCTCAACTGCATTGATGCCTCCCGCGGCACACCGGGTACAACAGGCCCATCAACGTGTTCCCGCCAAATCCGCTGCGCCCGCACCAGCCTCAAGAAAACGCGCCACGATGCTGTTGAACAACTCCGGTTTCTCGGCGTGCAACCAGTGGCCGCAGCCGCGCATGATTTTCAGGTCGGCCTGGGGAAACAAGGCCTCGATGGCGCCGCGGTGCTTGTCGGTGATGTAATCAGAGTGCTCGCCCTTCACAAACAATACCGGGCCGGGCCAGGCTGTGTTCCCCGTCGGTGCGGCGCGCAGCGCCGGATAATCCCGCTGCAGGCCTTCCCTGTCCATTTGCCAGCGATACACGCCCGCATCGTCGCGGCGCAAACTGCCAAGCAGAAACTGAATAACGGCGGCCTCCTCCAGGTGTTGCGCCATAATCGCCTCGGCGTCCGCACGGCTTTCGCAGTGCGCCGCGGCTACTGCACCCAGGGCCGCAAACACCGGATTGTGCCTGTCGCCGTAGGTTGCCGGAGCAATGTCTGCAACCACTAACGAACGCACCAATTCAGGAAAGGCGAGCGCGAGTTCCATCGCCACCTTGCCTCCCAGCGAATGGCCGACGAAATGCGCCTTGTAAACACCCTGCGCGCGCAACCAATCGGCGATAACCGCGGCAAACTCGGCCAGCGAATAGCGGGGCAGCCACGCAGAGCGCCCATGGCCGGGTAGATCCAGCGACAACACCTGAAACGCCTCACGCAGGTGCCGCGCCAGTGCACCCAGATTGCCGCCGGAACCAAACAGGCCGTGCAGCAGCACGACCTCGGGGCCCTCCCCCGCTGTTCGGACGTGGAGATTGGCTGTAGCTGGGGATGTCACGGGCCGCTGTCACCGCCGGAAGATTTTGCTAACATGCGCTCCACTATAACGGATCGGAATTCGGTATGCGCTCTCGCTTCAATTCGTTCGCTGTGGCACTGCTGGCCACTTTGTTAACGCCAGTTCTGGTCGCCTGCTCGGGCGCGCCCACCTACAACCCCAGTACCTTCCCCTACCAGGTCGACGAGGAGAAACTCGCTGCGGCCAGCATCAAAACTGTCGTGATTCCCCACGTGAATCTCGGGGTCGCTTCGCGGAACTACCTCGAGAAGGAAGCACCGCGCATCGACGCCAAGGTGGCCAGCTATCTGAAGGACAACGGCTATAAAGTGCTACCCCAGCGCCAGTTTGAACAACACTGGAACACCGCGGTACGCGTGTTCGGCAACCCGGTGGATCCAACCAGCGGCAAGGTGAACCACAAAACCTTCGCGCAGATCATGCACAGCGTGCGCGACGAGATGTCAAAGGGCGAAGCACCTGACGCGTATATTTTCACAGACCTGGTTGAGATGCAGACGTCCTTCAGCGGCGGGCTCAAACACCTGGCACGCTGGGACGGTGTAACGCGCAAACCCTCACTGCAGGGTCCGGGTAATGCGGTCAGTGCCGATTTTGACTGGAACATGCAGGCGGCGGTCGCCTCCATGCAGATCACCATCTATAACAGCGATCTTGAGCCGCTGTTTTCCAGCCGCGGCGGCATGGATGCCACAGAAGCCATCGACACCCGCTCCTCCAGCGGCCGCTACGTGCGCCGCCGCAACATCCTCGAGAACGACAAGAACGTCATGGAGGGCATCATGCTCGCCTTCCACCCGTTCATTCCCTACGAAGACTGGCCGGGCAACCCCGACTGACACTTAACGCCTGAGCCGCTGCACACACGCAACGCCTGTCAGCAAGGCGGCAATCAGGCGAGCAACGCCTCCAGGCCACGCTCGATACACCACATCGCCGACAGTGCGCCCAGCACATACACCGGCACGGGGAGCAGCCTCTCCTGCCACGGTGCCAGCGGTTTGCGCACCACGAACCAGACGGCCAGGACGGCAAGGATAAAGACGATCTGGCCGATCTCAATCCCGATATTAAAGAACAACAGGGCCAGCGGCACGTTCGCCTGCGGCAGCCCGGTTTCCGCCAGCGCGCCCGCAAAGCCCATGCCGTGTAGCAGCCCGAAGCCACCGGCCAGCCACCAGGGGTTGCGCCACAGCCAGTCATTTTTCGCCTTGCGTGTCAGCTCCACCGCCAGCAGAAAGATACTCAGCGCGATCGTAAATTCCACCAGCGCCACCGGGTAGTCGAAGTACCCCAGGGTCACCAGCGACAAGGTAATACTGTGGCCCACGGTAAAGGCGGTGATCGTCCACAACAGGCGGCTGCCGCCACCCACCAGCAGGAGCAGACCGAAGACAAACAGCAGGTGATCGATGCCACCCCAGATGTGCTCCATCCCCAGCCAGGTGTAGTCGGTCACCACCTCGCCTGCGCTTGGCTCCTCGGGCACGACAAACGCCGGCTGTTCGGCGTTCAGCACCGCCTGGTACTGACGCCCGTCCAACAGCGAAACCATCACCATCGCAGAAGCCTGGTTGGCACCCAGCCCTTCTATGCCCAGTGTGTCGCCGACCAGCCCGTCCTCACCCAGGCCGGTGCAGCGCAGCTGCCAGGTACTGACCTTACCGGTCCCCTCAAGCTGCGGCGGCGCAGGGTTTTCTACCGCACAGCTTTCCGGCCAGGTCGGCTGCAGCGCAATATTACTGGTCGCCTGCACCGGCGTTTTCCACACCATGTTGTACTGGCCGGCGCCAATCTCCGTCACCTGCAGCAGCGACGGCGCGAATCGGTGGGCGCTGGCACCGGCAGCAAGGCCGAGCAGCAACAGGGCCGCAAGCCCCGAACGCAACAGCTTCATGTTCTCACCTCATAGCGTTCACGCAGTTTGTCGATACTGTTACGCAGCGCCTCTGTCTTGGCCCTTGACTCCAGGTCACGCTGCAACTGCATACGCACCTCTTCCAGAGTTGCGTCGCGATCGGGCACAAACGCCTCCACCCACACGTAGTGCAGGCCGTAAGTAGAGCGCACCGGGCCGCTCCACGCGCCCGCCGCGGGCTCCAGTGCCTGCAGGTTTTTCACAAACGAGGCACCGAAGTGACGCGCGAGTTGATCCGGGGTCTGGTGTCGAAAGCGGTAACCCGGCAGAAAGGGCGAACTGAGCTTGCGCGCCGCGGCGACATCGAGGTTCTGCTCGTGAATGCTGGCAATGACCGACTCCACTTCATCCTCGCGCTCGCGATTAAAATAAATATGCTCAATGGAATAACGCGGCGGTCTGCGCAGTTCCGTCTTGCGTTCTGCAAATTCCGCCTCCAGCTCCGCCTCGGTTGGCGTGCGCGGCGGGTTGGCCGCCAGCAGCAATTGCTCCATCACCTGTATCATGCGCCGTTTGACCACCTCGTCCCCAAGGTGCAGACGCATTTCCAGCGCCATGTCGTACATCTCCTGGTCAGTTTTGCCCTCACCCAGTCCGAGAAAACGCATATTGCGCAGCAGGCGCTGGTAGATCACCGAGTCGTACAGGTGCAGGTCAAGCTCCAGGGCGCGCTGAAAAAGCATGTCGCGATCCAGTTCCGCAGCGATGATGCGCGCCTTCTGTTCGGCGGTAGGCAGACGGCCCGTGCTGGCAAACCATTGCTGCATCAGCCCCTCGATGCGTGACTCGTTGAGCGGACCCACCACCGGTTTGGGCGCGGGGAAAAACACTCCCTGCAGGTAAAACAGCAGAATGCCCAGCAAAATAAAGTGTATCCACGGCCGGTTAAGCCGCGCCAGAAACGTCATCCATCAGACTCCGAAAAGTTGGTGTGCAGTGATTTGAGAGGGGGTTGGCATGGGCGCGGATCAATCCTCGTACACCGCAGGTTTTTGCTCCGCCTGCGCGATCATGCCAGCCTGCAGGTCCGCCTGACTCATCATACCGGCGTTCCAGGTAGCGATGTAGTTCAGACCCTCCGCCACCGAGTGATCGCGAGCATACAGCAACATTTCCTTGCTGCCACGCACCGCCAGCGGAGATTTGCTGGCGATCGCGCGGGCAATTAACGTCACCTCGCGCAGCAGGGTTTCGCGATCGTCAAATAGACGGTTAATGAACCCGACTTGATGCGCTTCTTCAGCGCCCATGTTACGCCCGGTGTACGCCAGCTCACGCACAACGCCATCGGGAATGATGCGCGGCAGGCGCTGCAGGGTGCCGACGTCGGCAGTCATGCCAATGTCGATTTCGCGGATGGAGAAAAAAGCATCCCGGGTGGCATAGCGCATATCGGCACAACAGGTCATGTCCACCCCGCCACCGATGCAGGTGTTGTGAATCGCGGCCAGCACCGGCACGCGGCAGTTCTCGATTGCACTCAGGTTGTCCTGCAGACGCAATATGGTGCGGCGCAGCTGCTCAGCTCGCCGCGCAGGGTCCTCGCTGCCTGCGACACCGTTGGCAAACATGCCCAGGTCCAGACCCGCACAAAAATGCCTGCCATTCCCCGCAAGTACCACGGCGCGCACAGTGGGCTCTTCATCCAGCCACTCAAAACACGCCTGCAGCTCCTCCCACATGGGGGCGTTCATGGCGTTGGCCTTGTCGGGCCGATTCAAACTGACCGTAGCCACTTGCTGCTCAATATTCAGTTCGAGGGTGTCGAAAGTTGGGGGCATCGCTTTAATCTCAACGGACGGTGTTATTGAAGGGGCCGGCTCTACCCCGGCGGAGAAGTTTACCAAGCCCTGACGAACTCGGCAGTATCCCGCGCGGGTAATGGCTTGGCCGTTCCCTCGCGTGTACCCAGGTAGAGGAAGCCGACGATCTCCTCGTTGTCAGCCATACCGAGGCCACGCATCACTTCACGGTCGAAGGCCGGCGCGCCGGTACGCCAGATGCCGGCAAACCCCAGCGCCTCGGCGCCCAGCAGCACCGCGTAGGCGGCACAGCCCGCCGACAGTTGCTGCTCCAGCAGCGGTACCTTGGGGTGTTCACTGTAATGCGCTACCACAACCACCAGTAACGGCGCGCGCAGCGGTGCATTGCGTGCCTTGGCGCGCGCGGCGGCGTCGGCATCTGGCTGGCGCTTGCCCAGACAGGTCTCCAGCAGTTCGCCAAAGGCCTCGCGGCGATCCTTGCCAATAGTGATAAAGCGTGTGGGTTTGAGCCACGCATGATCGGGCGCACGCAGCGCAGCACGAAAAATCGCCTCCATCTGCTCGTCGGAAGGTGCCGGCTCGGTCAGTTTGGGTGCAGAATTTCTCTGTTGCAGAAACGACAGGATGGCATTCACGGGTGCGGGTTCACAGCGGCCTGGAGGCGCTCATCATAACAAGAGACACGGCCGTCTTTACACCCACATTGCGGACACTTTGCGCGCTGAATGAACACAATACGCCCACTGAAAATGTGTGTACGCGTCACTCAGTCACTCAAGCCCGGCCCGACCAGGATGTTCATAAAACCCTGGTCGCCCTCGATTGCGTCTACATTGTCACACCAGCGCGCCAGTTCCTCCGCTGGACAGGAAACGAGGCGGTGCTCGATGTGGTCAATGATCCACATGGGTTGCTGCAGAACACCCAGCAGCTCGATCAACTCCCTGCCCGAGGCACCTGCCTGCCGCAGGGAATAGGGCGTCAGCTCCAGCATGATACGCAACGCAGGCGGTAGACGCTGCAACAGTGGCAGCAGTCCGTTGACCACCTGGAACTCGGAGCCCTGGGTATCGATTTTCAGCAGGTCTATACGATTCAACTTGCCTTGCAGGTAGTCGCTGCCACGCAGCAGTTCAATCGGGACGGACGGCCGCGCCTCGGCACCGGCATAAATCTGGTGGTCACCCAGGTTATCGGCGCTCAAATACAGTGCGCCGCGCTGCGCGCTATCCGACAGCCCGGCTTCAGCAAGGTCTATGCGCTGTTCAAAGCCATTGAGCACAATGCTGGCTCTAAACAGCGCAGCGTTATCGGGGTCCGGCTCGAACGCAAATACCTGCCCGCCAGCGCCGACGCATCTTGCCGCCAGCAGGGAGAAGTAGCCGATATTGGCGCCCACATCCACGAAGGTGTCGCCAGGCGTCAGCATGCGTACCAGTAAAGAGGTTTCGTAGGGCTCCCACACCCGTGCCGTGCGCAGGGTTTGCGAAATCACCTGGTCGCGTTCGTCGTGCACGTACAGTGACACATCGGCGGCGCCGGATACCTGCAAGTTCACTATGGCCTGTGTGTCTTCCACCGTGGCGCGCCTTTCCCTTTTGCCTTGCCTGAAAATGTGAGGAGGCTGGAAGAATACGGACTAACAACAGCGCTGGCCAGTGCCGTGGCGGGAGCAGAAAGCAGCCAGTACAACGCATTCGCGGCGCAGGCAGAACCGCGGCAACGC
>JAUHYL010000138.1 GCA_030426545.1 Gammaproteobacteria bacterium
ATGAACAGCAGCTGTTCAGCGTGCACTACCTGGTGTGCGCTCCTTAAGCAACGCCTTAATGGTTAGCGCCCGGACCAGCCCGGTTGGCGACTGATCTCTCGCGGCGCACCGTGCGTATAGCCCTTGTAATCGCTCTGGGATGACACTATGTGGAAACACACTGGACAACAGCGCCCCGCCTTCGCCGATGTACCCGGCGACGGCCAGGAGTCCGTTTGGGACTACCCCCGACCTCCGGTGCTGCAGGCATCCACCGATGTGGTCGTAGTGGGCGAGACAAATAAACCGCTTGCAAAAACCGCGCGAGCAATGCGAGTGCTCGAGACGGCGAGTCCGCCCACCTATTATTTGCCGCCCGACGATGTAGATTGCAGCCAGCTGGTGCGCACGGCCGACCAATCCTTCTGTGAATGGAAAGGCGTGGCCACCTACTGGGCACTCGCCTCAGCACCCGATGCGGGCCCCATTGCCTGGAGTTACGACGATCCCAGCGAGAGATTTCAGGCCATAGACGGCTACTTCTCCTTCTACCCGGGGCGCATTGCCTGTTTCGTTGAAGGAGAGCGCGTACTGCCTCAGCCGGGCCAGTTTTACGGCGGATGGGTTACCCGTCGCATTGCGGGCCCATTCAAGGGTGAACCCGGCAGCGGGCACTGGTAACACCCTGCCGCTTCGGCGGCTTCCGGTCAACTTCATTAGAGAGGAGAAAACGCGGATGCCAGAAGGTCCGGAAATTCGGCGCGCCGCAGACAGCGTTGAAGCGGTGCTAGCCGGACGCACGATTGAGGCCGTTCGTTTTGGACTGCCCAGGCTGCGCCATCACGCAAAACACTTGCGAGGGCACCGCGTGTTAAGGCTGGAAACTCGCGGCAAGGCGTTGCTGACACATTTTGAGAACGGGATGAGCATCTATTCGCACAATCAGCTGTACGGTGTATGGAAAGTCGTGCGCGGCCACACGCTGCCTGAATCCAACCGTTCCCTGCGCCTGTTGCTGCAGACGGCCGAGCACAGTGCCATCCTGTACAGCGCGTCGGATATCAGCGTATGGCCCACCGCGGCGCTCAGTGACCACCCCTTCCTGCGTCGAATAGGTCCGGACATCATGGATAGCAACCTGCACTGGCGCGAGATCGCGGCGCGCCTGCAGCTGCCCCGCTTCGCGAAGCGTGAACTGGCCGCGCTCTACCTGGACCAGGCCTTCCTCGCCGGTATCGGCAACTACCTGCGCTCGGAGATTCTGCACGTGGCCAGGCTGCACCCGAACAGTCGCCCTGCCCAACTGTCGCGCGGGCAACGCGGTGCCCTAGCGCGCGCGACACTCACTGTCAGCCGGCGCTCCTACGAGACGGGCGGCATCACCCTGACACCGCGCCTGTCGGGCAAGCTTAAAGGCGCAGGTTTAGCGCGCGGTCGGCGGCGCTTTTTCGTATTCGGCCGCGAAGACAATCCCTGCTACTACTGTGGCAGCATCATTGTTCGCAGGGAAATCAGTGGGCGGCGACTGTACTTCTGTCAGGTGTGCCAGCCTCGGTAGGGAATGGTCTGAGTTGCGGCGAGAAAAATCCAATAGCAGTGGAAGGCCGTCAGGACGCGTTCCCTATCCCGGCCGATTTTGCGCGATATTCAAACGCGCCATCGCCATAAACTCCCTGCGCGTGGTGGGGCCCAGTGGCTCGTTGAACACCCAGCGTCTATCGCCAAACTCAGCATCGACCTCGGCCTTCGCCAACCCCAGCGAGGATGTGTCGATCCGATCGCGCTGCGCGCAGGGATCGATACCGTACATTCTTGCTGCATTCAGCCCGAGAATCTTGCGCTTGCGCTCGTCGGTCAGAGCGGGATAGCCGAAGCGCTCCTGGAATTCGGTGGAAATCTCCAGTGCCAGCAGCGCCTCTATCTGCGGTTGCGGTGACACAAACCAGATACATTCACTGCCGAACAGCACGTTGTCTTCACCGAAGTGCTTGAGCAATTTGCCGATCAGGTGCTGCGCCGCCACCGCGTCACTCATCACCGATGCCCACAGGGAGCCCAGTTCCGCATACAGATTGGAACCATGACCCAGACCGTTATCCTCCAGCGCCTTGATCACGTTGTCCGTGCCTGCATCCAGTTCCGGATCATAAGGTGTGCCAACACCACCGCCCCGGCCCGTCACGGGATTCACAAAGCCCAGCCCCGAGTGATACACCACGAAATTGGCGTTGGGATAAGCCTTCGCCACAACGCCCATGTCCCGTGCGTCGTTGTAGACATTGTCGAAGCCGAGTAATGGCGGACCCTTGTGCACGCAGAACGTGTTCACGCCCAGTGCGATGCCCTTTTCGATCACCGGAATGCCGATCGCCGGATCGTCCATGAACCAGCCACTACCGCCGGCGGGGCGCCAGCCCGTGTAAAGCTTCCAGCCGCCGGGCGCGCCGTAATTTTCGGCAATATGCTGCATCTCATCGAGCTGCCAGGGGAGGTTGGAGTTGGGCACGATGTTGCAGTGATTAATCATGCGCTCGGTGTGGTTTGCGGCGGCGTTGACGCGATCACGCTCGAGGGCCATTACGTCGTTCTCGATGATGTTGCCGCAAACACCCTGCTCGATGTAGTCGCAGTTCTCCTGTGCATAGCCGGACAGCACGGCCATGGTCACGTCGCTTTCCATGAAGATATGCTGCACGTACTTCTCGAACGACAAACAGTCATTGCTCGCCTGTCCCAGCTCGCAACTTCCCCCCGGGAATGCCAGCGGTAGCGCATTAAAGAGAAACGGATTGCGCGTGCGGTATTCCTCGGCATCGTCGACGTGGTGTGTCTGCATATCGAGCACAAAGTAATCCTGACCGTCGATCAGCCCGGCGCCCTCCTCACAATCGGATGACACCTTGTAGCCGCCATCGCTGCCGTCGCTACAGCCGCTGATGCTGTTGATCACGCCCAGCGATGCCATCATACCCATGCTGCTGGCCAGAAATCCGCGGCGGTCGGTGCCGTAGTGTCGGCATTCATCTTCCGCCCTGCGGTAGATTGCCTGCTCAATGCGCCTGTCACGCGGCGTCTGTTCGTAGAGGTACTCGCCGTTAGAGTAATTATGGATAAACGGAATGGGTGTGCGCAGCGGGAGTTCCGGATCGGACTTCTTGCGCGCGGCAAGCCAGCGGGGCAGTTTCATCATATCAAGCTCCTGCATGCGTTGACCGTCCAG
>JAUHYL010000092.1 GCA_030426545.1 Gammaproteobacteria bacterium
TTCCAATAGAGAAAACAATTGTCCGCGCAAATCGCGACGAATCGCCTTTGCCTCGTCCTCACTTCCCACCGAATGTCGAAAGCCGAGACCATAGCTCGCTGTACGCTCGGCAAAGGCACCCGTAATTACGTCAGAATGATTAACTAACTGACGATTCTTTAGGGTAAAACCTGGATAGATGATGCCATGTCGCGCCAGAAACTCCCTATGCTGGAAACAACTATTCTGAATGCTGGTCGTCCCAGTCTTACTCAGCCCCGCATGCAGGATAATTTCCTCGTAGAACACTGATGCTCCCTAGAAGACAATGGTGATTAGGCGCCCCAATTCGAGGCGCTTCCAGTGAGAAAATGTATACCAGACGAACAAGAGAGCCAAGTGAGAGACACATTTCAATGTAGAGTGCGACTGACCTTCACCCTGGCAGAGTGACGGCCACCATAACCATCTAAACTTGACTAATCGGGATTGGAGCCGTTCAAAAATTTATCAGTGTTGTCTATTTCGCAATCGCTATCGCCATCACTGTTCAGCTCGAAGTACCGAAGACTGCGCTAGCGTAATTACAATAATAAATTGATACGCGTATAAGAGTAGTTTCTTAGACCACCATATAAATATAAGCATCAAAATCGTTGTGAGTGCCGGTATCAAGACCTCTACATGTGTCAGCTATTGGTCCCTCATGCTTTAACGGCCCAGATTCCTAACCGTTCGGCAGCCATGGTTGCTTGAAATACCAATAGCGCTTCCTAGATAAAGTCAGTCGGTTCTAACTCACGATCCGCGATTAAAGCCGCACAAATCAGCTTGTAGGTCATCAACCGAACGGCGTCTTGGTAACCATTATCTTCAAGCCAGGACACAAATTCTTCACCAACAAGGTTTTGAGGTGCTACGGGGTCGCCTTCTTGAATATCTAGCCGAACCGAAAAAATATCCGCCTTTCCCCCCGGCTTTAGCGTTTCAAGAACCTGATCGTGGAGGAAAAAGCAGAAGTCATAGCTGAATCTGTATCCTTCTGGAAGATGTGTAGCCTCAGGTTCCGGCTTCTCCAGACCAAGGAACAAAGACAAACGCTCTCTGAGGGCTGAGCACCAGCGACGAAATAGATTCAAATCCAATCTCCCTTTGGTAATACCTGCAGTTCCGTCATGACAGTATGCGGTACGACTGCATTGAACTAGAAGTAACTGGCAGCGACTGCCTAGGGGCATGCTTGACAGGATCACTGTTCGGTTAAGTCGCTTCGCAAGACAATATCGAACCTGCCAAGCGCATGAATATAGTTTTCATCGCGCCTGGGGGCACTTTTGGGGGCCTCCCTGTTGCAGTGGAATATTATTTATACATATATTTTATATATATATATTTCAATCGGTTATGCTGGTTATGCGAATCTCTGGCCCCTGCCATTTTTTAGCGTTACCTAAATGTTTTACTTTCAGATACAGAGTGCGTGATCACCTGCCCCGCGCTCTTGTCCCTGGCGTTTTTCCTCTCCCAGGCGCTGACTCTTGTTAGCCCCAACGATGAGCATTTCAGCGAGTTCCCCCAATCCTCTCAGGTCCCACGGTCTAGAACGGCCGCGCAATCCGCTGGCAGATAATTCTGCACGACATCTGCGACCTCCTGAGGTAAACGCGCCCAGGCGTGCAACAGGTCGCGCCAAACTCGAACCTGAAAGTCCTTGACCACCGCTCTAAACGGGTAGCCCAGCAACTCGCCGTCATAAAGCGACTTGCCCCGGTTGAAAGCGGCCTCATTGAACAGTGTTTCTCCGCGTTCGCGGCAACGCTCGTACGCGGCGCAATTCTGGCTCATCAGCGGCACGAACGTTTCACTGATAATCTTCAACAAAGGCTGCAGATGTTCTGACAGATAGAGCGCGCCCGTACTGCCACGGTGCCGCCCGTCACGAATCAAACACAACCAGTCATACGTTGCAGGTGCCAGCTCCCTGAGAAGCTCGGCCGGTGCGCCGTCGATAAGGTTCATGCTGAGCTGGCCGTAGGCGCTGGCATCCGCGAGGGTAAAACGGTCTCCCAGCAGGAAGGGCTGCTTGGCGAGCACAGCCTCCATGGCCACCAGATAACTGCGCCAGGCTTCGTTCAGCAGCGAATGAGTTTCCGGGAAACCGGGCAGTGACGGGGGTGTCTGTGCCTGTGATATGCCCAGATCAAAGCCCTCGGGCGCCACGCTGAACAAGTAGGGACAGCGCCGGGATTGCCTCGCCGCAAGCGAGTAGGGCAACCGCGCCTGCATAAAGCGCGGCATTAACAGACGCATTTCAGATACGGTAACTGCCGGCATGGTGGTGGTTCGCCGGGTGCCCGCCCAACGCATGTGATGAACCAGGTAAAGCCCAAACTCATCGAAGGCCTCGTCAATCAACTGTGCCACGAAAGCCAGGGCGCTCTCTGGGGGGATCAGGGGTGTCGCGTTACCTTGCCCCATCGCATCGAGATGGTGGGCGAAGCCCGTAGAATCAAAAAACCAGGGGCCGTTGTCGACGCGGTAATAGGGAACAGCGGGGTATTCATCCAGTGGGTCGCGTGTTGGAAACCTGCGCACCCTGCCCCGCTTCGTGGCCAGCATGAGACCGATATACTGACGCCGCGCCGCCCAACTCGAGCTGGCTTCGGCGGGCCAGCGTTGCCAGCCGCATTCACAGTAATCCGCCAGCGCCTGCATTTTCAGTTGAAACGGCGAGGCGATAAGACCGTAAAAAGTAATCGTATTCAGAGATTCACCGCGTTTTCTTCGCCCAGTTGCATCCGGCCTGGGCGGAACCCGTGTCTTCACATCGCCGATGGCTGAACCCGCGCAGCACAATCGGGACGTAGCCGATCAAGCTGTGGGATCCGGCAGTCTAGTCATCCAGCTGTTCCCGGTACATGGCCACCCGCTGGTTAATCTGCGCCCCTTCCGGATTCAGTGCCTGCGCGATCTCCATCAGTTGCAGTGCCATGCGCGGACTGGCACGTTCCACCTGCAGTGCCGCGAATTTAAAATAGTCTGCCCCCAGTTGCTCCACACGTTCCGGAATCGGGTCATTTGCCAGCGCTTGCACGCGCGCTGCCACAAAGCGCAGCACGGCGCTTTGCTGCGCATCCAGCCGGTTTTCTGCTGCCACCGCTTCCAGATAGTCAGTTGCCGCCTCCCGTAAGGATATCGGTAAGCCACGAATTTTTTCTTCCAGGACGAACAGCGTTTCGTCTTGCCAAAGTGGTTGGTCTTCTTTCTGTTCTACCGGCGGAAAACCAAACCCCAGCTTCCGCTCCAGCCAGGCCGCTTCCTTGAGCGCCGACGCATAGACGTCGGAATCGACGTAGTCGAGCATCCGAAAGGGCTGGCCGGGCAAGCTGAACAGCGCCTGCATGTCATGATGACGCCGGCGCACGCCGCCCTCGTGATGGGCTCCACGCGGGTGACGGCGATTGATCTCTGTCATCAGTTCAAACGCTTCCTGCGAAACGCGCTCATTGCTGCGGCTAAGGTTCAGTTCGCTGACAACAGTGGCGGGAACGCCGATCCGCTCCATAAAAGCGCCCACTAGCCCGCTACTGTGTTCCACTGCCTCATGAAAATTGACCACCTCCAGCCTCGAACCAAACTGTTTGGATAACCGTTTGTATCGATCCCGGACGATGCCCACCATGTCATCCGGGTCTTTCAGCTGTGCATTCTGCACCCTTTGCTGCAGCATACTTTCGATGGCACTTTGCGGACTTCGTATGTAGATCACCACACGTAGACGCTCCGTCGCAGCGGCAAGTGCCTGCTCAACGCGCCGTAGATCCGTGGGATCGTATTCGGCGACCCCCTCTCCCGACAGCACCAGCTTATCGCCGGCGGGCTGCTCCAGCAGCGGCAATAGCTGTGCTTGAAGATCCTCGCGTAATTGCGCCGCCTCCTCTTCTGACGCCACTTCACGGCGAAATCCGAAGCCGTAACTCGCCGTTCGGGTGCACAACGCCCCGGTAATAGCATCGGTATGATTGACCAGGCGGTGGCCCTTCAACATGAAGCTGGGGTAGACAATACCGTGCTCTGCCAAGGTTTCCCGCTTGTGAAAACAGTTGTTCTGAATGCTGGTAGTGCCAGTCTTACCCAGGCCGGCATGTAAAATAATTTCTTTATAGGTCGCTGCCACTGTGCCCTCTTTTTAACCGAGAAACGTCTACAGGTTTATCGGATTCGCCAGGGCCACACTCATCCGGCCCGCACCCCTGCCCCAAAGGCCAGAGTATAAACGCAAACCCGGGCGTCAGACCCATTAGAATACGCCAGGCAGGCGCAGGTACGGGTTGGCGCAACGAAGCCCTTTTCGATATGGTAGAGTGTCCGTTCAGGTACGGGGCCACAGGGGTAAACACGGCCTTGCGTTTTGATGAAATATGCTTAAAAATCAGACGACTATGAGGAACTAATTCCTCACTGGAAGGTCGTAGGTTGTAACACTCGGACGACGTGATAATCACTGGAGCAAACAATGCAAGACAGAAGCATGTACCGCGCAGACACACTAGCCGTAGAGTCGGCGCTCAGTACAAACAAGGTGCTGAAAAATACCTATTTGCTGCTGGGCATGACACTGCTTTTCAGCACACTGACCGCCGGGCTCAGCATTGCTGCCGGGCTCAGCCACGGCATGGGCCTGGTGCTCACGCTGGTGGGATTTGGCCTGCTTTTCGTGGTTAACCGCATGGCGGACAGCAGTAAAGGGCTGGTAGCCATCTTCGCCTTTACCGGCGTCATGGGCGCCGCTATCGGTCCGATGATCGGCTATTATCTGGCGATGCCACAGGGCCCCGGCCTTGTCATGCAGGCGCTGGGCGGTACGGCACTGGTCTTCTTCGCCCTGTCGGGCTACGCGCTGACCACACGCAAGGATTTTTCCTACATGGGCGGCTTCCTGTTCGTGGGCCTGATCCTGGCGATAGTGGCTTCCGTAGCCAACATCTTTCTGGGCATCCCCGCGCTGTCGCTGGCAGTCTCTGCTGCCATTGTGCTGATTATGTCCGGTTTGATCCTGTTCGATACCAGCCGCATCATTAACGGCGGTGAGACGAACTACATTCGCGCCACTGTTGCGCTTTATCTGGATATCTACAACCTGTTCATCCACTTGTTGCACCTGCTGACAGCGTTCAGCGGCGATGACTGACAGCCGCATTCTGGCGTCGCAAACCCCGGCACAGGCCGGGGTTTTTATTTGTAGGCCATTCCTGCACAGGCACCTCGAACGTTGATCTACTCTCTTCTGGTACTCTCCAGCCCCGCCTCCGGCCACGGCTCGCGCATCGCTGTGCAGTTCGCACGAGCGCTACTGGGCCAGGGGCACTCTATCCACCGCGTGTTCTTTCTGGATGAGGGCACAGAGAACGGTAACGCCAGCGCTATCTTTGCACAGGATGAAGCCAATCCAGCTCACCAGTGGATCGAACTGGCCGAGGGCGACGACGTGGAACTCATCCTGTGTATCACCTCAGGATTGCGTCGAGGCCTGCTGGACGAGCGCGAAGGGCAACGACACGAAAAGCAGGCCACCACGCATCCCGCCTTTGAGATAGCTGGCCTGGGGCAATTGATTGACGCCTGCGCCACCTCAGATCGCGTGCTGACCTTCGGAGGTTGATGATGGCTGACAAATCGATCCTGTTCGTTTGCCGCCAGAGTCCCTACGGCTCAAGTCTGGCGCGCGCCGGGCTGGATGCCGCGCTGGCCGCGGCCGCATTTGAGCAACCGGTAAACCTGCTGTTCCTGGGAACCGGTGTACTGCAGTTAGACGCCGACCAGGATGGGCGCGCCATTGGCCAGCGGGACCAGGGCAAACTGCTGGCCTCATTTCCGCTGTACGATATCGATCAAGTCTACGCGGATGCGGACGCGATAAAGCGACACGGCCTCGACACCGCCAACTGCGCATTACCCGTGATCGCCCTTGGCGGTGCTGAAATGCAACAATTGCTGACACAATCCGACCACGTGTTGGGATTTTGAGCATGCTCCTGCACACACTCAATAGCCCGCCCGCCAGCAGCGTGTTCACCGATTGTCTGCGTTGCGTGGGCGCCACGGACGCGGTTCTGCTACTGGGCGACGGCGTCTATGCTGCGCTACCGGGCAGCGAAGCCTGCCAGGCATTGCACGACTGCGGCGCCACCGTGTACCTGCTGAAGGACTGCGCCAGCGCCGCAGGCATAGACAGCGACTCGCATGCATTCCAGGCGCTCACCATGGATGAATTCGTAGCGCTGACAGAACGTTTCCCGCGCAGCCTGGCATGGTACTGAGGACATGCAATCCCCGGAGCGCTTCGATAAGGAAGGATTCCTGCTCAACCTGGCGGACTGGACACCCGGGCTTGCCGAGGAACTGGCGGCGAACGAGGGTATCGAACTGACGGCGGCACATTGGGAGGTAATCGAGCTCCTGCGTGGATACTACAGCGAATTTGACAGCTCCCCCGCCATGCGCGCGCTCGTCAAGTATTGCCGGCAACAGCTCGGGCCAGAAAAGGGCCGAAGTATTTACCTGATGTCACTCTTTCCGGGATCCCCGGCCAAACTCGGCAGCAAAATCGCCGGCCTGCCCAAACCCGATAATTGCCTGTAGAGCCTGAGCCGCGCGACGTGAACACAGCCAATAACGAACACCCTTTCGCTCAATACGTGAGAATCCTGGGCAAGGGAAAGACCGGCACTCGCGCCCTGACCATCGAGGAGGCCCGCAACGCGTTTGCCATGATATTGCAGCGCGACGTCGAGGACGTACAACTCGGTGCATTCCTGATGCTACTGCGCGTAAAGGAGGAGTCCGCCGTCGAGATAGCGGGCTTCGTGCAGGCCTGCCGAGACGCCATGCCTCCCGCCCCCGATGGCCTCAATGCAGACCTGGACTGGTCCAGCTACGCGGGCAAGCGGCACCAGCATCCGTGGTTCGTTCTCAGTCAACTACTCATCGCCGAAGCGGGCTACAGTGTGCTGGTGCACGGTTCGGCCGGCCACACGCCGGGTCGGTTGTACACGGAGCAGGTAATCCACGCGCTGGGTCTGCCGATCGCAACCAACTGGCATGAGGCAGGCAATGCGCTGAGTACTGCAAAGCTGTGCTACCTGCCACTGGCCTCGCTGCTACCCGAGTTGGAAGCCCTGATGCAGCTAAAGCCACTGCTCGGTCTGCGCTCACCGGTGAACACGCTCACCCGCCTGCTTAACCCCCTTGCCGCCCGGGCAAGCATCCAGAGCGTGTTCCATCCTGCCTACGCCGAGATTCATCAACACGCCGACAGCCTGCTGCAACAACCTCGGGCATTGGTTTTCAAAGGCGATAGCGGCGAGGCAGAAATCAAACCGCAGGCCGACACCCGGCTGTATTACCTGAACGAAGGCGAACACCAGGAGCAACTGGCCACTCGCACGCTGGAAGGGCGCGTTGCGCGCGTCGAACAGCCACTGGTCGAGCCGCTCAGGCGCCTGTGGCGTGGAGACACCCAGGACGACTACGGGCTGGCAGCCACCCTGGGCACAGCAGCGGCGGCGCTGGTGTTGCTACAGCCTGGTTTGTCGCAGGAACAAGCCGCCACAAGCGCGGCTGAATTGTGGCGTGAACGCAACCGGGAAAGGCTCTCCTGATGCCGCTGTCGAGGGCTCAGCCAGAGCTGTATAGCGCACTGCTGCAAGAAAAAGCAGCGCGAACCTGCGAGCTACTGGCGCCGTTCGATCCACCCGCGCCGGAAATCTACACCTCGCCCGCCACCGGGTTTCGCATGCGTGCGGAATTCAGGGTGTGGCATGACGGCGACGCCCTGGATTACGTCATGTTCCGACCGGATGATCCGAAAACCCCGGTGGTCATAGACAGCTTTCCCATTGCGGATGAGCGCATACAGGCCCTGATGCCGGAGCTGCTTGGGAGGATTCGCCCGAACGCTGCGCTGCGGCGCAAATTATTCCAGGTCGAGTTCCTGTCAACGCTCTCGGGGGAAACGTTGGTCAGCCTCATCTACCACCGCAAACTTGACGAGGAGTGGGAACGCGCCGCAAACGCTCTGCGCCAGGCATTGCAGGCCGAGTACCCGCGCCTTTCGATCATCGGGCGAAGTCGTCGACAGAAGATCGTACTCGGCCAAGACTATGTCACAGAGAGCCTGACGGTTAATGGGCTCGAGTACCGTTACGTACAGTACGAACAGGCTTTCACCCAACCCAATGCGTGCGTCAATACACACATGCTGGAATGGGCCTGCGCCAGGGCCGGTGAGTGGCCACGCGCGGATTTGTTGGAACTGTTCTGCGGTAACGGCAATTTTACGCTGCCGCTGTCGCGGTATTTCGATCAGGTTGTCGCCACGGAACTGGCCAAGGTGTCTGTCAGGGCGGCGCGTGCGAACCTGGAAATGAATGCTATCCACAACGTGCACATGGTGCGCCTGTCGGCGCAAGAAGTTACCCAGGCAATGAAGGGTGAACGCGAATTCAGACGACTCGCCGAGCTAAAACAACCGCTGGCCCAGTTCGATTTACACACGCTGTTTGTCGACCCGCCCCGTGCCGGCCTCGACGCGCATACGCTGGGCCTGGCAAGACAGTTCGACCATGTGCTCTACGTTTCCTGCAATCCCCAGACACTGGCTGACAACCTGGCTGCGCTGGCCGACAGCCACCGCGTTACGCACTTCGCCTTGTTTGACCAGTTCCCGTACACCGATCACATGGAATGCGGTGTCGCGCTGGCGCACAAAAGCCCGAGCTTGTGATTCCCGGCGCCGCGTCTAGCAACGGATACCGAATCGAAGCAGCCCCCTGCCCAGCACGTCGTCCAGCCGATCGGCGTCAGCGCCGTTGACCTCGATATAGTGCAGCTTGAGATCGTGATAGACCTCGCGTTTGGCAAGCTTCTGGGAAAGTGCGCTCGCCGGCACCTCGTCTTCCCAACAGTCCACATACACACTACCCGCGGGCAGGTAAAAGTCCGCATACAACGATTCTTCCACCGGGAGAGCGCGACGATGGGCATGTGCCAGCTGCGCCAGGTAGAGCCAGTTGCACACCCGCGTCTGCAAAGAAGTCTGTAACTGGTGCCCGTCCAGCCCCTGCAAAAACGTCGCCTGTTGCGGCTGCTCACCGAACAGATCGGGTTCCGATTCTCCCGCAGGCGGCAAGTCCACCTGATCAGACTGGCGCGTCAGTTCCCGGTGCACCACCGGGTCATCCACCACCTCGTGCGGCCAGGTCGTGTAATAAGCCCCGCTATTCCGACTCTCTTCCTGCTGGCCGCCCAATGCGCGGCCGCGCTCAGTGAGTTCCCAGCCCAGGATGCTGTGGTTTTGAAGGCCGAGCTCGGCGAGTGCGCGATTAATCTGGCGCGCATCGAGGCGCGGGTAATAGCGGCTCATGGATGCGGCACTGATGCGTTGATTGGATTCGATGGCCGCAATCAGCGGGTGCTGGTCCAAGTGCTCTGGCCAGACGATATAGGAGCCGTAGCGCTGACTCTTGCGATAGGTTCCGCCTTCAAACTCGCCTTTTGGCGTCAGTACCCAGGCCTCCCCCACGCGATTGATCCAGCCGTAGTCCTTCAGCGTGGCGAACAATTGCTGCACGGGAATGTCCAGCTGTTTGGCCAGGGCGGTCGTGGACAACTTTCCGTCCGCAGCGCTCATCGATCAGGGCTGGGAAACCAGCTCCCGGTAACGACCTTGCAGGGCGCTGTAAACCTGGTCGGCGAAGTCCGCGGCAGAGGTATCCAGCGGAGCGACCAGTTCCACCAGGTGCTCGTTGTCTTCGCGGCCGGCCCAGTTTTTCACGTACGTGCCCTCCTTGTAGCCGTTGTCCTGACGGAAGAAATTGAGGACGTTCTTGCCGACGTAAGCGCTGTACAGTGACTCGAAGTCCAGCCCCGCCGCCAACATCAGGGCCCAGAACCTGGAAGGTGAAAAACTCCGGCTTTGCAGGGAATGCAGAGCCAGCGCTTCCGTCGCTTCCCGCACACCGCTGCCATCGGGGGTAAACGCCTGAACTTCGCGCTCAATCTCGGCCGCAATGTCCTCAATGGCTGCGCCGTCCCTGAAGAGTGCAGACAGGCCGAAATGCCAGATATCTATCACCTCAAGCTGCACCTGCTCTAGATCGGGATCCTGCTTCTTCCACCACTTGTAACCGAAGTGTTCGATCAGCTCGCCGCACTCGATCCAGATTGCGCGGTACCACTCGAAGTCCTGCGCAACCCAGTTCTCATGAACCCGGGTATTCATGCGATCCTGCATGGACAGCATATTGATTAGTGCCTGCTGCAATTCGAGTACCTGATTAGTTGTAATAGGTTGGTGCGAGTGGCGGGACTTGAACCCGCATAGCCGTTAGGCCGTCAGATTTTAAGTCTGATGTGTATACCAATTCCACCACACTCGCCCGTCATCTGCCCTGCTGTCGAGGGCGGCGAAAGCATAGCACAGGTCACGGGGCTGACGGCAGTAAGTGCCACGTCTCCGAGCCACAGGAACTTCGTGGTAAACTCCAAGCCAGCATCAGCGAAAAAATACCGCCTAGAATAAGAACAGGAACGCACATCTGATGGCAGCGGCACGCGGAGAATTCAGTTCACGCTTTGGCTTTGTGATGGCAGCGGCGGGCAGCGCCGTCGGCCTGGGCAATATATGGGGCTTCCCAACGCAGGCTGCCAGTAATGGCGGAGCAGCCTTCCTGCTGGTGTACCTGGTGCTGGCATTCACCCTGGCCTACCCCGTTTTGATGGCCGAGCTGATCATAGGGCGCTTCGCGCACTCCAATGCTGTTAACGCACTGCGACGGATATCACCGACACCTGCGTCTGGCCGTGTAGGCGTCAGTGTTGGCGTGGTTGGGATCGTGGTCGCCAGCCTGATACTCAGTTTCTATGCCATCGTCGCTGGCTGGATGATTGCCTTTGGCCTCTCCTCCGGCGCGAATTTGCTGGGCATGAACGCGTTGGCAGATTGGCTGACCTCGTTCAGCCTGTCGGGAAACCTGCTGTTTATGGGCATTTTCATGCTGATGACAATCGGCATCATCTCGGCGGGCGTGGGCGGCGGCATAGAGCGCTGGTCCGCCCGGTTGATGCCGCTTCTATTGATCACCCTGGTCAGCCTGGTCGCCTACGTGCTCACCCTGGAAGGCGCCATGGACGGGCTTAAAGTGTACCTCCTGCCGGACTTCGAGCGCGCACTCTCACCCAAGCTCATTATCGCCGCACTGGGCTCCGCCTTCTTTTCCCTGTCGCTGGGGGTGGGCACCATGCTGATTTATGGCTCCTACATCAGCGACCGGGAGAACCTCACAGCCCTGGGCGGGCTGGTGACGCTGGTGGACATCTCCATCGCGGTGACGGCTGGCTTCCTGGTACTCCCGGCAATGTACGCGGCGCTGGCCAGCGGGGTGCAAATATTTACCGAGGGAGGCGCGCTGATCTCGGAAGATACCCTGATTTTTACGGTGCTACCGGAATTATTCAGCACCATGGGCCTGGCGGGCCTGATCGTCTCCATCACGTTTTTCTTCCTGATGAGCATCGCCGCGCTCACCTCTTCGATATCCATGCTCGAAGTGCCGGTTGCCTTCGCCATTGAGGAGTACGGGCTGGCACGCAAGAAAGCCGTTTTCATCATCGGCGGCTTAATTGCCGTGGCAAGCGCGGTCATACTGCTGAACTTCGACACGTTGTTTGGACTGGTGGTGACGGTTACGACACGCTATGCCCAGCCCCTGCTCGGGCTGTGCTTCTGCATTTTTGCCGGCTGGCTGTGGCGGCGTGACGCTATCCTGCAGGAATTGAAGAAGGGCAACCCCGAGGTGGCCCAGGGGGTATTTTGGAAAATCTGGCCCTGGTATATCCGGTTCGTATGCCCGGTGATCATTGCGGCGATTTTTGTGCAGAGCCTGTGGGGCTGATTCGGCCCACGCTAGTTCAGACTGATCTCCCCGGAATCTTCCACACGCTGAGTGGGAACCAGCCCGCGAAAGTCAATTTTCGCGGAAAATTTGTACTCCAGCGGGCCTGAGGTCGATGCCGTCTGGCCCAGCGCTGCCAGAAATCGCAGCAGTTCAAACAGCTGCAATCCCGCTTCCAGGGTCACCACTTCCTCACTGTAGCCTTCAATCAACGGCACTTCGTTGGTAACACCGGCGATCAACTCTCTGTCCAGCAACTCGATGCTGTAGCTGACGCCAACAATATCCAGCGGCTCGGTATTGGGGTTGATTACGCGCAGCTTGATCTCAAAGCGGGGCGCGCCGTCATTGGAAGGCAGCGAACGGAAGCTATCCACCGAGACCTTGGGCGGATCCATGTCCTGGTAGAGACTGGCGCAGGCGCCAAGGCATAGCACAAGCACCATCAGCAGCCCAGTTCGCAACGGCACTGGAAGTTTCGTCATTTCGCCCCACCCTTTCCACTTGAAACAAAGAGGACAATATAGCCCAGGCTTCCAAGAATAAATATCAGCGCAACCCAGTCGGACGTGCGCAGGTAGACCCATGCGCTGAACAGCAGCATGGCAAGCGCAGCGAACAGGCCGATCAAGCGTGCGGTAGAAGACACTATCCCCGGTGACCCCTGCTTTTCGCGTTTCGAGAGGCTATCGATAGAATCTAAAAGCTATAGGTAAGGTAGGCCGTGGGACCCTGATAAGTCGTATTGAAGACCAACTCTCGCCTGGATGAAGTGTAAGTCACATCGGTGTCGACTAACCGGTAACCAATGCCCACGGCGAATCGATCGGTCACGCGGAAATCCGTTCTCGCGTTGGCAAACACGTAGCTACCATCGTAATCGTCAACCTCCGCGCTCAGCCAACCGACGCCGCCGTAGAGTGCCCAGCGCGGGGAAAGTGCCAGGGTTGCGTCTGCGCGCAAGTTGGGAAGCGGCGCCAACAACTGCTCATCGGCGACAGAACCGGAAAAATCGTTCTCCCCGATAAAGGCAGAGGCCTCAAACTTCACATCGAATCTGAACGCGTGCAATCCACCGCCCAAGCGGAACTCCGCGTTATCACTCTTGTACAGACTGAACATCACATCCACCAACAGGGTGTCGACGGAAATCTCTGTATCCAGTGAGGCTCCGGCCTCAAACTCCTCGCCATCAAAAGTAAACGTATCCTCGATGACACTGGAGCCATCGGCATTGAACGTATAGCCCGTCACCAGCACAGCCCAGCGCTCGGCAAATCGCCACTGGTAACCAGCCATGAAACTGACGTATTCATCATCAGCACCCAGCCCTTCAAGGTCCAACTCCCTCTTCTCTGAGCCAGTGCGCGTTGACGAAATCTTGCTGTCGGAGTGCTGGAAGAATGCGCCCAAAACAAACGTGTGGGCATCGTCCAGGGCCGGATTACCCGCCCAACTCGCTTGAGAAAAAAGAATCGAGATCGCGAGCGCCGATGCGGCGCCATACAGGTTATTCATATTTACCCCCACGTCATTATTGGTATACAGGTCGAGCGAGGACTGGGCCTGGCCGGACGTACTCAAACGCTTTTCATATTGCCCCAAATCAGCGGAACATAAAACCGTTTCGCTACCGGGCAACTGAGGAAGTTGGAGGCTCGGGTCGGAATCGAACCGGCGTACACGGAGTTGCAGTCCGCTGCATGACCACTCTGCCACCGAGCCTTGAAGGGTTGGGATAAGCGGCGCAGAACACGCGTACTTGTTGCCCCGGGATTGGAGCGGGAAACCGGGTTCGAACCGGCGACCTCAACCTTGGCAAGGTTGCGCTCTACCAACTGAGCTATTCCCGCGTACATTGTTGCGTTTCTCCACCGCCGTGGTCGCCGGAACCGGCGAGGCTGGGCGCCCCCCCCCACAACCTCATCAAGGTTGCGCTCTACCTACTGAGCTATTCCCGCATACTAATCTTAAGCTGCGTTTACCCACCGCCGTGGCCGATCCAGCGTCTGCTGAAAACGAGCGCCTATTGTATGCACCGGCATTCCATAGTCAAGGGTTTAAAGCGAAGTTAACTTCGCAATGCGCTGAATTACAACGAGTTATCCCGGTCCCGAATAATTGTCCAGGCCGCCTGCAGGTAGATGAACATCGACCAGAGTGTCAACACCGCGGCGGTGTAAAGCACCACGTAGCACAGGGCCAGCAACCAGTTGCCGTCGCGGGCTGGATCAATGGCCAGCAGTGCGGTAATCGCGATCATCTGGAAGGTGGTTTTTACCTTGCCGATATACGACACCGCAACGGACGTACGCTCACCCAGTTCGGCCATCCACTCACGCAACGCGGAAACGACGATTTCACGGCCGATTATCACGCAGGCAGCGAGCGTAAAGAGCAGCGTGTCGTGGCGCTCTACCAGTAGTACGAGGGCCACCACCACCATCAGCTTATCGGCCACCGGGTCGAGAAATGCGCCAAATGCCGTCATCTGGCCCAGCTTCCGAGCAAGATAGCCGTCCACAAGGTCAGTAAGCGCGGCCAGTCCGAAAATGGCGGCGGCAACCAACAGGTGCCGATCAAAGGGCACGTAGAAAACGACCACCAGCACGGGGATCAGCAAGATCCGCAAGATGGTCAGCGAGTTGGGAATATTGATCGGCATGCGTGCGTTTGGGCCCCGGGTACACGGAGCGGTCTCCGCGCGATTGCGCATACTAACCCATACGCCTGCCGCCTACCAAAAAGCGCCTCCTGGATGGAATTTCCGGCTGACCTAAAGGGGTTACGGTCTGCAATTGGGACTGAGTATCCCCTGCGCGAAAACCGGCAATTTCATATAGGAAACTTTTCTTTCATAAAGTGCCCTATGTTGTTGATCTAATTTATATTTATAAACCTGTGGTTTTACTTGAAAGGTAGTGTCAGTTTGATTTACATTGCGCCTCCCTATTGGACGAAAAAGCATCAATTTTTGACGTAAGTCATTGATTCACTGGGTTTGGTACGAATATTGCGTAATCAGGGTCAACATACTTTTTACGCTGAAGCAGCTGTTTGTAAAGCGCGATTACGCAGGGCAAGCACTAATTAAAACAACTATGCACCACTACATGAGTTTCGCTGTCTGCCTCCTGGGCTTGCTCATACTGAGCGCGCCCGGACATGCCGCGCGCATCAACCCTGAAAAGACGCTTGTGACGCCCGGCAGCAACGGCTATGAAATCAGAGAAAGACCTTCACCGCTGACCAATATTTTTGATTTTGCACCGTTCACCGCACACAAGCAGGTGCAGGTACCCGGCTTCTCTGACCCACTTGGCACCGGCACCGATCCGGATTTCAAGGTGTTCTCCGGGGCGGTAAAAAACCTGGATCTACTGGGCGATTTTCATCGCTCGAACCCGTTCGATCCGCAGGAACTCGCCCCCACCCAGGAAAGCCTGGAAACGTCCATGGTCATCAACCAGATCCTGTACGGCGTGCAAATCCCGGGCAAGAAAAGTCTGCTGGAAAGCCATCTCAACGTACAGAAATCCGACGACAGCGAGTTCAGCCCGACCCCTCGCACCAGTGAGACAAGCCCGCTGGTTCTCGCCGGTTTCGGTTCTGTCTCCGAGACGGCGGTTCCCATGCGCATTCACTGGACCCACTGTTCCGACTTTACGCGCTACCTGTACAAAAAGCCCGGCAAGAACAAAAAGAAGAATTCGCGCGTAAAGAGCAAGAGTCGTAAACCCTCCTCCGTCTGTTTCATGATCTAGCGCGTCGCGCGCAACCTCCGTTCAGCTTTCACACGGCAGTTACGTTCTCAGCTGTGCAGATGATCGTAAATCTGCTGTGCCAGGGTGGCACTGATACCGGCGACCTTTTGCAGTTCCTCCAGATTGGCGTTTTTGACGCCGCCGGCGCTGCCAAAATGCCGCAGCAGGTCACGGCGCCGTTTGGCACCCACTCCGGGAATGCTCTCCAGTGTGGACTGTCGTCTGGCCTTGTCACGACGGCCCCGGTGGCCGGTGATCGCAAAGCGGTGCGCCTCGTCGCGGATCTGCTGAATCAGATGCAGGGCGGGGCTGTCGGCTGACAACTGTAACTCAACGCCGCTTGCGCCTCGCACCAGGGTTTCAAAACCCGCCTTACGCGTTGTGCCCTTGGCGACACCAACGACTTCCACGCTGCTCAACTGCAGATCCGACAGTACAGACATCGCCTGGGATACCTGCCCTTTACCGCCATCGATGAACAGCACATCCGGCAAGGCGCCCTCTCCCGCTTTCAGCCGCTTATACCGCCTCTCCAGAGCCTGTTGCATGGCGGCGTAGTCATCGGCTGCCGTAATGCCCTCTATATTAAATTTGCGGTAGTCAGACTTCCGCGCGCCACCCTGATCAAATACGACACAGGATGCCACTGTCGCCTCGCCGGAGCTGTGGCTGATGTCGAAGCACTCCATGCGCTGCGGTACCTCTGGCAAATCCAGTGCTTCCTGTAACGCCTGCAGGCGTGACAGTACTGTCTGCCTCCCCTGCAGGTAGGACGCCAGGTTGGTCTCCGCCGTCTGCTGCGCAAGGCGCAACCATCTCGCTCTGGCATCGCGCACCCGATGTTTCAGAACGACTTTACGTTCCGCATGAACAGCCAGCGCCTGTGCGAGGGTGTCGCCGTCTTCGGGCATTTCGTTGACGATAATTTCCGCAGGCACTGCGCGATTCTGTGCGAGATAGTATTGCGGGATGAACGCTGACAACACCTCGGCGGCACTTTCCTGCAATTTCAACGGTGGGTAATGCGTCTTGCTGCCCAGCACACGCGCGCCGCGTACGAACAGCACCTGCACGCAAGCCAGGCCATGCGAGGTGGCCGCTGCCAGAATATCCAGGTCGCCAGACACGCCCTCTATGCCCTGGCTGGCCTGCACATGCTGCAGCTGGCTGATCTGGTCGCGGT
>JAUHYL010000093.1 GCA_030426545.1 Gammaproteobacteria bacterium
CGCAAACACACTCGAGTGCATTTTCACGCCCGCGGGGATTCCCAGTACCGGTAGCTGCTCACCGACCGCATCAAGCACATCACGCGCCGTGCCGTCGCCCCCTGCAAATAGCAGTAGATCAACACCAGCACCCCGCAGGCTGGACGCGGCGGCCCGCGTATCCTGTGGCGTACTCAACAGGGACTGTGGCTCACCCAGCACCTTGGTACTGAACTGCAATGACTGCAGCAAATCGCCACCCATAGCGCCGCCCCAGGTGAAAAACTGCAGGCAATTCGTCACCCCTTGCAGCCGGCTTAACGCACGCTGTACGCGCTCTGCCGCGCGCCGGGTCTCCTCTACCGGCAATGATTCGACCAGCGCGCGCAGTTCTTCACCGTCACTGCCCTTGCGCGCTAGCTTGCCGCCCAGCCCGGCCAGTGGATTGATGATCAATCCGATGTTCAAGGTGGTTTTCATACCCTGTCCGCGCTATCCACCGGGTGGCAGCCAAGCGCTTCGATGAGGCTACGATCCTCCGCCGACAGTTCCTCTGCCAACACCTGTCTGCCGGCCAGTTCCCGGCGCGGTCGGTAATTCCTGCGTAGTTCGTCAAATCGCTGTCGCGCCTGCGCAGGGTCAGCATCTACCAGGGCATCGCGTAGCAGAGCGTCGTCGCGCAGAATGTCGTAGCTCTGGCGAAGCAGTATGCGCACAAGCGATACCCCCTCTACGCCCGCCTGTGCCGACAAGGTGGGCAGTGCGGGTAATGGAGACTGTGCCGCGCCGTCGCCGACCTCCAGCACCTCCTGCAGGGCACTGCACAGCATTGCGGTCGCAAGCACTTTTCCATCGAGGCTATAGCCGGCTATGTGGGGGCTGCCGATAAATACCTGCTGCAGCAGGCCTGCGCTGATAACAGGCTCCCCCTCCCAGACGTCCAATACGGTGCGCGGCGCGGTGCCCGCCGACAGCGCCTGCTGCAGCGCCGTATTGTCGATCACAGCACCGCGACTGGCGTTGACAAGCAAACTCTGCGCAGACATCCCACGCAGCTCGCCCTCTCCGATCAGGTGGTGACTCGGCCAGGGGGTCTGAGTGGTTAGTTCACAATGCAGGCTGACAACATCTGAGCGCAAGACCTCGTGCCACTCGACGCGGTTTGGAATGCTGGCGGGTTCCAGCCACGGGTCGTAGCAGACATAGCGGATACCCAGGGCCTCCAGCCTTCGCACCAGTGCCCTGCCAACGTGGCCGAAGCCCACCACGCCTACTCGCCCGCCGGCAAACAGGTTCTCCAGCCTTCGATCGTCCTCGGCGATGGCCGCCAGCACATACTCGACCACGGAGTTGGCGTTGGAGCCGGGAGCGTGTGCAAACGGTATGCCCTCCTGCTTGAGATAGTCTCTGTCCACGTGTTCAAAGCCGCTGGTCGCCGTACCAACAAACTTCACGCTGCTTCCTTGTAACAGTGCCTCTCCGACCGGCGTGACTGAACGCACTAACAGCGCGTCGACAGCGTCAAGATCGGTTCTGGCCAGCGAGCGGCCCTGAAACGTCCGTATATTTACGCCCGTGCCAAGATAGTGCTTCAACTCGGGAATATTGGCGTCCGCCAGCACGTTGATGGGCATATTCAGCGGCTCTTTTTGGCCAGTTGCTCGCAGCGCCGATGCAGGGGGCCCGCGATATTCAGCTCCTTGAGGTAGGCGGCCAGGCTGAGAAAATTCTCCGACTGAATGTCAAAGCTCGGCAACTCATGAATGTCGGCAATTTCGTCTTCCAGAGACGCCAGTTGCCGCGCCAGCAGTACCTGTGGCCAGTGCTCTTTCAATTTCGCCGCAATTCCCTTGGCACCCCGTAGTTTTATTGCGTGCACGCCGTGCAGACCTCTACCGAGTTTGTCCAGCGTCGGGTACGACTGTAGTAGTGCGGCAGCAGTTTTCGCGCCTATGCCCGGCACGCCGGGTATATCGTCAACGGGATCTCCGACCAGCGCGAGGTAATCCGCGAACTGCTCAGGTTCTACGCCAAAGCGCAGGGAGAAGGCTGCACGGTCAATCAGTTCGCCCTGGGCGAAGTCCCACCAATTGTCATCCGGATTATGAATAAGCTGCCCGAGGTCCTTGTCCCGTGTAACCACCGTCACGGCACAATCCGCTTCCCGGAACAGGCGGGCGAGCGTCGCGAGGTAATCATCCGCCTCGTACAGCGGTCCGCCGTAACAGGGGATGCCAAGACGCTCGGTCACCTCGCGACAGGCTTCTAGCTGGAACGCCAGCGCTTCATCCGGTAACTCGCGGCTGCTTTTGTAGGCCGGGTAAATGGCATTGCGGTAGTTGCTTCCCAGACTCTCGTCAAAGGCAGCAGCACAGTAGCGCGGCGCATCGGTCTGCTCGACAAAATCCAGCAAAAAGCGGGTATAGCCGTAGACCGCGCCTACCGGCATACCGTCAGCAGTGTGCCAGTTGTCCGGCATGGAAAACCAGGCCCGGAATATATAGATGCTGGCATCGATAAGCCATGCCCGCGCGGCGCCGCTCACGTCAGCTCCGCGAGCGAGAAATTCAATGCCCTTGGCTCGACGGCGCGGCCAAACTCCGCAGACAGCGCGCGGAAAAAGACATCGGCTCGATGTGGTAGCCCCGCGGCCTGCCAATGCAGCGCCTGCGCCAGAATACGCGCGCTGAACGGCCCGCTATCCTGATGATGGTTTACAGACGAGAGGTTGTCGACACTGACCTTGAAGGACCAGCCACAGGCTTTGGAAAAAAACCACTCCAGCGCCTGCGGTTTGACTTCCACCGCTTCAAACGCGGATTGCTGAGAGGCATCGCGGCCATCAGCGTGGTACCAGTAGCCAAAATCTACCTGGGACCGGCGATACACCAGTGCGCCACTTCATGCAAAGCGCTGGCAAAATAGTCTGCGCGGTAATGCAACTGATGCCACTCCTGTCCCGAAGCGGCGGGTTGATACAGCGGCTCTTCGGCACCGCCCACCAACCGTGTTCTGTAATTGCAGCCAAAGCTAGCCGCAAACAAGCGCTCCAGGCGGAGCGAACTGAAAGCACCGTTATCGTGGCAGTTCCGTTCGCGCTGCATCGACACAGGCACTAGGACTGCGGCCCCAGCTTGCGCAGCAGGTAGTGATACTCTCCCTCGAATTCCTCCTGCGCCAGCAACTCGTGGCCCAGAAAATTGCAGAACTTTGGTATGTCACGGGTGGTTGAAGGATCGGTTGCAATCACCACCAACACTTCTCCCTCGGCGATATCGCGAATCTTGTTGTGCAGCAGCATCACCGGTTCGGGGCAGAACAGGCCTGTGGCATCCAATACGTGATCGATTTCGGGATTCATAGCCCAATAATATCAGTTGTCCAACAGCTGCGCCGCCTGCTCCTGAGGGACGAGGTCCCATTGTTCGCTTTCCATCTCGTACAGCAATCTAAGCTCCGAGCGCTGCAGTTGCGCCTCCAGTGCTGCCACCTTCTCTTCCAGTGACATCTCGCGTGCTCCGTAATCAGTGCCGTCCCTGCTGGCATACTCTTCCAGCAACGCGCGCAGCACATCGGCAGCCAGTCGCTGGCGAGGAACTTCCACATACTGTGGCATCGTTGTGCGGTACTCCTTCTGATCGCAGGCGTAGCGCGCTACTATACGTTTTTACGCTCCCGCTGTGGAGCGGGTATGCGGTCAAACAGTGCGCAGTCAAACAGGGAGTGCCAGCAGTGCAAAGCGGCTATATCGTGACATTCATCGGGGACGACCGGCCGGGCCTGGTGGAGGCGCTGTCGGCCGCCATTGGCAACAACGGAGGCAATTGGCAGGAGAGCCGTTTGTCGCAACTGGGCGGCAAATTCGCCGGGCTCATTCTGGTTACCCTGCCGGATGACAAGGGCGAGGCGCTGGAAGCAGATTTGCGCGCGCTGGCCGCCACTGGTCTAAGCGTGCGTGTAACGTCCTGCGATGCGCAGGCGGCAAGCGCAGCCGGTCGCACTATTGAACTCACGGTAGTCGGCCCGGATCGACCCGGAATCGTCAAAGAGATATCCCATGCGCTGGCAGAACGGCAGTTCAACGTGCTGGAAATGGAGAGCGGCGTGAGCAGCGCGCCCATGAGCGCTGAACCCCTGTTCCAGGCACACATCGTCGCCAGTATTGCCGAGGATGCGCAGGTAGAGAGTCTGCACGCATCGCTGGACGAGATCGCCAACAGTATGACGCTGGACATTGATGTAGATTGGTAACCCGCGACGCTAGCCCCGCCAGCGACGGAGCACCGCACGAAGCCCCACCCAGAGCGCCACGGTAATCCCAGCAACGAATATCACCACGACGATACCTGCCAGCACCAGCATGAACAGCGACAGCATCTCTTCCCAGGGGATGCCAAACTGATCGACGGCTGACCAGATCAGTACCGCCATGGCGGCACTGCCGAGAAAAATAGTACGGTAGTAGCGCCTGCGGGATTTGCTCAAGTGGCGCCTTCAGTCACCGTCTGGCGCTACCGGTGGTATGACAGGCGTGGCGCAGTGGACGTCATGGTTCTGCGCGCGATGTCGCAGCAGGTGATCCATCAACACAATGGCCAGCATGGCCTCGGCAATCGGCGTAGCACGTATGCCGACGCAGGGGTCGTGGCGACCGTGCGTGGCCACCTCGGTGGCGTTGCCTTCAAGATCAATGGTGGCGCCTGGCTGGCGGATACTGGAGGTTGGTTTCAGCGCGATGCTCACCGTAATGTGCTGGCCGCTTGAGATACCACCCAGCACACCGCCGGCGCTGTTGCCGACAAAGCCCTGGGGTGTCATCAGGTCGCGGTGCTCGCTGCCATGTTGCACGATGCTGGCGAATCCGGCGCCGATTTCCACGCCTTTGACCGCGTTGATGCCCATCATCGCCGCCGCGATATCCGCGTCGAGACGATCGAACACCGGCTCGCCCAATCCCGGCGGCACACCGGTGGCAACCACGTTGATGCGGGCTCCGATGGAATCGCCCCGTTTGTTGAGATCGGCCATGAAGGTTTCCATCTGCGGGACCATTGCCGGGTCAGGGCAGAAGAACGGATTTTCCTCTACCGCGCTCCAGTCCAGCGTTTCCGGTACAAGCGGCCCCAGTTGCGCCAGGTAACCGCGAATTTCGATCGCCTCGGTCAGGGCCAGGTACTTTTTGGCGATCGCGCCTGCCGCTACACGCATGGCAGTTTCGCGCGCCGAGGAGCGGCCGCCACCGCGGTAGTCACGAAATCCGTACTTCTGGGTGTAGCTGTAGTCCGCGTGCGCGGGTCTGAACGTATTCTGAATGTTGGAGTAATCTTTCGAGCGTTGATCGGTATTCTCGATGAGCAGGCCGATCGGCGTGCCCGTGGTACGACCGTCAAACACGCCGGACAAAATTCTGACCTCATCGTCCTCGCGGCGCTGCGTGGTAAAGCGCGACGTGCCGGGCTTGCGCCGATCGAGATCGTGCTGCATGTCGGATGCATCCAGCGGCATGCCGGGCGGGCAGCCATCCACAACACAGCCCAGGGCTGGCCCGTGACTTTCCCCGAAGCTCGTTACCGTGAACAGTTTGCCTATCGTGTTGCCTGCCATCACTCCCCCGCAAGCTGCGGCTGAGCGCCGCTGTTGAGATTAAAGCCGCGCATTATAGGCCGATTAGCGCCAGCTTTCGCTGTAATCTTGCCACTCCTGGCGCGTCATCGCGAAAACGCCATCGCCGCCGCGGGCGAATTCTATCCAGGTGAAGGGAACGTTCGGATAGGCGCGCTCCAGCGTGGGCCAGGTGTACCCGACCTCCATAATCAATAAACCGTGGGGCCGAAGGTACTGCCCGGCCCGCGCCAGTATCTGGCGGGTAAGGTGCAAACCATCCGCGCCGGACCCCAGGGCAAGCGCCGGTTCGGCATGGTACTCTGCGGGCATCGCCGCGAGATCCTGCGCGTCCACATACGGCGGATTGCAGAGTATCAAATCGTAACGCTCGCCCTCTACCGCCTCAAACAGGTCTGATTGCAGTACCCGGCAGCGCTCTGCCAGCCCCAGCGCTGCGGCGTTCTCCCGGGCCAGCGCCAATGCATCCACGTCAATGTCCAGCAGATCCACGTGACTTTGCGCCTGGTGATAAGCCGTGGCCAGCCCGATACACCCTCCTCCACAGCACAGATCCAGCACTCGCTCCGGCGCTGGCCCGGCGTACCATGGCTGAAATCCCTGTTCGATCAGTTCTGCCATCGGTGAGCGCGGAATGATGGCGCGCTCGTCGCAGCGGAACTCAAGCCCCGCAAACCAGGCCCGTCCGAGCAGGTAGGGAAGCGGCACCCGCTCAGCGATTCGCTGCTGCAGCAGCGCTTCCAGTCTGTCCATCATTTGCGGGGAAAAAACCTGTGGCAGAACGCCATCGCCTGCATCGGCTGGCAGCTGTGCAACCGACAGCACCATTTGCACCGCTTCATCCCAGGCATTATCCGTACCGTGCCCAAAATAGACCGCACTGCTCTCAAGGCGCTGACTGCACCAGGACAAAGCCTGGGCGATAGTGGTTGGAGAACCGGAGTCAATTTTCATGACCGAAGTGTACATCGTCACTCTCCCCGCCTTAAGTGCGCCCGTGCGAGGCGCCACCCGGGAATGCCCCCGGCCAATGGGGAAAGCTACCTTCACCACAACGTTAGCCCACGACCCGGACATCCATTTGCCTAGTCCTTGCACCGGTTGCTACCATGCGTGGCCTGTTACAAACCCCTGTTCTGTGGAGAATGGCCTTGGAAAAAAACTGGGCAAATATCATTGAAGCCATTGGCGAGGATCTGCAACGCCCCGGCCTGCTGGATACGCCCAAACGCGCGGCAAGCGCGTTTGAATTCCTCACGCGCGGCTACAAGCAGTCCGTGGAAGAAGTGGTCAACGATGCGCTATTCCCCTCAGAATCCAGCGAGATGATCCTGGTGCAGGACGTCGAGCTGTATTCCCTGTGCGAACACCATCTCCTGCCGTTTATCGGCAAGTGCCATGTTGCCTACATTCCCACCGGCAAGGTTCTGGGCCTGTCCAAAGTTGCGCGCATTGTCGATATATTTGCACGCAGGTTGCAGATCCAGGAATCGCTGACCGCGCAGATCGCCCAGACCATTATGGACGTGACCGATGCCGAGGGCGTGGGGGTTATCATAGAAGCACAACACATGTGCATGATGATGCGGGGCGTTGAAAAACAGAATTCGCTGATGAAGACGTCGGCAATGCTGGGTTGTTTCCGCAGCGAGCAGAAAACCCGCGACGAGTTTCTGTCACTGCTGCAGATGAAGCGTTAGATCCAGCGCCCGCTGTGCTGAGGGTTTGACGCCGATCAGATCCACGCGTAAATACTGCCGGTCGGTACTTCGCGCAGAAGCATAGACCACGAGACGATAACCGTCCCCTTCCTGCAGTGAATACACCCGATAACGCTGTAGATCCTGGCGCCCATACAATACGCGTTGACCGAAGACACGGTTAGCCCACTGGGAACTGTGGCCGCAGGCTCGGCCATCGCAGGCGAACAGCCGCTGCGCACCCTCCATGTTGCTCACAGCCGCCAACAATTCCTCCATGACCTCTTTGGACGTAAATCCATCGACGATTTGCCAGGTATAGCTGCTCAATTCACCGGACACGCGCTCGCTGTCTTCGAGGCTCCACTCGCCGTGCAGCTTGCGAATGGCGCCCAACGCCACCCTGTGGTCGATCACGGTGTTCACCGCGTACTCCACGCGCACTGTGTGCAGCGACTCGTCCAGCGCCGCCAGCAGCTGCCGCAGTTGTGCGCTGTCCGCCGCCGCCTGACCTGCAGTGCACAGCAACACACTGCCCACAAGCCAACGTGTCAGCGCTTTGAACAAGCGAGGGGCCAACGGGCCATCCGAATTCTGAAGGAACTTGAGACACAACATTAGGTTACCCGGCGCTACCGCTGCTGATGCAGGAATTGAAGGATGCGTCCTGCTACCGCCGGCGCACACTGCTCCATATGAAAATGATGTCCGCCGTCCATCTTGTCAACCTCAATATCCGATACCCACTGCAAGGCGGGCTGCAAAAACGCCTCGTGCCCCGGGTCCTGACCCCGGGATGAGAGAAGCAGCAGGACCGGCATAGCCAGTGCGCGCAAGACCGCCTCGATATGCCCGTTCGACAACTTGACCGGGGAAGCGCCGTGCAAACGCGAATCGGTCGTCCAGGTGAAACCGCCCTCACAGGCCTTGAGATTGCGCCGGCAAATCGGTTCAGCGGCTTCCCGGGGCAGACCGCGCGCCTCGCGGGCCCTGATCGCCTGTCCGGCGTCTGGGTAAACGCGATTGCTGCGGTTCAGCAGACGTGGCTTATCCTGCAATGCGCTGCGCATTTGCTGCACAAACGCAGACGCCTCTACCGCCTGCGGAAACAGGCCATCCAGCAATACCAGACGGGAAACGCGCTCCGGGCTGCTGGCGGCAACCAGGGTGGAGATAATCGCGCCGCGGGAATGGCCGACCAGTTCAAACTGCTCCCAGCCGAGTGCATCCACAACGCCGAATATCTCCGGCAGGTCGTCCCATATCTGGTAGCTGGCATCGGCGGAGCGCTGGTCGGAGCGGCCGTGACCCGTCAAATCCAGGGCCACCACGTATCGGCCTTCCAACAGTGGCGCAAGCCTTACGAAACTGGCGGCATTATCCAGCCAGCCGTGCAGGGCTAGCACTGGCTTATCAGCCGGGTCACCCCAGCACAGGCCCGCCAGCGAGAGTCCGTTTACCGTCCAGGTTTTCTCTACAGGTTCCGGGTTCGCTGGCATGCTCATCGACCGGGCTCGTAATTTGGCGGCAGGGCCCAGAAGTACAGGCTGGCGCAGCCTGTCGCGGGCACGTCCAGTTCAAGCGTCGCCAGACCCCCGGGGGAGAGTGCGGGCACGCGGCCCGGGTCATCGAGGTAATGATCGACCAGTCGTGACACCAGCGGCTGGTGCGTGACAAGCACCAGGTGCTGCGGGGGCGATTCCTGGGCCATCAGTGTCTGCAACAATTCATCGACGTCTGCGGTCGTCACACCGGGGCGGAGCGCGTCATTCGAGGCGATCTGAACATCGGGGAAGCTGCCGTGAATGATAGCGGCCGACTGCGTGGTTCGTTGCCACGGGCTATGGAGCAGTGCGTCGACGGTGCGCGTAACACCGAAATTTCGCGCTGCACAGATTTGCGCCATGCACTCCCCGCCTCGCTTCAGATCCCGCTTGCCCCTCGCAGTGAGCCGGCGCTGACGATCAGAGGAAGCCTCTCCCGCTTCCCCGTGGCGCCACACTGTGAGCAACATGCTGGTTCAGTCCGGCTCTCAGCGCGCGCCGCCACCCGCCTGTATCAACAGTGCATTCATGCGTGAGACAAAACCCGCCGGGTCTTCCAATTGTCCACCCTCGGCCAGCAGGGCCTGGTCAAACAGCAGGTTGGCCAGGTCCGCAAAGCGGTCCTCATCCTGCTCCGAATCCAGCAGTTCCGACAGGCGGTGTGAGGGGTTGATCTCCAGTATCGGCTTGCTCTCGGGCACGGCCTGTCCGGCGGACTCCAGAATGCGTCGCATCTGTGCGCCCATGTCGTGCTCGCCGACAACCAGGCAGGCTGCGGAGTCCGTGAGGCGCGCGGTGGCCCGTACTTCACTCACCTTGTCTTCCAACACCGTTGTTATGCGCTCAACGAGTTCTTTGGACGCTTCCGCGAGTTTTTCCAGTTCAGCCCTGGCCTCTTCGGAGTCTGCATCGAGATCCAGCGCACCCCTGGCGACATCCTGAAACGGCTTACCATCAAACTCCTGCAGATGATTCATCAACCAGTCATCCACGCGGTCAGAGAGTAGCAGCACTTCTATGCCCTGCTTGCGGAACACTTCAAGGTGGGGGCTACTCTTGGCAGTTTTAAAGTTTTCGGCTACCACGTAATAGATTTTTTCCTGCTTGTCCTGCATGCGCGAGACGTAGTCCTCAAGTGACTGATCCTGCGCTTCGGTATCGGTGTGCGTGGTGGCAAAGCGCAGCAGGCCGGCAATCTTCTCCTTGTTGCTGAAATCCTCTGCCGGACCCTCCTTGAGTACGGGGCCGAAGGCACGCCAGAAAGTGGCGTATTTCTCAGGCTCTTTCCGGGCCATCTTGTCCAGCATATCGAGCACGCGCTTGGTTAACGCGCTGCGCATGGCATCCACGGCGGGATCCTGCTGCAGTATTTCCCGCGACACATTGAGCGACAGATCGTTGGAATCCACCACGCCCTTTACGAAGCGGAGATAAAGCGGCAGGAACTGCTCGGCATCGTCCATGATGTAGGTGCGCTGCACGTACAGCTTCAGACCGCGCACCATATCGCGGTTCCACAGGTCAAAAGGTGGCGTGGAAGGGATGTATAGCAGGCTGGTGTATTCAAATTTGCCTTCTACGCGGTTGTGGCTCCAGGTCAGCGGATCCTCAAAATCGTGGGACACGTGTTTGTAGAATGCGTTGTATTCATCTTCACTCACGTCTGAACGGCTGCGCGTCCACAGTGCGGTCGCTTCATTGACAGCTTCAAACTCCGGCGCTGCGTCTTCCGACTTTGCTTCGTCTGCGTTATCGCCCTCCTCCTCGTTCATGACGGGCGCCGGCGGCTTCTGCATCAGCACGGGGACGGAGATGTGGTCCGAGTACTTTTTGATGACGCTGCGCACGCGCCAGTCATCGGAGAACTCTTCGCAATCGCTCTTCAGAAACAGGGTAATGGTGGTGCCCCGGCTGTCCTTTGGCCTGGACTCAATGGAAAACTCGGCTTCGCCCTGGCTCTCCCAGAGCACACCGCTGTCGGCATCCTCTCCCGCCTTGCGTGTATGCACCTGCACGCGGTCAGCGACGATAAAAGCCGAGTAAAAGCCGACACCAAATTGGCCGATGAGTTGTGAATCCTTTTTCTCATCCCCGGTGAGGTTGTCCAGAAAAGCGGCCGTGCCTGATTTGGCAATGGTGCCGAGGTTTTCAATGACCTCGTCGCGGTTCATGCCGATGCCGTTATCGCTAATGGTCAGCGTGCCCGCCTCCTCATCAACCTCGATACGGATGTAGAAGTCCCCCTCTCCCTCCAGAACCCCGTCTTCGGCCAGCGCAGCGAAGCGCAGCTTGTCGATGGCGTCGGAAGCATTGGAAATCAACTCCCTGAGAAAGATCTCCCGGTTGCTATACAGGGAGTGAATCATCAGGTGCAGCAGTTGTTTCGCTTCCGTCTGGAAGCCCAGGGTCTCTTTTTTCACGTCAGCAGTCATCTTAACCTCGGGGTGTATCTATCTGATTTATATAAAAAAGATGCTATTCGCGTAGATGGGGTTCAGCGCTGCCGATTTCAACCCCCAAGCGCATTTTTTTTGTCCGTAGCCTGCGGATGGCGCCAGTGGGGCTGACCGGCGCGTCCGTGGGCGCGGTGGCGTCTGCAACGTTGACGGGAGTAACCACCCAGGACCGCATCAGGCAAAAAGCGTAGACAAAAAAATGCCCGCACGATGGCGGGCACTGTTACCGATGGCGGTGCTTACCAGCCAGTGACTTCGGAAAGCCCGCTGCCAATCTGGGCCAGGCTGCGCACGGTCTTCACGCCGGCATCTTCCAGGGCGGCAAATTTTTCGTCCGCCGTGCCCTTGCCGCCGGAGATGATCGCCCCGGCATGGCCCATACGCTTACCCTTGGGCGCGGTGACGCCTGCGATATAGGACACCACTGGCTTGGACACGCCCGCCTTGATATAGGCGGCCGCCTCTTCTTCCGCGGTACCACCGATCTCGCCAATCATCACGATCGCCTCTGTCGCCGGATCCTTCTCGAACATTCCCAGCACGTCGATAAAGTTGGAACCCGGGATGGGGTCTCCACCGATGCCGACACAGGTGGACTGCCCAAACCCGGCGTCGGTGGTTTGCTTCACCGCCTCGTAGGTCAACGTGCCTGAGCGCGAAACGATACCGACTTTACCGGGCAGGTGGATATGGCCTGGCATAATCCCGATCTTGCACTCGCCCGGGGTTATCACGCCAGGGCAGTTGGGGCCGATAAGGCGCACGCCCAGTTCGTCGCATTTGACCTTGGCTTCCAGCATATCGAGCGTGGGAATGCCCTCGGTGATACAGACAATCAGCTTCACACCGCCGTTGGCAGCTTCCAGTATGGAATCCTTGCAAAAAGGTGCTGGCACATAGATCACAGAGGCATCTGCACCAGTCGCTTGCACGGCGTCGGTCACGGTATTGAACACCGGCAGACGGAGGTGCTCCTGTCCGCCCTTACCGGGTGTGACGCCACCTACCATCTGCGTACCGTACTCAATGGCCTGTTCTGAGTGAAAGGTGCCCTGAGAGCCAGTGAAACCCTGACAAATGACCTTGGTGTTCTTGTCAATCAGAATACTCATTACGCTGCACCTCCCGCCGCTGCTACTGCCTGCTGAGCTGCGTCTGTGAGACTCTCCGCGGCGATAATATTGAGGCCGCTATCGGCCAGTACCTTCTTGCCCAGATCGGCGTTGTTGCCCTCAAGGCGCACCACCACCGGCACCTCGACACCGACCTCCTGTACGGCGCCTATCACGCCCTCGGCTATGAGATCGCAGCGTACGATGCCGCCGAAAATATTGATGAGCACGGCTTTAACGTTGTCGTCGGACAGAATGATCTTGAACGCTTCGGAAACACGCTCCTTGGTGGCGCCACCCCCTACATCGAGGAAGTTGGCCGGGAATCCGCCGTGCAGTGCAACGATGTCCATCGTGCCCATAGCCAGGCCCGCGCCGTTCACCATGCAGCCGATATTGCCATCCAGCGCCACATAATTGAGCTCCCACTTCGCCGCATTGGCCTCGCGCTCGTCATCCTGCGACGGATCGTGCATTGCGCTCAGTTCGGGCTGTCGATACAACGCGTTGCCGTCGACACCGATCTTGGCATCCAGGCAGTGCAGGTTACCTTCGTCGGTGATTACCAGCGGGTTAATCTCGATCAGTGCGAGGTCTTTCTCCACGAACATTTTTGCCAGACCCATAAAGATCTTCACGAACTGCTTGATCTGGTCGCCTGACAGACCAAGATTGAAGGCCAGTTCACGCCCCTGGTAAGGCTGCGGCCCCACCATCGGGTCAATCGTTGCCCTGAGTATCTTGTCCGGGGTCTCCTCGGCGACCTTCTCGATTTCCACGCCACCTTCGGTGGATGCCATAAAGACTACGCGACGCGAAGAGCGGTCCACAACCGCACCCAGGTACAGTTCCTCAGCGATATCGGTGCAGGCCTCAACCAGAATCTTGCTCACCGGCTGACCGTTCTCGTCGGTCTGGTAGGTCACCAGGTTCTTGCCCAGCCACTGGCTGGCAAAGGCCTTGATTTCATCCTTGCTCTTCACCAGTTTGACACCACCGGCTTTACCGCGTCCGCCGGCGTGCACCTGGGCCTTGACCACCCAGATATCGCCGCCGATCTTGTCTGCCGCCGCCGCTGCTTCCTCGGGGGTATCTACCGCAAATCCCGTGGAAACTGGCAGGCCGTATTCGGCAAACAGCTGTTTGCCCTGATACTCATGCACATTCATGTTTTGTCCTGTCTCGTTTGCTGCTCAAAGTTTGGCTTATCCGCGACCCTGAAGAGCCTCGGACTGCCCGCGAATGACCATCTTCTGATCTTCTCTTATTGTTCTGATTCAGGCCCGGGGCGCATTCTACCCGCGCTTTTTCCGATTGGCGATATGTATCGCCTTGCCGTCGACCGCGAGTGCAGCTTCATGAACTGCCTCGGAGAGGGTTGGATGTCCGAACACGATCAGCGCCAGATCTTCTGCGCTGGAGCCGAATTCCATGGCAATTACGACCTGCTGAACCAGGTCAGCGGCGGAGGCTCCCACCACGTGGCATCCCAGGATGGTATCGCTGTCAGACTCGGCCAGCAGTTTTACCATGCCCTCTGGCTCGCCCGCCGCCAGCGCCCGGCCAGACGCTGCGAAGGGGAAGACGCCGGCCTTGTAATTGACGCCATCGGCCTTGAGTTCCTGCTCGGTTTTCCCCACGGCGGCAACCTCCGGGTGGGTATAAATGACCGAAGGAATGACGTCGTAATTCATCTGCGCCGGTTTACCGGCGATGCGTTCCACGACCATGACACCCTCTTCCGATCCCTTGTGCGCCAGCATGGGGCCGCGAACCACGTCGCCGATGGCATAGACGTGAGGCGCTTCGGTTTCGCAAAAGTCATTGACGTAAATAAACCCGCGCTCGTCCAGCGTGATGCCGCTGTCAGACGCAAACAACTCTTCAGAACGGGGCTTCCTGCCCACTGCGACTATCAGCCTGTCGAAAGTTTCGGTGTGCTCCCCGTCGGCATTGCTGTAGGTCACCTCGACCTGGCCGTTCTTCACTTCGGCGTGGGTGACGCGCGCGCCCAGCCGGATGTCCAGGCCCTGTTTCTTGAATATCTTCGCCGACTCCTTGGCGATTTGCTGGTCCATCATCGGCAGGAAGTCTTCCAGCGCCTCCAGCATGACAACTTCGGAGCCCAGGCGACGCCAAACGCTGCCCAACTCCAACCCGATCACGCCCGCGCCAATCACACCCAAACGCTGAGGCACCTCCGATAGGGCAAGCGCACCGGTAGAATCCAGAATGTACTCGTCGTCAATGGGCGCCGGGGGAATCGCCACGGGGACGGAGCCCGCTGCAACAATAATATTCCCGGCCTCAAGTATGCTGACATTGCCCTCGGCATCGGTGACTTCCACTTTCGCACCGGCGAGCACTTTGCCCTTGCCGACGACCGAGGTAACGCCGTTGTGCTTGAACAGTCCACTGATGCCGCCGGTGAGTTGGGTAACGACCTTTTCCTTGCGCTTTTGCATCGCCGGCACATCCGCGACCGGTTCGTTGACAGTTATGCCATGTTCAGCGAAGTGATCCCTGGCTTCCGCAAACTTGTAGCTGGAGTCGAGTAGCGCCTTGGACGGGATACAGCCAATGTTGCAGCAGGTGCCACCCAACAGTGCGTTGCCCTTGTCGTCAGCCCACTGTTCCACGCAGGCGGTTTTGAAACCCTCTTGGGCTGCCTTGATCGCCGCCACGTAACCGGCGGGGCCGGCTCCGATCACAACTACATCGTATTTGTCGGACATTTACGTTACCTGTGTTGAAAAGGAATTTCGGGTCCAGAATGCTTATTGCATCGCTGACGCGGCCTAGAGCTGAAGCAGGATGCGGGCCGGATCCTCTATAAGGTCCTTGATTGCCACCAGGAATTGTACCGCGGTCTTACCGTCGATCAGGCGGTGATCATAGGACAGCGCCAGGTACATCATCGGCAGAATAACGACTTCGCCGTTTACCGCCATCGGGCGCTCCTGGATGGTATGCATGCCAAGTATGCCTGTTTGTGGCGGGTTCAGGATAGGCGTTGACAGCAGCGAACCGAATACGCCGCCGTTGGTCACGGTAAACGTGCCGCCCGTCATGTCTTCGATGCTCAGTTTGTTGTCACGCGCACGCGCGCCCAGATCGGCAATTGCAGCTTCTATATCGGCCAGGCTCATGAAATCCGCATCGCGCATCACCGGCACAACCAGACCACCTTCAGTGGACACTGCAACACCGATGTCCTGGTACCCGTGATAGACCACGTCATTGCCATCAATGGATGCATTGACCGCGGGATACCGCTTTAGCGCCTCGCAGGCAGCCTTGACGAAAAACCCCATAAACCCCAGGCGTGTGCCGTTATGCGTCTTCTGGAATTGCTCTTTGTACTTGCTGCGCAGGGCCATCACCGGCGCCATGTTCACCTCGTTGAAGGTGGTCAACATGGCGGTTTCCTGCGTAGCGTGCAGCAGCCGCTCGGCGATGCGCGCACGCATACGCGTCATGGGCACGCGCCGCTCAATGCGCTCACTGGAGGGACCGTCTGGCAGATCAGCGGTTTCAGCATCGGCGGCCTTCGCCGCAGCGGGCTTTTCAGCAGATTCCTGCTCCTTCAGGTAGCTGAGAATATCCTCTTTGGTGATACGCCCGTTTTTACCTGTGCCCTTTATCTGTGTGACATCGAGGTTGTGTTCCTGGGCGAGTTGCCTTGCGGCAGGACCCATCTGCTTGTCGGTGGATGCGCCAGGAGCCGCCTCTGGCGTGGAACTGTCGTCACTGGCGGAAACTTCTTTTGGCTTGGCCGGGGTTGCCGTCGCGGTTCCTGGCTCCAGGGTGGCCAGCAGCTGTTCGCTCTGCACAATGGCACCTGCATCTTCGAGAATCTTGCCCATTACACCGTCCTCGGGAGCCACCACCTCGAGCACGACTTTATCCGTTTCGATTTCGACGATGAGTTCATCCCGCGCCACCGCCTCGCCTTCCGCTTTGTGCCAGGCCGCCACCTCCCCGTCCGCCACGGATTCAGGAAATGCCGGTGCCTTGATATCAATTGCCATGACCGTGTCCTTGCTAGCTAATCCAGGGCATTTCGCCCAGAGCTTCATCAATAAATTGTTCCAACTGCGACACATGCAACGCCATGTAACCGGCGGCGGGCGCCGCCGACGCATCGCGACCGACGTAGCGCAGGTAAACGTCCACTTTGTGCTGGTGAATCACGCGGCGCATATGGTGCTGGCTCGCGTACCAGGCGCCCTGATTCATTGGTTCTTCCTGGCACCACACCGCATCCACCAGGTTCGGGTAGCCCGCCAGCGTCTGCAACAGCTCTGCCTCAGGGAAGGGGTAAAGCTGCTCCAGGCGGACAATTGCGATGTTCTGCAACTCTCTTTCCCGGCGCGCGGCGAGCAGATCGTAAAAGACCTTG
>JAUHYL010000094.1 GCA_030426545.1 Gammaproteobacteria bacterium
CCGGGCCAGCCGACAACTCAACGTGCACGATCATCCCGGCATTGTGTGGGACGAATTCGTCGGCTTCTGGATTACCCTGTGGGCTATTCCCGCGGAGTGGTTGTGGATCGTGCTGGGCTTTGTCGTGTTCCGCATTCTTGATATCGTCAAACCGTGGCCGATCAGTTTTCTCGATCGGCGTGTGAAAGGCGGTTGGGGAATCATGGTCGACGATATCGTGGCAGGCGTTATGGCCTGTCTGACGCTGCACATAGCGCACGGTTTTCTGCAGTGAGCCAAAGCAGGCAATGGTTGGCGCGGCTTGCCGGCACGTTGTTTGCTGTCGCAATCACCCTGCCTTTGAATGGCAACGCCAACCCGCCCGTGGCCGTTGAGGGCCTTATGCCCAACTCTGCGGTGCTGAGTATTGATGGCGAGCGAAAATTGTTGCGAGTGGGTCAGTCTTTCAAAGGCGTGACACTGGTGGGTGCTGATGCCGCGAATGCAATCCTTGAAATAGAGGGCCAGACAATCACCCTGGGCCTGTCGCAGCGTATTGGCACGAAGTATGCCGCTCCCAGTGCCACGGTGGTCACCATCACCCGCAATCGTCACTACCAGTACCAGACGCTGGTGCAGGTCAACGGGCGCACCGTTCTGGCGTTGGTGGATACAGGGGCGAATGTCGTTGCCATGAGCCGCGCCCATGCGGATGCCCTGGGTGTGGATTATCGCCTGGGTGAGCCCAGCCAGGTGCAAACCGCCAGCGGCGTTGCCCCGGCCAATGTCGTCAACCTGCGATCGGTCAATGTGGGGGGTATCCAGGTGGAAAACGTGAGGGCGACAGTCATAGAGGGTAACTACCCCTCGGATGTCCTGTTGGGCATGTCTTTCCTGCAGCACGTGACACTCAACGAGAAGGACGGTGTGCTGACCATGTCCAGTGAGCGCTAGCCTCTCGCCCCTTCCCTGCTAAAACTGCTAGAATGTGCGGCCTTTTCTCCCTCGGACTGTCCGTGTGTCGGTAAGCTATATTGAATCATCGCGCCTTCCTACCCAGTGGGGCGACTTCTACATCCACGGGTTTGAGGACACGGCGCTCAACAAGGAACACGTGGTGCTCACCATGGGTGACCTTGCGACGCCCGATCCGCTCCTGACTCGAATTCACTCAGAGTGCCTCACTGGCGATGCCCTGTTCAGCGTGCGCTGTGACTGTGGGAACCAGTTACAGACGGCGCTGCAGGCGATCTCCGAAGAGGGCCGGGGCGCGCTGTTCTATCTGCGCCAGGAGGGTAGGGGGATAGGGCTGCTTAACAAGATCAAGGCGTACAAACTGCAGGACGAGGGGGCCGATACTGTCGAGGCCAACGAGCAGCTCGGGTTTGGCGCCGACATGCGCGACTACAACATTCTCGAGGTGATGATCAGCCACCTGGGCGTGCGGGACGTTCGCCTGATGACCAACAATCCCCGCAAGGTAGCCGCGCTGGAAAGTCTGGGCGTCAACGTTGTCGAACGCCTTGCGTTGCACACGGACAGCAACCCGCATAATGAAAAGTACCTGCAGACCAAGGCAGGTAAGCTGGGGCACATGTTCGAAAGGGATGATTAATGTGCTATCGAGTTAGCGTACCAAGTACGCTTCAGTGGGTTCGGGCCACAACATACTCTGCCATTTCCCGTAACGCGTCTGCATCGCCTTTGAAAGCGTCCAGGCTGCTCAGCGCCTCCCTCAGCAGGCGATGCGATTCGCTTCGAGCGCCCTCTAGGCCCAGCAACTGGACGTAGGTAGGTTTATTGGCCTCGCCGTCTTTTCCTCGCGTCTTGCCCAGTTTTTCTGCATCACCTTCCACGTCCAGAATGTCATCGACAACCTGAAATGCGAGGCCAACGTGGCTGCCGTACTCGTCCAGTGCGCTCAACTGCTGTTCGCTGGCGCCCGCCGCAATACCGCCCAGTGCCAGGGCGGCTCGTATCATTGCCCCGGTTTTGAGCGAGTGCATGTTGCGTAGATCCGCCAGTTCCAGGCTGGAGTCTGTGGCCCGTATGTCGATGTACTGTCCCCCAACCATGCCGGAAGCGCCCGCTGCCTGCGCCAGTTCGCGGACCATGGCAACTCTCTGCTCATCCGTCATACCCGGCGCTGTCGCCAGGAGTTCAAACGCCTGGGCCTGCAGGCCGTCGCCGACCAGGATGGCTGTCGCCTCGTCGTAGGCAGTATGCAGGGTAGGTTTGCCCCTGCGCAGGTCGTCGTCGTCCATGGCTGGGAGGTCGTCGTGTACCAGGGAATAGATGTGAATAAGCTCCACAGCCGCAGCAGGCGTGTCCAGTGTCGTCAGTGAGACGTTCGGGGATACCGCCCGGCCCGCATGGTAGACCAGTAGTGGGCGCACAAACTTGCCGCCGCTGCCAAGCACATAGTCGCAGGCGGATTGAAAGCCTTCCGGGGCCTGCGGCTGTGGCAGTGTTGTCAGATAGGCGCTGAAACGATTGCGCAGTTCTTGCGAGGCGCGCTCAAAAGCACCGCTCATCCATCGTCCTCATCGAGAAACTCCGTATCGATTTCGCCTGACTCGTCTTCGGTCAAAAGCGCAACCTTCTGCTCGGCTTCGGCCAGTGATTTTTGAGCGTGGCGGACCAGCGCGATACCGGATTCGAAGGCCTGAAGCGCCTTCTCCAGCGGGATGTCGTCGCTCTCCAGATCCTCCACGATGCTTTCAAGCTGCTTCATGGTGGCTTCCAGGGAGGGGGTTTCGCTGCTTTCAGGTTTCTTTCTTGGCATCCTGAACCTTTAAGTTGGTGGCGAGCCTTGGGGTGAGTCAGTACTGCACCGGTGAAGGCGGCGGGGAATCGCTAAAAGCTGACGATTCTGCGAGACAATATTATAGCGGGATTCGCCGCCATGTATGCACCCATCCCTGCGCCCTTCGATGCCGTGGCGCAGAAGTGGGGGCTCCGCGGTTACAGATTTACCTGAAAAAATATACTTTTCAGCGTTGCCAGATGGTTATGCAGCGGGAAGTGGTACAGAATGTGCTCAGGGCAATGGGCGTAAACTCCAGACCTGAAGGGGCATGTTTAACACTTTCAAAAAACTGTTCGGACTACTGACGCGCAGGCAGAGGCGGGACTTTTACGTTTTGCAGTTGCTGATGTTGCTGACGGCGGGTGCTGAGCTTGTCGGTGTCGCGTCCATCATGCCGTTCATGGCGGTTGCTGCTGATCCACAGCTGATAGTCTCTAACGACTACCTGCATCGTGTGTATGTGTTCTTTGGTGAGCCGTCCACGGACGTATTTCTGACCTACATTGGCGGCGCCTTCATCCTTTTGATTTTGTTGTCGAACGGCTTGTTGTTGCTATCTCAGTACCTGATGAACAACTATGCCCACCGTCTCGGGGGTGAGTTTTCAGTCAGCGTTTATAACTACTATCTAAGGCAGAACACGCTCTTTCACAATCGCAAGAACAGCGCAGACCTGATTCAGCACATCATGCGTGACACCCTGCGGCTGAGCACCCACCTCGTGGCGCCCGCGCTGCGCCTGAATGGCCGTGCCTTCTCCATCTTATTGCTAAGCGCGTTGATTATTTATGTGGATGTGTTCGTGGCGCTCAGTTCCCTGGTTGTTTTACTGGCTGTGTACTGGTTCGTATTCTACGTATTGCGCGCGCGAATTTACCGCAATGGCAAGAACGTCAGTGACTACAATGCCTCGCGCAATCGCTTGCTCAACGAGAGCTTCGAAGGTATCAAGGATATCAAGCTCTACGCTGCGGAGAATCAATTGCTGCAACGATTTCGCGGTTCCACGCGTGAGGTTGCCAGGGCGCTCTCCGAGAATATGATTCTGGGCCAATCGCCCTATTACATTGTCGAAACGGTCGTGTTGGCCGGTGCCTTGCTGGTCGCTCTTTTTCTGATCATGCAAAAGGGTGATATGGAAGCCGTGTTGCCGGTGCTTGCCCTCTATTGCATGGCCGGCTTCAAGTTGGTGCCCAAGGTGCAGCAGAGCTATCTGGCAATTACGCAGATTCGTAGTGCCCAGGCGCCCTTCAATTCACTGTATGAGGTGCTCAAGGCGGCCAATCGCGACGACCGCCCCGAGCGGGATGATTCTCCTGCCCTGCGCCCACGCAAGAGCATCAGTCTGGACAAAGTGGGTTTTTCCTACCCCGAGTCAGGAAAAACGTTGTTCGATGGACTAACGCTCGATATACCTGTCGGAGAAGCGGTAGCGATTACGGGTGCTTCAGGTGCCGGCAAGAGCACCATTCTGGAAATTCTGCTTGGGTTGATAGAGCCGGACACGGGCCACCTTTGTGTGGATGGTGAGCCACTGACGGGGCAAAAACTTAAGGGTTGGCGCCGCAGTGTCGGGTTTGTTCCGCAGACGGTTTACCTGGCAGATGCCTCGGTTGCAGAGAACATCGCCTTTGGACTCCCAGTTGCAGAGATAGATTACGAAAGAGTTCAAACCGTGGCGCGCTTGGCGGGTGCGGCAGACTTTATCGAAGAACTGGCGCAGGGATACGATACCCTGGTGGGAGAGCGTGGCGCCCTGATTAGTGGCGGACAGCGGCAGCGTATCGGTATTGCGCGTGCGCTTTACCGTGATGTATCTGTTTTGGTACTCGACGAGGCGACTAACGCACTGGATAACGCCACCCAGGAGGAAATTTTTAGAAACTTGCGCAGTGCGGCGGGGAGTATGACGCTGATCATGGTAACCCATCGTGAAGAAACGCTGCGTTTCTTCGATCGAATCTATAGTCTGGAGGAGGGTGCCGTTTCAGTGGTGGAGGGCCTGTAGCGCGGCATAGTATGCCGTGGTGTTACCAGCTCTCACTAGTATTGACCGTGACTGACAGGCGCTTCATCAGCGACCTTCTCTTTGAGTAGTAAGTTAGTGGCCCGCACCAGTTTTCCGCAGGAATCATCGCCCTGATAGCTGTTGTACCGGGCGCTCAGCTGCTGTCTGGCTTCGCTATAGGCGTCTAGTGGTTCCAACAAAAACGCCTCCAGTTCTCGCCAGTTTTGGGCCATCGGTCCGGGGGTTAGCGTTGTGTAATCCTCAAGGAACCCGCGTTCCTGGTCGCGATAAGATTCGTAGTCGAAAGGCGCGTAGATAATCGGCCTGTCACATAAGAGATAGTCAAAGGAAATGCTGCTGTAGTCAGTCACCAGGATGTCAAACTGGTCAAGAATGTCGTAGATATCTTCGCAGTCGCAATGAAAAACGTTGGTCGCTGTTTTTAGTCCCTCCATGAGCGGGCCCATGCGCAACAAACTGTAGGGGTGTAATTTGACGTGAAACTCTATCCCGTTGTCTCTGCACAGCGTGTCCAGTCTTTGCAGATCGAACTCATAGTCAACGAAGAGACGCCAATCCGCTGAGCGAAACGTGGGCATAAAAATGACCCGTCGCATGGTGTCTGCCGGTCCGTCGGCGATGCGCTGCAGCCAGCCATCGTTCTTCGGGTATCCCCCGATAAGCATGTGGGCTTGATCCAGGTTGTACGAGTCAGCCAGGTGCGATGCAACGGTGGGGCAAGCTGCGAGCATGCGATGGCAGCCAGAGCGAACTGCCAGGAAAGGAAACAGGGCCATCAGTACTCGGCCTATCATTCTGCTCAGGCGTGAAAACTGATCCCATTCGACTGTGTGCCCCAATCGCTTGATCGGTGAGCCGTGCCAAAGCTGCAATATCAGTGTGCCGCGTCCTATTGCGAAGCCATTGGCGTCGGGCACCCAGATACGGTTGTGAGATAGGAACAGCACCCCTGCGGTCATGCTGTACCAGTAACCCCTGGGAGAGTACGACATGCAGGCGCGCAGGCCCCGATCCCTCAGTGAGCGACAGACTTCCCGGTTCCTGGTGACCCAAATAGCCTCAATATCCGGTTCATGTTGCGAAACGTAGTTAAACAGGTGTTTGGGATTTTCGGCGAATGCCGTTCCCTGTCGGGCTGCGAACAGCCAGCGATTGGGCTTTTTGGGCAGCACACAGGAAACAAGAAAAACCGGCAAATTCAGTAACCAGATTGGAATCAATAGAATCCGGTGTAGACGGATGTTCAAGACCAGAATGCAAAGAATAGCGATACCGCCGCCCGCTAGCGCCAGCGCGTTGGCAGACCATTCGTTTCCGGCGATTGAAAAGTTAAAACTGGGGATCAGTTCGCCGCCGAAAATCAAGTTCAGAACAATCGCCGTTACATGTCCGGCAAGCGTGAGGGTAGCCAACAGGAACAGCCAGGCGGCCAAATGCTTGGGTGCCCGGTAAGTCCATAACTTTATTCGCCCAATCCAGAAGCGAAAGATGTTCTCTTTCATTCGCGTATATTCTTATTCAATGGCGACAGCAGAAAATTGGGAAATCTTACCAAAAACGAACCTTCTTCTGTAACTCAACGCCAGTTGGCCACATGCTATATTAGCCGTGCTTTTGCGAACAGACCGCTTGGCTGGAGGCCGTGTGAATAATAAGACTGAAACCCCCGGGGTAGGGGTTATCCTGGCGGCGGGTATCGGCTCCAGGCTGCGCCCGATGACTAATACCAAACCCAAGTGCCTGGTCACTACTGCGGGCGTGCCGCTGCTGCAATACCAGATCGACGCCTATATTGAGGCAGGTATTCACCGTTTGATCATCGTGGTGGGCTATGAGGGTGCCGCGGTCAGAAACTACTGTAAGCATATCAAGGATGTTGAGATAGCCATTGTAGAGAACGTCGACTACGAAACCACGAATAATATGTACTCACTGTACCTGACTCGCGATTTGATCGGCGGTGAGCCCTTTATTCTCAATAATGCTGATCTCAGTATCGACCCGGGAATTATCAGCAGGCTGGTGGCCGATCCTGCCTCCGATGCAATTGCTGTTGATACGTCGCTCTTCAACGAGGAATCGATGAAGGTGGCCGTTGATGCCGGTGGCAGGATAACGGATATCTCCAAGCAGGTCGCTGAGGCCGATTCCTTCGCCTGCTCTATCGATTTCTACAAGTTCTCCGCGGCGGCGGGCGCGGTCATGTTCGCCGAGATTACCAAGATTGTAGAGGCCGAGGGGAATTTAAAAGACTGGACCGAGGTGGCGATGCAGCGGCTCATTCACAAGGGTGAACTGGATTTTTCGCCTTGCGATATCGCCGGTCTTCCCTGGGTTGAGATTGATAACTACCAGGATCTGGCCCTGTCCGACCGCATTTTCTCCGGCCTGGATAGCAAACTGCAGGACGTCGAGAACGTACTTTTTGATCTTGATGGCACACTCTATGTTGGATCCACGGTTGTACCCGGGGCGGCTGGCGCCATTTCAAAACTGAAAGAATCAGGGAAGAACGTCTATTTTCTCTCCAATAATTCGTCCAAAAGCAAAAGCGACTATGTAGAGCGATTGGGTTCGTTGGGAATAGCGGCAGATGAGGCACAGATTGTCCTCTCTACCGACGGTCTGATCGATTACCTGAGAAGCGAGCGGGTTGAAAAAATTCACGTACTGGGAACGAATAGCCTCAAGAAGACACTCATGGACGAGGGCTTCCGGATTGATGCGGACAAACCCGAGTATGTTGTGCTCGGCTATGACACTGAGCTGAATTATCAGAAGCTCGTTACTGCCTGCCACTACATCAACGACGGCGTAGATATCCTGGCGACGCATTGCGATATGTTCTGTCCCTCCGAAAGCGGCCCGGTCCCCGATATTGGCGCGCTGATAGAAATGATAAAGCTCACAACGGGCAAGACGCCGATCAAGGTGTTTGGCAAGCCGAACCCGGAGATGGTGAAGCCGCTGGTCAATCGTTTTTCGATTGACCCGGCAAAGACAATGATTGTGGGCGATCGTCTGCACACCGATGTGCGTATGGCAGGGAATTTTGGTTGCCTGAGCATGTTGGTGCTTACCGGCGAGACTGAGCGCGATCAGTTGGAGGATAGTGAAGACCGTCCTGAATTCGTACTTGATTCTATAGGTTTGCTTTAGAGGGTTAGTGCGCCAACGGAAGAACGCTAGCGTACGCCTGGCCTACGCAGATCAGCTGAGCGGCAGTCCTATTCCAGAATCCAGTATCACTGGCTTAGGCATAGCTGTGCCAGTCTCTCCAGTTGTGACCGCGTCGCTTTTCCGGCCAGAGCAGGGTCATATATATCGGCCGCGGCGCGCTGGTACTTGGCTTCATTGGCGGCAACGAACTGTCTGGGTTCGGCGAGCGCAGCATCCAGCTGCATTAGTAGGGCTTCCAGGGTGTCAGCAACTGAGCCATACCTGTAGTCAGGTGTGATGGTCTTCCCCAGGCGGAAAGGTGGAGGCACATCGAGAAAAATCGCTGGTCGCTTCAGTGGTAAATAGTCGAAGACGATCGATGACCAGTCTGCAACCAGTACGTCAGTCTCAAGCAGTAGCTGTTCCGTGTCGGCGAAGCGCTGCTGAGGACATTGAACGATCTCTGGCGGCAGAGCCTGAAGCGCCGCGGAATTCAGGTGGCTCCTGACTACAAGTACCGCCCCTTTTTTTCTGCACAGTTCATCCACGGCAGTCAGGAACGTTCCTCGCTGCTGTCCGAGCACCAGCGTGCTGCTTGTGCCAAGCTCGTGGTGCCAGGTGGGTGCATACACAATGAGTTTCTTTTCTTTTGGAATCCCCAACATCTCTTTAACGGAGTTTTTTGTCGAGGATGGAAAGAACATTCTATCGGTTCTGGCATAGCCGAGGCATTTCACTTTTTCTGCGTCGAAGCCGAATTCCGTGGTATATGCGCTCTTGAGTGTTTCAGATGTTACCCAGATCTCGTCGTATCGGTGCAGAGGAGCAAAATCGGCCGGTGTAAAACCCTTGAAGGGTACACCGTGCCACACGTCTACAAAACGAATGCTGGAAAAGAGAATCAGGGGGGTCAATAGATGTGGCCCATGATCGGTAAGGATCGCTGTGGCGCCGCCGGCAAAGAGCATATCGCGGATGTTATTGCAGCGTAAAACCTGAACGCCTTTTTGTTCAAGTTCATAGGCACTGTCTGGCTCTAGACAGAGTACAAACATGTCGAAATGTTGCTCGAACGATGATTCCCATTCCCGGTATAACGCTTTCAGATTGCCGTTAAACTGATGGCCATACAGCACTATCAGGGGTTTTCGGTGCTTGTTGCCGAATGGACGAAAGAGCGCGGCCAGTAGCGCATACGCCCCTTGCTTTAACAGCAGCCACCAGTGTCTTGGCTTCTTCCTGTTGATTTTCATGTGAGAGCTCTACCTGCCTGTGCCGCTGTTGACGGCAAGTAGTGCCCTTAATGACTCCTCGACTTGTGCGTTGTAGCGGGGCCAGGCAAATTGTCGGGCGTGTTCGCGGCAGCTTTCGGCTGAGGGATAGTCGCTGCGCAGAACTTCTAGCACAGACTGGGCGAAGGAGGGGTAGTCACCGGGAGCCACCAGCGCTCCGCTGGATGCGCTGATGGCGTCGGGAACGCCACCCAGTTCGAACGCCACGGTGGGTGTGCCGCAGGCGGCCGCCTCCACTGCGATCATGCCGAAGCCCTCCACATCACCTGCTACTTCCACCAGCGGTAAGATTTGCACGGTTGCAAGTGCATAACATTGGGTCAGTTGCTCATCGTCGACCTGTCCAAGAAACCTGATGCGCCCACCCAAGCCGCTTTCCTGTGCGGCCTGTATAACCTCACGCTCTTCCCCCTCCCGATTCAGGCTGTGCGCCGGGTCTTTTCCGACCACCAATAACGTGGTGTTCGGAACCGCTGCAATGATGGCCGGGAGGCAGTTCCGGATAAATCCGGACAGGCCCTTGCGCCGGGTCATACGGCCAACAAAAAGTATCACAGGCCCCGGTGCCAGGTCATATCGCTCTCGAAAATCCGCGAGCGTAGCAGTGTCACAAGGGATGGGTAGCGTTGTGCCGGGATTGATGACCACGACTTTGTCCCTGCTAACGCCTTTACCAAAGGCGAGCGTGCGAGTGTTGGCACTGTTTGCTATCACCAGATCTACCTTGCGGATACAGGTAACAAACAGGTGCTGGTAGATGCGGTTATCAACGACCAGATCGAGGCCGTGCAATAGTACGGCAGTTTTTAGCCGTCGGAAAATCGACAGTAGAAGAAGGATAGGGGCAACCAGGCCGCTGCCGCCAACAACAGCGTCGAACTTGCGCTGCCTGGTAGCTTTGAGCGCAGATAATGTCGAGGTGAATAGAAACCTTGCAGGCTGTTCCGATACTTCGATCACTGAAACTTCTTCCGGAAAGCACGTCGCGCAGCCGTGAGGACCGATTACAGTTACCTCAGCCCATTCGCAAACCCCGAGCGTGAGTTGCTGCACGAGTCTTTCCATCCCGCCCACTAGCGGCGGTAGATTGCGAGTGATGATCAGAACGCTCGGCTTTTCTATGGAAGAGGTCATACCTTGTGCTAGCGCACGATAGCAGCGGGCTCTGCCCGGCAAACATGGTACACCTGGTACTGCCAGCGCATAGGCCACAGGGGCAGGACCAGCGCCTGGAGTGCCCTGGCCGGCCACATCATTGGCGATCCACGGGTTATCCAATGTAGATTGAGCACATGGAGATCGCGCCAGCGCCTGTCCACGCGTAGCCCGGCCTCAGTGAACAGCACGTCCCACTCCTCCAGAGTTCTGACCACTTCCTTGGCCGCAACCTGATAGGTACCACTGAAGAGGCCCAGTTTGCGTGTGAGAAAATCGCTATTGGGAACAAGTATGCAGAATCGCGCATCGGGCTTTGCCACCCTGACCATTTCCCTGAGGCTGGCCACTGGATCCAGGAAATGCTCCAGCGATCCCAGGCAGGTCACCACGTCGAACTCACTATCGCGAAAGGGTAGGGTTTCAGCCGGTTGATCGTGGAATTCGCCCTCCGGTATTCGCCGGCGGCATACAGCTATCGCGCGGGTCGACAGGTCGATTCCGGCAACGGAGGCACCGCGCTCACTGCAGACCTCAAGCCAGCCGCCCGTGCCGCACGCTACGTCCAAAATGTTTTCGCCGCTGCGAATATCCAATTTGCCAGCCAGCCGCAGGTAGTGCCGGTTGGGTTCGGCTGAAGCGGCATCGGCGCCGACATGATAAACCTCGTCGTAGAACTGCTTGATGTCGGAAACGTCGGAAGCTGTTATTTTGTCGCGTCGGGTGTCGCTCAACGGCCTGACCTAGAGCGTGCGAACAGGACCGAGGGACCCGCTTCGAAGTGCGGTGCTCAGGCCAGTTGTGTCGAGTTGCTTTAATATCGAGCGCGTTATTCCTTCGCGATCCAGCCCGGTCCATGCCTTTTGCTCACCGGGAGTTCCATGCTCGATGAACTCATCCGGTATACCAAGATTGAGTAGCTGCACGTCGCTACCATGCAGTACGAGCAATTCGTTGACTGAGGAGCCAGCGCCACCTGCAGTCGAATTTTCTTCTACCGTGACTAATAGTGAATGGCGACTGGCCGATTCGAGAACGATTTGCTTGTCCATGGGCTTTACCCAGCGCATATCGATAACAGTAGCATTCAGAGTATCTGCCGCACCCATGACTTCGCCAAGCAGGGCACCGAAATTAAGAATGGCGACATGTGAACCTTCGCGAACTAATTTGCCCCTGCCTATTTCCCAGCGCTGCATTTCCGTTTCAATTTCAGCGTTGGGCCCCGCACCGCGCGGATAACGAATTGCCGCCGGCCCTTCGTGCTGATAAGCGGTATACAACATCTGTCGGCAGGCGTTTTCATCCGAAGGTGCGCCGATAACCATGTTGGGAATGCAGCGCAGGTAGCTGAGATCGAAAGCGCCGTGGTGCGTGGGGCCGTCCTGACCGACGAGCCCGGCTCGATCGATACCCAGAGTGACGTCCAGATTTTGCAGCGCGATATCGTGAATGAGTTGGTCGTAGGCTCGTTGCAAAAACGTTGAATAGATAGCAACAACAGGCTTCAGCCCGTCACAGGCCATACCGGCAGCCAGGGTCAGTGCATGCTGCTCGGCGATGGCAACATCGTAGTAGCGCTCTGGGTGACGTTTGGCAAATTCAACCATGCCGGAGCCCTCGCACATGGCGGGTGTGATACCCACCAGGCGCTCGTCCTGATCCGCCATGTCGCATAACCACTGGCCGAACACGGCCTGGTACTTCGGCCCTTTGGCTCGCACAGGTGTGGGGGCCGCGGGCTGTTCCTTTGGCTTTGGCTCGATTTTGTTGATGGCGTGATAGCCGACAGGATCGTTCTCGGCGGGTTGAAATCCCTTGCCCTTCATTGTGCGGATGTGGAGAAGTTGAGGGCCTTCCAGATCCTTCATGTTCTCCAGCGTTTGCACCAGGCCGGGCAAGTCGTGGCCGTCCAGCGGGCCGATGTAATGAAAACCCAGCTCTTCAAACAGCGTGCCGGGAGCCACCATGCCCTTCATGTGCTCCTCTGTGCGCTTTGCAAGCTCCCAGGCGGGGCGTATTTTTTCCAGTACCTTTTTGGAGCCCTTGCGCATGGCGATATAGGTTTTGCTTGCCCAGATCTTGGCAAAGTAGGTGGCGAGTCCGCCGGTGTTGTGGCCGATGGACATCTGGTTATCGTTCAGAATCACCAGCATGTTGGGGCGCTCGTGACCGGCATGCGCCAGCGCTTCGATGGCCATTCCGCCGGTGATGGCGCCGTCACCGATCACGGCAATCACCTTGCGATCAATGCCCAGGTGCTTGGCCGCCACGGCCATACCCATCGCCGCGGATATGCTGGTGGAAGAGTGGCCCACGCCGAAGGTGTCGTACTCGCTCTCAGCACGCTTGGGAAATCCGGCGAGGCCGCCTGCCTGGCGCATGCTGTGCATCTGCCCCATACGGCCAGTGAGAATCTTGTGCGGGTAGGTCTGGTGGCCGACGTCCCAGACAATGCGGTCCTCCGGTGGCCGGTAAACGTGGTGTAGTGCCACGGTCAGTTCAACCACGCCAAGGCCGGCGCCGAAGTGTCCGCCGGTCTGTCCGACGCTGTACAGCAGGTAGGCGCGCAACTCCTCAGCCAGCTGCAGCAGCTGCGAGCTGTCCATGTCGTGCAGCGTCAGGCCCTGGTCAACACGATCCAGTAGGGGAGTGTCAGGCCTGTTGGCGGGAATCTCCGATAACATGGCGCAATTCTATCCCATAATCGGGAAAAAGGGGCGGCGTGACCGGCCGTTGTCAGGCCGCTACTCCTCTGGCGAATAGTCGTCGAGGCTGCGTTGCAACGCGTCCGGTAACTGGCTTGCCACTCCGGAGGCGCTGTCATCGGAATAGCTTAGGTAGCCAAGATGCAGCAGTGGTAATGCCAGGAGGATAAGGCAGCAGAGGCGGATGATTCGCCAGGGGTACATGTCCCGGGTTCCATAGCGGAGAAGGACTCGCCATCTTGAGCCAGAAATCCTGCGCTGGCAACGGCGTTCCTGGAGAGTATGTGATGCGCTTCTCACGCTGGTGGTGATCTTCTCTATTTGGCAGCCGCCAGGTGTAGGATTCGCTGGATGATCTACCGGCGCCATATTCCCCGAGAAGAACTTTTTTCTGCCCAGCTCGAGCTGCTTATGCAGAACGGACGTCTGGTGATGGTGGTTACCCACCTGGTGGGCGTTGTCGCAGTTGTTGCCATGCTATGGCCCTATATCGGCCTGAACAATGCACTGCTTTGTGCCGCTGGCTTTCTGATCCTACTTCTGGTGCGGTCTTTGCACATGAGTAATGCGCTGGTGGGCGGGCGCTATCGCAGCGCCCCTCGCAGCGTTTACTGGCAGTTGATTCTGGGCGCGATGGCTACCGGCGCGTTGTGGGCCGGCATCTATATCTGGGCGGCCCAGCACGTCCCCGTATCTTTGCAGCATGTGCTGCTGCTACTCATTATTGCCATTGCCAGTTTCTCTATCGGCTTTGCAGTCATCATCCGCGAGTATTTCCTGGCCCAGATATTTACCTCTCTGTGGCCCATCGCCTGGTGGTGCATCGCGCACTACTGGCAGCAACCCCACAACCTGGTGATCGGACTGTCCCTGCTGGCCTTCTGTGCTGTGCTCATGCTGGTGTGTAACCAGAACTATGCGACCTTCCGCAACTTGATTGCCATGAACTGGGAACGCGAGCACACGGCGCAGGAGTTAGGCAACCTGAGCGGCTCCCTGAAGAACCGCAATCGCGAGCTGAGTGATGCGCGTCAGCAGCTTGCCAACCTGGCCAACGTCGATGAGTTGACCGGCCTGGGTAATCGGCGCCTGATTAACCGTGTGCTGCAACAGGAGATCAATCGGGCGCGCCGCGGCAATACCCATCTGTCGGTGATCATGCTCGACGTGGACAACTTCAAAAGCTACAACGATACCTTCGGTCATCCCGCAGGTGATGTGGTGTTGCAACGCCTTGGCGGCCTGATGCGCCGGGCCTGTAATCGCGCGGGCGAGGTTGTGGCGCGCTATGGTGGCGAGGAGTTCCTGCTGGTGCTGCCGGGTGCGGATAAGGAAGCAGCGTTGCACACTGCCACACGTTTGGCGGAGCTGGTTCGGGAGGAGGAAATCCCCCATGCCGCCTCCGACGTGGCACCCTATATCACGCTGAGCCAGGGTGTTGTCAGCATCGCCCCGAGGCAGACAATGCATCTGCCCGACGTCTTGCACAGTGTTGATTCAGCGCTGTACGAGGCCAAGCGTACCGGCCGCAATCGATGGGTGGTGCGAGAGGGAGGCAGCGAATTACCCTGAGTGCTTCAGTGCTCTCTGAAGCGATGAATTTGCCGTCGCTGCTTCTTGGTGGGGCGTTGTTTTGGCCTCTCCAGCATTCCGCCCGCTGATTTTCTGGCGGTCGCCTCTGCTTCGCGTCGCGCAATGCTCTCATCCGTTTCACGGTACATGCGCTGGGCCTCGGCGGCGCCGCGGCGCTGTGACGAGAGCTGTTCAACAACAACAATTTTTTCATCCCAGCCCTGACGGACTCTCAGTCTGTCGCCGACGCAAATCTCTTTTGAAACTTTCACCCGCTGGCCATCGAGCTGTACTTTGCCGCCCTCTATAGCCGCCTTGGCCAGGCTGCGAGTCTTGAAGAAGCGCGCCGCCCACAACCACTTGTCCAGGCGCAGTTTCTCCATTGCAACGCTGTGTTCGTTCACAAGTTGGTTTCCGCAGGCATGATTTCATCGAAATGGTGTATGCCGGGAAACTGTGTGTCGATGCGCATCTGCCGACTGGAATCTGGCTGCAGGAGTGTCAGTAGATGCGCTACGCCGTATCGGCGCGCGGACTCCAGCACGCTCTCCGTATCGTCGATCAACAGTGTCGTGGCAGGATCGAAGGGGTTCTGCGTCGCCGCGTTTGCGTAGGAGGCCTCCACAAAGTCATAGTTGAACAACACGTCATGGTTTCCGGGCGCGGCGTGCCAGGGCGGGTTCAGCTGGCCGAACGTTTTGCCAAAAAGTTCCCACTCTTCGGGCAAGTTATTGTTCACCAGGTCGCCGGCGATGAAGACCGTCGCCGGCTTCAGCCGATTCAATTCGTCGATTGCGGCGGTGGCGCGACTGATCAGCGTGTCGCGATTCCTGACCCTGTCGAATTGTGGATCGGAGACGAGCGCGAATGTGAAGTCAGGTTTCTTGGCCAGGTTCGCCGAATACGTCGGGCAGCCATACGGATCGCTCGCTGCCGTCGGGAGTCGTGTGGTCCGTACGGGGTTGGGGACGTCGAGCGAAAAATGGGGCTGCGTTCGATCGGTGATTTCGGCAAGTTCGATCGACTCAGGAAAGACACGCACGACGCTCACGGCGCCGCGGGCAGACCAGGCGGTCGAGCCCACGGTCCAGACCGGGAGGTTGTTTTCGTACGCCACTTGGTGCGAATACCGTGTCGGTTCGAATCGCACCGCGACACGCTGGTCGGTAATCATTGGCCAGAAAGTGGGATGGCCATGGGTCAGCTTCGATCGACTGAATTCATCACCGGCCTTACCGCCAAACAGCAAGACCGCTTGGGGCGGCGTTGGCGCCATCGGCGAGGAAAGCTGCGCCTTGATCCGGGTGACCGCGGCATCAGGGTCGCGATGCAGATCGTTGGCAAAGATCAAACGCACACCGTTGATGTCTTTCGCCAGGAGGCTCGCATCATGCGCACCAAAGTGCCGGAGGTATTGTTCGAGCGACCCCGCCGCCCGGTCACGGTGGCCGGGCGTTGTGAAAACGGGCGAGGTCAGCTCCTGGACAAACTTCGCGGCTGCGGAAAAATCGGCCTCAGAGCCCGACCACGTTTGTGACCCCAATATGACGACTGCGTCCGGCTGCAGGCGATTCACCAAATCGACGGTCCGGGCCATACTTTCGGGACCGGTCTGCGCCAGAAACCCGCGGGACGCACCCCGTTCGTCCTGGATCTCGTCCGCGGACAATGTTGTGATGTAGGGATTCGAGACGACCGCGATCGTGGCGATCGGCTGGTCGGCCGCGGGCGCAACGGTGGTCAGCATCAACACGAGGATCACGCACCACCCTGGTTGCGCTGCATGCCGCACGCGATATCTCCTCGCCATTTTTCGATCACCGGGATCGAGACCGCTCGTCGGATGCAAGTCGGTGGTCGTCTGCGTGGTCATGGGGGACGCGTCGAAGTTGGGCTGAATCATGGGCTACTCCGCCGTTGCATGTAATATTTCTGGACTGCTGGCACGCAGGAGCGACCATCGCCGGTTGTCGTCGAGCAATGGGCCAGGTCCGACTGAGCTTGCCGCAGGTGGGCCTTAACGCGGGCCACACTGTTCTGCTCGATCTCTTCGTCGATGTCCTCGCATTGCAGCCCGAAGCAGGGG
>JAUHYL010000095.1 GCA_030426545.1 Gammaproteobacteria bacterium
GGCATGCCCAGGTAGGACAGTACGTCGGAACTGCCGCTGGAACTGGATACGCCGCGGTTGCCGTGCTTGGCCACATGGGCCCCGGCAGCCGCCGCAACAAAGCAGGAGCCTGTAGAGACGTTAAACAGGTTGGCGCCGTCGCCGCCCGTTCCCACGAGATCGACAAGATGCGGCGCATCCACCTCAACGGGCGTGGCCAGTTCGCGCATCACCTGCGCAGCACCGGCGATCTCGTCGACTGTTTCGCCCTTCATGCGCAGCGCCACCAACAATCCGCCGATCTGGGCGTCGGTGGCCTCACCGGACATTACCGTGTGCATCACCGCCGCCATCTCGGCGCGACTCAAGTTGTTACCCTCAACGACAGCGGAAAGCGCCTCCTGAATCGTCATTGTCACCCCCTACTGTTCCAGAAAATTGCGCAATAGATCGTGCCCGTGGTCGGTCAGAATCGACTCGGGGTGAAACTGCACACCCTCCACCGGCATTTCCCTGTGCCGTAAACCCATGATTTCATCCATCTCACCGTCCTCTGTCTGTGTCCAGGCGGTCACCTCGAGACAGTCCGGCAGGCCCTCACGGGCAACGATAAGGCTGTGGTAGCGCGTTGCTTCAAATGGCTGACTCAGGCCGGAAAAGACCCCTTCACCGCGGTGATGAATAGGTGACGTCTTGCCGTGCATGACACGCCGCGCACGCACCACCTGCCCACCGAACACCTGGCCGATGCATTGATGTCCCAGGCAAATACCCAGCAGCGGCAATTTGCCCGCATACTCCTCGATAATCGCCATGGAAATCCCCGCCTCGTTGGGCGTACACGGCCCCGGAGAAAGCACAATTTTGTCCGGCGCAAGGGCCTCGACGTCCGCCACGGAGATTTCGTCGTTACGCACAACGTGTACCTCCGCACCCAGTTCGCCAAGGTATTGCACCACGTTGTACGTAAACGAATCGTAGTTATCGATCATTAAAAGCATGACGCGCCCCTCACTCCCCTGTCACGACCATGGAAGCTGCGCGAAACATGGCGCGCGCCTTGTTGTGTGTTTCTTTCCACTCCAGTGCCGGCACTGAATCCGCCACCACGCCACCGCCTGCCTGCACGTAAAGGTGCTGATCCTTGATGACCGCCGTGCGAATGGCGATGGCGGTATCCATATCACCCGCCCAGGAGAGGTAACCGACCGCGCCACCGTAAACGCCGCGTTTCACCGGCTCCAGCTCATCAATGATCTCCATCGCGCGAATCTTTGGCGCGCCACTCAAGGTGCCCGCGGGCAGCGTCGCGCGCAGGACATCGATGGCAGATTTACCCGGTTTCAAAGTGCCAGTCACGTTCGACACGATGTGCATTACATGGGAGTAGCGCTCTACAACCATCTTGTCGGACAGCTCAACAGATCCCGTTGTGGCGATCCTGCCGACGTCGTTGCGACCCAGGTCAATCAGCATCAGGTGTTCGGCAATCTCCTTGGGATCAGCCAGCAACTCCGCCTCCATCGCGCGGTCTTCCTCCTCCGTGTGTCCGCGTCGGCGCGTACCGGCGATCGGACGCACCGTGACGGTGCCGCGCTCTAATCGCGCCAGGATTTCGGGGGAGGAGCCAACAATCTGACAGTCATCAAGATCGAGGAAGAACATATAGGGAGAGGGATTGAGATTGCGCAGTGCCCGATACAGGTTCAGCGGTGGCGCACTGAAAGGCACGCTCATGCGCTGGGACGGCACGACCTGCATAACGTCCCCCGCCAGCACGTACTCTTTCACACGGTCGACCGCCGCCTCGTACATGGCCTGGGTAAAGTCAGACTCGGCTTGCTCCTCCAGCTGTGCCGAGTCCGCCCCGTGCAGCGCTACCTCAGGCAGTGGTTGCATGGGCTGGCGCAGCTGGACCACCAGTTCATCCAGACGGCGCTGCGCGGCCTGCAGGGCATCCGGTTGCGCAGGATCGGCATTCACCACCAGTCGAATGGTGCCCGCCAGGTTGTCGAACACCAGCACTTCCTCTGCAAGCATCAGCAGAATATCGGGATTGCCCATGGGATCGGGCGGTACGCTGTCACGCAGGCGCGGTTCAACGTAGCGCACAGTATCGTAGCCGAAATAGCCTACAAGTCCGCCGTGGAATACCGGCAGGTCCTCGCGCGGAGCGGTGTTGAAGCGCTGCTGGTACTGCTCGACGTATTCGAGAGGGTCATCCACCTCCTGGCTGTCGAGCAGTTCTCCACCCTCCCAGGTTTCAACACGAAAGCCGTAAACCTTGAACAGCGTGCGGCAAGGCAGGCCGATGATGGAATAACGCCCCCACTTCTCGCCGCCCTGTACCGATTCAAAGAAAAACGAATAGGGGCCTTCTGCCAGTTTGCGGTAGGCGCTGACGGGCGTCTCTAGATCAGCCAGCACCTCGCGGCTGACAGGTATGCGATTGAAGCCCTGTGCCGCCAATGCGGCAAAGTCCTGCTGTTTCATGGGAAATCCTCGAAGAGTGTATAAGCGTAAAAAGCGGTCGCGGCCGGACGTTGGCCGCAGAGGAGCCGGCTACCATCGCCAGCAGGTGACCTCACGCATCGACAGCAGGTCGACACAATTACGCATAGCTGCTTTCACAGCACTCTCCAGGAATTGGATAGGACGACTATTGTACATGTGGAGTAAGGCTTGGCAACGGTGAATATGTCCGGCGGCAACGCCCTGGGCAGCCTGGGAGTGCCAGCCCGACCGCATCAGGCCTGCATGCCGCCGACCGTCCCCAGGGCTGCGCGCATTCTGGCGATCACCGCCGCGTAATCGGGCTGGTTGAAAATCGCCGAACCCGCGACAAACGTGTCGGCACCGGCGGCGGCAATCTCGGCGATATTGTCCGGTGTCACGCCGCCGTCAATTTCGAGCCGGATGTCGCGCCCTGACGCATCAATCAACGCCCGCGCCTCGCGTAGCTTGTCCAGGGTCGCGGGAATAAACGATTGCCCGCCGAAACCCGGGTTGACCGACATCAGCAAAACCATATCGACCTTATCCATCACATAGCTCAGTGCGTCCAGGCCCAGGTGCGGATTGAACACCAGTCCGGCCTTGCAGCCCGCGTCACGGATCATCTGCAGGGAGCGATCCACATGCGTGGAGGCATCGGGGTGGAAGGTGATATAACTCGCGCCCGCCTCGGCAAAATCTCCGATCAATTGATCCACCGGGCTGACCATCAGGTGCACATCGATGTCCGCAGTTACGCCGTGTTTGCGCAGCGCACTGCATACCATCGGGCCAATTGTCAGGTTGGGCACGTAGTGATTGTCCATGACATCGAAATGCACGATATCCGCGCCCGCCGCCAGCACAGCATCAACCTCTTCCCCCAGTCGGGCAAAATCGGCGGACAGAATGGACGGTGCAATCAGGTAATCAGACATGGGCAACTCCTGCAAACGGCAGGCGCTATTCTAACGATTCACCGCCGCCAGCACACGACCCGGGCGATGGTTTTCACGGGTTTTTTCTCACTCTGGCCGCACGCCCGCTGCGAAGTGGGCGCAGGTCTCATTGCTGCAGCGCTTCATTCAGGGCCTGCAGCCTTTCGGGTGTGCCCACGTCCTCCCAGCGACCGGCGTAATACTCACCGCCCAGCGTGCCCGCCTCGATCGCCGCATCCAGCAGCGGTCGCAACGCCAGTTTGCCGGCACTCATGCCATCAAAAAAGGCCGCGCTGTAGAGGCCAATGCCAGCGTACGTCAATCCGGTGACACCGTCAGGGCGAACCGCGACCCGGCCCGCTTCCTGCAGCAGGAAATCACCCTGGGCATGCTGCGGCGGGCTGTCGACCAGTACCAGGTGGGCCCGTTCCTTCTCGCTCAGCGAGTATTGCGCCAGGCGCCCAAACGGGTAGTCGGACCAAACGTCACCATTGACCACAAGGAAAGGCGCCGTGCCCAACACTGGCAGGGCTTGCCCGATGCCCCCCGCAGTTTCCAGGGGCTCGGTCTCTCTTGAGTAGGTGATGGACAGGCCCCAACGTGAGCCGTCGCCGCAATACTGTTCGATCTGTCCGGCGAGGTGCGAGACATTGATCACCACCTGTTCGAACCCTGCAGTACCCAGTCGGCGCAGATGGTATTCAATCAGCGGCCTACCGCCGACGTGCAGCAGTGGCTTCGGGGTGCGCTCGGTCAGCGGGCGCATACGTTCGCCCACGCCGGCTGCAAGTATCATGGCCTTCACTGTGCCGCGCTCCAGTCCTGCTGCCGGATACGGGGTAACAGCACTGCATCGAACCATGCACCGACTTCAGCGCACACTGCATGCTGCACCGCATTCCTGGAGAGCACGCTTTGCACATAGTGGATCACCAGCGGCAGATCCTGCAGGTAGGCCTGCTTCCCGTCGCGCAGATAGAGACGAGCGAAAGTACCCAGTACCTTGATGTGCCGCTGCAGCCCCATCAGGTCAAACCAGTGCAGGAATTCCCGCTCGCCCGGCACCGAGTACTCTGTTTGTTCGAGCAACAGCTTGCGATAGTTGAGCGCCCACTCATTGACCCTGGAAGCAGGCCAGCGAACATAGCAATCTCGCAACAGCGACACCAGGTCGTAGGTCATCGGCCCGGCCACCGCATCCTGGAAATCGATCACGGCGAGGTCGTCGTCTATCAACATCAGGTTGCGGCTGTGAAAATCGCGGTGAACGAACACCCGTGGCTGGGCCAGTGCACTGCTGATCAACAACGCATCGAGTTTATCCAGCATCTCGCGTTCCGCCGCGGTCAGTGAATGCTGCAGTAAGGCAGTGACAAACCATTGGGCGAACCGGCTCAGTTCCTCTTTCAATAGTGCTTCGTCATAAGATGGCAGCGCCTCCAACCCGATCCGGGAGAACCGCAACAACACATCGAAGGCACGATGGTAAAAGCTGTCGACATTGTCTGCATGCAGGGCCGGCAACAGTAGCTCATCGCCCAGGTCCTCCAGCAGCATATGGCCACTGGCGATATCGGCGGCGAGAATCCGCGGAACACGCACGCCCGAGTTTGCAAGCAGGGCCTGCACAGCGATGAACTCAGCGTTCTTCTCGGTCGCCGGCGGCGCATCAACCAACAGGAAGTGGGTGGCGCCCGTTCGAACACGGTAATAGCGTCGACTGCTCGCGTCGCCCGCTACCGGCTCCAGCACCAGCCCTGCCTGCGCCAGGCCCAGCTTCTCGGCGCTCCATTGCAGGAGAGATTCATTGACGGCAGAAGATGACACAGAGCGCTCCAGAAAAATTAGACGGACAAGGGCCTTTAGTATGCTTTAGAATTCGCCTTCACCCCGCGATCACAAGCGAACTGCATGACCTTCCAGCGCAAGATTCCCCAAGTACCCGGTGCAGGCATGCTCGGAATCGTGGTGTCGTCAGCACTTGCGCTATTGCTACCGTCGGCCCTGTCGGCACAGGATACCAACTCACAGGGCTGTGCCGCCAATGACGAGCCCACCTTTGAAATCTGCGCCGGGGATACAAGCTACCCGCTCGACTGGGTACCTATCGATCAGGTACCGCCTGAACTGCGTGATCGCCAGTGTGAAAACTGCGAGGGGCGCTATATCGATCCACTCGCCGACGAAAAAAACGGCCCTCCCCCCCGCGCCGCCGACATCAACGCCCGGGCCGATAGTACGGAGATACGCGAAAACGAGGCCGTGTTCACTGGCGAGGTGCGGGCCAGGCAGGGCTACCGGCGTCTGCGTGGCGACAGCGCCACCGTCTATCGCGACACGGAATCCGCCGTGCTCACCGGCAATGTCACCCTGCGCGAGCCGGGCATCCTGCTGACCGGCGAACGCGCCGAGATTTTTTCCCAGACGGGCGAGGCGCGCGTTGATACAGCGCACTTCGTTTTTCACGACAGGCATATGCAGGGCTCAGCGCACTTTCTCGAAAGGGACGAGGAAGGCCTGGTGCACATCCACGACGGCAACTTCAGCTACTGCGCTCCGGGTGACGATGACTGGGCAATACGCGCCGAGACCCTGTTGCTGGATTTTGATGAAGGCGTGGGCACCGCGCACGGTGCCAAAGTCGATTTTCAGGGCATTCCGGTATTTTATACGCCGTGGCTACAGTTTCCGCTGGATGACCGTCGCCGTACCGGATTCCTCTGGCCCCACTTCGGTAACGACAGTACCGGTGGCCTGGATATTACGGTGCCCTTCTATATCAACCTGGCGCCCAATTACGACGCGCTGTACGCGCCGCGCTTGATTGAAGAGCGCGGGCTCAATCACGAGCTACTGCTGCGCTACTTGCACCCGAAAGTGGGTAACTGGGCCGTGGGCGGTGCCTGGATGCACGATGACGACAGGTACAGCGACCAGGTGGGCGACTCGCGCAGTACCGATCGCTGGCTGGGTGTTGTGCGCCAGAACGGCCTGTTCCAGCAGCGCTGGCGCTCGCGAATCGACTACTCCAAGGCCAGCGACGTGGACTACCTGGCCGACCTGGAGACGTCCAACCTGGAATCCCAGCGTGAAACCAGCCTGTTGCAAATGGCATCGCTGGATTACCTGGGCGACCGCTGGCTGGTGAACCTCGAGGCGCAGCAGTTCCAGAGCCTCGCGGATGACATCAATGAGGACTACAAGAAGCTGCCGGAACTCACCGTTCGCTATTGGGGTGCACGCAAACCGTTTGAACTGGAGCCCCTGTTTCTCGCTCAGGTCTCAAACTTCGATACTGACGAAGACCGCGTGACCGGGCAGCGGCTCTACGCCGAGGCGGGTGTGACCTACCCCATGCGCTGGCTGTCGGGTTTTCTGCAGCCAACGGTGAAATACCGCCAGGTGAATTACGAACTGAGTGACAGCGTGCTGTTCGCGGACAGCAGTCCATCCACCGGCTCGGCACTGGCCAGCCTGGACGGTGGCCTGGTGTTCGAGCGCCAGACGGCGTTCCGCGGCCGCGGCCTGCTGCAGACACTGGAGCCCCGGCTCTACTACCTGTACAGCGAATACGAGGAGCAGACCGATCAGCCCGATTTCGACAGCGCGGAGCTTACTTTTACCTACAATCAACTGTTTCGCGAAACCCGTTTCGCGGGGCACGACAGGCTGGACGACGCAAACCAGATCGCTGTGGGCCTGACGACCAACTTCATCGATGACAGCGATGGCAGCAACCTGCTCAGCGCCAGCATTGGCCAGATCTACTACTTTCGCGACCGCAAGGTGCGGCTCTCTTCGGGTTCACCCGCCCTGAACGATTCCGGCTCCGAAATTGCCGCCGAACTCAACTTTACGCCTGACGACAAGGTACTGGTACGCACCAGCCTGGTGTACGACCCGTTCGACGGACGCATGAACTCCGGGCACGTACACACCGGGTACCGCGCTGAAAACGGCGGCATCTACAATCTGGGCTACTCCTACCGCCGGCCCAATACCGTCAGCAGCATCATCACCGATCAGCCCGCCACCGCGGAAGCCAGCGTGTCGGCCTACCTGCCAGTGGGGAACAACTGGGCGCTGTTTGGCGCCATGAACTACAGCACCCAGGCAAACCGCAGCGTGGAAGATATGCTGGGCTTGGAATATGATAGCTGCTGCTGGACGGTCCGCTTTCTCTATCTTCGCTATTTCAACAATGAGTCGGGAGAATTTACCGATTTCAGGGATCCAAACCTGGAGCGGGAGAATACCGCCCAGTTTCAGATCGTACTCAAGGGGATGGGTGGCTTTGGCGACCGCATCACCGACATAATGCAGGACATGATTCGAGGTTTCCAAGAGCGTGATTATTAACAAGGCGCTGGTCGCTACTGCCCTGGCGTGCAGCCTGATGTTCGGGCAGGTCGCCCAGGCCGCCACCCAAATTCTGGATCAAGTGGTCGCCATCGTCGACGACGACGTCATCATGGCCAGCGAGCTGCGCGAGCGCGTGGCGGTCTATACGCAGAATCTGGAGGCCAGGGGCATGGACATGCCCGCCGAGGACGAACTGATCCGCGAGACGCTGGATCGGTTGATTCTGGAGAGCATCCAACTGCAAAAGGGTACTCGCGTGGGTGTGCGAATTTCCGACGCACAACTCAACGGGGCGGTGGAGCGCATCGCCGCACAGAATCGCATGTCTCTCGACGAGTTTCGGCAGGCACTGGAGGCACAGGGCCAGTCCTATTCCGACATGCGCGAGCAGTTGCGTAAGGAAATGATCATCCAGCGGGTACAGGCGGGCAACGTCAACCAGCGCATTCAGATCACCGAACAGGAGGTGGAGAACTTCATCACCACGCAGGAGGGGCAGAAGCTCACCCAGCCCGAGTACCGCATTCTTCACGCCCTGCTGCCGCTGTCACCCGATGCCAACGCAACCGAAGTAGCCGCGGCAGAAGCCCATGTCAAAAAAGTCCGCGACAGGATCGTAGGCGGCGAAGCCTTTGAAGCGGTGGTCAGTGCCAGCCGCGCACCCTACCTGTTTACCGGTGGTGATCTGGGGTGGCGCAAACTGGACGACCTGCCCTCCCTCTTTTCAGATATTGCGCCCCAGCTGTCCAAGGGTGAAACAGCAGGCCCGATACGCTCCGATAGCGGCCTGCACCTGATTTACCTGGCAGACAGCACCGGCGGTGAGCGCGTTGTTGCACAGACACACGTGCGCCATATTCTGATCAAGCCCTCGGAGATACTGAGTGATGAACAGGCGCAGGAGCTGGCCAAATCACTGCGCAAGCGGGCACTGGCAGGTGAAGAGTTTGCCGAGCTGGCGCGCGAATACTCGGAAGACATCGGCTCTGCCGCAGAGGGCGGCGACCTGGGCTGGACTTCGCCGGGCCAGATGGTGCCCGAATTCGAAGAAGCTGTGGCGGCGACCGACATTGGCAAAGTATCAGAGCCGGTGCGCACCCAGTTCGGATGGCACATCCTTAGAGTGGAAGGGCGGCGCGACGAAGACATGAGTGACGAAGCAACACGCGCCAAGGCCATGAATTATCTTCACGATCGCAAATACCAGGAAGAGCTGGATGCCTGGCTGCGGCAAATCCGCGACGAAGCCTTCGTCGACATCAAGTAGGACTGCGCGTTGGCCGTCGCGCGCATAGCCATTACCGCCGGCGAGCCAGCCGGGATCGGCCCCGACGTCACGCTCGCGGCGGCGATCAATAACTGGGATGCAGAACTGGTGGCGATAGCAGACCGGGCCCTGCTGCAAGATCGCGCCGAGCAATTGTCCCTGAACATCGAATGCGTGGACTTCGACCCCTCACAGCAACGCAACGCGCATCGCGCGGGCAGACTTCCCGTGCTGGACGTGCGCCTGGCAGAGCCGGCTGTGCCGGGAAGGCTCAATCCGGCGAACGGCCCTTATGTACTGCAAACCCTGAGCAAAGCCATTGAGGGCTGTAGCGCTGGCACATTTGACGCCATGGTCACGGGCCCCGTGCAGAAATCCGTCATCAACGACGCCGGTATCGCGTTTTCCGGCCACACAGAATTTCTTGCGACCGCAACCGGTACGGACCGCGTGGTCATGATGCTGGCCACCGATACGCTGCGCGTCGCACTGGTGACGACTCACCTGCCCCTGCAGCAGGTGCCGGCGGCGATCACGGCGCAGACCCTGCGTGAGACCCTGCAGATTCTGCATGCGGCGTTGCGGCAAAACTTCGGCATTGCTATGCCGCGCATCGCGGTACTCGGGCTGAACCCGCACGCAGGTGAGAGTGGTCACATGGGGCGCGAGGAGATAGACACCATCATCCCGGTGCTGGAAGAATGCCGAGCCGCCGGCATGCAACTGGAGGGACCGTTGCCCGCAGATACCGCCTTCAGCGCAGACAGGATGGCAGGCAGCGATGCCTTTCTCGCCATGTACCACGATCAGGGCCTGCCGGTGCTCAAATTCGCGGGCTTCGGCAAAGCGATCAACATCACGCTGGGGCTACCGCTGATTCGCACCTCAGTGGATCACGGCACCGCGCTGGATCTTGCCGGGAGTGGTCGCGCAGATGCCGGCAGCATGCAGCATGCGCTGCAGGCGGCATGCCGCCTGGCAACTTCAAGTAAAGGGGAGAGCTAGCCCGAGACGCGGTACAGGCGGTTAATCGCCGAAGACGCTATTGCGATGCGTCGTTGGATTGACCGCCCTGCTTCTTCTCTTCAATTTTTTTGGTCTGCTGTTCCACACCGCTTTCGCGAGACTGGGTGATATAGGCCTGGTAGGCATTCACCACTTCCTTCGGCTCGCCCTGCTGCGCGATCTTACCCTCATCCAGCCAGATGACCCGATCACACAGCGTCTTGATGTGATCGGCCATGTGCGACACGAATACGACGGTCTGGTCGCTGCTGATCCGCTCGCGCATCGCCGCCAGCGCCTTGCCGCGAAAATGGGCATCACCCACGCTCAGTACTTCATCTACCAGCAGAATATCCACGTGCGTCATCAGGGCGGTGGTAAAGCCCAGCCGCGCGCGCATACCGGCAGAGTAGTTCTGCACTGGCAGATCGAAGGAATCGCCCAGCTCGGAAAACTCGAGAATTTCAGGTACGAATGCCTCAGCCTGCGCCCGGGTAGATCCCTGCAACATCGCGGCCAACAGGGCATTACTGCGGCCTGTGAGTTCCGGCCTGAAGCCCAGCCCAAGGCTCAGCAGGGAGGCAGTTTTCCCCGCAGCGATGGTTATCTTTCCTGCGGTGGGAGCGAGAATACCCGCCATGATGCGCAGCATGGTTGTTTTGCCCACGCCATTACGGCCCATGATCCCCACGGTTTCGCCCTCGTAAACCCGCATGGACACCCGGTCCAGTACATGGTGTACGCCGTGGTCATAGCTATTGCCGCCGGTATGGAAGCTGATGCTGACCTCCTCCAATTCCAGCATGACGATGCGATCGCGGTCGGCGATGTCCTGGCTCATACGGTCAACGCCTTCAGTGCAAGGTATTGGCTGGCGCGGCGCATAATCAGCACCATGACGCACAGCATGGCGCCAAAGCCAACGCCTACCAGCGCCAGGTGGAGCATGTCCGGCGCCGTCTGGTAGAGAAGAATCTGGCGGTACGCATCGAGGATAAATGCCAGTGGATTAATCGCCAGCAGCAGTTCGGTTTTCTCCGGCGAACCCAGTTCACGAATATTCCAGAAGATGCCGGAGGTAAACATCATGAAGATCATGCCCAGCGAAATCAGTGGGAAGAAGTCGCGCATAATGCACACGATCGTCGCCCCCAGATAGCCGCAGGCCAGGATCATGAGGTAATTCACCAGCAGCACGGGAATCAGGTAAAACCAGAACCCTGTAATCGGGTAGTCCATTACCACCAGTATCAGCAGAAGCAGAAATACCACCACAACCTGCTTGTACAAGCCCTCCTGGATCATCGCCAGTGGGAACAACGTCTTGGTGACATTGATATTGCCGATCAGCCCTTTACCCGCAACGATACTGTTGGAGGCCTGGGTAACCGACTTGGAGAACCACAGAAACATCAGTTTCCCGGTCATCAGGAAGGGCAGGAAGTCCGGCTGGCGCGATACCAGGATCTTGGTAAAGACAACGTAGAAAACGCCGACATACAGAAAGGGTTCCAGAATCCACCAGATGTAGCCCAGGTAGAGCTTGGTCGCGTCCGCGCGCAATGACATGCGCGCCATTGCGTCTGCCAGGCGGAAGTACTGGGAGAAAGTCATCAGATTCTTATCGGCACTCTTTTTTTCGATGAGAGAGTGTAGCAAAAACCCGCTCGCGAGAACTACCGCCGCCAGGAATACGGTTACAATGACGTGATGAGCCGCACACTTCCCGCACACCGTCCGCGCAAGCGCTTTGGCCAGAATTTCCTGCACGACCCGGGCGTCATTCAGCGCATCGCGAGCGTGATCCACCCACAGGAGGGCGAACATCTGGTGGAAATCGGCCCCGGTGAGGGGGCGCTGACCGACGCACTGATCGATAGCGGCTGCCGACTGGATGCCATTGAACTGGATCGCGACCTGATTCCCGGCCTGCTCGCCGCCCACAGCCTGAAGCCGGGCTTCAAACTGCACAGCGCCGATGCCCTCGCATTCGATTTTTCCACGCTGCGCGCCGCGGGCGGAGAGCGCCTGCGGGTGGTAGGTAATCTACCGTACAACATTTCCACGCCGCTCATCATTCGCCTGCTGGGCGAGGTGGATCTCATTCACGACATGCACTTTATGTTGCAGAAGGAGGTGGTTGATCGTCTTGCCGCCACCCCGGGGAGCAAGCAGTGGGGCCGGCTGGGCATTCTTGCCCAGTATCACTGCGACGTGGAAGCGCTGTTCGACGTACCCCCGGAAGCCTTTCGGCCGCCGCCTAAGGTGCAGTCAGCGGTCGTGCGCCTGGCACCCTACTCCGCGTCCCCCTGGCCGGACTGCAACGAGCCGGAATTGCGTCGCGTGGTGCGGGCCGCCTTTGCACAGCGTCGCAAAACCTTGCGCAACAATTTGAAAGGCCTTATAGATAGTTCACGTCTGGAAGCGCTGGGAATCGACCCGGGCGCGCGGGCCGAAACTCTGGCGCTGACACAATTTATCGAAATCGCCAATGCCACAGACTCAACCTGATCGCCAACTGCTTGTCACACGCAAGCAGTCACTGAGACGCTAGACAACTGCATCGCCAGTCAACGAGCCAGCAAATGAGCCAAATCGAGTTTGATCCCTCCCTTGTCCATATTGATGTCGTCACCGTCTACCTGCCCGACCACTCAAGGCCGGAAGAGGAGGAATACACATTTGCCTACACGATTACCATTCACAATGGGGCCAATGTACCGGTCCAGTTGCTGTCACGGCACTGGATCATCACCGACGCAGACAATGACGTGCAGGAAGTGCGCGGTGACGGTGTGGTCGGTGAGCAGCCGGTAATCGCACCGCAGTCATCGTTTAGCTACACCAGCGGCGCCACACTCTCCACCCCGGTGGGCTGCATGGAGGGCGCGTACTCCATGGTAGTGCGCGATCCAATGGATATAGACCCGAATGACCTGCCCACCTTCCAGGTGCCCATTCCGGCCTTCTCACTGCACACCCCCACTGCACTGAACTAACAACAGGGCCGGACTTCAAGCAATGACCACCTATGTCGTCGGCGATATACAGGGTTGCCTGCAGCCCCTGCAATGCCTGCTGGAAGCGGTTGCGTTTGATCCGGCGCAGGATACGCTCTGGTCTGTCGGAGACATCGTCAACCGCGGGCCGCAGAGCCTGGAAACCCTGCGCTTTTTGTACAACATGCGCGACAACCTGAAGATGGTGCTGGGCAATCACGATTTGCACCTGCTTGCCGTCGCGGCCGGTGCGCGCCAACCGGGCCGGGGCGATACCCTGACGCCCATTCTCACAGCCCCTGATCGCGAGGAGCTGCTGGCCTGGTTGCTGCATCAACCGCTCGTTTACAGTGAGCATGGGCACACCATGGTGCATGCGGGCATACCGCCACAGTGGAGCCTGACCGATGCAATTGCGCGGGCGAAAGAGGTTGAGCAGGTGCTCTGCAGTGAGCAGTGCGTCGCGTTCTTCGGTGCCATGTACGGCAACGAACCCGCAACCTGGTCCGATGAACTGACCGGCATGGCGCGACTGCGCCTGATCACCAACTACCTGACGCGCATGCGCTACTGCACACCCTCGGGCGTGCTCGATCTGAAGAGCAAGGGCCCAAAGCCGGACAACGTCGATTACGGCGGCGAGAAAGTCTGCGCGTGGTTCAATCACAAACGACGCAAGACTGCCGACGACAAGATTCTGTTCGGCCACTGGGCTTCGCTGCAGGGGCGCACCAGCACACCGCAGGCCATCGGCCTGGACACCGGCTGCGTGTGGGGTGGCGCCCTGACCTTCTACGCACTGGAAGACGCCAGCCTGGTGAGCTGTGATTGCCGCAAAGGCGGGCATATATCCTGACGCCTGCGACGGTTAGAATCTAGCGATGGACATCTACCTGGTAGGCGGCGCCGTGCGCGACTCGCTGCTCGAACGTGACATCACCGAGCGCGACTGGGTGGTGGTGGGCGCAACACCGCAACAACTACTCGATGAGGGCTACCAGCAGGTTGGCAGGGATTTTCCTGTGTTCCTGCACCCCCGGACCCATGACGAATACGCGCTGGCCCGCACCGAGCGCAAGCAGGGTCATGGTCACCACGGGTTCATCGTGCATTACGATCCGGCGGTCACGCTGGAAGAGGACCTACTGCGTCGCGACCTCACCATCAATGCCATGGCGCTGGGTCCCGACCAACAACTCATCGATCCCTATGGCGGCAAGGCCGACCTGGACAACCGGGTGCTGCGTCACGTCTCCGAGGCGTTTGTGGAAGACCCGCTACGCGTGTTGCGCACGGCGCGGTTTGCAGCGCGCTACGCCCATCTGGGTTTCACCGTCGCACCGGAGACCATGGCGCTGATGGCCGAGATCGTCGAGCAGGACGAACTCGCCCACCTGAGCAAGGAGCGCGTCTGGATAGAGGTGGAGAAGGCCTTGTCGGAGCAGAGCCCCGACACGTTTATCGAGGTGCTGCGCGAGTGTGGCGCCCTGCAACGGCTGCTGCCGGAGGTGGAGGCGTTATTCGGCGTGCCACAGCCGCCCGAACACCATCCGGAAGTTGATACGGGCGTGCACGTGCTCATGGCGCTGCAACAGGCGGTGGCAATGCAGTGCGACACGGAAACACGCTTCGCTGTCCTGCTGCACGACCTCGGTAAAGGCACTACCCCTGCTGATGTTCTGCCGCGCCATATCGGCCACGAGGCACGCGGTGCCGACCTGGTGAAGGCCGCCTGCGCACGCCTCAGCGCACCGGTGCGCTATCGCGAGTTGGCGCTGGCGGTCTGCAAATTTCACACGCTGTGCCACCAGGCAAAAACGCTGCGCGGCAAGACCCTGCTCAAGTTGCTTTCCGGCACCGATGCACTGCGCCGACCAGAACGGTTTGAGCAGTTTCTCCAGGCCTGCGAGGCAGATGCCCGCGGTCGCCTTGGTCTCGAGGACCGCGACTACCCGCAGGCGCAGTACTTACGCCAGGCGCTGCACATCGTACAGGGCGTGAAAGCTGCGCAGTTTGCGGATCAGGCACTTTCCGGCAAGGCACTGGGAGAGGCGCTGCGCAACGAGCAGATCAAACGGCTGGAAGCCGCGCGGCCGCAGTAATTCGCCGGGATCACTGCGCGCGCGAAACCCATCGGCCGCGCCAGGAAAAGTCGACACGGGAAACCGGCTGAGCGGACTGTTCAAACGCCTGCCACAACTCCCCATAGCTGCGCTTTACCACGGGATGCTGCGCATCGGGCGCCAGCTCCGCCAGCGGACACAGCACAAACGCATTCTCGACTATCTCCTGGCGCGGCAGGATCACGCCCTGAAAATCGCCGACAAGGTCATCATAGGTGAGAATATCGATGTCCAGTTGTCGCGGGCTGAAGCGTGTGGCGTTCTCCGGTCGGCCGTGCTCGATCTCGAGGTGACGCAGGGTGCGGGCCAGTTCTTCCAGCGCCATGCTTGTCTCTACCCTGGCGACGAGATTGAGAAAAGGCTGGCCGTCAAAACCCACCGCCGCGCTGTCGTACACTGAGGATAGCGCGGGCTCTCCGAACAAGCGCAATAACGCATCGAGGCCGGCGGTCAGGTAACGCTCGCGCTCGATATTACTGCCAAGGCCCAGGTAGACGATCGCCATCAATCCGCACAACCGCGCTCGATGATCACCCCCACGGCTTGCGCCTCGGGCACCGCGCCGGGTTTGGACAGCTTCAAACGCAGCCAGGCGACGCCAAACTCTTCCTGCAGAAGCGTCGCAACCTGCTGTGCCAGGGTCTCGATGAGCTGGTAGCTGCTGCCTCGAATGAAATCCAGCAGGCGTTCGGAAATTGCCGCGTAGTCCAGCGCATCGGCAATGGCGTCGCTGTTTGCTGCGGGCGCAATGTCACTGGCCATCTCGATATCCAGCACCACGTCCTGGCGAATCTCGCGCTCCCAGTCGTGAATGCCAATGACCGTGTCAACGCGCAGCCCTTCTATATATACCTTGTCCATTCAGGCAGCCTCACCCAGAGGGGGAAGCTCTTCCATCGGCCAGCGCGGCCGCACCGCCACATCCGGCCCGTCCATCTGGCCCGCGAGCAGCCGTTGGGCACCGGCGTAGGCGATCATGGCGCCGTTGTCGGTACAAAAGACCGGGGCGGCGTAGAACACGCGGGCGCCCTCCTTCGCCAGCGCTTTTTCCAGCGTGGCACGCAGGTTTGTATTGGCGCTGACACCGCCGGCTATTACCAGACGCTTTAAATTCTCCTGGCGCAACGCGCGGCGACACTTGATGACCAACGTGGCGACCACCGCGTCTTCGAAGGCACGGGCGATATCGCAACGATCTTTTTCACCGAGCTCTCCACCTGCGCGACAATCGGCGACGGTATTCAGCG
>JAUHYL010000096.1 GCA_030426545.1 Gammaproteobacteria bacterium
GCGTGGGACATCGGTGTTCTCTCCATTAAACGAACTTCGCAAATTCAGTTTAATGAATGCCGGTGTCCCCCGTTAATGATGAAGAGCCGGTTGTCAGCCGTAGCCGATCGAAAACGCCAGCTACTCTTGGTGGGTCAACACTCTCAAACAGAACCTCCTCGACGGCGCTCTGCGCCCGCAAGCTCTGCCCTCCGGTAGACAGGACATGACCAGCGGCAGGAAGTCAGCATTGTCTTGGCCGCAGGTTGAGAGTTATGTCACACTCTCGCGGTAACCCATGGTCTGCGCCGCCCGGGCCGCTATCTTATTCGGCCTCGCGATACTAAGGTAAACAAGAATAATTTCCCTGCGCAGCACCCTCACTCGGCCCGGAAACATGCATTTCTACTGTTACTCTGCCATCGATGAATCCTCGATTGCCACGAGCCTCGGGGAGCCGGACTACAGCTATTATTTTGTTCTCAAGGCCTACCAACCTTTGCTTGACGCGCTGGGCACCTGGGAGATCGTTGCCGCACTGGATGACAGCTTTGCCGAGGCCTGGCAACAGCGCGTTGCCACGGGAACACCTTGCTACCTGTTGGCGTTTGCGCCGCCGCATAAAATTCCGCGGGATCTGCCTTACCGGGTGATACCGGTGTTTGCCTGGGAGTATTCGACCTTGCCCAGCAAGGACGTGCTCGGCGAGGAAGCCGACTGCTGGGTGTCTGCCCTGGCGCATTTCGGCACAGCCATCTGCCATTCCACGTTTGCGCGTGATGTTGTACTGCATGATGTGGGTCCGCAGGTGGCTATCGAAAGCATCCCGGCGCCACTCTGGGACAGTTGTTCCCCGGTCCGGGACAGACTCGAGCAGCGGCGGGCGATGAAGGCGCGGCGTCTGGCGTTCAGTGCCACGGTGATAGATTCACGTGAGTTCAACTTTTCCGCCGAGACGCTGTATCCGCGCGAGGGTGTGCTGTGCCCACTCACGCTTTCTGCATCCGGCCACGCGCCGGTGCGGACCCTGAATATCGATATAGGCAAGGGAGCGAGTGGCGTCATGACGGTCGGTTTGCACCCACCGGAGGGGTGGGGCGCCTGGACTCGGGCCGACAACCCCTGGGTACTGTTGCCAGGTACGCTGTCTGGCCGGGTGCGGTTGACGGTTTCCCTGATGGGCTTTGGTCTGAATGCGGGCAGGGAAATTCTCCTGCACGTGGGAGATCGCCAGGTACCACTGGTGCTGGGTGCTGACATGCAGGAGCACCAGGTAGAAATAGAGATCGCCTCGCCCACCAATTATTTGCGCTTCAGTAATATCGATCATTCGCAGCAGGCGGGCGGCGACGATACGCGTGTGCTCGGCATTGGCCTTGGCGCGATAGGCGTTGAGCAGATCAACGAGACCGCTGGCGATGCAGTAACTACCGCCTCGCCCACAGAGGTGGATCTCGACGGTATCGTCTATACCAGCATCTTTAATCCCAGGGATGGCCGTAAAAACTGGGAAGATATGCTCACGGCTTTTTGTTACGCGTTTCGTTCTGAGCCGAAGGCGACGCTGATACTAAAAATGACGTGCAAGTCTGCTACTGAGTATCTCGACGACTTGTTCGAGCTGTTGTGTCAGTTGCACCCCTTCGATTGCCGTGTAGTGATACTGCACGGCTTTCTCGAGTCCGAGGAGTTCAGCGCGCTGCTTGAAAACACCAGCTATGTCGTCAACGCCTCCAGAGGTGAAGGACAATGCCTCCCGTTGATGGAATTCATGTCTTCGGGCATCCCCGCGATTGCGCCGGTCAATACCGCGATGGCCGATTACGTTACGCCGCAAAGCGCTTTTATCGTCGACTCCACACCGGAACCGACCTTCTGGCCACACGAAAACAGCCAGTTGTTGACCACCTGGTGGCACCGACCGAGTTGGGAATCCCTGTTCAACGCCTACCTTGAGAGTTATCGCATCGGTAGCGATGATGCCGAGTCTTACACCAACATGGCTTCATCAGCAGCAGGCGCGCTCCACCAGTACTGCTCGATCGAAGTGCTGGCTGCCCGCTTGCAACAGTTCCTGACGTCACTGGATGCGGGGAACGATCAGCAATGATTATCATCACGCACTGCCGTACTACCAAGGATACTCTTGAAAACCTGTTCGGTCAGGCAGATTACAGCTACTACTTCATCTTTGAACGCTACCTCCCGGTGCTGGAACGGTTGGGCCAGGTGATTGAAGTGGCTGACCCGGCGCGCGAGATCGACGGCATTCTCGACAGCCACCCGTCCAAACGCTGCGTGTTTCTTTCATTCACGCCACCACACCTGATGCACGTGCATGCACGGTGTCCCACCGTATGTGTGTTCGCCTGGGAGTTCAGTTCCATCCCCGATGGCGCGGTGAGCACCTGCGACGAGATTGACTGGGCGGGCGTGCTGGCAGACGCTGGCAATGCCGCACCTCTGTCGACCTACACCGCCAGCGTCCTGACACAGACACTGCCCGTCGGTGTGAATGTCGCTGCCATCCCGGCGCCGGTGCCGGTCTGTGCGGATGATGAAATTGTTTGCGCTCCGTTGCAGCAGACGTTGACGCTTAACGCGGACTACTACGATAGCAGGGAGCTGGCAGCCACAGACGGCGAGGAAGGTGAAGCGCACGCTCCGGAGAACCTGCCACCGTGGGACGATTCCCCGCTGGAAATCGTATTCTCAGAGTCCAATACCGAAGCGGCCAAGCTGCTGGTCGGGTTTTATGCCGCCGAATCGTGGGGCGTCTGGTCGCGCACTAGTTCACCGCAAATCTATTTGCCTGCGGTTATTACAGGGCCAGTAACAGTAGCCATGGAACTGACAGCCTATGGCGAAAACATCGGACGGGATATCGAACTGGCCATTGGTGAATCAACATCAACCATCGTGTTGACGGAGGAACCACAGGTATACGAGGCGAATTTTAACGTCGCGGCAGAGGCAGACTCGCTCCGGTTTTCCAATCTCGACCTTGCCAGCGCACCCGGGCGCGACTATCGGACGTTGGGCGTGGGTGTGAAGAAATTGGTGATCACCCGGCCGCAGTCTTATCGAAAGCCGCTGGGTGCCCGTATCAGTGAAGGCGTCGCTCGATTGCGCGGCCTGTTCGGCGGTGACGCCGAAGTGTCACCCGGTCGCGAACTGGCGCTGCAGGGCGTGGTGTATACCAGCGTGTTTAACCCTGACGACGGGCGCAAGAACTGGGAAGACATGGTAACCGCGTTCTGTTGGGCCTTCAGGGATTGCGAAGATGCAACGCTGCTGTTGAAAATGAGCAACAAGAACCCGTCGACCTTCCTGGGTACGCTCAAACTGTTGTTTTCAACATTGCCTGCTTTCAAGTGTCGCGTGGTGGCCGTGCATGGCTTGCTGAGTGATGCAGAATTGCGCGCGCTGGCGGGCGCCACGCACTTCGTTGTGAACACCTCGCTGTGCGAGGGGCAATGTCTGCCGCTGATGGAGTTTATGGCGCAGGGTATACCCGCGATCGCGCCTGACCACACCGCAATGGCAGACTATGTCGACAAGGAAAACGCCCTGGTAGTGGCTTCGGGTTTGCAGCCGGGTTTCTGGCCTTTCGATAAACACCGTTCACTGGGTACGTTGCGTTATCGCATTGACTGGCTTTCCCTGAAGGATGCTTTTGAGGCCAGCCATGCGTTTTTTCGGCACAACGAAGAGGGCTACCGCGTGATGAGTATGAACGCTCATCGAGCTATACGCGATTTTGCCGGGCCTGATGCAGTCAATGCGAAACTGGAAGTGTTTCTGGCCGCAGCGCTGGATCGGGCTACCGATAAACACTAAAGCACTCCTGAAGGGGTGTCCGGGTTTTCGTAACTGCAGCAAAGTCTTATCCGGGTGGTCTGCGAAATCCGGGACTACGAACAGAGGTATACAGCGATTTCACTGCGGCGTGCATTCAGTCAACCGGTAAACTATTACCTGCTCTTCGCGGCGGCGTTTCTGTTTGTGCTCGGCCTCGGAGTTTACGTTGCAATGAGTGCTTACCGCCTGCAACCTCTGCATGCGACCGACTACGGCGTACAGGAGTGCAGTTGGCAAGACAGTGCGAATGCCGGCGCTGAATCGCTGCGTATCCTGGATGCCGTCTATGTCGAGCCGCTGGGTTTGTTCAGTAGTTTCTGTGAATCGAGCGGCGTAAAGTGGCAATTCAGTGCAGTCGCGGTGCGCAGCGTGCATCGAGATCGCTTCGATCTGCGCGACCTGTATGAAGCCACCTATCAATTGGTGCTGGCCAAACCGGAACTGATTTCGCGCGGGCGCAAGGGTATTCAGTACGAGTTGATCGCCCGTTATCCTGACTACGGCAGCCAGCTGGTGTCGCTGCACGGCACCCCTGAGTTATCCGCCAAATGGCTGAACGGCAAGGTGCTTGGCTTGCTGGATGATGCCAACAGCATCTCTGCCTACCAGATACCGATCGCCGCACTGCGCGCGGCGGGACTGGAGGAGGTGCCCCGGATCATTCGCTTCAGGTCTTACCGTCAAATGTACCGTGCGCTCTATGATGGCAGCGTGGATGTGATTCCAGCCCTGGTGTCAGACGAGGGCCCCACCAGCCGGTTGCAGTTGCCACCTGGCCTGGTGCTGGAGGAGACGATCCCCGGGCCGGCCTGGTATCTGCAGCGGGCGCTCCTGGATAGCGAGGCGCACTGCGCGTTGCAGGACGCGCTGCAGGAATTTTCCCGCAACGTGCAGATGGATTTTTTCCGCCGCCTGATTTTTGTACGGAGCTGTGCCGGTGAATAGACGATGGCAGCTCGCAATCAGCTTGTGGCTGGTGGGCAGCATCGTGCTCGCGTGTGTGCTGCATGTGGGTTCAGCCAGGCGCCTGGCTGCCCAGCTGGAAGCACCGCTTACTGAGCATTTGCGTGAGGCTTTCGATGAATCTTTTTTCAGTAGCGACGAAAATCGGGTGAACGATAATCGCGCGCTCGCCCGGGTGGGTGAGCAGGTAAACCGGGCGCTGCAGAATGTAGTGAGGGAACGCTGGTACGCGCCACGCAATGAGTGCGCCGTGCAGTTGCAGCAGATCGATGGTGTACAGCTGGCCGCAGAGCCCGCTGCATCGCTGTTACCGCTTACGCTGCCCAGAAACGGTGTCGACCGCAAGGTGATGGTGGGCGTGTCCTGCACGGCAAACCTGCCGATACTCTTCGGTGCCAGCGCCTTACTCGGTGCCCTTTTCCTGGCCATCTGCCTGCGCCTGCCCGCACCGTTATCAGCAACTCACCGCCGACTTCTCAACGATCTACTCGGCCAGGACTATAGTCCGGATGAGGCCTTCGAGATTGTCAGCACCTACTCGGAGGTTGATCTGCAACTGAACGAAAGCCAGGCCAGCCTGGTGGAAGGCTTGCATCAACCGGCCAGCAGAAACATGGCGCAGGTACTACAGCTGGTCACGGATGCCGGTGTGGCGAGCCTTACGCCGGATCAGGCCCGCTGGTTTGCGCTGGGCTATCGGCTGTGTGCAGCGGACAAGGACGCAGCTCTGGCCTTTGCCCGGCACCCGGATGGCGTAGAGATCGACCTGCCGGGGCGTGAACTGCGCGTGCGCGGTCGGGCGGTGCCCACCAGCGCGACGCCCTTGTTCTACTATGCCTGGTACGCGCTCAGGCGGGTCCAGGGCGATGGCTGGGTGACCAATCCACCGAGTAACCGGCCTGACCGCGGTGCGGGCGCCGAACTGGCGCAGTTTATGGCGCGTTACGACGGCCATGCCAAGGCTGTTCGGGACCTGGAGCAGTCCGGCCTCAAGGCGCGGACGCTGGACCAGAATCGGAGCAAGATCAAGGATGAATTGGTCGCCGTGCTCGGCGAAGAGCTCGCCGCCGGTTACCTGTTCGAGGCCCGCAAACACGAAGATGGTGTGCAGATGAGCTATCGACTAGCCCTTCCGGCCAGTTGTGTAAGCGTTTTGAGCTAGTCTTGAAAATCCCTATCCCATTGATATTTATATAAATAATTTTTATAGATGTCTCTGAAAGCGCAAAAGCGCCAGCCTTTGCTAGTGTTTTCATATGCGGGTGCGGGCTGTTTTGCGCGCACCCGATTTGCCAACGCTGGAAGGAATACAATATGAATAGGATTAAGCAGTTGTTGAGGAGAAACACACAGGAGCGCTCGCTGCCGAACGCCTCCCTGATTATTTTGTTGTCGCTGGTGCTGGGGGGCTGTTACCTGCCCGCTGCGCGCTGGGATTTTGAGGCCGGACGCGGTGCACCGTGGTGGTGCCAGGGCCCGCCGGACCTGAATCAGTCTGATTGCTATGCGTTTTCCGCTTATCTCGATAATGCCGTTGCACTTGCCCATACCTACTGGGTGCTGGGCGATTTCACCACGGCCGGCGCCACTGCGGCTCCCGGATTTACGCACCTCGGCATGGGTAAGCCCTACATCCTGGGCAGCACGGCCGCCTTTGATCCGGCGCAGCCCAATGTGGTGTTCTATGAGGACAACCTGCCAACCTCACGGCCAGTAGCGGTCGGTTGGGCAGTTGACGACACTGGCTCAGGCGCTCCCGCAGGCTTTACGGGTAACCGTGAAAACTGGCTGCTCGTGGGCGGCAAGTACTACCAGCCGGTGTGGGGCATTCGCGGCTTCCAGAACCACGCCGATGTCTTCGCCACATCCCACGCCTGTTTGCAGGGCCCGGGCGGCGCCAACATCCTGACCAGCACTGCAGATGCCTGCTACATTGCCTCACATTCCGAGCCCTTCGAAATTCTGGTCACCAATGATGACGGTGTGATGGCGCCGGGTATCGATGCGTTGGTAGAGGAGTTGTTCACCCTGAGCAATACCACTATCAACATCGTCGCACCCGCGCTCAACCAATCTGGCTCCAGTGACCAGACCACCCAGCCGCCGTTTGTGGTCAGTGGTTCAGCCAGTACTACCGCCAGCGGCCGCGCCGCCACAGCGGTAGACAGCACCGACACCAACCCGCCGCGCAACGGCAGCGGTTCACCGGCAGATTCCGTGCTTTACGCAGTGAAGACGCTGATGTTGTCACCGGATCTGGTACTGAGCGGCACCAACGAAGGTCAGAACATTGGACCGTTCAGTGCGCTCTCAGGTACGGTTGGTGCGGCACGCACGGCGTTCCGCCAGGGGTTCAACGCCATTGCCACCAGTACAGGGGGTATTCTTATCCCGGCTGACTTCCCCACCGGTGTAGCGGCGACTATGGATCTGGTGGAGCAGTGGCGTCTGGGTGAAGCCGGACCTCCCCATCAGGACGTTACGTCTATCAATATCCCCACCTGTGCAGCCGGTTCTTCGGTGCGCGGTGTCCGTGAGACAGTGGTAACTCACGCAGACGACGTCGCCGGCAGGCCGCTCGCGGGGCAGGCAGCACAGGATTGCTTCTCCACACAAACCGTGGTGAACGACGATGTGGATGCCTTTAACTTCGGTTTCATCAGCATTACCGACGTTGGCAGGAATACACCGCCGAACTGGTAAGCGCTGCAACAACCGGGACATTTGCCGCTCACGCGGCAAACAGCCCACATCTGCTAACGCCCCTGAACAGGGGCGTTTTTTTTTGCCACTCCCATCAATCGCGCCGCTTACCCGATGGCAACTTTGGCAGTGGCCCCCTCGATCTCGCGCACCAGTTTGGGCACGAGATAACCCGGTAGCCGTGCTGTCATCTGGCGGTGCAGGGCCACCGCTCGCTGTTCCTCAACATCAAAATGTGCTGCCCCGACCACCTTGTCCAGCAGGTGCAGGTAGTAAGGCAGTATCCCGGCGCTGAACAGCGTCTCGCTCAGGGCCAGCTGTGACGCCAGGTTGTCGTTGATCCCCGCCAGCAGCACTGCCTGATTGAGACTGAGTACGTTGTAGCTGCGAAGGGCAGCGATTGCCTCTGCCACCCCTGCATCGATCTCGTTGGCATGGTTGCTGTGCACTACCATGACCGTACGCAGTCGCGGATGGGTAATCGCCTGCAACAGCGCGTCGGTAATGCGTTCAGGCAATACGACAGGTACGCGGCTGTGAATTCTTAACCGCCTGATGTGTGCTACCTCGGCCAGTTCACCGACAAGATTGGCCAGCTGTGTGTCGCTGGCAACCAGCGGGTCACCACCACTGAGGATCACCTCGGAGATGGATGTATCAGCGCGCAGGTAATCCAGCGCCTGCTGCCACTGGCTGTGACCGGCACTATTGTCTTCGTAGGGAAAGTGTCGCCGGAAACAATACCGGCAGTGCACTGCGCAGGCGCCCGTAACGATGAGCAGGGCGCGCCCACGGTACTTGTGGATCACGCCTGCCTGTGGATTGGCGCTGCCGCATTCGCCGACCGGGTCCGTGACAAACCCGGCCGTTTCCTGCAGCTCGAGCTGCTGTGCGAGCACCTGGCGCAACAATGGATCATTCGGGTCACCTTTGCGCATGCGTGCGACAAAACTGCGCGGTACTTTGATTCGAAAATCGGCAGCCGCCGAGGCAGAGTAGTTCACCTGCCCGGGTTGCAGTTCCAGGATTTCCAGCAACTCGTCGCCTCGGGTGACCGCTTCCCGCAAAGCGTGGCGCCAATCGTTGGCGTGTACTGTGTGCGCAATAATCTGGTTCAACGCTGTGCCTGACTACTTTGGACCGGCGTTTATTGTAGCAGCGAAAAACCTGGCCCAAGCGGCTTTTTCCCCTGCGGCGCACACCGGATCATGTTCGGAGAGGAGGTTCTGATCCAGCGCGTTGGGTGCAGGCGAAAGTTTTGGACCTCAATCGACGCTGCTGCGATACTTCCACCCCTTCGTCATGCGGTGTCCAGGTCAGATCTACTCTTGAAGTTATCAGATGCGGTGCTCGGCAAGGGCAAGCCAGTTCTTCCTGTGTCGCACTGACGGAGTGTCCCCTTGCCAGGGAATCAGGATCCAGGCGGCGATTCAGACGAGTGTACGGGAGGTAACAATGTTCGGTGGAAATGGTCTTTGCAGCTTGCGCTGGGATGAGGCCAGTGAGCGCGTTGAAGTGATAGACCAGACTGCGCTGCCGCACCAACTGCGGTGGATAGCGCTGAACACGCTGGATGATTACTGCCATGCCATCACCGAGATGCAGGTACGCGGGGCGCCGCTTATCGGTATCACGGCGGGGTTCGGGCTTGCGCACGCTATCGCGCAGGATGCGTCTGATGCCGCTTTGGACGCGGCTCATCAACGTCTGCTTTCAACCCGTCCTACCGCGGTGAATTTGCGCTGGGCGCTGCAGCAGGTCAGTAGCGCCGTCAGGCTGCTGGATCCCGCCCTGCGCCCTGACACCGCGTTGCAGACGGCACAGCGTTTGCGCGCGGAAGACATTGCCAGCTGCGAACGCATTGGCAGTCACGGATTGATGTTGCTTCAGGGCCTCGCGCGGGGCGAAACACTCAATGTCATGACACACTGTAACGCCGGTTGGTTGGCCACGGTACAGTGGGGAACAGCGCTGGCGCCGATCTACAAGGCCCACAGCGAGGGGATTCCAGTGCACGTATGGGTTTCCGAAACGCGACCGCGCAACCAGGGGATGCACCTGACGGCCTGGGAGTTACAAAGCGCGGGTGTGCCTTTCACGGTGGTCGCTGACAATAGCTGTGGCCAGCTGATGCAGCAGGGCATGGTGGACTGTGTAATTGTTGGCAGCGATCGGACGGCCGCCAATGGCGATGTGTGCAACAAGATTGGCACCTACCTCAAGGCGCTTGCCGCGCGCGCCAGCGACATTCCGTTTTACGTGGCACTGCCCGCATCAACCATTGACTGGCAGTGCCCTCGCGGGGAGGAGATTCCCATCGAAGAGCGCGGCGTGTCGGAAGTTCTCGCGGTTTCAGGTGCGGATATCGATGGTGCGATACGCGAGGTCAAACTGGTTGCCGATGGTGTGGCTGCACATAACCCCGCGTTCGATGTCACGCCTGCGGCGTTGGTGGCGGCCCTGATCACCGAGCACGGTGTTTTTCAGGCCAATACCGAGAGTCTGCATGCCCTGCAAAGTCAGCTGGATGTCGTGTGATGCAAAGACAAATCTGTGGACGGTGGTTGCTACAGGAGCCGCTGCTCTACTCGTCCAGCCCAACGTGTTCGATGCGCGGGTACTCGCGCCACTGAAACGTCTGTTGATGATCGCAGATCAGGCAGCGGTGCTCTATGTCGCCGGTTTTCGGGTCCATTTCGCCTGAGCGTGACATCATGCCTTGTCCGCAGGCGTCACACAGGTAGTTGACCTCCACCGGTCGGACTTCGCGTTTGATTTCCGGCATTACACTGACTCCAAATTCATTCCGTAACCACTGAACTGGCAATCGATAACCAGGCTGCAGTCAATCTACAACGACTACAGCCACTATGCTATTGCGACATACTCAATAGCGGAAGTTGCGGCTTCTTCGGGGGTGATTACACCCTGAACCCAGCTGCCGCCATCGGCAACCTGCATGAAGTCGCCCAACCCGCCCGGGTGGGTGATCTCCAGTGTCTCATCGTACCTGGCGGCAATACACGGAAGCTCCATTGCGCTCAGCGCACTGTGTGTTTCGCGCGCGTTGAAATCGAAAGGTATGAGCTGCCTGGATTCGCCACCGCTGCGGGGGGCCAGTGCACGATCCAGTTGCAGCACCTGCAGCGCCTCCGCCGGATCGATATTGTGGGTTTCGTGATGCTGCTCCAGCGTGGATGCAATGCACTGGTACAGGGACTCTCTGTCGGACAGTACTGCGAGGTAGATGGCATCCCTGGCCTCGTAAACCGACATTCGGTCATCGAAGTTGCACTGTACCGCGCGCGCACTGGGCAGGGCGAGCAGGTTGCGCAGAATGTCCCTGAACAGTCGCGACACGGGTACTTTGCCGTGCAGCGCCAGCAGGCGGGTGGTCAGCGGCATGATATGGCCGTGCACCAGCAGAATGTGTGCCGTGATCAGCGAGTAGCCTTCCTCGCCCTCGTCGCGGCTGAAGCTATGACAACCCACCACATACTCACCCTTGGCCTTGCCATAGCCCGCTACGGGAACCGCTTCTATGCGGTATTCTTCGCGGCGTCGATAGAATTCGGTACCGGGCAACAGCGTGTAACCGAAAATATTGATGTTCGGGAAATCGCCCAGCAATTCATCGAGATTGCTTTCGAACTCAGCCAGGGTGTCGCCCGGTAAACCCCAGATCAGCTCCGCGGCTATCGGCACGCCCTGTTCGGACATTGACTTGGCGATGGGCTTGTACTCGTTCGAGCTCATGTTCTGGCGGTTACTTAATCGCAGGGCCTCCGGCGTCAGCGTCTGCAATGCCAATTGGTAGTGGGGCAGCAGTTGGTGCTTGTGCAACAGCAGCGCAATTTCCTGTACCTGCCGGCTGTGTTTTTTTGACCATGACGTGGCAAAGGAAACGGGGAGACCGGTGCGCTCCTTCAGCTCTACCAGGATGCGCGCCTTTGCCAGATCCTGCTTCAATGCGCCGAAATTTGAATCCGCCAGCCAGATATCCTTGATGCCGGCGGCGGTAATGCGCTCCCAATCGCTGCGCACGCGATCCAGCGACCATTGATACATGCGGCTGCCGATGGCCCCGGTGCCCCACTCGCAGAACGCACATTTGAAGGGGCAGCCTCGGCTGGTTTCATAGGCAATGGATTCGTACAGTGGCGCGCCGTCGGCATCGGTCAACTGCAGCACGTCCAGCGGTGAAGGCAGGGTATCTAGGTCAGCACAGCGCGGCCTGGGTGGGGTGGTGTGGATCGCATTTTTGGCCAGGTAGGCGAGGCCTCTGATACTTGCCCATGCATCGCGGTCGGTGCAGTCGAGGAACTCCTGCAGGGTTGCCTCCGCTTCTCCAAGAAAAACAACATCGATGGCTTCCACGCCGAGATAGTCTTCGGCCTGCTGTACGTGCGGGCCGCCGGCGATGATCAGCAGTCCAGGCAGCTCGGATTTTAGCTGCGTTGCCAGTTGCAGGAACTGCGCGGCATTCCAGGTGTAGAAACTGAAGCCTGCGATAGGCTGTTGTCCGGCATCGAGGACGGCGCGCGCAAGCGGCAACTGCGTGTCACGCCATTCGTCGAGCCAAGCCGCAATGTTCTCGTCCTGCTGAAAATGAACCAGTTCAACGTCGGTACGCGCCGCGCTGGCGCCGTACCGATTGAAATAGGCGAGTAGCGTTGCGGTGGTGGTGGGAGGAGCGAGAAAGGCCTCCGAATCCATGCTGAACAACCAGACGGGGCGCTGCAATGATCCTGCTCCGGAAATCCCTGAAGCGTGCAATGTAACGAAATGTAGTGCCTTTTCACAGACCCTGACGGCAGGAAAGGGGTTGTATCAGGGAGCTGTGCTTACCGTCCCCGGATGGGGGTGCAAGGAAATAGCGATGCGCTGCCGCCTGGTAGGGCGGAAGGTCTGAGAGGAACCGGACGCGCGCACCCGTGCGGGCGTTCGGCTCTAGAAGTCGTCCAGTTCCAGGTCGTAGTCGCCGAGTTCATCGCGCAGCCGTTTTTCTTCAAGACGCTGCTCCGCCAGTCGGCGTTTTTGAACAAGGCGCTGCTTCTCACTGGAGACTGGCTCCAGTTCCTGCAACAGGTCGTCAGAGAGTTCGCCAAAAGAGGGTTCGAACAAATCCTCCAGCGGCTCGCTGCTTGTTTGTGTTTCCTGGTTACCGTCACCCATAAATCACCTCCCGATGACTTAGCGCGGAGGGCACATTGGCTCTGCCGCGAACACTTAGCCCTTCTTGGGGGCTTTCAGCCGCAGTTAAGCAAAAAAGAATGCGCGTAACAATACGCATGTTTTGTCAGTTTTCCGCACCAGGAATGCGTAAAAAGAACGGCGGCTCACTGCCTATCCCGCGTCCATGCACGATATCTACGTCCCTGTAGCGCCGTTTCCGGCCTGGAGAGGCTGTAGTGAGCCGCCTGCATCACTACAGCAAGGTTGGTGCCAATTTCCGAAACTGTGACGCGGCTCACGCACGCCGGGCGCCCGGTCAGCCTGCTCAATGCGCGAAGCCGGCCTGGGTGCTGTCCGGACATGTCCGGACACGTGCGCGGTGACGGCGGCATGGGCCGCAAGTTGTGCCTACAGCGGCTGATGGTTCGTGGGCAGCGAAGTCGCAATGTCTGTCGCGATCTGCTGCGGTGTTTTGCCGTCAGTCACTATGGTCAGCGACGCGAAGCGCTCGTACAGGGGAATACGCTGCGCACACAATTGCTCCAGTGAGAGCGCCGGATCGCTGGCGATGCCCCGGGGAGGTGCAGCTGCTATGCGTTGCCTGAGCGCGGCAAGGTCGGTCTGCAGGTAAACCAGCGGGCCGGCCGCCTGCAACCTGGCTACTGCTGCGTCGCTGTACACGGCACTGCCGCCGGTAGCCAGTACCGCGTTGTGCAGATCGATGTCCAGCAACACATCTTCCTCGCGCCTGCGTAGCGCTGTATAGCCCTCCATGTCCAGTATGCTCTGCAGGCTGCGTCCTGCACGTGACTGGATATCGAGATCACTATCGACAATCCGCATGCCCAGTTGTTTTGCCAGGATGATGCCAACGGTGCTTTTCCCGCTGCCAGGCATGCCGATAAGACTGATGGTTGTGGGTCCGTTCATCGATGGGTGTTCCACTGTCGGGCGTATGACCATTATGGCCATTGCAGCGCCGGTAACAACGTCGCCCGAGCTTGCGTGCTCCCCTCACGGTGGTTAGAGTGGCGCACTTTCTTACTCTCACAGCGTTAGACCACGAACTGGAGCGAGCATGTCTCTATTGCGTACGCCATTGGATGATCTGCACCGCGAACTCGGTGCGCGCATGGTGCCTTTTGCCGGCTATGACATGCCGGTGCAATATCCCGGGGGAATCATTCAGGAGCATCTGCATACACGGGAGGCTGCCGGCCTGTTCGATGTATCCCACATGGGCCAGGTCATTATTGAAGGAACCGGGTCGGTGGAAATGCTGGAGTCGGTGCTACCCGTCGATGTGTTGGATCTGGGTATAAACCGGCAGTGCTACGCCGTACTGACGAACGAGAATGGCGGAATCCTCGACGACCTGATCGTCACTCGCTGGGCGCAGGACACGTTTTTTCTGGTGGTGAATGCAGCGTGTAAAACGCCGGACATTGATCATCTCAAGCGGCATCTGAGCGGACAGTCGCTGACGTTGTTAAGTGAGCAGGCGCTGCTGGCGCTGCAGGGCCCTGCAGCGCGCGAGGTGATATCGGCCATTTGCCCCGAAGCTGCCTCGCTGACTTTTATGCATGGCTGCAGGGCTGAGATCGACGGCGTCGAGGCTTACGTTACCTGCTCGGGCTATACCGGTGAAGATGGTTTCGAAATCTCCGTGCCCGCCGCCAGTGCCGACGCGCTTGCCAGGCGCCTGCTTTCCTTCGAACAGGTGGCGCCCATTGGCCTGGGTGCGCGCGATTCGCTGCGGCTGGAGGCAGGTCTGTGTCTCTACGGACACGAGTTGAACGTTGACACGAACCCCGTGGAGGCGGGTCTCACCTGGTCAATCAGCAAGGCAAGGCGCAAGGACGGCCAGCGCGCCGGCGGATTTCCCGGTGCGGAGAAAATATTCCACAGCATGGAGGAAGCGCCTGCGCTGCGCCGCGTCGGTTTGCGCGGAGAGGGCAAGCGCCCGATGCGTGAAGGCCAGCCAGTGCAGGATGCACAGGGCAGGGAGGTTGGCCAGATCTGTTCAGCGGGCTATGGCGCCAGCGTTGGCGGGCCTGTGGCGATGGCTTATGTAGAGCGCGCACAGGCCGAGCCCGGCACGAAGTTGAATGCCGTTGTGCGCGACAAGCTTGTACCCGCAGAGGTGGTGAAGCTGCCCTTTTTCCCGCAGCGTTACTTCAGGGGTTGAGCCGATCCGGCAGCGCGGGGCGGCGCAGTTCAACCAGCTTGTCGTAAGCCACGCGCAGGCCCCGTACCAATCGTTGCCACGGCAGTCGCGGCAGCAGCTTTACCAGTAAAACCGCCACAACGATCAGCGCCAGCAGAACGGCGATAGCGGTCAGCAGCCGCTTGTTCGATTGGGGTGTGGCGGCGGATTCTTCTTTGGCCTGCGGCGCTCCGCCGACTGCAATAACCTGCGCAGGCAACTCCACGATTTCCAGGCTGTCGCTTGCCGTGTTCCACCAGAAGTATTCCTGCGCGGGCAGCACGAATTCGCCCGGCTGCTCCGCCACGTAGCTGATGGTTTGCACGCGTTGTGCACTGGTCTCGCCGCGGTTGTTGCGGTCTTCCAGTTGCGGGGGTGCGGGGTATGCGGCAAGGCCGTCAATCTCCTCGCTCGCGGCCACGGGGAGCATCATTGCCATGGTATCTTTCGCATCGAAGGTAATGCTGCGTTCGAAGGCGTCACCCACCTGCAGGGAATCCAGCGCGCGGTCGAATTGTTGCTCCACGCTGAACTCGGGTGCGGCCACCCAACTCGCTACCGATTGCAGCGCTGCTGGTCGCACGGATTGAAACGGGGTGGCGGGTGCGAACAGTTCACCCTCGATGTCTCCCTCAGTGCCGGCATTTACTTTTAAACGCATTTTCAGCGCCGGTATACGAAACGTACCTTCGCGCTGTGGAAATACGTCCAGCGTCCAGCGCTGTAGCACCCAGGTCTTACCAGCGCGCACCTCGGTGGCGTTGCTGGCAAATGCTTCGTTCTGCAGGATAACGAGCCCGGGCACTTCGGGCACGGTAATGCGCGTGCCGCCGCTGAACCAGCTGTCGGTAGCAATCTCAACGATCAGCTGAGCTTTCTGCCCCGGTACAACGGCGTTGTCTGGTCGCACGAATGTGGACACGGTCAAGTGACCGTTATCAACCAGCCGCTGTAGATCCGCGGCATTGGCACACAGCGACAGTAATGCAAAAGCGGCGACGAGCGTACGCGGCAGTAGCGTTTGCAGCCAGTTCATGGTGCGCGCTCCTCGCCGCCCTGGGCCCGGTTGAGCTGCATGCTGAATTTAATGGCGAGAAAGTTCGCAGGATCCTGTTGCACACCGCGCAACCACATCGCCTGTGTCGCCTCGTCGCCCAACACCTGATCCGCGGTAAGCTGTTCCAGCTTGGCCTTTTCC
>JAUHYL010000097.1 GCA_030426545.1 Gammaproteobacteria bacterium
CAAGTTGTCCTTGTTATGCAGGCGGCCAGCGGTATCGGCGATAAGCACATCTACCTGCCTTGCCTGCGCAGCCTGCAGCGCGTCGTAAATCACCGACGCGCTGTCCGCGCCAGTGTGTTGCGCGACCACCGGCACGTCATTGCGCTCACCCCATACCTGCAACTGCTCCACGGCAGCGGCACGAAAGGTATCGCCAGCGGCCAGCATGACGGATCTGCCCTGCCCTTGATAATACCTGGCCAGCTTGCCAATGGTCGTGGTTTTGCCGACGCCGTTAACACCGACCATCAGAATGACGAAAGGCTGCTGGCTGCCGACTTCCAGCGCCGCCTCACAGGGACGCAGGATGTCCAACAGTTCTTCCTGCAAAGCCTGCTGCAGGGCCTCGGGGCTGGTCAGCTCCTTGCGCGAGACGCGCTGGGTAAGACGATCGATAATGTCCACCGTTGCATCCACACCCACGTCGGCAAGCAACAACTGCGATTCCAACTCCTCCAGCAGCTCGGCATCGATCTCTTTCCGGCCCAGGAACAGGTTGCCCACACCCTGCACCAGGTTGTCGCTCGTACGACCGAGGCCGCGACGCAAGCGGGCAAAAAACCCTTCGCTGCCCTGCGCGGGCTGCTCACCGCCCGCTGACGCGGTGATGTCTGTCGAGTCCGGTGAAGGGTTGTCCTCGGGCAGCGCGTGCTTTTCAGTCGGCGCTGTGCCTTCTGCATCCTGCGACGGCACCGCAGCGTCCACTTCGGTGAGAGCCACCTCAGATAACGGGGCAGGGACGGCAACGTCTTCCGTCGGGGGCGGTGATGCGGCGCCCTCTGGTTCAGGGCTACCGGCGGCCTCGGCAGCCGTGTCTGGCGTTTCCTCCGCCTGTTTTTTGCGTTTGAAAAATCTCATACATCTTCTGGTAGAGTGTTTGCGGCGGAGCGCCGACGAAGGCGCCTATCCTATCATTCTTTACATTACCCATTGAAATGGCGACAGCAGGCAAGCGCAGACCGCAGGGCCAATTGCGTATCATCGGTGGCGCATGGCGTGGGCGAAAGCTACAGTTCGCGCCGGGTGACGGGCTGCGGCCCACCTCTGATCGCACGCGTGAAACCCTGTTCAACTGGCTCGCACCGCACATTCATGATGCACACTGCGTCGACCTGTTTGCCGGCAGCGGCGCACTGGGCCTGGAGGCACTGTCGCGCGGTGCAGCGCACTGTGACTTTGTCGACACAGCGCAGCCTGCTATCACCCAGATTGCCAAACACCTCCAAACGCTGTCGGCAGCAGACCGCAGCACCTGCCACGCACAGTCTGCACATGCTTTTCTGCAAGAAGCGCGACGACCCTACGATATCGTGTTTGTTGACCCTCCTTTCACCGATGAACTGGCGACCGAGACCTGCGCACTTTTGCACCGCTTCAATCACCTGGCTCCCGGCGCACTGGTTTACGTGGAGACCGGCGCGGCCCAACCTGCTCCCGAGGTACCCGGAAACTGGCGGCTGCACAGAGAGAAGCGAGCAGGTGGGGTCTATGTGAGGCTTTACGCCTTCGACGACTGAAAAGCGTGTGTCTCCAGGCGCGTTGTCGGCCCGGGCCAAATTGTTTAGCATCGAGCAACCCTGACCTGAGTGGCGGTGAGCTCCCTTGCCAACTCAAACGGACAACACATCCCCGTCAAATCCAACAATCCAGGCGCAGCTATGAAAACCGAGACCGTCATCTACCCCGGCACATTCGATCCGATCACCAACGGCCATGTCGATCTGGTAGAGCGGGCAGCCAGCCTTTTTGACAGGGTCATCGTGGCGATTGCCTACAGCGAGCGGAAAACGCCCCTGTTTTCCCTGGAGCAGCGCATCGCCTTATGCGAGGCCTCGTTAAACCACCTGGACAACATAGAGGTAAAGGGCTTCAGCAACCTGACGACGCAGTTTGCCAGGGCGGAGGGTGCGCGCTGCGTATTGCGTGGGTTGCGGGCGGTGGCAGACTTCGAATACGAGTTTCAGCTGGCAAACATGAACCGGGCGATGTTCCCTGAATTTGAGAGCATCTTTCTTACGCCCTCCGAACACCTGTCGTTTATCTCATCCACCCTGGTACGAGAAATCGCATCCATGGGTGGCGACATAACGCCCTTCGTACCCGCGCCGGTGGCGCAGGCACTGGAGACATGCTTCAGCGGTAAGTGAATAGCGCGCAGTAGCGCGCTCAGCCGTCTGATTCTGCCTGCTCGGCCTCGGCTTCAGCTTCCGCCTCGGCACTCTTCTTGCGCGCAAGCTCGATATCTTTATGGGTATAGCCGGTATTCCGACAGCCCAGACAGCGCATGAAGGTGGTTTCGACGGGGCCGCCGATCAAGGTGCCGGCTGCTTCACTGGCATGGCCAGACAACAGCGTGAACGGCAGGCTGACCAACCAGGTTGCTGTGCCGGCAACTACCATGACCAGGCCAATGGGCCTCGCCACCAGTAGATCGCCAACCATGGCAAACTCATTGGGACTCTCGTCGATGGCGTCCTGCGCCAGCAGTGTCTGCGGCAGCAACATACAGGCGATGAGCACGGCCGCAACGGCGCGACGCGCGCCAGTCATTATTTTCATAGTGATACCCCCGGGTTTTTTTACCCGTTTACGTTCCCCTGAACCTTGAAGTGTAGCCTGTTCATCGCTGGCATTCTATGCAGTAAACACTGCTGCGCTGACCCAGTCGCACCTCCCTCAGGGTGGCGCCGCAGCGCCTGCAGGGCTCTCCGGCACGCCCGTACACCAGCAGTTTCTGGGCAAAATAGCCCGGCTTACCATCACCCCCTACGAAGTCCCGAAGTGTAGTACCGCCCTGCTCTATAGCCGAAGTAAGTACTCGCTTTACATTGTTCGCCAGCGCGTCGTAGCGGGCGGCCGAGATACGCCCCGCGGCTCGTCCCGGGCGGATACCGCTGAGGAACAGGGCCTCGCTAGCGTAAATATTACCAACCCCCACAACCACCTTCCCGTCCATGATGAAATTCTTCACCGCGCCCCTGCGTCCGCGGGAGCGGCGGTACAGGTACGCGCCATCAAATGCCTCGGACAGGGGCTCAGGACCGAGATGATCGAGCAGCGGCGTCGGCGCACCCGGCAGCAGGTAATGAAAAGAGCCAAAGCGCCGCGGATCGTTGAAACGCAGGCAGATACCTCCCTCCAGTTCGATATCAATATGGTCGTGCGTCATCGGGGCAAGGCCAGGCTCGACCACACGCAAAGAACCCGACATGCCAAGGTGAATCATCAGCGTACCGTCGCCCAGCTGCAGCAGCAGGTACTTGGCGCGCCGCTCCACCGCTTCGACGCGCTGGCCGTGCAACTGCGCGGCGAGATCGCCGGGCACGGGCCAGCGCAGGGCCGGCTGGCGCACGACCACCGCCTCGATCCGGCGGTCGACGCAATGGGGCTCGATGCCCCGACGGGTGGTTTCTACTTCGGGTAGTTCAGGCACGGTAGCGGATTATCCACGGGATCTGGTAGCAGGTGATACGCAAGGGGAGGGCACAAAAAACCCCGAGCAATGTCGGGGTTCCTGAGCAAGCCTGCAACGCCACATGGGGCGATTACTTAATCTTGGCTTCCTTGTACATCACGTGCTTACGTACCACGGGGTCATACATTTTCTTTTCAAGCTTGTCCGGCGTGGTGCGCTTGTTCTTGTCAGTGGTGTAGAAATGACCTGTGCCGGCGGAGGAGTTCATCCTGATCTTTTCTCTCATCGTTCCTCTCCCTTAAACCTTTTCGCCACGGGCGCGAATATCGGCGAGTACCTGCTCGATGCCCTTTTTATCGATGATACGCATACCCTTGCTCGACACACGCAGCGTGACAAAACGCTTTTCTGACTCCAGCCAGAAACGGTGCTGATGCAAGTTGGGAAGAAACCGACGACGGGTACGGTTCTTCGCGTGTGAAACGTTGTTCCCGGTAACCGGACGTTTACCGGTCACCTGACATACTCTGGCCATGGTACTCGCTCTCCCAAAAATTTGGGGCTTTTCAATTAGTTAGTGGTGCTTTCGATTGCGCTGGACGGCGCCAGAATAGGCCCCGGGCCGCGCAGAGCGCGACTTTATACCAGAACCCCCTTGCCAAGGCAAGGTAATGGCCGGGGAGCCCGCAATGGGTTTCGCTCTACAGCAGGCCATTCTCCGCAAAGGAATACTCGCCACCACGGCCGACAATAATGTGGTCCAGCACACGGATGTCCAACAGCGAGAGCGCCTGGCAAAGCCGCTCGGTAATGCGTTTGTCCGCTACACTGGGCTCGGCGACGCCGGAAGGGTGATTGTGGGCGAATATCAACGCCGCCGCGCCGTTCTGCAGGGCCCGCACCGCCACCTCCCGCGGATAGACCGCCGCGCCGTCCAGTGTGCCGTAGAACAAATCCTCACAGCGCAACACACGATGCTGGCTGTCGAGGAAAAGACAGCAGAACACTTCACGGTTGTGGCCGCCGAGGTGGTACTGCAGGAAACGTCGCGTCGCGTCCGGGCTGCTCAGGACGTCGCCAGCAGACACTGTCTGCAGGGCCTGGCGCCGTGCCAGCTCCACCGCAACGCGCAGCTGCGCGTACTTTGCGGGCCCGATGCCGGTGCAAGCCAGGAGGCGGGACTGCTCGGCGCGAACAAGGCCACCGATGCCGCCGAACTCTGCAAGCAACTGGCGCGCGAGGTCCAGCGCGCTGCAGTCGCGGTAGCCAGTATGCAGCAGCACGGCGAGCAGTTCCGCGTCGTCCAGGGCCATCGCGCCGCGGTCGATTAGTTTGTCCCGAGGACCTTCTTGCGGCACCCGTTGCACTGCACTCATGCAGGTATCCTCCATGCTTCCCGGCGCCCGGCGCTCGGTGTAAAACCATCCCTGTCGGTGGTATCTTCCCACTTTCTCAATCCTCCCAGCTCGGGCTGCCAAATGGCACATCTTTTCAATCGCAATGTTCTGCTAGGGGTCACCGGCGGAATAGCTGCCTACAAGTCCGCCGAGTTGATTCGGCAACTGCAGGAGAGGGGCGCCCGGGTAAGAGTCATCATGACCGGCGCCGCGCAGGAGTTCATCACGCCGCTTACTCTGCAGGCGTTGTCCGGCAATCCAGTCCACACTGACCTGCTCGATGCCGAAGCGGAGCAGGGCATGGGCCACATTGAGCTTGCGCGCTGGGCCGACCTGCTGGTTGTAGCGCCGGCAACGGCGGATTTACTCGCGCGCCTTGTTGCGGGCCGCGCGGATGACCTGCTGACCACGGTGGCGCTGGCAACACCCTCGCCGATACTGTTGGCACCCGCGATGAACCAACAGATGTGGCGCGACCCTGCAACTTCCAGGAACGTGGCCACACTGCTTGAGCGGGGCATGAAAATGATCGGGCCCGCCGAGGGCTTACAGGCCTGTGGTGATATCGGGCCGGGGCGCATGGAAGAACCGGCCACCATCGCCGAAGCCGCGGAAGCGCTGTTCGAATCCGGCATTTTGTCCGGCAAACGTGTACTGATCACCGCAGGCCCTACACGTGAGGCGCTCGACCCGGTGCGCTACATCTCCAATCACAGCTCGGGGAAGATGGGTTACGCGCTGGCGCGCGCGGCGGCAGAGGCGGGCGCCCGGACGATCCTGGTTAGCGGCCCGGTGCGCCTGGACACACCCGAACACGTGGAGCGCGTAGCGGTGAACAGCGCGCAGGAGATGCTGGAAGCGTGCATGGCGCGGCTGACTGATTGCGATATCTTTATCGGTTGCGCAGCGGTGGCAGACTACCGGCCCGCAGAATGGCAAAGTGAAAAAATCAAGAAAAGTGATCAGGAGATGACGCTGCGCCTGGTGCGGAACCCGGACATCGTCGCCTCGGTCGCCGCTGCTGAACCGCGTCCTTTCACCGTCGGTTTTGCCGCAGAAACCAACAACGTTATCGAACACGCCCGGGAGAAACTGCTGCGCAAGCGCCTGGATATGATCATCGCCAACGATGTCTCCGACGAGCGCATCGGCTTCAACAGTGATTTCAACGCCGCCACGGTTCTGTGGCCCGAGGGTGAACAGGCTCTGCCACAGGCCAGCAAAGAAAACCTCGCCAGACAAATTATCGCCCTGGTCGCCGGGCAACTGCCGGTCGTAAACTGAGCCCGGACCCGTGAATACTCACACTTTCGGCCTGTCAAAAAGACGAGAATTCGCCACTTGTGCGTATGAGCGGGCTGTACGATGTAATATCATTTCAAGAAAAAACAACGGGGCGTCAGGTTGGCACTAAAGCTGAAATTGGGGAAGGGGCTGCTGAAGCGGTCGGGCGACGGGGAAAAGCCCGGCAGAAGTGCCGCCAATCCGCAGGGTATTGTCGCCCAAGGCAACGCGCTGCGTCAGATTGTCAGCAGGGCGGCCCTGGTGATCCTGATCCCCCTGCTGCTCAGCTTTGTCTACCTGATAAGCCTGCGCGAGCCGATGCTGCAGCAGGATCGCATCGATCACATCGCCTCCGGCTATGCACTGCAGCAAGCCACCAACGTACAACACTTCATTTCCAGTCTGCGACAACGGCTGCAAAGCAGTGCAGAGACTTCGCTGGCACGGGACACGCTGGCACCCGACTCAAACAGCGGCCTGCCACAGCTCGAAGCCACTATGTTGAGTTTCTTTCCGGAGGCCATCGGCCTGCGCATTATCCCGCTGGATGACATGGGCACCGCCAACTTCACCAGCGGCGAAGACCTGCGCAACCACATTGAGCTGGACCTGGTGCGCCAGGCAAGCAGGGGTGGCAGCGCCGACCCGGAATCCTACAAGGTCGACGATCGCTGGCTGACCTCACTGGCACACCTGGTAAAACACCCGGACAACGACGATCTCAGGGCCATTCTCCTGATTACGTTCGACAACGACACGCTGACGGAAAAGCTGCGATCTGCCAACGAAACCGCCGGCCGCTTCAAGTTGGAGCAGCCCTATAAGCCCGGCTCCGACAACAATCGCTTCCACACGGTTGCCAAATTCGGCGTCGGCGACAGTGATGAGCTGTGGTATGCCGACGTGAAAGGATCGCCCTGGCGCGTCGCTTTTCAGCCCTCCGCTGCGCTGGTAGAGGAACTGACCATCAACAAAACGCCGCTGTACCTCCTGCTGCTCGTCGCCGTGATGGCGGCACTGACTGCAGTGGCGCTGATTCTGTTGCAGTTCCCCCGCAAACTGGCGGGCGAGGTAGAAAAAATCATGGCCGGGGCAGATCGCAAGGCGGAGCTTAGCCTGGCGGTGCCAGAGCTGGTCGTGATTGCCAGGCAGTTGCGCCGGGCAACGTTGCGCGCCCTGCGCCAGAGCGAAGCGCCCGCTGCGTCACCCGCTGCGGCGCCGCAGGCAGATCCCATCGAGAACAGCCAACTGGCCAACCCGCTGTTTCAATCGACGACGATCCTGGACGATGAGCTAGAGGAGGAGGGGCTGGATCTCGATCTCGACGCCCAGGCAGCGTCAGCAGAAGCGGCGGCGGCTGATTCCGGCCTGCCGGAGCACATCTTCCGCGCCTATGACATCCGCGGCAACGCGCGCACAGAGCTCACTGATGAGCTGGTTAGCAGCATTGGCAAGGCAGTGGGAACAATGGCCGACGAACTGGGCGAGGGCACCCTGATCATTGGTTGCGACGGCCGTGCCTCCAGCCCGCGTATCAAGTCGACACTGGTCCGGGCGCTGATGGAGACCGGTCGCGATATCGTCGACATCGGCGTAGTCCCAACACCGCTGCTGTACTACGCCACACAGCACCTGGAGTATCGCTCGGGGATTATGATCACCGGCAGCCACAACCCGCCGGACGACAACGGGCTGAAAATCGTGCTCGACCGGCACACCATTGCGGCAGGCGGTATCAAGGAAATTCGCGATCGTATCGTCGCCGGAGAATTTGCCAGCGGCAATGGGCGCCTGGTTCGCGAGGATGTCATCCCGCCCTATATCGACGAACTGGTGAACGACATCGCCATCGCGGTACCACTGAAGATCGTGATCGACGCGGGCAACGGCGCCACCAGTGAAATAGCCCCGGAGCTGTTCCGCGAGCTGGGCTGCGAGGTCATCCCGTTATACTGTGAGCTCGACGGCTCCTTCCCCAATCATCCACCGGATACCAGCAACGAACACAACCTTCTCGACCTTGCGCGCACGGTGAAGGAGCAGGAGGCCGATTTCGGTGTGGCATTTGACGGCGACGGAGATCGCCTGGCGGTCGTAACCTCCAGTGGACGCATCATTCGTACCGACGTGCTGATGATGCTCTACGCGCAGGACGTGGTATCCCGCAATCCCGGTGCTGACGTGGTATTTGACGTCAAATGCAGCCGCAACCTGACCAACATAATCACTCACCACGGTGGCCGCCCCGTACTGTGGAAAACCGGGCACGCTTTCATGAAAGAAAAGATGCGCGAGACCGGCGCGCTGCTCGGCGGCGAGTTCTCCGGCCACATCTTCTTTGGCGAACGCTGGTACGGATTTGACGACGGCATGTACGCCGCTGCCCGACTGGCGGAAATTATGAGCACCCAGGGTGACACCCTGGACGAGGCGGTCGACAAGTTTCCCAACACGGTCAGCACACCGGAGATCATCATACCGGTGGCCGAGGGCTACAAATTTCAGCTGATCGACAAGATTGTCAATAACGCGGACTTTTCTTCCGGCAAGGTCAATACCATGGACGGCATTCGCGTCGATTTTAGCGACGGTTGGGGCCTGGTCCGCGCCTCCAACACGGGGCCAGCGCTGACCGCGCGCTTCGAGGCGGATAACGCTGAAAACCTGGCGCTGATTCAGGACGAATTCCGCGCGCAGATTGCGCTCATTGACCCGAAGGTCGAACTTAACTTTTAATTCACCCCCGGATCGGATCACAACCCCACAGGTGCAGACATGTCACTGGATCGCGCCGCCGCGCTTAATGTAGCCCAGGTACTCACCGAGGCGCTGCCTTACATACAGCGTTTCACCGGCAAGACTATCGTGGTCAAGTTCGGTGGCAACGCCATGGTCGACCCGCAACTGCACGAAAGCTTCGCCCGCGATGTGGTGTTGATGAAGCTTGTCGGTATGAATCCCGTGGTTGTTCACGGCGGGGGGCCCCAGATTGGTGCGCTGCTGGAAAAGCTGAATATAAAGACCGAGTTCCTCGACGGTATGCGCGTCACGGACGCTGAAACCATGGACGTGGTTGAGATGGTCCTCGGCGGCAGCGTCAACAAGGAAATTGTTGCCTCGATCAACCGCAATGGTGGCAATGCGATTGGCGTAACCGGCAAGGATGGCCAGCTTATCCGGGCGCGTAAACTCAAAGTCAACCGCTATACGCCCGGGCTGGACGCACCTGAGATCGTGGACATTGGCCACGTGGGGGAGGTGGATCAAATCGACACGTCGGTGCTGGACGTCATACTGGCCAGCCACTTCATCCCGGTCATTGCACCCATTGGCGTCGGTGCGGACGGCAGCACCTACAACATCAACGCCGATCTGGTGGCTGGAAAGCTGGCCGAAGTCATGCAGGCGGAAAAGCTCATGCTGCTGACCAATGTCGAGGGCCTGTTGGACAAGAAGGGTGACATACTCACCGGTCTGTCAACGGGAGAGGTGGACTCATTAATTGAGGACGGCACCATCAGCGGTGGCATGCTGCCAAAAATCCGCTGCGCACTGGATGCGGTAAAGGGTGGCGTAAACACTGCGCACATCATTGACGGCACGGTACCCCACGCCGTATTGCTGGAGACGTTTACCGACGAGGGTATGGGCACGCTGATCACCAATCGGCGTTAGATGCGATAAAAAAACAGGGCTCTTTCGCGTCGCACTTATTGCAGCCTTTCAATACAGCAGCTAGCATTAGTTGTACTTCCCTTCGATGTGGACAACTATGCCTCCGAGAAATTCTCAACGGCGCCAGCAGATTCTAGAAGCACTCGCGCAAATGCTGGAAGCCAGTCCAGGCAACCGCATCACAACCGCGGGTCTGGCCAAGCAAGTAGGCGTTTCCGAGGCGGCGCTGTACCGTCACTTCCCCAGCAAATCCAAAATGTTCGAAGGGCTTATCGAGTTCATCGAGGAAACGCTGTTCAGCCGAGTCAGCATCATCATCTCCGAAGAGCCGACCGCGGCGAAGCGTTGCGAGAAGATGCTGATGTTGTTGCTGGCCTTTGCGGAGCGCAACCCGGGTATCACTCGCATTTTGACGGGCGATGCCCTGGCAGGGGAGACCGAGCGCCTGCACCAACGCGTTGCGCAGCTGTTCGATCGCTACGAAACCCAGTTGCGCCAGGTGCTGAGGGATGCCGAAATGCGTGAGGGCCTGCGCCCGGTGGCACCGCTGCCGGTCGCTGCCAACCTGTTGATGAGCGCTGCGGAGGGAAGAATCTCCCAGTATGTGCGCAGCGGCTTTAAACGCCCACCGACCGCCGACTGGGGCGTGCAATGGAGTGTGCTGATGGATGGTTTCTTCCGAGACGCGGTCAGCCAGCCGATAGGCAAGCAGCCCGCCTCTTACGCCAGCCAGGGTACCTGACCACACTGCACTGAAATCTGGTTTCAGTGCAGTCCAACGCCCCGTTACATCGCTTTAACGTTTACAAGGGTGAGAATCTGACGGTTCTGGCCGCCGCCGCGGCCCTGATCGCTGTGGCGCTAGCCCGATCTATTGGTCAGCGTTCGACGCATCTCCAGCAATTCCTTCAGCTGCTGAAAACGCTCGATATCGGCCTGATACGACGCTGACACTTTTTCTATTTCGCCCTGACGATCCTGAATGGCACGGTCTGTTGCGGCGATTTCGCTCTGCAGATCAGCGATGGCCTGCAGGCGCGCTTCATCAACCTCGTGACCGGCGCGCTCAATTTCCGCCGCCTGCGCCTGGTAGTTCTCGACCTTCTGCTTCAGTGACCGACGATTGCCTTTCAGTATGCTCATGCGAATACGCAGGCTGTCCAGCGCGCGTTCACGGGCAGCTTCGATATCCTCGACGGTGCTGTAACGCAGCATCAGGCTCTCGTCCCACTGGCGCAGGCGCTCTTCCTCGGCACGGGCCGCTTCTTCCAGCTTCTTCTGGGCGTTGGCCTGCTTCTTTTCCTCTTCGGTAAGCTCTCGCGGCACCACGCGCAGCACCACTCCCTCCTCGTTGAGTACTTCGTAGCCTTTGGCCACGTACTCAGCGGGGACCTGGTAGTCCACAACGACATTGCCCTCGGCATTGCGATAACGGTACAGCTTATCCGCCTGAACAAAGCCCGCCGGCAGCAGCAGGCCCAGCGCCAGCGCGCCGGAAATCAGGGAGTTCTTATTCATGCCCGCAATATATGACCTGCGGTCTGTCGGCACAAGGTCATACGCCATAGCGCTTTCGGTAATCCTGCATAGCTTCCAGCGCACCCGGAGGAGCCTCGGCACCGGCCTCCAGATAATCGATGATATGGGCCATCTGTATGATCCCCAGTACAGGTACACCCTGGGCCTGCTCGACTTCCTGCACGGCGGACAAATCTGCACTGCCACGCTCCTGACGATCCAGCCCGATGATGACCCCTGCGAGCTCCGCGCCGGCGGCTTCTATCATGGCAATCACCTCGCGCACGGCGGTTCCGGCAGTAATGACATCATCGATGACCAGCACCCGCCCGGTCAGGGGCGCACCGACCAGATTCCCTCCCTCTCCATGGGATTTGGCTTCCTTGCGGTTGTAGGCAAACGGCACATCCATGCCGTGATGATCCGCCAACGCTACCGCCGTCGCGGCCGCCAGAGGGATGCCCTTGTAGGCCGGCCCGAGTAACACGTCAAAGGTTATGCCGGATTCAACGATGTGACTGGCGTAACAGCGGCCAAGCGCGGCGAGGGCGCCGCCAGTGGCAAAGGCGCCAGCGTTGAAAAAGTAGGGGCTGATCCTGCCGGACTTGAGCGTAAATTCGCCAAACTTCAACACCTCGTAACGACGAGCCAGTTCAATGAATGCTTTCTGGTAGTCTTGCATCGCTCACTCGCCCCTCAGGCAGGCATTGTATTTGATGGTTTTGGCTTTAGAATAGCCGGTTCCGGTTTACGCCACTTTCTATATGCCAACCAGGGTAGCCCGGTGTCAAACTGACACCAGGTTCTGATCATGGAATGGTAATCAGGTAACAATAATGGCGTCTAAATCAGGCAGCATTGCCGTGCTGTGCGTCACCGCTATCCAGATGCCTGTTACACGATTCGAATAGGCCTCACAGGCACGGGCATAATACACGCTCTCCCAGTAAGGAGCCATGAATGAGAATCATCAGCTTCAGTGCTGACGGGATACAGGCCGCCGCCGAGAAGGGTTTCTACGAGTGGCTGCGGGAGCAGGATGCCGATTTTGTCTGCATCCAGGATTTGCGTTGCTCGGAATACGACCTGCAGGACAACGTATTTTTCCCGGAGGAGTACAACGCCTACTTTCTGGACGACATTGATGGCAAAGACAATGGCGTTGCCATCTACTGCCGTCAACTTCCCAAAGCCATTATGACCGGGTTGGGCTTTGCTGATTTCGATATGGAAGGCCGCTACATCCAGGCGGACTACGAAAACCTCAGTGTCTCCTGCCTGCTGGCACCATCAGCAGAGCCTGGCAACGCTGAGCAACAGGCACGCAAGAACGAGTTCTACTCCCTGTTCGGCGCTCACCTGCAAAAAGTGCGCAACAAACGGCGCGAGTTCATTATCTGCGGCAACTGGCACCTGGCCCACACGGCTGCGGATGTGCAGGACACCGAGCGCAACAGTACCGTCTCCGGCTTCCTGGCGGAGGAACGACAGTGGTTGAATGAACTGCTGGAATCCGGGTACATCGATGCGTTTCGCGAGGTCAATTCGGATCAGGACGAATTCACCTGGTGGCCGGACGGCAACCGCGAGGAAAACGGCTGGCGCACAGACTTTCATATCGTCTCGCAGGGGCTGCGCTATTCTGTTGATTACGGCGCGATCTACAAGGTTCGCGAATTTTCAAGCCACGCGCCGGTTATCATGGATTACGACATCGAGTTCTGACCCGATGGGGCGGTGCCGCATGGGCGTAAACGCCGGGCGACACGCCATTGTCGATTAGCCAGTCGCCAGCGCAGCTTTTTGCTGCGCCACGAGCTCATCGATACCCTGTGCCGCCAGGTCTAGCATGGCGTTGAGCTCATCGCGCTCGAAGGGAGCACCCTCTGCGGTGCCCTGCACCTCAATAAAGCCTCCGGATTCGCCCATAATCACGTTCATGTCGGTGTCAGCGGCGGAGTCTTCCGGATAATCGAGGTCCAGTACCGGCACCCCCTGGTAAACACCCACTGAAACCGAGGCGATCATCTGCAACAGTGGGTCATCCACAATGCGTTTCTCGCGCTGCAGGAAGTTAATGGCGTCTACCAGCGCCACACAGGCACCGGTAATGGATGCCGTGCGCGTGCCGCCATCCGCCTGTATCACGTCACAATCGATGGTTATGCTGTGTTCACCCAGTTTTTTCAGATCGACGGCGGCGCGCAGTGACCTGCCGATCAGGCGCTGAATTTCTACGGTCCGTCCGCCCTGTTTGCCGCGCGCGGCTTCACGACCCATGCGCGTGCCGGTTGAACGCGGCAACATGCCGTACTCGGCGGTCACCCATCCGCTGCCCTGGCCACGCAGAAAGCGTGGCACACCTTCTTCCACGGACGCCGTGCAGATAACGCGCGTATCGCCGAAGCAGACCAGGACGGAGCCTTCGGCATGGCAGGTGAAGTTGCGGGTGATACTGATGTCGCGCAGTTGTTCGGGCTTGCGGCCGCTGGGTCGCTGCATGTTAGCTCCGTGCTGGTTTCAGGGGTGTTTTGACCGGGCAGAGTATACGCGACAGCGCCCTGTGAGGGGACGGGTCGCAATCGAATTTCGCGGGCCAGGCGCGACCCTGACGTTAAGCGCGCTCCGTGCTTGCCCGCTGCTATATGCGGCACTGACAAGCTGCTACACTCTTTGCCCTGTTTTTGTTCACGCATGCCCGTCACTCGATGATTCACAGTATGACTGCCTTCGCCAGGGAGAGCACCAGCACGCCACAGGGTGTGCTGACGCTGGAGTTGCGCTCGGTCAATCACCGCTACCTGGACTGCAGCTTCAAATTACCGGACATGTTACGTGCCCTGGAGCCGCAATTACGCGATACCTTCTCTGCCGCGCTGGCGCGGGGCAAGGTGGAATGCCACTTTCGGCTGCAGGCCGAAACGGGTGATTCAGGCCAAATGGCGATCAACGAATCGCGATTACAGGCGCTGCTGACTGCCGCGGATCTGGTGCGCAAGCACAGCGGTGAAGCGGTGCCGGTTGATCCGCTGCGGGCGCTGCAATTCCCCGGCGTGTATGGCACACCGCAGGTGTCCGAGGAGACGCTGCAGCAACAGGCGCACGTCCTGTTCGCCAGCGCGCTGGACAGCCTGAAATCAGCGCGTCAGCGAGAGGGCGAGAAACTGGCCGGCCTTATTCAGGATCGACTGGATCAGGTGGAATCGCATGTGGCGGCAACCCGCGACATCCTGCCGGATCTCAGGCAGCGACAGCATGACAAAATTCTGTCGCGCCTGGCCGAGCTCAACGCGGACATCGACCAGGATCGCCTGGAACAGGAGCTGGTCTACCTGGCACAAAAGGCGGACGTGGACGAGGAACTGGATAGGCTGGAAGCGCACGTGCAGGAGGTGCGCAGGACCCTGGAGAAAGGGGGTCCCTGCGGGCGTCGACTGGATTTTCTGATGCAGGAGCTGAACCGCGAGGCCAACACCCTGTCTTCCAAATCACAGTCGGCAACGACAACGCTAAGCGCGGTAGAGCTAAAAGTTCTGATTGAACAGATGCGCGAGCAAATACAGAACATTGAATAAAATGGCGGCAGCAGGTCGTGCCCAGGGGTAAACACACAGAAGGTTTTCAATGAGCCGAGGAACTCTCTATACAGTGTCCGCACCCTCCGGTGCCGGTAAAACCAGCCTTGTGAGCGCGCTGGCAGATCGCTGCGATCAGGTCCTGGTGTCCGTCTCACATACCACCCGCGCCATGCGCCCCGGCGAGGTGGACGGCGTAAACTACCACTTTGTCGACGAAGCGCAGTTCGCTTCCATGATGGAGCGCGGCGATTTTCTAGAGCATGCCAGGGTCTTTGGCAATTTCTACGGTACCTCGCAGGTGTGGGTGCAGCAACAGCTCGACCAGGGCAGGGACGTTATCCTCGAAATCGACTGGCAGGGGGCCCAGCAGGTCAAGCGGCTGATTCCCGATACCATCGGCATTTTCATTGCGCCTCCCTCCAGGGCGACCCTGGAGCAGCGGCTCACCGGGCGTGGGCAGGACGATGCCGCTACCATCGCCAACCGCATGAGCCAGGCGATCGAAGAGATCTCACATTACATCGAGAACGATTTTCTGGTGGTCAACGATGTCTTTGACCAGGCACTGGACGAGCTGCATGCCATCGTCAGTGCACAGCGCCTGCGGATGGCGCGCCAACAGCAGGTACACGAATCGCTGCTCGGGGAACTACTGGCCAGCAGTTGACGCCAGGC
>JAUHYL010000139.1 GCA_030426545.1 Gammaproteobacteria bacterium
CGCACGTAACCGCGATCCTGAATTGTCGAAATAATTGAGGCGTAGGTGGACGGACGACCGATACCGCGTTTTTCCAGTTCCCGTACCAGGCTGGCTTCGCCATAACGCGGAGCAGGCTTGGTAAAATGCTGGGCCGGCTCCAGTTGCTTGAGCGAAAGCGCGTCACCTTCATTGACGTCAGGCAACACCGTGTCATCGCCTTTGCGACCTGCTGGTGGCTGCACTTTGGTATAACCGTCGAAGCGGATGATGCGGCCTTTGGCATTGAGTTCGTAGTCGCCGGCGGTGACGGTGATAGTCGTCGCGGTGTATTCGGCGGCAGGCATCTGCCCAGCTACAAACTGACGCCAGATCAACTCGTACAGACGCTCGGCGTCACGCTCCATGCCCTTCAGGGATGTTTGCAACACATTAACGTCCGAGGGTCGGATCGCTTCATGAGCTTCCTGGGCGCCTTCCTTGGAGGAGTAGAGGTTGGGCGTATCAGGCAGGTAGCGCTTGGAAAAGTTACCGGCAATATAATCGCGGCAAGCCGCGACTGCATCTGCGCTGAGATTGGTCGAGTCGGTTCGCATATAGGTAATGTAACCGGCCTCATAAAGGCGCTGTGCGAGCATCATGGTCTTTTTAACGCTGAAGCCCAGCCGCGTGCTCGCCGCCTGCTGCAGGGTGGACGTAATGAAGGGTGCCGGAGGTTTGGAGCGCGTGGGCTTGTCTTCACGACCACTCACCCGATAGGGCAGCGCCTCCAGCTCGGCAGTCGCCTTTGACGCAGCGTCCTCGTCGCCGGGGCGGAAGTTCGCACCCTTGTGCTTGCGCACCTGAAAACGCAGACCCTCTCCCGCGCCCGTGGCCAGGTCCGCATGAATTTCCCAGTACTCTTCGGGAATAAAAGCGTGAATCTCCCGTTCACGCTCGACTATCAGGCGTACCGCCACCGACTGCACCCGGCCGGCCGAGAGCCCACGGGCGACCTTGGCCCAAAGCAATGGCGAGACCATGTAACCCACAACCCGATCAAGGAAGCGTCTGGCCTGCTGGGCGTTTACCCTGTCCTGGTCCAGTTGCGATGGGTGTTCGAAGGCCTCGGTGATGGCTTTCTTGGTAATCTCGTTGAACACTACTCGCTGGTAACGGCTGTCATCGCCACCAATGGCTTCACGCAAGTGCCAGGCAATCGCCTCCCCCTCGCGATCAAGGTCGGTAGCGAGATAGATGGCGTCCGAGCTCTCGGCCAGTTTTTTCAGCTCATTGACCACTTTCTCCTTGCCGGGGAGCACCTGGTACTGGGCCTTCCAGCCATGCTCCGGGTCTATGCCCATACGCCGGATCAGCTGTTCTCGGGACTTCTTCTTTTTATGGGCGGCTTTTTCCTCCGGCGCCATCTTGCGCGTGATAGCCGCCTGCGCGGCGCGCTCTTTCGGGTCCACCGCACCCGTACTGCTGCCAGCCGTAGGCAGATCCCTGATATGACCCACACTGGATTTGACCACGAAATCCGGACCGAGGTACTTGTTTATGGTCTTGGCTTTGGCAGGTGACTCTACAATTACTAGTGATTTACCCATCATTTCCTGCTATCTAAGGACTTTTCTGGCCCGCTATTCTTGGAGAGGGCCGGCGACAAAAAGGGGCATATATATGTCGGCATCTGCTCCCGGTCAAGGAAAATCGTGATATCTAGGCTTGCCGCAGCGCCCATTTACGTTCCTTTCAGGGCGATATCAAGGACTGCTCCCAGCGCTCCAGTGCAGCCACAATCAACGCCACATCGCCCTCTTCGCCGGCTTCATGCCAGTACACTCCGCAAGACCCTTCATCGATACTGAGCGCCTCGACAGCCGTTGGCACGGCCTGCACCACATCAGGTACCAGCCAGCGCCGCTCCACACCTCTCCAGCCACCATCTTCGCGCAACCACGCTCTGCGCGGTCGCGGTTCGGCGCGAGAGGGCTTGAGTCGTTTACCGTAATAAATGGCCTGCTCTGCACGTGACTTGCGTCGGGTGGGCAGCTGAGCAGGTATGGCCGGCAAATCGCGAAATTCAACGAACAAACCGTGCACGGCGGCGTATTCGCGCATTCTCGCCTGCTGGCGCTGGCGCTTACTCGGTAAAAAGTGAGTTAGCGGTGCTATCGCCAGGGCTACAATGAACAGAATTAACAGGTACTTCACATCAGTGCTTCCTGATACAGATCAACATGCGCTGCGGGCGGCATTGCCCGTGCCGCATTCTATGCTATAACTAGGACCCATCTAACAGGGAAAGCGAGGAGTTTGCCATGTCGCGTTACACCAAAATTCTGGTCGCCATCGATCTGAGTGACGAATCCAACCAGGTCGCCGCGCGAGCGCAGGCTATCGCAGCCAATAATGACTCCACTCTGGACATTGTGCATGTCATTGAGCCATTGAGCTTTGCCTATGGCGTTGATATTCCCATGGACTTCTCTGGTCTGCAGGAAGAAATACAGACGCAGGCCAACGAGCAGTTGCAGCGCTTCGCCCAGAAGCACGGCATTGATGCCGCTCGTCAGCACATCGTGCTGGGGCGACCAGAAGTCGAGATTCACGCTATGGCTGAAGAGCTGGGCGCCGACCTGATTGTCCTGGGCAGCCACGGGCGCTACGGTCTGGCACTGCTTATGGGATCTACCGCCAATGGTGTGCTGCACGGCGCGAGCTGCGACGTGTTGGCCGTGCGCGTCGGCAAGGAAGACTAGGTGCCCGGCCGACTGGCGGCGAGAAACTGCTGTAGTTCGGCCTCACTGAACGGCCAGTTGAGTTCCTCGCCCTGTTGCGCCCTGAGTACGGGTATCAGCAAGCCATAGCGCTCAAACAACGCATCTGATTCACTGATATCAACCTCGCTGAAGTCCGCACCTGCCTGGCGCAGCATAGCGGCCGCCTGTTCGCACAGGTGGCAGGCGCTGGTGCCGTAAAGCGTTAACATACTCATCTCTTCCCCTGGGCTGTGCCTGA
>JAUHYL010000140.1 GCA_030426545.1 Gammaproteobacteria bacterium
TGAATTTCCCGCTTGTCCCAGATGCCCAGCGCTTTGAGATACTTTTCTGCGCGCTGCTTCGCCAGCTCCAAAGGCAGGCCGTAGTACCCGGCCTGGTTCACCACGACATCGATGCCCTTCTCAAACTGGTTGAAGTTGAATTCCTGCGGCACGATCCCGATGAATTTTTTCGCAGCGGCAAAGTCCCTGTCGATGTCCACCCCGAAGACTTCCACCCGACCCTGGGTCTTGGCGATCAGCGAACAGATAATGCCGATAGTTGTCGATTTGCCTGCGCCGTTCGGGCCCAGCAGTGCGAAAAAGTCGCCCTGATTGACCTCCAGGTCGATGCCTTTGAGCGCTTCAAAGCCGTCGTCGTACACCTTGTGCAGGTTTTCAATTTTTAGTGCTGGTATCATCTCGCCCCAGGAAACCTGATGGATGGAAAGCGCGCCATTGTACTCGTATTTCCGCGCGCTAACGACACCGCCCATACATCAGTCGGGCCATGCACTGCACCGGCCCGGGGCAATTACCGACGAAAGCAGACCGCCATGAATGACGAGCAATACCTGGATCACTGCCTGGGCCTGTTAAAGGAGTTTTGTCGCGACCTTGTACAGCGTGTCGACCACCTACCCGAAGACGATCCACTGCGTGAGCTGACCGATGCGTTCGGACAGCTGAGCGAAGCGCCTGCTGAACTTTACGGCGCCGGTCCCGCCCTGGTGCATCGGCTGTTCACCACCTATCCCGAACTGGCGCCGGTCTTTCCGCGCCAGTTGCTGTGGTTTCTTGGCGGAGAGTGCCTGCACCTGATGCCCGACGAAGAAATTGAGCAGTACCAGCAACTGGAGGAGCAGCGCCAGCAGGCGGCCGCGCGGGGCGAAACGCTCGACCTTCGGCAAGCACGCGCTAAGCTGCTGAACTTACAGTAAAAATCCAGGCAAAATCCGCGGCGGGGGCTTGACGGAGAATGCGCCGCTTCCTACAATGCGCGCCTCTCGAAAGAGAGAGCCGCGTCCCCTTCGTCTAGTGGCCTAGGACACTGCCCTTTCACGGCGGTAACAGGGGTTCGAACCCCCTAGGGGACGCCATCTTTACGCTACGCCCGGCTACCCAGCGTGACTTGTTTTCAGGTCTGCGCGCCGGGCGTTAGCGAATATCCCATCGTTGCTAACTTCCCGCTTCCGGCTCCAGCTTGATCGACAGGCTGTTGATACAGTAGCGCAGCCCTGTAGGCTGTGGGCCATCTTCGAACACATGCCCGAGGTGGCAGCCGCATTTGGCGCACATGACTTCGGTGCGAATCATACCGTGGGCAGTATCGCGCTCTTCATCAATAACGTCGGCGGATGCGGGCTGGTAAAAACTGGGCCAGCCGCTGCCGGAATCGTACTTGGTACCGGAGTCAAACAGCGGTTCGCCGCAACAGCGACAGTGATAGACACCCGGTTCCTTGCAATCCCAGTACTCCCCGGTAAACGCGCGTTCGGTGCCCTTACCCCGGCACACCTGAAATTCTTCGTCGGTCAGCTTGTCGCGCCACTGTTCATCGTCTTTCATGGTTACCTCTCTCTCCCGGTTAGCGGTTTTGATCCCGCACGATCCGTGCGCTCACGCCGCGTTCTGGCTAGCGCAATAGGCATAGCGTACACTAGCCGCTCCCACCGAACTACAGGCCCTGGAGTATGGCGGACCTGCACATCGAAGACTTCTACCGCGATGTGGCGGGCATTTTTCTGCATCTGTACCGGAGCTTTCCACGCAAGGTCATTCTTTACGTGGAGGACGTCAGCGGGCCGGACGAGCCAGACGAGTTCGGCCTCCATCACCCGCGTTTCGACGCCTGCTTCAGCACGATGATCTGGCTGGCCGAGCAGGACTACCTGAGGTTTGACGACGTCATAGGGCGTGAAGCGCTGGACCAGGCGGTACTGACACAGCGCAGTTTTCTGCTGCTCACCTCACGCTCCGAATTGCATCTGAACGATTGCGAAGCCAGTGACGTGCCACCCAGTGTAGAGGAAGAGCTGCACAGCAATATCGCCCAGTTACGCGCAGCCGTGCACAGCGCGTCCAGCATTCGTATCAGGCAGTGCGTCACTTACCTGCTCTTTCATTCAGCGCCAGGTCCACACTATTCTGCCCAGGGCTCTCCCACCCGGTAGAGAATGTGGTCATCGTAACCGGTGATCACCGGGTGCAGGCCCTGCAGTGCCCGATCCAGTTCCACATCGTTCGTATCCACCAGCAATGGCCTGCCTTCGAGTGCAGCGATTTTGGACCTGGCAGCAACAATGCGAATATTGTCCACACCCACGGCATGAATCACGTCCGGCGAGAGCTGTTGGTTGCCGCGTCCGAAGACATGCCCCTGACCCCCGATGGCGGTCACTATGATCTCTGCGTTGTCGGCGCTATCCGCCAGTAACGCGAGCAGTTGCTGCTCGTCAACATCCCGCGCGATCAATTCGCCATCGCGCATCACATCGACGCCGAGCAGCGTTTTCTCCAGACCTAACTCGGCGGCAACGGCGGCCGTGGTCGACCCGGGGCCAAGCAGATAGGTACGCCCCGCCTGCATTGTCTCGCTGAACCATGCGGCGATATCCGCGGCGACAAGACTGGCGTCCTCCCGCCCGCCTGTCTTGGTGTGTTGCAGATAGCGGTTTTCGGCCGGGACCAGCAGCTCGCCATAGAAACGACTGCGCACAACGTTCTCGCGAAAGGCCTCTTCATCGATATCTCTGACCTCGGCCCGCTGCAGGCCAACCAGGCGGCCGTTAACGAGTTGCAGCAGCAGTTCCCCCGCCGCTTCCGGTGAAAGCGCAAACACACTCGAGTGCATTTTCACGCCCGCGGGGATTCCCAGTACCGGTAGCTGCTCACCGACCGCATCAAGCACATCACGCGCCGTGCCGTCGCCCCCTGCAAATAGCAGTAGATCAACACCGGCACCCCGCAGGCTGGACGC
>JAUHYL010000098.1 GCA_030426545.1 Gammaproteobacteria bacterium
AATTCCAGCTCCACGCCGTTGGCGGTATCGCGCCAGTTGCGGGTCAGTAGAAACCCAAGATAAGTCTGTGCTGCCAAACTCCAGGCCTGTTTTGCAAGAGAGCGAAAGTTGCGAAGCGCCTCGGGGGCTGGGCTTGCACCCCGATTCTGTCATAAGCTACCGCTGATACACATTCACACCGGTCCGCCGCTTCGGGGGCATTCCTGTTTCGATTTGAGAAGGTAGCGCTATGAACAAGCCCGTCATCAAGCAAGATCCGTTATACCAGCTACTGCGCAACGAGGACATTAAGGCGTTTAATGAGCAACGCGACAAATTAGACGTCAGCGAACTGAAAAGCGGAGACTACCGGGGACGCGACCTGCGGAACATGAATGCTGACAACCTGGACTTCCGGGATTCCTATTTTCGCAACGCCGATCTCAGCGGCATAGACTTTCGCAACACCAATCTGGAGGGCGCCAGCCTGCTGGACGCCAAGCTTTCGGGCACCTACTTCCCCGCCGAGCTGAGCGCGGAAGAAATTCGACTGTCGTTGGATACCGGCACGCGCCTGCGCTACCGGACGCAATAAGCAGACCCTGCGCCGGTCGTTGCAGCCTGTCGCGATAGCAACAGCCGATCGGCACAACCTATCGTCATAGAATCTCTAACCGCGCGACAGCAGCTCACGCAAATCAATGATCGCGGCATTGGCCCGGCTGATGTAAGAGGCCATCACCAGCGAGTGATTGGCGACAAAACCGAACCCCCTGCCATTGAGAATCACCGGGCTCCAAACAAAGTCCTGCGTGCCCTCCAGCTCGCGAATAATCTGGCGCAGGCTGACCTGGGCATTTTTCTTCGCCAGCACCTCCGCGAAATCCACCTCGGCCGCCTTCAGAAACTGAATCAGTGCCCAGGAGGACCCACGCGCCTGATAAAACACATCGTCGATTTCAAACAGAGGGGTGCGCACCAGCTGTTCGTCGGGTGTACGCGTTGACTGGGTGGCCACGTCGTCGCCTGCCAGGTCTGTATTGACGCGCTCCTGACCCACGCTGGCGCTCAGCCGCTGGGACAGGCTGCCCAGCCGGGTCTCAACGGTTGCCAGCCAGTACGCGAGATTGTCAGCGCGCGCAAAAAACTGCGCCTCCGGTGACTGGGTGTCCGACAAGCGCTTGAAGTACCGGCGCGCATACTCCAGTCCGGAACGATACTCGGACTCCGAAGCAGGAAAGATCCAACTCTCGGCGTTGAAATTGAAGTTCGGCTCAGCCTGGGCCAGATCCTTGTCTTCCGTGGACTGGGACTGTGAACGACTGAACACTTCGCGCAGCGCTCGCGCCAGATCCCGCGACTGGATCAGGGCGCCGTATTCCCAGTTCGACATATTGTCCAGCCACACGCCGGGTGGAAAGCGGTCGTTGCGCTGGAAACCGCCGGGCTTGTCCAACAACGTCTCCATCACACCGATCAGGGTGGCGGTTGTGACGGACCCGGTGACCACGGTTCCACCCTCTTCCACCACCAGCTCTGCCGTTAGCTCCTGCACGTCGAACCCGCCCGGAGAAGCACTCCAGTACATGCCCAGAAGCACGGTGATCAGCAGGTACAGGCCAATCACGGCCAGCAGGGCACCAACAATTCCACCACGCGGCAGGTACTCGGCAGCAATGTCACGCCAGTCGGCCAGCTTATCGGTTACAGTGTTCATAGATCGGACTCAGTCAATGATGGTGATGGGCGCCAGCTCCATCACCGGCACCGCCCTTGCGCACCGGCGCTACTGTACAGACCTCATCGCCGGATGCCAATTTCAGACACAGCGTCACCTCTTCGCCGGCCGCGGGCATGCGGGCCAGGCCCAGCAACATCAGGTGAGTGCCCCCCGGGCGGAGTTCCGACGTACTGGCCGGAGCCACAGTAAGTTGCGGCAACTGCTGCATGCGCAGCATGCCATCGATCTCGCGTGTGGTGTGTATCTCCACAGATTCCGCGATAGGGCTACTGCCCGACACGACTGTGTACGCGGTATCGCCCTGATTGTGCAGGGTCAGGTAGGCTGCGGTACTGGACTGGGTAGGCGGCAGGGCGCGCACCCAGGCGCCGTGTACCGCCAGTTGTGGCTGGGCCGAGAGCGGCAGACTGACATACAGGGCAAACAGGGTGCCGAAAAACCTGGCGGGCAATTGCGCCTCCTTAAAGAAACTATTCAGCGTCGATGGCGTCCCAGTATAGTAACACCCTGCCCTGCAATCATAGTGCGAGGGGCTATCCCTCCCGCCCTGCTGTCTTGCTACAATTCATGGTCAGCGACTAACTCCCGTTCATCTACCCCCGGAGACCCGATGCGCCTGCTACTCGCCAGCCTGTTCCTACTACTCAGCATACACAGCCCCGGCTGGGCGCAGGATTTTGGCGGCAGTGGCACGGCCCTGCTCGGCGGCGGCCAGGCAGAGTTTCTGCCGGTGGACAAGGCTTACAAGCTCGAAGTCGAGGTTCTCGATGAACAGCGGCTGCGGCTGTACTGGCAGATCGCGCCCGAATACTACCTCTACCAGCATCGCTTTAAATTTGTACTGGAAGACGCCGGCGGGCGAGTCGATACAGAGCCGCAGTTACCTCCGGGCCTTGAAAAGACCGATGAGTACTTCGGTGAGGTCGTGGTCTATTACCAGGATGCCGATATTGAGTTACTGGCGGCGCGGCCTGTGCAACAGGGAACATTGACCGTCACCTCACAGGGCTGCGCTGATGCCGGCCTGTGCTACCCGCCGCACAAACAGTCTTTCAGTGTGGACTTTGGCAACGCCACGGTGACCGCCCTTTCAGCACCAGCGAAGCGCAGTGCCCAGGGCATGCTCAGCGACCAGAGCGGGACAGCAAGCGGCGATTCCGCCGCCGGCACATCCCTGCTTTACATGCTGTTGCTGGCCTTTATGGGCGGTGCCATTCTCAACCTGATGCCCTGCGTGTTTCCCATTTTGTCGCTCAAGGTACTGAGCTTTGCGCGCAGCACGGACCACGATCGTCACCTGCACAGTTGGGTGTACACCGCCGGTGTGATAGCGAGCTTTGTGCTCGTAGCGGCGTTGCTGATAGCACTGCAGCAGGCCGGCAGGGCCATTGGTTGGGGATTTCAGCTACAGTCACCGGGCTTTGTGATCGCGCTCGCCTACCTGTTTATTGCGATGGGGCTGTCGCTGTCGGGAGTGGTTGAATTCGGCGGCAACCTGATGAATGCGGGCAGCGGGCTCGCCAACCGCGGCGGTGTTGCCGGCAGTTTCTTTACCGGCGTGCTTGCGGTGGTGGTGGCAAGCCCCTGCACAGCGCCGTTTATGGGTACAGCCCTGGGGTTTGCGGTCAGCCAGCCGCCACTGATCGGCCTCACAGTATTTGCCGCTCTGGGCGCGGGCATGGCTGCGCCGTTACTCCTGTTCAGCTATAGCGGCGCCGCGCGAGCCCTGATGCCGAAGCCCGGGCCCTGGATGGAAACGCTGAAAGAATTTCTCGCTTTTCCGCTCTACGCTACCGCCCTGTGGTTGCTGTGGGTAGCCGGTCGCCAGACGGGCATCAATACCATGACCACCGCTCTGGCCGGTGCGTTGATGCTCGCCCTGGGACTGTGGCTCTGGGATCAGCGCAGGATACGCCAGGGTATGGCGTTAGCCTGCGTGATTGCTGCCGTGGCGCTGGGTTCGGTGCGCGGCATCGATAGCGTGGGCACGGCGAACGCTGCATTGCCCGCCGACAAGGTCACCTGGTCGGATCACGGCGTGGCAACCCTGCGCGCCGAGGGGAAGCCGGTCTTCGTGGATGTCACCGCAGATTGGTGTATCACCTGCAAGGCGAACGAGGCCGCCGTGCTGCTGACGGATGAGTTGACCGAGGCTTTCGCCAGCAGCGGCGTGGTCTATATGATTGCCGACTGGACTAACCACAACGCCGAGATCGCCGAGTTGTTGCGGCGACACGGGCGCAATGGCATCCCGCTGTACCTCATGTATCCCGCCAACCCCGATGCGCAACCGCTGGTGCTACCGCAAATTCTCACCAAACAGATCGTGCTCGATGCCATTGAGGCCGTTTCAACCGAAAAAGGGGAAGTTGCCGCTACTTTCTAGGAAATTGCCTGCTTTTGGCGGCAATTTTCCTGATTTTTTCCACCGAATCATGCACTTAGGCCAGTGTTGACAGTGCAAACCTAAAGCCTCCGAACTTCGGTGATCCGGTAGCGAAATCACCCTAACATCCAAAAAAATACCATGTTTGTGGCACATCTGTGGACAGCGCAGTGCTTTTCCGACAGAATCCCGCCCAATACGCCCTTCCCGGAGCCATTGAGATGGCCACCATTCTTGTTCTGCACGGCCCCAATCTCAATCTTCTGGGATCGCGGGAGCCCGAGGTTTACGGCAGCACCACCCTGGACGAGATCAACCAGCGCCTGACCCAACTGGCCGAGGATGGGGGCCATCATCTGCTGGCCATGCAGAGCAATGCTGAGTACGAACTGGTGGAGCGCATTCAAGAGGCACGCCAGGAGGGCGTCAACTTCATCCTGATCAACCCGGCAGCGTTTACCCATACCAGTGTCGCACTGCGCGATGCGCTGGCGGCGGTGGCCATTCCGTTCATCGAAGTACACCTGTCCAATACGCATGCCCGGGAGGAATTTCGCCATCATTCCTACCTGTCTGCGCTGGCCACAGGTGTCATTTGCGGGCTGGGGGCCCAGGGCTACGAATTGGCCCTGCAGGCAGCCCTGCAACAGATCGAAAATTCCTGAAGGCAAGCCAGAGAGCACAGCTATGGACATTCGCAAAGTCAAAAAACTGATCGAACTGCTCGAAGAGTCCAATATCGACGAGATCGAGATCAAGGAAGGTGAAGAGTCGGTGCGCATCAGTCGCAACGGTGCGCAACCGATGGCCATGGCCGCCGCACCGGCACCGGTCTATGCGGCACCACCCCCGGCACCAGTGCCGGCTGCAGCCGCACCGGCACCAGCCGCAGCGCCAGCCCCGGAAGCGGCGCCCCAGGCGGCCGGCCATACCGTGAAGTCACCGATGGTGGGCACCTTCTACCGCTCACCCTCGCCCACTTCTGCGGCTTTCGTTGAGGTAGGCCAGAGCATCCAGGCGGGCGACGTCGTGTGCATCGTCGAGGCCATGAAAATGATGAACCAGATCGAAGCGGACAAATCCGGCACCATCGAAGCCATACTGGTGGAAAACGGTCAGCCGGTAGAGTTTGACCAGCCGCTGTTTTCCATCGTCTAACGCAACGTCCAACGTAACGTTCAACGCAACGACCAACGCATCGACAGGGATCTGCACATGGCCAAGCTGGAAAAGGTCCTCATTGCCAACCGTGGTGAAATTGCCCTGCGGATTCTCCGCGCGTGCAGGGAAATGGGCATCGGCACAGTAGCCGTCCACTCCGTGGCGGATCGCGAACTGAAACACGTCTTACTGGCAGACGAATCAGTCTGTATCGGCCCGCCTGCTTCCACCGAGAGCTATCTGAACGTGCCCGCTATTATCGCGGCGGCCGAAGTCACAGGCGCCGATGGCATACATCCAGGCTACGGCTTCCTCGCGGAAAACGCTGACTTTGCCGACCAGGTGGAGAAAAGCGGATTCGTGTTTATCGGACCCACCGCCGACACCATACGCCTGATGGGCGACAAGGTGTCGGCGATTAATGCCATGAAGAAAGCGGGCGTGCCCACGGTACCGGGCTCCGATGGCCCCCTCACCGACGACGAGGAGCGCACCCTGAGTATCGCGCGGGAGATCGGGTTTCCCGTCATCGTCAAAGCTGCCGCAGGCGGCGGAGGCCGGGGGATGCGTGTTGTCCACAATAGAGCGGCACTGATTAATTCCGTACAGGTAACCCAGTCTGAAGCCGCCGCTGCCTTTGGCTCTGATGTGGTGTACCTGGAAAAATTCCTGCAGAAGCCCCGCCACGTCGAGATCCAGGTAATTGCCGACGGGCAGGGCAACGCCATTCATCTCGGTGATCGCGACTGTTCCCTGCAGCGCCGCCACCAGAAAGTGCTGGAAGAGGCACCGGCACCGGACATCCCCCAGGATTTACGCGACCAGGTCGCAGAGGCCTGCGTCAACGCCTGCATCGAAATCGGCTACCGCGGAGCGGGCACCTTCGAGTTCCTGTTCGAAGACGGCGGTTTCTACTTTATCGAGATGAACACACGGGTACAGGTGGAACACCCGGTCACGGAGATGATAACGGGTGTGGATATCGTCAAAGAACAGCTGCGCATCGCCGGCGGGGCCAAGCTGTCTTTCAAGCAGGAAGACATCCAGTTCCGCGGCCACGCCTTCGAATGCCGCATCAATGCCGAGGATCCGAAGAGCTTCCTGCCGTCTCCCGGCAAGGTAACCACATTCCATGCCCCCGGGGGCCTGGGCGTGCGCGTTGATTCCCACCTTTACGATGGCTACACCGTACCGCCCTTCTACGACTCGCTGATTGCCAAGATCATCACCTACGGCGAAGACCGCAGCGTCGCCCTGGCGCGCATGACGCAGGCCCTGGACGAGTTGGTTGTGGAAGGCATACGCACCAATACGGCCCTGCATAGAGACCTGGTGCGCGATGCGGCCTTTGCAGCCGGCGGTGTCAGTATCCACTACCTCGAAAGCAAGCTTGAGGACTGAGCGGGGCGACCCGCGGGTAGAGAACGCATAGCGGGGTCTGCTGACCCGATAGGCGGCCTTCACCGCGTCGCGATCAATCACTGCATTCAATGCCGCGCCCGGTACTCGAGGCACAGACACTATGACCTGGCTACAGCTTCGCCTGCAGGGCGAGCGCGAAAATGTGGAGGCACTCGAGGACCTGCTGCTGGAAGCAGGCGCGGTCGCCGTCACCCTGGAAGATAACGCCGACGACCCGGTGCTGGAACCAGCCCCGGGTGAGACACCCCTTTGGCACCAGACTCGCCTGACCGGCCTGTATCCCGCCGACGCCGATATGGACGCCGTGCTCGCCGCGCTGCCGCAGCAGGTACTCGCACACTGCAAGCCCAGAGTAGAGATTCTCGAGGACAAGGACTGGGAGCGCGAGTGGATGCAGCACTACCAGCCTATGCGCTTTGGCCGGCGGCTGTGGGTCTGCCCTTCCTGGCTGCCCCCACCTGAACCGGCGGCGGTCAATCTGCTGCTGGACCCGGGCCTCGCGTTCGGCACAGGCACCCACCCCACAACAGCCCTGTGCCTGACCGAACTGGACAGCCTGGACCTTGCGGGCACCCGGGTGATTGACTACGGCTGCGGGTCCGGCATTCTGGCGCTGGCCGCCCTGAAACTGGGCGCGGCAGAAGTGCTGGGTGTGGACAACGATCCGCAGGCTCTCAGCGCAACCCGCGACAACGCTGAACGCAACGCCATCGACGCCTCGCACCTGCCGGTTGTGCTGCCCGATGATGCCGCAATCGAACACTGGCAGCGGCGGGCAGATGTCGTCGTTGCCAACATTCTCGCCGGGCCGCTACTGCAATTGTCCGACAGCCTGCTGACACTGCTGAAACCCTCGGGCACCCTGCTGTTGTCCGGCCTGCTCACTACCCAGGCGGACGAACTGATCGTGCACTATCGCCCGCTAATCGCGCTTGAGGTTGCCGGCACACTGGACGGCTGGGTCTGCCTGCGCGGCGCGCTGACGGACGGATAAACCGGGAGCGCGTTCCGCCACAGGGAATCGATCAATTTTTCAGCGGAATTTCTTTTCCGCGCCAGGGCTACGGAGTATCATACCGCCTCTTTTTCGATCGCATTTTTCATCGCTTCGCATGCTGCAGATTGGCCACTTTACACTTTCGAACCGCGTTGCTCTGGCGCCCATGGCAGGTGTGACTGATCTGCCGTTTCGTCAATTGTGCGCGCGGTTCGGTGTGGGCCTGCTGGTATCAGAAATGATCAGTGCACGGCCGGAACTGCGCCATTCACGCAAGTCACTGTGGCGCAGCCGCCACGATCTGGAAATCGAACCGCGCTCGGTACAGATCGCCGGCAACGATCCCGCGCAGATGGCCGCCGCAGCGCACTACAATGTTGCGCAGGGCGCGCAGATTATCGATATCAATATGGGCTGTCCGGCAAAAAAAGTGTGCCGCAAAGCGGCGGGCTCTGCACTACTGGCGGATGCCGCACTGGTAGCGCAGATATTGCAGGCAGTGGTAGGCGCCGTCAGTGTGCCGGTCACCCTGAAGTTCCGCACTGGCGCCGCACCCGATCGCAGGAACGCGGTAGAGATCGCACGCATTGCGGAAGATGCGGGCATCGCCGCCCTGGCCCTGCACGGTCGCACCCGCGCCTGCGCCTTTCGCGGCGCCGCGGAGTACGACACCATTGCCGAGGTTGTGCAGGCCGTCGCGCTGCCGGTGCTGGCCAATGGTGATATCGACAGCGCGAGCAAAGCGCGGAATGTGCTGGACTACACCGGCGCAGCAGGCGTAATGATAGGTCGCGCCGCGCAGGGACGTCCCTGGCTGCCAGGCCACATCGCCACTTACCTTGCAACCGGGGTCAAACCACCAGCGCCATCCGCTGCGCAGCGACTCGCCCTGATGTGCGACCACGTACAGCAACTGCACATGTTCTATGGCGAATACATGGGTGTTCGTATCGCCCGCAAGCACGTGGGCTGGTACTTTCAACAAACGCCTGCCGGCACAGAAAGACGCAAACTGTTTAACCAGATCAAAGATCCAACACAACAACTCGACTACCTTTACCAGTCCCATTTCACAGCAAGCAACGAGGAACTAGCCGCATGAGCCGGGCAGAACCACTGACATCGCCTCTCTCCGAATCCCCGTCCGCCGACAACACCGGCGCACCTGAGGTCACTAACTCAAACCTGCGCGAGTCGGTTACCCGCGCCGTGCGCGCGTACCTCGAGGAACTCGACGGCCAGATGTCGACCGATGTCTACCAAATGGTGCTGGCGGAAATCGAGGCGCCCCTGCTCGAAGAGATCATGGCTTACACCCGCAACAATCAGACCAAGGCCTCGCACATGCTGGGACTGAACCGCGGAACACTGCGCAAGAAGTTGAAGCAGTACAACCTGATTGCCAGTAAAGGCTGAGGCCCTGTTAATGAGTCAACGAAAAATGGTTGTGGTGAAACGCGCCCTCATCAGCGTTTCAGACAAGTCTGGTATCGTCGAGTTCGCTACAGCCCTTAGCAACATGGACGTAGAGTTGCTTTCAACCGGCGGCACTTACCGGTTGCTGAAGGAACACGACCTTGACGTCACGGAAGTTGCTGACTACACCGGCTTCCCCGAAATGATGGATGGCCGTGTCAAAACGCTGCACCCGAAAGTACACGGAGGGATCCTGGCGCGACGCGGACAGGACGACGCCGTTATGGAAGAGCACGGCATCGATCCGATCGATATGGTGGTGGTGAATCTCTATCCCTTCGAGGCGACAGTCGCCAATCTTGACTGCAGCCTGGATGACGCGATTGAAAACATCGATATCGGTGGCCCGACCATGGTGCGCGCCGCGGCCAAGAACCACCAATCGGTGGTCATCGTGGTTAACAACTCCGACTTTGGCGACATACTGGAAGAAATGCGTGAAAACAATCACGCCACCTCTCTGGAAACCCGTTTCAACCTGGCTATCAAAGCCTACGAGCACACCGCGGCTTACGACGGCGCCATCGCCAACCATTTCGGCGCGTTGGTACCTGGTGGATCGGAACATTTTCCGCGCACTTTCAATACCCAGTTCCATCGTCTGCAGGAAATGCGCTACGGCGAGAACCCGCACCAGAAGGCTGCGTTCTACATCGAATCCAAGCCACCCGAGGCGGGCATCGCCACAGCGAAACAGATTCAGGGCAAGGCACTGTCCTACAACAATGTTGCAGACACCGACGCCGCGCTGGAGTGCGTGAAGAACTTCGAAGCGCCGGCCTGCGTCATCGTCAAACACGCCAACCCCTGCGGTGTTGCCGTCGCGGGCAGCATTGGCGAAGCCTACGACCTCGCCTTCGCCACCGATAGCGAATCGGCCTTTGGCGGCATCATCGCGTTCAATCGTCCCCTGGACGGCGCAACCGCCAGAGCGATTGTCGAGCGCCAGTTCGTCGAAGTTATTATCGCGCCCTACATCGAAGATGAAGCAATGGCTGCGGTGGCGGAGAAGAAGAACGTGCGCCTGCTTGCCTGTGGCGAACTGGGCGCGCAACACGCGGCGCTGGATTACAAACGGGTCAATGGTGGTTTACTGGTGCAGGATCGCGACCTGGGCATGGTAGACGAGGCGGACTTGAAGGTAGTGACCCGCGCGCAACCCACCGAGCAGCAAATGAAAGATCTGCTGTTCGCCTGGAAAGTGGCGAAGTTCGTCAAGTCGAACGCCATCGTGTACGCGGCCAATGGCCAGACCGTAGGCGTCGGCGCGGGCCAGATGAGCCGCGTAAACTCGGCACGCATCGCCGCCATCAAGGCCGAGCACGCCGGCCTGGAGGTCAAGGGCTCGGTCATGGCCTCCGACGCTTTTTTCCCCTTTCGCGACGGTATCGACAGCGCCGGCGAGCGCGGTATCGCCGCCGTGATACAGCCCGGCGGCTCCATCCGGGACGAGGAAGTCATCGCCGCGGCGGACGAGCATGGCATGGCCATGGTATTTACCGGCATGCGGCACTTCAGGCACTGATCGGGCACCCCGCCATCCCTATTCATCGACCGACTGCGATCATGGGACTCTCCTCAAACCCTGCCCGCAGAATCGGGTGCCCTGGGGTCCCGGTTAATCGGCTTCCAACCCGGTGCAGGCAAACGCCCGACCGCCATCACACTTTTTACCGATTCGCTTTGCAAGTGGCGCCGCAAAGGCCATCATTGTCTGCCAAAATCCATCCGGAGCGAGCTAAATGAACGTACTTGTCATCGGCAGCGGGGGCCGCGAACACGCTCTGGCGTGGAAGGCTTCGCAATCTGCCGCTGTGAAAACTGTCTTTGTAGCGCCGGGCAACGCCGGTACCGCCCTTGAACTGGGGCTGCGCAACGTGCAGTTGGACGTTATGGATTTCGAGGCGCTGGCCAACTTCGCCGCGGAGAACGACGTTGGCCTGACCATCGTCGGCCCCGAGGCACCCCTGGTGGGAGGCATCGTCGACTATTTCCAGTCGCGCCAGATGCGTTGCTTTGGCCCGAGCAGGGGCGCGGCGCAACTGGAGGGCTCCAAGGCCTTCACCAAGGACTTCCTCGCGCGCCACAACATCCCCACAGCAGCCTATGAAACCTTCACCGAGGTTGAACCAGCGCTGGCCTACCTGGCAGAGCGCGGCGCGCCCATCGTGATCAAGGCAGATGGACTCGCCGCCGGCAAGGGGGTCATCGTCGCCGAAGACCTGTCCACCGCAGAGTCAGCGGTGCGCGACATGCTGTCTGGCAATGCGTTTGGCGATGCCGGCTGCCGCGTCGTCATCGAAGAGTTTCTTGAGGGTGAAGAGGCCAGCTTCATCGTAATGGTGGATGGCCAGAACATTCTGCCGATGGCCACCAGCCAGGATCACAAGCGCATCGGCGACGGTGACACCGGGCCCAACACCGGCGGCATGGGCGCCTACTCGCCAGCACCGGTGGTGGACGCCGCAGTGCACCAACGCATTATGCAGGAAGTTATTGAGCCGACGGTGCGGGGCATGGCGGCCGAGGGCAATCCGTATACCGGTTTCCTCTACGCTGGCCTGATGATTTCTGCCGCGGGCGAGCCAAAGGTGATCGAGTACAACTGCCGTTTCGGCGACCCGGAAACCCAGCCCATCATGCTACGCCTGAAATCGGATCTGTGTGAACTGTGCAACCTGGCACTGGATGGCAAGTTGGATAGCGCTACAGCAGACTGGGACGAGCGCAGCGCAATCGGTGTGGTACTGGCCGCGGGGGGTTATCCCGGCGACTACCGCAAGGGCCATATTATTTCCGGGCTGGACAACTTTTTTGCCGGCGGTATCAAGATATTTCACGCAGGTACCGCCATGAGCGGTGAGAACGTGGTCACCAGCGGTGGCCGCGTGCTTTGCGTCACTGCGCTGGGCACCGACATCGCCGCAGCGCAAAGCACCTGTTACGAGGCCGCGAAGAAGATCGGCTGGGAGAATATGACCATGCGCCACGATATTGGCTGGCGCGCCGTTCAGCGCTATATTGGTTTGCAATAGACAGGACATGACCACCCAACGCATGCGTCGACTTTCACTGCTTGATCGCCTGATCTGCGAAGCAGACAGCGCCCTCAGAACGCTTTCCGGGCAAGGCCAGCGCGCTGAGCGCGAGTCTCCGGCCGAAGGCCATGCGGAGACCGAGCTGTCAGATGCCGAACGGCGTCATGTCGCAGGCCTGATGCGCGTCAATCACACGGGAGAGGTATGCGCGCAAGCGCTCTACCAGGGTCAGGCCCTGACAGCTCGCCTGAGCGAGGTTCGCGATGACATGCAGCAGGCGGCAAAGGAAGAGGTGGATCACCTGGTCTGGTGCGAGGATCGACTGCGGGAACTGGGCAGCCACACCAGCGCACTCAACCCCGCCTGGTACGGGCTTTCATTTACGCTGGGTGCGGTGGCCGGTGCCATTGGCGATAAAGTCAGCCTGGGCTTCGTTGCGGCTACCGAAGAGCGCGTTTGCCACCACCTGAAGGATCACCTCAAGCAACTGCCGGCCGATGACAGTAAATCCCGGCTGATTCTGCAGCAAATGCTGGAAGACGAGCAGCGCCATGGCGACAACGCCCTGGAAGCGGGTGGCAAGGACTTTCCACGCCCGGTGAAAGACGCCATGACGGGCGTCTCCAAACTGATGACCAGCGCAAGCTACCGCGTCTGAGCGGGTCGCCGCTGCCGGCTCAGTGGCGCGGCCACGGCACGATTCAACTGCTAAATCGCGGCAAGCCGGTTACCGGCTCAACGCAGCCCGGGCTTACTCAAACGCCACGATTTCGTAGCTGTGCGTCATTTCGACGCCCGCTGCGCTCAGCATAATGGACGCGGAGCAGTATTTTTCCGCCGAAAGTTCCACCGCACGCTTTACATGACTCTCTTTGAGGTCGATACCGGTCACCACGAAGTGCAGATTAATCCGCGTGAACACCGCGGGTACTTCGTCAGCGCGTTCGGCATCCAATTCAACGCGACAATCGACCACCTGCTGCCGCGACTTTTTCAGCATGCTGAGCACGTCGTAGATGGAGCACCCGCCAGTGCCCAGCAACAGCATTTCCATCGGCCGTACGGCCTGGTTGCGGCCGCCGAGGTCCTCGGGGCCGTCCATTACCACGGAGTGACCACTGCCAGACTCGCCGAGAAACATGGCCCCATCGACCCACTTAACCGTCCCTTTCATTGCCATCCGGCCCTCTCGGTTGAAAAGCGCCGCAGATTAGCACAACAAGTTACGTTTTTCTTGACGGGACTTCGGGTTAGAATCTCGCGCAAATAATACAAAACCAGGAGGACGGAGCCTTGCTCAAGCCGCAACTCGTGCAAACTCTCCCCAACGTAGAGAATTTTCTCAGACACTGCCAACGCCAGGACTATAAAGCCAAGGCACCCATTCTGAAGCAGGGCGATATCAGTGATTCGCTCTACCTCATTCTGGACGGCTCTGTCTCCGTTCAGGTGGAAGATGAGACTGATCCGGGGCACATGCTGGTCGTCGCCTACCTGAATCCCGGTGATTTCGTCGGCGAGATGGGCCTGTTCGACGACGAACCGCCTTCACGCAGCGCCATGGTAGTGGCCAAAACCCAGTGTGAGGTGGCGGAAATCTCCTACGAGCGCTTTCACCAGATTCGCAATCAGTTCCCCGACATCCTGTTTGCCATATCGCGTCAGCTGGGCTCACGGCTGCGCCAGACCACGCGCAAACTGTCGGACCTGGCATTCGTCGATGTCTCGGGACGCATTGCACACACGCTGCTGGACCTGTGCAAACAACCCGACGCCATGACCCACCCCGACGGCATGCAGATCAAGATCACTCGTCAGGAACTGGGCAAGATCGTGGGCTGCTCACGCGAGATGGCCGGCCGTGTGTTGAAGAATCTTGAGCAGGACGGCCTGGTGTCTGTCTCCGGAAAGACGATGGTGGTATTTGGAACGCGCTAACCTGCGCTCCGGCTACCATGACGACAGGGCCTTTAACGGGCCCTTTTTCGTTGCGCCGGGAGCGACGCAAACAAGCAGGTAACCCTTCCTGCTTCGGCAACACGAAAAATGACTGCAGCCCTGGTCAGGGCGTCATCACGCAGACCAGCCCCTAACAACCGTTCAGAAGAACAACTCGCGCAGTTTGTCACCTGGTTGTGGTGCTCGCATGAATGCCTCACCCACCAGGAAGCTGTGGACACCGGCAGCACGCATAAGCGACACATCTTCCACGCTGTGAATGCCGCTCTCGGTAATCACCAGGTGGTCATCCGGGATGTGGGGTAACAACTCCAGCGTTGTTTCCAGGCGGGTGTCGAAGCTGTGGAGATCGCGGTTATTAATACCCACCGCTGTCACGTCCAACTCGAGCGCGCGCTCAAGTTCCAACCGGTCGTGCACCTCCACCAGGACATCCAGGCCAAACTCGGCGGCCGTACTGGCAAGTTCACGCATCTGAGCATCTTCAAGCGCGGCGACGATCAACAGGATCGCATCAGCACCAATGGCCCGGGCCTCGATGACCTGGTAGGAGTCCACGGTAAAATCCTTGCGCAGGACGGGCAGGGAACACGCCTGCCGAGCCGCCTGCAGATAGGCATCGGCTCCCTGGAAAAAGTCGACATCGGTCAGCACCGAGAGGCAGGCGGCACCTCCAGACTCGTAACTCGCAGCGATCTCTGCTGGATCAAAATCCTCTCGAATCACGCCCTTGCTGGGCGACGCCTTCTTCACCTCGGCAATGACAGCGGCATCCCCGGCCGCAACCCGTTTCTGCAACGCAGGCATAAATCCGCGCGCGGCAGACTGCTCTCCAATCAAGGTTTCCAGATCAGCCAGTGAACGCTGGCTGCGCCGCTGCGCTACCTCTTCGGCTTTGCGCGCAAGAATGTTTCGCAGGATGGTGGGTGGATTGGCCATAGCGTCAGTTTTACTCGCCCATCAGTTGCGTGAGGTCTATAAAAGATTTCAGCCGCTCTGCCGCCTGCCCGCTGGCCAGCACGTCCTCGGCCATCGCTACCCCTT
>JAUHYL010000099.1 GCA_030426545.1 Gammaproteobacteria bacterium
GTTAGTGAGAAGAGCTGAGGGCCTGGTCTGATCGGGCGGCGTCGATGCCGCCCGAGGACCCGGCGATTAAGGATTAACCAGCAGAGTGAAAGTCCGCTGCGCTACTTCCCCATCATCGTCGATGACTCGTACGACAATGTCATAGCTTCCAGCAACCGGGGCGGCCCAGTCGAGATCTGCGCTGGTCGCGCCAACATCGGTCACAGTCAGGCCTGCCGCACCATCATCGTCGACCAGAGTCCAGGTATGGGGAGTAGCTCCTCCGTTCGACTCAAGCAGATCGCTGTAGGGCACGCCGGCATTCGCCGCGGGCACCGAGCTTGTGGTAATGGTAAGCGGCGGGCTAGCGGGCGGGCCGGTGCCCTCCACAGTAAACTCACACGCCAGATCAAACGACGAATCACCGTTACCTGTCGTAAATGTAGCTGAATAGGTGTACGTCTCGTCATCCTCTTCAGCCGCCGGCAAGCCAATGGTGAAGTCCACCGATACCGCGCCGCTGTCGTCCGTTGTGCCCGCTTCAGAACCGCCGCTCGAGGGTGGGCTAAAGATGAAATTGGGGCTTCCCAACGGCCAGTCGAAATCGCTGGCAGAAATGAGCGCATCGGCAATCGGCTCGCCGGTGGACGTGAGGTAGAGGAGTCCGAGTGTTCTGGCGGAACAATTCAGCGTCCCTATCAGGTTACCCGAATCTGGCGCCAGAATCGTGACGACGGCCCGAACCTGTTCGGGATCTTCGCTGCCAATGGAGGAGATCGAAAATGTGAGTTCGATCGGCTGGCTACCTGGGAACTGATTATTGACGTTCACGTTCGCGGTCACACAGCCACCGTTACCCGTAATCAGCGAGCCAGAGCCTCCCTGGCCACTCACGTCGACGCTGGCACCCTGGGTATCCCCGGTGTTGAACACTACCGGGTAAGCGGGCAGGGGCACCTGATTGCCGTCTCGAACGCAAAGGGTGACGGTGCCATTGTCCACGTTACTGGGCAGGATATCGGTCGATGCGCTAAGCGTCAGGCCGACTTCCTCCAGCGAGCCCGCATAGACGGTTCCGCCTGGGTTGAATACGCGACTGACGGAATAGTCTTCAGTCTGTGCGACGAGTATGGCCGTGCGTCCGAGGTTGCTGTAGGGGTACGTCAGTAGCGTGCTGGCGACCCCGTCGGCATCCGTGAACGCCAGCGACTGGATACTGCCTATGCGCGCACGCCCGATGGTGTAGGGGACAGTGGCGCCTTGATCCTCGCCCACCCGGAAAGGCTCTCCGTCAGTGCGGATGACCAGGGCGTCTGGCTGATTGGAGGGCAGTTCCGCGATAGTGCGGATACCCTCGTGGTAGAAGGAACGGCCGTCGGGGTCGGGATCCAGGACCAGGCGGTCACCCAGACGTGCGCCCAGTGCCGAAAAGCTCCCTCCGTTTGCCCCAAAGCCGAAATTGCCCTCAACCGCGTCGCCGTTGGAGCCAGTGATTATAAAACTGCCCGAGCCTGACTCGGGATAGCCCGCCAGGGGTGCATCGATCAGTCGGAAAACGATCGGCGTGTTAGTTGCGACGGGATTGCCGTTGGCATCGGTGGCCGTGACCGAAACCACGCGGCTGTAGCTCCCGTTCTGGAAGTCGAAGGATTCACCGGGAGCGAGCCCAAATTCTACTCTATTCGTGCGTATCGCCTCGATGAAAGGCCCTGTGAACTCCAGCGCGGCCGCCGGGCCTGCGGTGCTCAGGACGCGGATGGTCGTTGAGGTTTCATCGCTACGGCCACCATCCGCCTGTACGGCAACCCGCAGAGTGGCTTCACCGCTGAGCGCTCCTGCCACAAAATAAATAAAAGTCTCACCATTTGGCCCAGTCGACGTAGTCACTGAGGGCCGGGGTACCCCCTCTCCACTGAACAATTCTCCCTCACTCAGCAAGCCGCCAATCTGCGCTCCACTGAATGAAATGGTCACTGTTGATCCGGCGACAGGATTGCCTGAATCATCTTCCGTTACGCGGACCGTTATCTGCGAAACAAACGGGCTGCTGGGTTGCGCGAAGGCCTCCGCCGTATTAACCGGCACAGAGTCTTTCTCCAGCGTTAAGCGCAGTTGGAGACTGTTTGGTACAAACGCGGCACCGTTCCCACCGCCACCACCACAGGCGGTCAGTGCGAACAGAACAGTAAAAAAGGCAGCCGCGCGGCTGAAAAGAGAAGCGCCCCTGATGATCATTGTTGTCCCCTGTAGCCTGCTAGGTAGCAGATCTGGTGTTGATCTATGAGTCGTTGATCGAGTTTCGGATTTAGATTTTTAGTCCCTCTGGTGATTCTGCGATCTTTGCACGTAGAGTCAACCATTGAATTGTCTACTTTATAACACCTTATCACTCGATTTCAAAAAATCCCTATTAATAACAGTGTGATAGAGCCGTTTTGTGATTTTTCACACTGGCCGGTCCGCCGTTCTGGCGACGGGAAGTTGTACTGCCGAACGGTTGGTGTGGCGGTGTTGCGATCGGCGCCTTTTGGCCGCAGGAATTCTTCCTCGTCGCGACTGCCGGATTTCAACAACACAGGCTCGTGCCCTGAACCGTCGCCGCCTGCCCAGGCCCGCGGGTTCACCGGAGCGCGCCTTAGCGCTGCGCGTTTCCCAGGTTGTGGCCAACTGGTACCATCGTCGCGATGCAAGCTTCAGCCCGCCCGCAGTCAGTCCTCTCAATCGCTATCGTTGTGCATAACAGCCCGCTGCCTGCGCTGCGCGCCACGCTGCAGACTGTGCAACAGGCGGTGCAGGAGGCGTTGCGCACGGGCGTCGTCCAGAGCGCCGTTTTGACGCTGGTCGACAACGCCTCGGCCCCGCACTACCGGGAGCAGCTGGGCCAGGAACTGGCGCAACTGGATACAGATGCGAGGTGGCAGCTTGATTATCTGCCGCTGGAAGAGAATCGGGGTTTTGGCGCCGGTCACAATGCCGCGATCCAGCGCGCGGCCGGCGAGTATCACCTCATTTTGAACCCCGATGTGGAGTTGGCGACCGATTGCCTGGTGTCTGGCCTGTCACGCCTGGCCGCCAGCCCGGATATTGTGGTGCTCAGTCCGCTGGTCAGTGGCCCCGATGGGCGACGCGAATACCTGTGCAAGACCTACCCCTCGCTCTGGGTGTTGCTGTTGCGGGGTTTTGCACCGGCGTGCCTGCGCCGCCGGTTCGACCATCAGCTGGCCGCCTACGAATTGCGCCAGTTGTGCAGTGGCGACGCCGAGGTGGATGTCGACATCGCCAGTGGCTGCTTCATGCTGGCGCGCCGCGAGGCGCTTGTGGCGGTGGGTGGTTTCGACGAGGGGTTCTTTCTCTACTTCGAGGATTTCGACCTGTCGCTGCGCCTGCGGGAGCGGGGCCGGCTGGTGTTCTCCCCGGCGATCACTATCGTGCACAGCGGCGGCTACGCCGCGCGCAAGGGCCTGCGGCACGTACTCTGGTTTACGCGTTCTGCCTGGCGTTTCTTCAACCGCCATGGGTGGCGCTGGGTGTAAGCTGCCCCCTGCCTGTATGGGGCGTCCCCCATTGCTGGTAAACTCCAGCTTGCGAACGACTACTGAGCCGGTATGCACGAACTTCAACGACAGGCCTATCTTCACGCCCTGGGTATAGACAGCTACATTTCGCGCGGGCAGTTGCCCGGCGCAGCTGTTACCCGGCGAATCGCCGTAGTCCGGCGTGGCGGCCAATCCAGCGCCGCCTCACTTGCGCCCGTCGTCGATGCCGGGCCCGAGGCGACGGCAGCACCGCGCGCGGTGCTGCCAGACTTTGACTTTGAGACATCGCCCGCGCCTGCCAGACGTGACGTTGCAGCCAGCCCCGCTGCGGCGGGCGCCAGCCGTGCTATTCGGCTGCGTTTCGTCACCATTGTCTGTGGCGGCTACCTGTGGCTGGAGGATCTGGCGGACAGGGCGCTTGCCTCGCAGCAGTTGGGACTGGTGCACGGCATGGCACAGGCGCTGGCGGTGGCCGCAGGGGATGTTGCAGAAAGCGCGGTCGCGGGTCGGCCCGAAGCAGCCCAGTTTGATTGGCCCATGCACAATAATCGTCAACTGGATAACAGCGAACAGGCGGCGCGAGCGGGCCTTTCGGCTTTTATCGGGCGTCGGGTGGACCAGCATGCTTGCCGCGGGCTGATTGTCCTTGGCGCAGCCTGTGAACCGTGGGTGGTTCCCTCCGATCATTCCGTGCCTGTGGTAGTCACCCTCAGCACTGCAGAAATGCTGGCTGATCCTGAGCGCAAGGCGGATGCGTGGCGCGACCTGGTGACCCTTGTTGCGCGTCACTGACAGGGTTTCCAGTATCGGCACTCAGCGGTGCTAACTTCGGACGTCCGAGAAGCTGTAGCAAGTGATGTGGCACAAATGGTCGCCCTGGACACGGCGGTTAGTATGAATCCCTGGTCCCCTGAGCGGCACAGGGCGGTTTGCGCCGCAGGTGTCTGTGACAGTGAAAGCGCGTTGGTGGCACACGCGGATGCCTCGCTCATGGGGTTTATCGTGATGTCCTGTATCGCAGATGAGGGTGAAATTCGAAACCTCGCCGTTGCGCCCGCCCGGTGGCGACGGGGCATTGGCCGAAGCCTGGTGTTTGCCGCGCTATCACGCATGGCTGCGCGCGGGGTAAACCGCTGTTACCTGGAGGTGCGAGCATCCAACTGGCGAGCACAAAACCTGTATACAGCAGTAGGTTTTCAACTATCGGGTGAACGTCGTGACTACTACGCTACCCCCGAGGGCAGGGAGGACGCGCTGTTGATGGCGTTGAATATTCAGGACTACATACGACGGGAACAATGAACATACTGGAAACAGAGTGGTGGGCAATGGCGGTGCCGCCGGAGTGGTGGGCGGAATCCGAGGAAGATAGCATTCTGGTGGGTGACCGCGACGGCGTTGGTTGTATCGAGATCAGCACACTGCACAAGGAGCAGGGCGAGTTTGACAGCGCCGTGGTTGACCAGATTGTGCGCGAGGAGTCCGAGCCCGAACTGCAATGGCGCAAGGTTAACGTTGGTGCGTTTTCAGGCCTGCAGAGCGAGTGGTGTGAAGAGGGTGCCGCGGTGCGCGAGTGGTACCTGGCATCGGGTGCGATGCTGCTTTACATCACCTACAGCTGCGAGGAAGAGAATCGAGGCATGGACGATGAAGCCGTGGATGAAATCCTCGATACGCTGGTGCTGACCGAGTAACCCATTGTCGCGACCTGTTCAGGCTTGGTAGTGCGTCAACGCGGCCTGGCACTTCGCGGTTATTAAGGTGCGGTACTAGGAGATGTTGCCAGTCACCCGAACTCGCTTCGAACCCTTGGCCGGTCGCTCCTTGCGCAAATCCTGGTAGCGCTTGATTCGGTCATCGATGATGTTTTTCAGCACGATGATCAGGCCGGTAAAAATGAAGGCGCCCGGTGGTAAGACAGCCAGCAGAAAGGGCTGGTAGTCAGTAAAGACGACGATTTCCCAACTCGCTGCACCGGCGCCAAACAGCAGATCCATATTGGCAAACAGGGCGCCGGTGCCCAAAAGTTCACGCATGGCTCCCAGTAGCACGAGAATCAGCGCAAAGCCGACCCCCATGATCAGGCCATCGTACAGGGCCGGTGCGAGCCGGTTTTTTGCGGCAAAACCGTCCGCGCGGCCAAGGATGACACAGTTGGTCGTAATCAGTGGAAGGAAGATACCCAGAATCTGGTAAAGCTCGTAGGCAAAGGCCTGCATCAGAAGTTCAATGCAGGTCACGGCTGCGGCAATAATCATGACGAAAGTGGGCAGTCGCACCGCATCGGAAACAATATTGCGGATCAGTGACACTGCGCTGTTCGAACACACCAGTACAAGTATGGTGGCCAGGCCCAGCCCTATGGCGTTTACCACGCTGCCGGTCACTGCCAGCAGTGGGCACAGCCCCAGCAACTGAACGATAGCCGGATTGTTTTTCCACAATCCGTTCAACGAAAGTTCCCGGTAACTGGTGCTCGCCATTACGAATCACCTCCGTCGGTTGTCTTTGAAATCTCAAACAGTTCGGCACGGTTGTCTCGACCGAATTCCAGTGCGCGGCGCACCGCTGCCACGACCGCGCGTGGGGTTATCGTGGCGCCGGTAAACTGATCGAACTCGCCCTTGTCCTTTTTTACCGCCCAGCCTTCCGGGCGCGGATTGCTGAGGGACCGACCACTAAAGCTGAGAATCCAGTCGGACTTGCGCAGATCGACCTTGTCGCCCAGTCCCGGCGTCTCTTTGTGAGTGAGAACGCGAACCCCGGCGACACTGCCGTCGCGATTGATGCCCACAATCAGGTCAATCGCACCGCTGTAGCCGTCGGGTGCCACCGCGGGAACGATCACCGCAACTATACGGCCCTCGCTGCGCGCGCGATAGATGCGTTTTTCCTCCGCCAGTTGCAATCCGGCACTTTCCGGGCCGGCGGGCAGGGTATCGTCAAGCATGGAGTTGTCGTGACGATCACGGGGGATTATCTGCAGCAGTGCCTTTTCCTCGGCGCGCCGAATCTGCTCGGCGATATCCTCTTTGGTCGACAAATGGGTGCCTACAATCAGCAGGGTGGTGCAGACAGCGAAGAGGGCCAGCAGCAGGCTGTTGCGTGTGATGGATTGCCTGAGCACTAGCTTCCCCCGCCTGATTTTTCATGCCCGTAGGTGCGCGGCTGCGTGTAGTGGTCGATAAACGGCGCTGCGAAATTCATGATCAGTACCGCGAAGGCCACCGCGTCCGGATAATTGCCGCGCACACGGATCACGTAAACCAGTACACCGATCAGTGCGCCGTAGACCAACCGGCCGCGCAGGGACACCGCCGAGGTGACCGGGTCAGTAACGATAAAGAATGCGCCGAACATGGTGGCGCCGCTGAGCAGGTGGAATAGCGGCGAACCGCCGCTGGCAGAACTGCCCGCATCATTAAAAATGGCTGCCAGCAGAGCAATCGATGCCAGCATTGCGACCGGCGCGTGCCAGGTAAAGATGCGTTGGTATAACAGCCAGCATCCGCCGGCGAGAAAGGCGATGTTGACCCATTCCCAGCCGATCCCGGCCCAGCGACCGAACTGCGGACTTTGCGACCAGAGGTCTTCCACCAGCAGGCTGCTGTTCTGGCGCATGACATCCAGTGGTGTCGCCAGGGTGACTGCGTCAAAGGTGGCCGGGACAAAACACGCCTGCAGCGCTTCCATCAGCCCCGGTAGTTCACCGACGCCTCGCGGCGGTGCCCACGCAGTCATTTGCACCGGGAAGGAGATCAGTAACACGACGTAGCCAACCATGGCGGGATTGAACGGGTTGTATCCCATACCGCCGTAAAAATGCTTGGCCAGCAGTATGGATGAAGCGATCCCGACGGCGATCAGCCACCATGGCGAGTAGGGGGGCAGGGCGATGCACAGCAGAAAGGCGGTGACCAGGGCGCTGCAGTCTTTCAGGTAGAAACCCAGTGGCCGACCGCGCAGCTTGAGGGCGAGTGCCTCGCATGAGAGTGCGACAACGCAGCCCCAGAGTATATTCACCAGTGTCCCGAAGCCGAAGAAATGCGTGAGGACGATAATTCCCGGCACCGTCGCCAGCAATACACTCTGCATGACCCGCTGTGTGCTCATGGGGCCGTGGGCATGTGGCGAGGTAACCCGCATCAGTGCCATATCAGGCGCTCTCCGCTTGTTGCAGTTGCTGGCGTGCCTGCTCAACCTTGCCGGCGAGGCGTTCTACGGTCGCCTCCAGCGCCTCGATAATTTTTTCTTCGTCACCGGCGTCGCGACTTTGTGCCAGCTTGGCGCGCGATTTTTCCAACCGCTGCTCGAGCTTCTCGAGGTCAGCCCGTGCTTTCTCCGCCGGACTTAAATCCGCCTCGGCGGCACGCGCAGCCATTGCCTTCTCAATGGCGAGTTGGGCGGCATCGGTGGATGAAGTACTCTCTGCCGTTGTGCTGTCGCTACTGTTCTGCAGGGCGGCCAGCGCGGTCTCGGCGGTTTCGAGTTTCAGGCGGGTTTTGTCGACGCCGGTCTGCAGTGCCTCTACCAGATCAGAACCCTCGGCCTGTGCCTGTTCCAGCTTTGCGATTGCCGTGTCCAGACGTTTGCGCGTGGAGACCACGGCCTTTTCCAGTTTTTCCCGCTCGCCTTCGCTGCCGCCCTGAGCGTCAGCAGCGCTTTGCTGTGCAGCCTTTTTGGCCTTGGCGCGTTCTATCGCAGCCTGGATTGGATCTTCCTCTGCCTCGCCGTTGGCAGTGCCTTGTTTTGCCTTTGCTTCCGCTGCTTTTTTACGGGCAGCGCGTTTTTCCGCCTTCTCGCGCTCCTCCCGCTCCAATCGTTCCTGGCGTGCTTCGAAGCGCAGGCGCGAGTGCTCTGACTTTTCGTGATCGCGCCGCAGTTGCAGTATCTCCGCCTTTGATGCGCGGTAGTACTGTACCAGCGGGATGTTCGAAGGGCAGGCATAGGAGCATGCGCCGCACTCGATGCAGTCGAACAGGTTGTGCTGCTCCAGTTTGTCGAACTCCTTGCCCTGCGCGAACCAGAACATCTGTTGTGGCAACAGACTGGCCGGGCAAACCTCGGCGCACATCCCGCAGCGAATGCAGGCCTGGGCGGGCGGCGGCGTGGGCAGCTCGCGTTCACTGGGCGCGAGAATGCAGTTGGTGGTTTTAACCACAGGCACATCCGGAGACGGTACGGTAAAGCCCATCATCGGCCCGCCCATGACAAGGCGATTATTGCGCTCGGCACGGTAGCCTGCTTTTTCCAGCAGGTAGGCCATGGAGGTGCCGAGTAGTACTTCGAAATTCTGTGGCTGATCGATGGCATCGCCAGTCACCGTGGTAATGCGCGAGATCAGCGGGCGACCCAGCACCACGGCATCGTGGATAGCAGCAGCGCTGCCCATGTTCTGGCAGACGACGCCAATGTCCGCCGGCAGCCCACCACTGGGCACCTGCTTGCCGGTGAGAATTTCGATGAGCTGCTTCTCGCCGCCGGAGGGATACTTGGTGGGAAACGATACCACTTCGAGCCCCGTGCCCTGCGCGGCGGTCAGCAGGGTGGCAATTGCCTCGGGCTTGTTGTCCTCCACGCCCAGCAGTGTTTCTTCGGGCTCGACCAGGTGGCGCAAGATCATCGCGCCTGACACGATCTGCTCAGCGCGCTCGCGCATCAAGGCATCGTCCGCCGTGATATAGGGCTCACACTCCGTACCGTTGATGATTAGTGTGCTGATCTTTTTCTCGGGTTGCACCGCCAGTTTGACCGCGCTGGGGAACCCCGCGCCGCCCATGCCCGCAATACCTGCATTGCGGATTCGTTGTAGAAGATCGGATTTATCGAGTGTTGTGTAATCCTCGATACCACGACATTCGATCCACTCGTCGAGGCCGTCGCTGCGAATGACAATACACGGTGCGCGGTGTCCGGATGGGTGTGCGATTTGCCGTTCCTCGACGGCCTCAATGGTGCCGGAGGTGGGTGCGTGCAGGGGCACGCTGACAAATCCCCGCGCCTCGCCGATCAACTGGCCCTTGAGAACGCGATCACCGGGCGCTACCGCGGGTACGGCAGGGGCGCCGATGTGCTGTGACAGAGGAAGCACCAACAGCGGAGGAATGCCCGCTTTGACGATCGGCGTCTGCAGGGACTGCTGTTTGTTTTCCGGCGGGTGAATGCCGCCGTGGAAGTCAAATACCTTCCTCATGCTGCTCGATCCCGGGAGGTGGCTTCGGGCGCTGCGTCTGTTGCGATGATGTCCACGTTGCGGCTCACCGGGTCTGGCAGATGCCAGTGCCAGTTCTGCAGTGACTCCTCTTCGCGCAACATATCAATGCAATCGACGGGGCAGGGCTCCACGCAAAGGTCGCAGCCGGTGCATTCGCTGGCGATGACGGTGTGCATCTGTTTTGCGGCGCCAAGAATCGCGTCGACGGGACAGGCCTGAATACACTTGGTGCAGCCTATGCACTCGTCCTCCCGAATGAACGCGACTGCCGGGCGCGGGTCTTCCTCGCCGTGCTCATCGTCCAGTGGTATCACTTCGAGATCGAGCAGGTCGGCAAGGGCCTGGATACCCGCCTCGCCGCCCGGCGGACATTTATTGATGGCCTCACCGCCGGCGATGGCCTCGGCATAGGGTTTGCAGCCCGGGTGGCCACACTGCCCACACTGCGTTTGCGGCAGGATGTCGTTGATCTGCTCGACAATGGGATTGCCTTCCGTGCGGAAGCGGATAGCGGCAAAACCCAAAAGGGCGCCAAATACCGCCGCCAGGCCAACCAGCGCGATCAGCGCCGCCACCAGCGGGTATTGCGCGAGCAGTTCAACCATTGCTCGCTCTCCCGGCTGCCGCGACCCACACTGACGGGTTATGCAAATACAACACTAGACCAGCCCCGCGAATCCCATGAAGCCCAGCGACATCAGGCCGGCCGTAATCATGCCTATAGCAGCCCCCTTGAACGGCTGCGGTACGTCTGCCACCGCCAGGCGTTCGCGCATTGCCGCGAACAACACCAGCACCAGCGAAAAGCCCACGGCGGCGCCAAAGCCATAAAACAGCGCCTGCAGGAAACTGTGATCCTTGTTGATATTCAGCAGCGCAACACCGAGTACTGCGCAGTTGGTGGTGATCAGTGGCAGGTATACGCCCAGTACGCGGTACAGCAGGGGACTGGTTTTTCGCACAACCATTTCCGTGAACTGGACAACGACAGCGATCACCAGAATGAAGGCAATGGTCTTCAGGTAGCCCAGCCCCAGCGGCAACAGCAGGAAGTGATAAGTCAGGTTGCTGCAGGCTGACGCGAGTGTGAGCACGAAGGTGGTGGCCATGGACATGCCCATGGCGGTTTCCAGTTTGTTGGACACACCCATAAACGGGCACAGTCCCAGGAACTGTACCAGCACAAAATTGTTGACCAGAATCGCGCCGATCAACAGAACTGAGTAATCTGCCAGCATGCTAACTCTCTCGCTGCGTCCCGGCTGTGAATCAGCCGCGACGCCCCCTTTACGCGGCCGCTATTCTAGCGGCATCGACGTGGGAAAACAGTTTGATAGGGTAAACTAATGACCATTAGTCTACTCATTTTCCCGGTGTTTGTCTGCTTCTGTCGCAGACCCGTCTACTTGACCTGCATGCCGGGGGTGGCGCCGGCGTCTGGCTGCAGCAGAAAGATCTCCTCGCCACCGGGCCCCGCGGCCAGCACCATCCCTTCCGAGATGCCGAAACGCATTTTACGCGGCGCCAGGTTGGCGACGACCACGGTCAGTCTGCCGACGAGGTCCTCGGGGCGGTAGGCCGCCTTGATGCCTGCAAAGACCTGTCGCGTTGCCTGCCCACTTCCCAGGCTGAGTGTCAGGCACAGCAGTTTGTCGGCGCCTTCGACAGAGTCTGCAGCGACGATTTCGGCGACGCGCAAGTCCACCTTGGCGAAGTCGTCGAACTGAATCTCGGCGCTATCGCCATCGTTAACTGCAGCTGCCTTTGCGTTGTCGCTGCTGCCGGCAGGAGCGCTTTCCCGGCTGTCATTGACCATGGCGTCAACCTGCTCGCGCTCCACCCGCGTCAGCAGGGGTTTGAACTTGTTGATTTGGTGGCCTTCCAGCGCGCCCTTCAGCTGCGTCCAGTCCAGCGAGCAATTGAGGAATGTTTCGGCTTTCTCAGCCATGGCCGGAAGTACAGGCTTCAGGTAGGTCATGATGACGCGGAACAGGTTGATACCTGTGCTGCACGCCTCGTGTACCTCCTGCTCGCGCCCCTCTTCTTTGGCCAGCACCCAGGGCTTTTTCTCATCGATGTACTGGTTCGCCCGGTCGGCGAGGATGACGATCTCGCGAATGACTTTATTGAATTCCCGCGCTTCAAACAGTTGTGCGATAGCCTCGCCACTGTCCAGAAAGGCCTGCAAAAGCTCGGGCTCAGAGCAGTTGTCAGTCAGTTGATTGTCGAAGCCCTTGCGCAGAAACCCGGCACAGCGGCTGGCGATATTAACCACCTTGCCCACCACGTCGGAGTTAACGCGCTGCACAAAGTCCTCGAGATTGAGGTCGATATCATCCACCGAACTGCTGAGCTTGGCGGCGAAGTAGTAGCGCAGGTACTCGGCATCCAGATGATCCAGGTACGTCGCGGCGTTGATGAACGTTCCCCGGCTTTTGGACATCTTGGTGCCGTTCACCGTGAGGAAGCCGTGTACGAAGACGGAGGTTGGCGCCCGCAACCCGGCCGAGTGCAGCATCGCCGGCCAGAACAGGCCGTGGAAATTGACGATGTCCTTGCCGATGAAGTGGTAAAGCTCGGTGTCGTGGCCCTGTTCCCAGTACTCGTCGAAGCCGAGTCCGCTGCGATCACAGTAGTTCTGGAAGCTGCCGATGTAGCCGATGGGGGCATCCAGCCAAACGTAGAAATACTTGCCGGGTTCGCCGGGTATTTCAAAGCCGAAGTAGGGTGCATCGCGGCTGATGTCCCACTCCTGCAGGCCGGCGTCCAGCCACTCCCTCAACTTGTTGGCCACCTGGCTCTGCAGGGTGCCAGAGTCCAGCCAGTCGCGCAGCATGGATTCAAACTCGGGCAGCTTGAAGAAGAAATGGGTAGAGGCTTTTTCGATGGGCACGGCGCCGGATAGCGCAGACACCGGGTCAATCAGTTCCAGCGGGCTGTAGGTGGCGCCGCAGGCCTCGCAATTGTCGCCGTATTGATCAGCGGTCTTGCAGCGTGGGCATGACCCCTTGATGAAACGATCGGACAGGAACAGCTGCTTCTGCGGGTCGAAGGCCTGTGTGATTTCGCGCGCGGCAATGTGGCCGTTCTGTTTCAGCCGGCTGAAGATGTCTTCACTCCAGCGGCGGTTTTCATCAGAGTGAGTACTGTGAAAATTGTCGAACTCGATCAGGAACTTTGCGCTGTCCTGTACGTGACTCTTGTGGATGGTGGTGATGTGTTCCTCGGGAGAAATCCCCAGTTTTTCCGCAGCCAGCATGATGGCCGTCCCGTGGGCGTCATCGGCGCACACGTAGAGGCACTGGTTCCCGCGAGATTTCTGAAAACGCACCCAGATGTCGGTCTGGATTTGTTCCAGCATGTGCCCCAGGTGCAGTGGACCATTGGCGTAGGGCAGTGCGCTGGTCACAAGAATTTTGCGGGGTTGCGGGGTAGCCATGGCGCCGTTTTTACTCGAGCAAAAAAGGGGCGCTACTATAGCTCGTTTGCCTGTGGTTTTCACCCGAGGTGTAGCCGGGCAGCCCTGCCGGTGGAATTCCCGGTATGTCGCAGGGCGCCAGCGAAGTGAGGCTCCCCGCGGCAGTCCTGCGGCGCCCCCGGTGGCGGGCAAGGTGTCCCGCCCAGTCTGTGCTGCACAGCTACTTGGGCAAAGGGACGCGCAAGGACATCGACCTCACGCTGTCAGAGCGTTATCCACCGGGCAGGAATTGTTGAACGCGACACATGCCCCTATACTAGCGCCCGGTTTCACCATACCCGATCGCCTTTCTGCCACTGCCAAGGGCACAGGATGACATGGATCAGATAAAGCACATCGTCGCCGTTGCTTCCGGCAAGGGCGGCGTCGGAAAATCTACTACCTCGGTCAATCTCGCGCTGGCGCTGACGTCGCTGGGATATCGGGTGGGACTGCTGGACGCGGATATTTATGGCCCCAGCCAACAGCTGATGCTGGGTATAGAAGAGGGTACCCGGCCCGAGCAGAAAGACGGCCAGTGGCTGCTGCCTGTCGAGGCCCACGGGCTGAAAACCATGTCCATGGGGTATCTGGTCAGTGAGCGTACGCCCATGGTGTGGCGTGGCCCGATGGCCGGCGGTGCACTGGCGCAGATGCTGGAGCAGACACTCTGGGGAGAGCTGGATTACCTGATTATCGACATGCCCCCGGGTACGGGCGACATACAACTCACACTGTCGCAGAAAGCCAGGGTGAGTGGTGCCGTCATCGTGACGACGCCGCAGGACATCGCGCTGATGGATGCGCAAAAGGGCATTGAGATGTTCCGCAAGGTAGACGTCCCGGTGCTGGGTATCGTGGAGAACATGGCGGTACATGTATGCAGTGAGTGCGGTCACCGCGAGCATATTTTTGGCGCCGACGGCGGCGAGCGTATCGCCGACGAATACGGAGTACCCCTGCTGGCCAGTCTGCCCCTGTCGTTGTCGATTCGCGAACAGACAGACAGCGGTCAGCCTACCGTGATCGCCGATCCGGATTGTGCGGAGACGGCACTCTACCTGGAGGCCGCCCGCGCTGTTTGCGACGCACTCGTACAGCAGGGCGATGACGTTGTGAAGCAGTTTCCGGACATTAAAATTTCTGACGATTAGGAAGACGCGCTGTGAGCATCAAGTCGGACAAGTGGATTCGCCGTATGGCGCAGGAACAGGGCATGATCGAGCCCTTTGAGCAGGGGCAGGTGCGCAGCCGCGGGGACACGCGGCTGATCTCATACGGTACATCCAGCTATGGCTACGATGTGCGCTGCTCCAGAGAGTTCAAGGTGTTTACCAATATCAACTCGGCGACGGTAGATCCAAAAGGCTTCGACGAGGACAGCTTTGTCGATGTGGTCGGCGATGTCTGCGTTATTCCGCCCAACTCGTTTGCCCTGGCCAGCACTGTTGAATACTTCCGTATCCCGCGCAATGTGCTGACCATCTGCCTGGGTAAATCAACCTATGCCCGCTGCGGCATCATCGTCAATGTGACCCCGCTGGAGCCCGAGTGGGAAGGACACGTCACACTGGAATTCTCCAATACCACTACCTTGCCGGCGAAGATTTACGCGGAGGAGGGCGTGGCCCAGATGCTGTTTTTTGAATCCGACGAGGTGTGCGAGGTCAGCTACAAGGACCGCGGTGGCAAATACCAGGGGCAGCGCGGCGTCACACTGCCCAAGGCCTGAATTTTCTGGCTGTGTTCCGCGGTGCCGCGGCGGTATATCCGGCCGTTGGCAGCGTTTCTGTATTCCTTCCTCATCCCGCCCAGGTGGTCAGTCCAGCAGTTCGGTGTAGCGGATTCCCGTCGGTGCGAGGGGCTTGCCGTCCAGTAGCGCTCGCCCGTTATCCAACTGCAGGCGACGTTGGAAAAAGCAGCGCACCG
>JAUHYL010000100.1 GCA_030426545.1 Gammaproteobacteria bacterium
CATGATCTGGTATTCCTTGTCCGTCAACGTCTGTGCCGGGGCGACGGTGATGGAATCACCGGTGTGCACACCCATGGCGTCGAAATTCTCGATAGAACACACAATGATGCAGTTGTCGTTCTTGTCGCGAACGACCTCCATCTCGTATTCCTTCCAGCCAATCAGGGATTCATCGATCAGCAGTTCATTGGTGGGCGACAGATCGAGGCCGCGCGTACAAATTTCCTCGAACTCGCCACGATTGTAGGCAATGCCGCCACCGGAGCCGCCCATGGTGAACGAGGGCCGGATGATGCAGGGGAAACCGATGGAATCGAGCACCTGGAAGGCTTCTTCCAGGCTGTGCGCGGTCGCCGCGCGCGGCGTTTCCAGGCCAATGCGCTTCATCGCCTGATCAAAGAGCTGGCGATCTTCGGCCTTGTCGATGGCTTCCTTGTCGGCGCCGATCATCTCCACGCCGTGTTTCTCCAGCACGCCCTCGCGCGCCAGATCCAGGGCACAGTTCAGCGCCGTCTGGCCGCCCATGGTGGGTAGCAGCGCATCCGGCTTTTCTTCTTCGATGATGCGCGCCACGGTGCGCCATTCAACCGGCTCGATGTAGGTAGCATCCGCCATCGACGGGTCGGTCATGATCGTGGCCGGATTGGAATTGACCAGGATGACCCGGAAGCCCTCCTCGCGCAGCGCCTTGCAGGCCTGGGCACCGGAGTAGTCAAACTCGCAGGCCTGCCCAATGACGATAGGGCCGGCGCCGAGTATCAGTATGCTTTTTAAGTCCGTACGCTTTGGCATGTTACTTCGCCTTCCCGTCAGCGCGTGCCGTCATCAGCTCGATAAAGTGATCAAACAGGGGGGCGGCATCATGCGGCCCCGGGCTCGCTTCGGGGTGACCCTGGAAGCTGAACGCGTCGCGGTCCGTGCGGTGAATGCCCTGCAGGGAGCCGTCGAACAGTGACTTGTGCGTCACCCGCAGGTTCGCGGGCAGGTTCGCCTCGTCTACCGCGAAGCCGTGGTTCTGGCTGGTGATCAATACGGTGCCGTCATCGAGATTCTGTACCGGGTGGTTGGCGCCGTGGTGGCCGAATTTCATCTTCAGGGTGGAAGCACCGGAAGCGAGCGCCAGCAACTGGTGGCCAAGGCAGATGCCAAACACAGGAATCTCTGTCTCCAGAATGGCTTGTATGGCCTCTATCGCGTAAGTACAGGGCTCCGGATCTCCCGGGCCATTGGAGAGGAAGATGCCGTCAGGGTTCATGGCAAGCACATCGGCGGCGGGCGTTTGCGCGGGCACCACCGTGAGTTTGCAGCCGCGATCCACCAGCATACGCAGAATATTGCGCTTCACACCAAAATCATAAGCGACAACATTGAAAGGCAGTTCTGAGGCCGGGCGCTCGCTGTGCCCGACGTTCCACACCCAGGAGCCCTGCGTCCAGGCGTAGGCTTCCTGCGCGCTGACTTCCCGCGCCAGATCCATGCCTTTCAGGCCGGCGAAGCCCTGCGCCTGCGCCAGTGCCTCGGCTTCATCCGTTTCGCCTGCCATGAGGCAGCCGTTGAGGGCACCCTTCTCACGCAGGATTCGGGTCAGGCGACGGGTGTCGATCTCGGCGATGGCGACAATGCCATTGCGCTCAAGATAGTCAGACAGGTTTTCCTGGTTGCGGTAGTTACTGGCCAGAAGCGGAAGATCGCGGATAACCAATCCAGACGCCCACACAGCACTGGATTCCTCATCCTCGGCGTTGGTACCGGTATTGCCGATATGGGGATACGTCAGGGTGACGATCTGGCGGGCGTAGGAAGGATCCGTGAGGATTTCCTGGTACCCGGTCATGGCGGTATTGAAAACGACCTCGCCGACAGCAGTTCCGCTGGCGCCAATAGCCACGCCTTTGAAAACACTGCCGTCTTCAAGGGCTAGTATGGCCGGACGTGACAAACAAACCTCCATCTATCAATAAGGGACGGCACGATTGCACCCGCCCCCGTCTGCGCACTCGCAATGCGCGCGCTCACAAAAAGGCGAGATGGGAAACCGCATCTCGCCCTTCTATCTATATGCATGCTACTTCGCTACATGAATGCAACACTGTTACGCAAAAGACCGCGTGGCCGGGGCCACTGCTTGAGTGTGCACAAGCTGGCCGCAGATTTTAGGGGATCACCCCCAAGGTGTCTAGCATTCGAGCGCCCGCGCGGTGAATTTCGGTCGTGATCCGCACCCGCTTTCGCCATACGCGTGGACAAGGCAACCCCGATGGTCAAGACGACGGCAAAGCGCGGCTCAACAAGCGAGGCAGAATGGCCACTCCCGGCCCCGGAGTGTCAGGCGCCACGGGGCTGACCGATCACCCCCGGTGGATTCGAAGGAGACAAATAAAGCAGTTGCTTTAAATCTGCAAGGCCCTATCATGGAGCGCTGATTTTTCCTTCGAGAGAGCCGCGATGGCATACACCCAGGGCAAAACAGCAGTGATCACGGGAGCTGGCTCCGGCATAGGCCGCGCGCTGGCACAACAACTCAACCGCGAGGGTTGCTCACTCTACCTCAGTGACATCAACCCGGAAACCCTGGCCGAGACGGTGGCATCGCTGGGCAACAAGGACGCTGCTGTGCACCACCGCACGATGGATGTTGCAGACCGCGCAGCCATGCACGCCTGGGCGGACGAGGCAGCAGCCCGGAACGGGCACGTGGATATCATTGTCAACAATGCGGGCGTTGCGCTGATGTCACTGGTGGAAGACGGCGATTACGACAATCTCGAGTGGCTGATGAACATCAACTTCTGGGGAGTGGTTCATGGCACCCAGGCCTTTCTGCCACTGCTACGCAAATCCGAGCAGGGCCACGTCGTCAATATCTCTTCGGTGTTCGGCATCATTGCAGTGCCCACGCAATCAGCCTACAACGCGGCCAAGTTTGCCGTGCGCGGCTACACCGAGGCGCTGCGGCATGAAATGGCGGGCAGCAACATCCACGTGTGCTGTGTGCATCCCGGTGGCATCAGAACCAATATCGCCCGCAGCGCACGCGGCGGCGACCCTGCAATCAGCGACGAAGATCGCGGTAAGGAATTTGAAAAGATGGCGCGCACCACGCCGGAATCCGCTGCGGCACAAATCGTGCGCGCCGTTGAGAAAAAGAAAAAGCGTCTGCTGATCGGCTGGGACGCGCGCTTCATTGATATCGTACAGCGAATATTCCCCGTTAATTACGGGCGCCTGATGCTCTCTCTGGGCAACCCGGACAACCCCGTACTCAAGCGCCAGCAATCGTGACTGCCGCCGCCAGGAAAGGGCCCGAGCGCAGCGCGGAAACACGCGAACGCCTGCTTCTCACTGCGCTGCATCTGTACGCGGAGAACGGCATTCACGCGGTTTCGCTCCGGCGCATCAGCGCTGACGCCGGATCAAAAAATTCCGCGGCCATGCACTATCACTTCAACAATCAGCAGGGTGTGCTGGAAGCGCTCATGCGAATGATAGGACGGGAGTTGGAACAGCTCGCCAAAGCCGAACGCAGCGACAAGGCCGGCAAACTCTCGCTACGTCAGGCCTTTCGCAATCATCTGCAACCACTGGTTCAACTGCGCTCTTCGCAGCCCTGGGGCGCAGACGCAGTGCGTTTTCTGTCTCGCCTTGTCAGTGAACAGGACGATAATCTCGCCACACTCATCAACGACGTGTACGCGCCTTTCTGGCGGCGTATGGACAAGGCGCTCGCGCACTCGCTGCCCGACCTGCCGCACACTGTACGAAAATTGCGCCTGCTGTTCATTACGACCAACGTTGTGCACGGCGTCGCTGAATCCAACTGGTTGTCCCACTCGCCCCTGGGAGATTTGAGCAGTCTCGATGAAGACACACTGCTTGATCACCTTGTGGATTACCTCGTGGGCGGATTGACAGCCAACAGTTTCACCACAGCCTAGTTATTACAGCTCAAGAGAATCCAAGGAGAGCAGAGAATGAGCAATACCGCAGAGGACCTGTTGTTTGACCTCACACTGACAGACGATCAGCGCATGAACCGCGAAACCATGCAGCGCTTCGCCGCGCAGGAGATTCGCGTATTAGCGCAGGAGGTCGACAGGGGTGAGTCAGCGGTCGTAGATTTTTACGCGAAGACAGCCGAACTCGGCCTGTCGCTACTGCCAATCCCCGAGGCACTGGGCGGCGCCGGCATGGACCGCTCACCCATATCCAACGTACTGATCTTTGAAGACCTCGCGCACGGAGATATGGCAATGGCCCTTGGCTCCGTGGCGCCTCTCGGCTTTGTGAACACCCTGCTGGACCAGGGCAGCGAAGCACAGCAGGAAAAGTACCTGCCGCGCTTCTGCAGCGGCGAGTTCGTCGCGGCGACCACCGCTCTGATTGAGCCCCGGGCCACATTCGAACCCAGCGCACCCCAGGCCAGCGCCACTACCTCGGGTAATGGCTTCACCCTCAACGGCGCCAAGTCGATGGTGCCGCTGGGAACGGACGCTGAACTCGTTCTGGTCATTGCCCAACTGGACGACAAGGGGCCTGCTGCGTTCATCGTAGAGGGCACGCCCAGCGGTATGCAGCGCACCCCCGAAGAAAACATGGGCCTCGCCGGCGCACAGTTGGCAACACTGAATTTCGACAATGTAGAGCTTCCCGCCGATGCACTGCTCGGTGAAGGCGCTTTCAACCTGCAGCGCTTTCTGGACCTGTCGCGGCTGGGGCTCTGCGCACTGGCGGTGGGCACCTGCCAGGCAGTGCTGGACTACGTCATCCCCTACTGCAATGAGCGCATCGCGTTTGACGAACCTATCAGCAATCGCCAGTCAGTCGCCTTCATGATCGCCGACATCGGTATCGAGTTGGAGGCCATGCGCCTGATGACCTGGCGCGCCGCCGCGCTGGCCGAGCGCGGCGAAGATTTTCACGAAGCTGCATACCTGGCCAAGCAACAGTGTGGCCACTACGCGATGAAAATCGGCACCGACGGAGTACAACTCCTGGGCGGCCACGGCTTCTGCTGTGAACACCCGGTAGAGCTGTGGTATCGAAGCCTGCGTGCCATCGACATCCTCGACGGTGTCGCATCCGTCTGAGCAACGGACACGGTTTAAAGCAAGCAGCGTAGATACGCGGTAAACAGAATTCAGGAGCAAGACAATGATCAATCTGGAACTCGCCAAAAAGCACAACGAAATGCTGGAACAAACCATGATGCTTTCCGAGCACATGATTCGCCCCTTCTCGCGCAAGTACGACAAGGAGGAGCACACCTACCCTAAGGAAATGGAACAGGTGGCAGAGCTAATCGGCGCCGGCCGTTCCGAAGCCATGGGCGGCGGCAAAAAGAAAAAGGAAGCGACCGAAGGCGTCGTTAACGGCGGCAACATGGGGGCCGTGGTCGGCATGTTCGGCTTGTGCTGGGGTGATGTCGGGTTGTTTCTCGGCATGCCCGGTTCCGGCCTGGGCAACGCGGCGATCAATGCCGTTGGTACGCCGGAGCAGGTGAAAAAGTTCGGCGGCAGCTACGCTGCCATGTGTATCACCGAGCCCGGCACCGGCTCCGATTCGGCCAACATCAGCACCACGGCGGTACTGGACGGCGACGAGTGGGTACTCAATGGCGAGAAAATCTATGTCACCGACGGCGAGCGTTCCGACACGCTGGTCGTGTGGGCCACACTGGACAAGTCATTGGGCAAGGCGGCGATCAAATCCTTCATCGTTGAAAAGGGTACGCCCGGATGTGAGGTGGTGCGCCTGGAACATAAAATGGGTATCCGCGCCTCAGATACCGCGGCCATCACTTTTACCGATTGCCGCATCCCCAAAGACAATATTCTCGGGAGTCCTGAAATTGCCACAGATGCCGAAGGTCGAAAAAAGGCGTTCGGTGGCGTCATGCAGACGTTTGATAACACCCGCCCACCGGTGGCGGCGATGGCGGTAGGCACAGCACGCGCCGCACTGGACATGACACGCGATCTCTTGAAAGAGGAAGGCGTCGAGGTGAAGTTCGACAAGAAACCCGCCAATCTGTCAGCGGTTGAAGCCGAACTCGTCGCGATGGAAGCGGAGTGGAATGCAGGCCGTCTGCTGGTGCTCAAGGCGGCGTGGATGGCAGACAACAAGCAGCCCAACTCCATGGAAGCGTCCATGTGCAAGGCCAAGGCAGCTCGTGTTGGCAACGCCATCACCCTGCGCTGCGTGGCGTTGTGCCAAAGCCTGGGCTACAGCGAACAACACCTGCTGGAAAAGTTTGCCCGTGATTCCAAGATCATCGACATTTTCGAGGGCACGCAACAGATTCAACAGCTCATCGTCGCACGGCGCCTGCTGGAAAAATCATCCTCAGAATTGAAGTGAGGTAAGCTACGGGGTCATGTCATCGAGCGAAACCAGTGGCGGCCCCGCCAATCTCTCCAGAAGGCAACTGACGGTCCTGATCCTCAGCCTCATGGCGACGGGGATCGGGCAATCGCTGGTGTTTGCCATACTGGCGCCTTTGGGCCGGGAGGTTGAACTCAGCGAACCGCAAATCACGTCAATCATCGCCGTTTCGGCACTAATCTTCGGCCTCGCTTCACCCTACTGGGGCCGCTACAGCGACAAGGTAGGGCGCAAACCGGTTATCATTACCGGCCTGCTCGGTTACGCCGTAGGCACACTCTTTTTTACCAGCAGCTTTTACGCCGGCATGGCGGGCTTCCTCAGTGGCACCGCGTTCTACCTGACGATAATGGCAACCCGCGTCTGCCAGGCGTTGGTGATGTCTGCCACCGGGCCGGCCACGGCCGCCTACGCTGCCGACAACTCCAGCCGCGAGATGCGCACCAAAACCATGGCGCGACTGGGCACCGCCAACAGCATGGGTACCATCATCGGCCCGGCGGTTAGCGGCGCGCTGGCGACACTGGGCTTGCTGGCACCGCTGTACTTTGCGGCGGCGCTGGCACTGCTGGCTGCCCTGTTCGTGTGGCGTCAGCTGCCTTCAACACCGGTAGAAAATCTGCGCGAGCGTAAGACATTGGCGCGGCTACGCTTCAGAGACCCGCGCCTGTTCATGTACCTGTTCACCGCCGTTGGCCTGTTCATCGGCTTTTCAGGTATCCAGCAGACACTGGGCTTTCAGCTACAGGACAAAATGAGCCTGACGGGTATCGAAACGGCGCAGCTCACCGGCGCTGCGCTGATGGTCTCCGCTACGTTTACGCTGCTTATCCAACTGACGGTGATGCAGCGCACGCTGCTGCCGCCTGCACAGCTCATCCGCATAGGTATGCTCGCCCTGTTGGTGGGGGCCTGCGTCATTTCATTCTTCGAAACGTTTACGGTGCTGGCAGTGGGTATGGCGTTTCTGGGTACCGGCATGGCCCTGTGTATGCCGGCCATTTCTGCCGGGGCATCGCTCGCGGTTAACCCGGAGGAACAGGGCGCAGCGGCCGGCCTGGTAAGTTCCTGCCCCGCTATCGGCTTCTCCGTCGGCCCGGTGGCGGCAGGTTATCTCTATCAGTTCGATGGATCGTGGGCGTCTCTGTTCAGCGCCTGTGTGTTCTTTATCGTGCTGCTAACGGTTGTCTGGAAAGGCGTCGGTTAACGCTCGCGGTGATTGGGCTTACTGCGAGCGCTTCTGCTGGTACGCCTTTTCATATTCATGTTCAACCAACTGCCCGTCATGTTCAAACCGGCCGTGCTGCAAAAAGTGCAGTGTTTGGGCCATGACGCTTTCAGCCGACATAATGAACGGGTGCGAGTGCGGCAAGACAATAAAATCCGCCATGCCTTCGACCCTGGTTGCCTCGACGGAGACTTTGCCATCATCGGGGTTGGGCAGACTCTGCGATAGCAATGGGTTGATTGAGCGGCTGCCGGCAATGATGCCTGCCTCGAAGGTCACCGGCCCGAGAGAATTCGGAATACTGTTTTCGTCAGTGCCCAACTGATAACCAGCCGGCCCGTTAATCAACTCAAAACCGGGTACATCGCGATAGTCATCGACAACTTCGCTGCCCTGGTTCGGTGGCGCCAGCATGACCACGCGGCCCAGCCGTTCAATCTTATGGTGCTCAAGATAGTGCCGCACCAGTATGCCGCCCATCGAGTGCGTAACGAAATGTATGCGCCCCTGTGGCGGACAGCTCGCGATACCCTCTTCCACCGCACTAGCGGCAAGCGTCTCCACGGAAAACTCCCTGGAGGGGTAATCAATGTTTGCAACGGCGTAACCGTGGGACGCCAAAGTCTCGGCCATCGGCTCCATTGCCGAGGCCGTACGGGCCAGACCGTGTAGCAGGACTACACAGTCGGCAGACGCGGGAAAGGCCGCGCTCGCGCAAATTGCCAATACTGCACATGCATAACGCAACGGTGTTTTTTCTCCTGCAATGGGCCGAGGAACAGCCTAGCTACCGGGCTGGCCGCTGAGAACATGCGACGCCATGGGTGGCGGCGCAACCAGTGCTCGGCGGCGACATCAATTCTGCCACATTGTTCAACTGAGCACATTCGATGTCGCGACGGCGCGCGTTCTGAACCAAACTCGCAGGCAAGGGGAAACGCTGAACCGGCCACCGAAAAGCCCCCGACACAGCCACGCCGCGTCGTACAGGCGCAACGGGCTATCGAGTATCAACAAACGCGCAGGACAACCTGAAAGACGATGGACTCCGGGCTCATATCACTGGCAATCGCTGCTCAGCTTCGGGATGTTCCTGTCAACCTGGCGCAACTGGCACATCGGTTTCCGCCGCCTGAAAGCGGCAACACGATCGACAATCTGCAGCGGGCGGCGCGCCACATCGGTTTCAAGGCGAAAGTCATCAAGATGGACTGGAAGGCGGCTGAGCCACGTGTGCTCCCGGCAATTGGCGTCTGCAGGAACAACCGGTTCTTCGTGGTTGCGCGTCTGGAGTCCGGAGAGGATGGCGATGCCGTTTTCCTGATTCAGCGTCCCGACAGCACAACACCCGAAAGACTCAGCGCTGACGCACTTTCGCACATGGCAACCAATCAGCTCTTACTGCTCAAGCCGTTAGGCGGGTTGGCAGGTCGCGCCGAGGGAGCCTTCAACCTGCGCTGGTTCATTCCCGCTCTTCACAAGTACCGCAAGTTGTTCGCCGAAGTCCTGATAGCCTCGTTCATGCTGCAGCTCTTTGCCCTGGCCACGCCCCTGTTTTTCCAGGTGGTGATGGACAAAGTGCTGGTGCACCGCGGTTTTTCAACGCTCAATGTGCTGGCCGCGGGATTCGCCGTTGTGGTCATCTTCGATGCGGTTATCGGTGGCCTGCGCAACTACCTGTTCAGCCACACCAGTAATCGGGTCGATGTAGAGCTGGGCGCGCGTCTGTTTCGCCACCTGACGGCCCTGCCACTGGCCTACTTCGAGCATCGACAGGTAGGGCACAGCGTGGCGAGAGTGCGGGAGCTGGAAACCATTCGCAGCTTCATCACCGGCACAGCACTGACCTTGATCATCGATCTGGCGTTCACCTTCGTGTTCTTCGCAGTGCTCTGGTACTACAGCCCAACGCTAACGTGGATCGTGCTGGGATCGCTGCCGTTCTACCTGCTCCTCTCGGCCTGCGTCACGCCGATGCTGCGCCACAGGCTGGATGAAAAGTTTCGCGCAGGCGCCACCAACCAGGCCTTCTTAACAGAGACGGTGGCCGGCATGCAGACCGTCAAGGCCCAGGCCCTGGAGCCGCAGATGCAGCGGCGCTGGGAGGAGCAACTCGCGGACTATGTTTCATCGGCGTTCCGCGCGCAAAACCTGAACAACATCGCCAGCCAGGCAGCGGGCCTGATCAGCAAGCTCACTACCCTGCTCATCGTATTCTGGGGTGCACATCTGGTGATCGCAGGTGCACTGACGGTGGGACAGCTCGTGGCGTTCAATATGATCGCCGGGCGTATATCGGGCCCGATTCTCAAACTCGTGCAGCTCTGGCAGGATTTTCAACAGGCAGGAATATCACTGCAACGCCTCGGAGACATTCTGAATACTCCGGTAGAGGCCGGCTCAAGCAGCACGCTCAGTTCGCCAGCCACGCTCTCTGGCAGTGTGCGTTTCGATCGAGTGAGATTCCGCTACGGGCCCGGTAGCCCGCTGGTGCTGGACGAGTTCGAACTGGAGGCCCCCGCGGGCGCGCTGATTGGAATCGTCGGGCGTTCCGGCTCGGGCAAGAGCACGCTGGCGAAACTGCTGCAGCGCCTGTACCTACCAGAGGCGGGGCGCGTACTGATCGACGGCATCGATCTGGCCATGGTGGACACCGCCTGGCTGCGCAGAAACGTGGGGCTGGTGCAGCAGGAAAGCTTTCTGTTCAACCGCAGCGTACGTGACAACATCGCACTTTCCGCACCTGGCACCTCCCTGGAGCGGGTAGTGCAGTGCGCGCGCGCCGCCGGCGCGCACGAGTTCATCCTCGAGCTACCCAATGCCTACGACACCGTGGTGGAGGAACAGGGCTGCAACCTCTCGGGAGGCCAGCGTCAGCGCATCGCTATCGCCCGGGCATTGCTGACGGACCCGAAAGTCCTGGTGATGGACGAGGCCACCAGCGCACTGGACTACGAATCTGAACGCACGGTGCAGGAGAATATGGGGGCAATCAGCCAGGGGCGAACGGTGTTCATCATCGCGCACCGACTCAGCACAGTACGACACTGCGACAATATCGTGGTTCTGGATCAGGGGCGAGTGAGTGAATCAGGCACCCACGAACGACTGTTGGAGTGCAATGGCTACTACGCCAGGCTGTACAGCTATCAGAATCACAGCCCTGTGATACGCGGCCTCGAATCAGGCCATACCCCGCAGCAAGACGAGCCAGCGGTGCAGGAATCCGGTCGGACGCCCGATGACAGTTAACCCCGGCAATGCCGAGCCTTCGAGGCAGCAACGAAGCATGACTGATCCCGCCCACAGCGATGTTGCGCGGTACCAGCGCGATTTTCTGCCTGCCGCGCTGGAGGTACTGGAAACGCCTCCTTCGCCATCAGGCCGGGTGCTTCTCTGGTTGCTGATCGCGCTGTTCTGTTTTGGCTTGGTCTGGTCCTGCCTGGGCGAGATAGACATCGTGGTCACTGCCAGTGGCCGAATTGTGCCGACGGGACAGGTGAAAACCGTGCAGGCACCCGAGACGGCCTCGGTGGCAACTATCCATGTTGCAGAAGGCAGTCGCGTCAGCGCGGGCGACAAGCTCATCTCCTTCGACACCACCTACGCCAACGCCGATGAGAACCGCACCGCGCGCCAGATTATCCACCACAGGCTGCAGGTGCACTGGCGCAATGCGATGTCAGCGTGGTTGATGTCAGAGAACGCGGAACAGGACACGCTCCCACCGCTGCGCGACGTGAGCAGATCACAGTTCGAGACCGCCGCGGCCACCTACCAACGTTTTCGCAGCGAAGTGTCAGCCCGAGTGCAAAGCCTCGCGCGGGATCTGGATGCGATAACCGCCGAGCGACAGTCACTACAGCATGAAGAAGAGCGCGCGCACGCTGCACTGGTGATACTTGATCAGCGGGTCGAGATGTACAAAGCCCTGGTCGAACGGGAATACGGCGCCCGCCTCCAGTACCTGGAGCTACTGCAGCAGCAATCGGACTTGCGCGCGTCCATACCCATCCTTGGGGCACGCCAGACACAACTCGAGCAGGCCGCGGCAGCAATGCAGGCTCGCCTGACCGCCACTCGCGAGCAGATACATCGAGAAAATTTGATGGAGCTTGCACAGCTTGAAACCGAACTGGCAAACCTGCGACAGGATGCGCGTAAATCCGGGCAACGAGAAAGGCTACTCCAGGTCACCGCCCCCGTCAGCGGCACCGTACAGGAGCTAACGATCCATACAAAGGGCGCAGTGGTAACCGCCGCCCAACCGCTACTGAAGATCGTACCGGATCAAGCAGCAGTGGAAGTGGAAGCGCTACTAAAAAATCAGGACATCGGCTTCGTCCACGAGGGGCAGCGAGCGGAGGTGAAAGTAGAGGCGTTCAATTTCACCAAATACGGTCTTCTGGCGGCAAAAGTGCTCGACATCAGCGATGATGCTATTCAGGATGAGAAATTGGGCTGGGCGTACAAAGTCAGGTTGACGCTGGAGAGTGACGCACTCCAGGTAGAAGGAAAGCAGGTAGCGGTCAGCCCCGGCATGACGATCACTGCAGAGATATTGACCGGCAGGCGAAGACTGATTGAGTTTTTTCTTTCGCCTTTGTTGCGGTACCGGCAGGAGAGTTTGCGACAGCGGTGATCGGCTAATTTTCTATCATTGGCAGAAGTACGGGAGCTTCCCAACGTGAGAACTACGCTAATTGTCCTGGGCGCCTTGCTGTCTGCTTTTCTCGTTTTTCGTTGGGATTATTATCTTTCTCAGTACCTATTTGAACAGGTGTGTAGTGATTCTGATTTGATTGGGTTGCATGTGTACGAACGAGATTACGTTGATCGTCAATACACAACTGTACAGGTAGTTGAGAACGGATATCCCATGACATCGAGAAATGAGTACTACTACGAGGACAACATAGCGCTCTTGAAAGATCACATTGACAACCGATTCGATTACAAACGATCTGAACTAGTAGAACTATACAGCGTAGGCCCAATAGTCATTTTGCAAACCACTCTTACACGAAAGAGCGACGGGAAACTCTTGGCGAAAGCAGTTACCGCTCAGAGTATGCAAGGCTGGCTAAACAGGTTCTTCTCGAGTGGCTACCATAGATCATTTTGCCCGACCAATGAAGTGGAGCCGGGGGAAATACTATCAGACGCTGACAAGAACCACCTATTTCTACTGAGAGATACATTGATCGTGAATTAGACCTGGGAGATATTGACATGGACGTCAGCAGAGTCACACAAGCAGCATTTGCTTCACAGATCAGTTACGCGACGGGCCTCCAATCGGGGATGTCTGGAACTGCACTGCAAGCTAGGCTTGAAACCGAATTGCGCGCGAAGGGAGTGTCACTCTCACAGCAAATCGAACTAGCAGAACACTACCGCGTTGTTCATCAGAACGATGACTCAGAAACTGGCTTCTCCGGAGTACTACTTGAAGATCTGTCCAATCCAGGAAGCTACACCTTATCTTTGCGCGGTTCTGATAGCCCAGGCCTTAACCCAGACGCCAGCAACGCAGTCATGGGCGCGGCGACCAATCAGATTGTGGATCTGGTGAATTTCTATCTTCGGCTCACGCATTCCGGCCCAGTAAATCAGTGCAGATATTCGAGAACAGTTGATGGAGCTTGCACAAATCGAAACCGAACTGATATTTCTGCGGTAGGATGCGAGTAAATTCGGGTAATGAGAAAGACTTCTCGGGGTCACCGCCCCCGTCAGCGACAATGCTCAAGAGCCAGCTATCTACGCCACGGGTGCGGTGGAAACCGCCACCCAACTGCTACCACAAATCGTATCGAATCAAGCGACAGTAGAAGTGGAAGCGCTACTGAAGAATCGAGATATCGGCTTCCTGGACATGAGGCGGCGAGCGGAAGTCAAAGTGGATGTATTCGATTTCACCAAATGCGGTCTTGCAGCGGTAAAAGTGCTCGACATCGGCGATGATGCTATTCAGGATGAGAGGCTGGTATGAGCGCACAAAGTAAAGGTTGGGGCTGGAAAAAGTTGCACGTTAATTAGAAGTACAACAAGTAGCTTTTAGTCCCATCTCAACGATCACTGGAGAAGTATTGAATAGCGGGGAAGACTGATTGAGTTTTCGGTTCGTCTTCGTTGCGATATCGGCAGGAGTTTTTTGCACAGCGGTGATCGGCTGAAGTACTTTCTTTGGCAGGATTATGGAGGTTTTTTCACATGCGAAAATTGCTGATTACTTTGGGCGCCTTGCTGTCCCTCTTTCTGGTTTTTCGATGGGACTACTATCTTTCCAATTACCTCCTGGAACAGCTCTGTAGTGATCCTGAGCTTATTGGACAGCATATTAATGAGAAAGACTATATAGATCGTAAACATACAAGACCGCAATCTACGAAAAACGGCTACCAAGCGACTCCTTTTGATGCCTACTACTACGATGGCGAAGTCGAAATACCAAAGAGCTATCTGGATTCAGAGTTCGAGTATAAGAAGAACGAGAGAATCGAAATCTATGGTGTCGGACCTATCGCACTCAATCAGTCCTCAATCCGGCGTAAGAAAGACGGAAAGCTTCTGAGCAGAGCGACGACTGCAACTAATGAGCAAGGATGGCTGGAACGAGCTTTGTCATTTGGCTACCACGGAACCTATTGTTCTTCAGTTGAAGCCAAAGAAGATGATCAATTGACGGAGACAGTCAACATTCACCTTAATCTGCTACGGGAAACACTTTTTATTAAATAGAGAGCGGAGATCATTGACATGGACGTCAACAGAGTTGTTCGAGCTGGATTTGCCTCCCAGATTAGCTATGCAATGGGGCTTTATCCCGATTTACTGGATAGCGACTTTGCGCAGTTTGTTTCTGATATCGTGCCAATCGGTTTGGTGACTTCAAATCAAGCCCTGGAGTTGGTCAAAGACTTTCGGGTAGTAGAACAGCACAGCGCTCCTGAAAGTGGCTTCTCTGGAGTACTACTTGAAGATCTGTCAAACCCCGGGAGCTACACCTTATCTTTGCGCGGTTCTGATAGCCCAGGCCTTAACCCAGACTGGCTGGACGCAAACGCCAGCAACGCAATAATGGGTGCGGCGAGCAATCAGATTGTGGATCTGGTGAATTTCTACCTGCGGCTCACACATTCCGGCCCAGTAAATCAGTATCGAGTTGACACAGCTATCGTGCCACTGGGACAGGAGCCGACCGCCAATCACTTCTTTCTCATCGGCTCTTTTGGTCTGTTTGATGTTTTGGGTGTCCTCGAAGTGGACTCGACAATAGCAGGCCTTGATAGGATAGACCCCACAACGCCCTTAACTGTCACAGGGCATTCACTTGGGGGGCATCT
>JAUHYL010000101.1 GCA_030426545.1 Gammaproteobacteria bacterium
AAAAAAAGGCCAGCCAAAGTTCGCGCTGGAGGGCTACAAACGCGCCCTGAAAATCCGTCCGAAAGACGTGATGCTGAATTACAACACAGCGCTGTTAATGGCAAAGCAAAAACAGTACGACGACGCTATGAAGATAGCCCGCCCGTTGTACGACGCTGGCCTCACTCTGCCTGGTCTGCGCAACATCCTGGTAAAAGCGGGCAAGTGGAAGTTTTCAGAAGCGGAGATCGAGAAAATAAAAGCCGCGGCTGCCAAGCTTGAGAATGTCCCGGCTACTGACGAGGCGGACGCCGGGTCTGCCGTGCCAAGTGATAAGGATGGCACGGAAAAAGACGTTTCGAGCAGCATGGAAAGTGAAACCAACAGTAGCGAACCAGCAGAAGCGCTAACCAGCTCCTGAGCTTCGCCAGGCGCTCGTGACTTTCTAGGAATCCGCAACCAATGGATCGGCGTTGCGATAACTCAACAACAGGCGCAGCGCAAATCGCGTTTCGGTTTTATCCCACGGGGTAAAACGCGGCAACTGTAGCGGATCGCTAGCCGCTATACCCGCACCCCAGTGCGTGGAAACCCCTCTGGAGAAGCCCAACTCGGCGCAGACATCACGGTGCGTCTGTCGGTAGTCGTGTTCCGGTTTACCGTTGGGATAGGCAAAGCTGAGCACCTCGCTCTGCAACAGCGATTGCAGGTAGTCTCGGCTGGAGGCGATTTCACGTCGCGCGTCCTCGTCCGAAATACTCGCGAGAATGGGGTGGTTTACCGTATGCGCGCCTACTTCGATTCCAGCTGCATGCAGCTTGCGCACCTGGTCGTCGGTCATCATCAAATCCTGCGGCAGCGCGCCATCATCACCCACCAGTTCAGCAACGGCTTCGATACGCCTGCGTGGTGTTTCATATTTGATAGTGCGCAGGATTTGTTCGATGGCGGCCAGACGCTCAGCCTCTGATCCCAGTGTGAGTTCGGTCAGGCCGATAGGTGAAAGGTCCAGCACGCCGGAGCTTTCCCTGCGCACCGCTTCTATCACCGTGTCGTTCCACATTCTGCCGCCATTGAGAAACCCGGTGCTAACAAATACCGTCGCCGGAATCCCGTGTCGCTGCAATACAGGCAGCGCCAGTTCGGCGTTATCCGCGTAGCCGTCATCGAAGGTCACGCAGACTGCGCGCGGGGGCAGATCGCCAGCGGCCAGGCGCTGCACAGCCTCCCCCAATGGCAGCGGCGTAAAATGCCTGCGCAGAAGGCGCATCTGCCACTCAAACTCCGCAACCGTGGGTTCACCGGGCCGCAGCGGATCCTGCTCCGGCACCACCCGATGGTAGATCAATGTCGCCAGGCGCGACCGCCTGGCTGCGCCGATGAACATGGGCGCGATCCTGGTCACCGCGCCGAGCGCGACAGACTTCATGGTCGACCCGGCATACGCTTGCCGGAAGGATAGGTGGCTGCGCCCTGGCGAGGCCGAAAACTGGGCCTTGTCGACGGACGCCTGCCTCTGCCCCCTTTCGCGGTGCGCGGTGAATCGTGCGTACCCGGCTCGCTTGCCCGTTCCTTCATCTGCGTGGTCAGGGCAACGGTTATCGCCATAATCTGCCAGGCAAGATCGAAATAGGACAGGCTCAGGAAAGCGCCGCCAGCCATGTAGGCGATCAGGCTGATTTTCATCATGCTCGCGAGGAAATTGTAGTCCTGCTTGCTTTCATCGTCCCGCGTTAGCGCTATCACCTGATTCAATTGGCGCCAAACGAGGAACAGCACCAGCAAAAACAGGATGAGGCCCGGCCAGCCGGCCTCTCCGAGCACCCCGAAGTAGATACTGTGCGCCACAAAGGCTTTGCGAACGGGCTTGTAGTACCGGGCGTAATTCTCCAGAGACCAGCAATTGAACCCACCACCCGTCAGGCGGCTGTTTGCCAGGTTGAAGCTGAACTCCCAGGCGTCCAGGCGCTCCATCGCGGAGGAATCTTCCTCGTAATCGGTAATCGTGCCCATGCGGTCATGCCAGCTTTGCGGCATGAACATGTAGCCGAACAGGCCCAGGAAAAGGAACACCACCAGGGTGAAGGCCTTGGCCTTGGTCTGCCACCAGAAGTAACCGCCCACCGCGGCGATGGACAACAATGCCCCGCGGGACTGCGAGCCGACTACCGCAATCAGGCTGAGGAAAATGCAAATGGGCATCAAGCGCTTAACCCACGGATGCGGCGGGAACTTGTGAATGTACAGCATGAGCGGAACAATCATCAGCACCGCCACCGCCAGTGCGTTGTTCTCATTGATGTAGGAACTGGGCGGACCGTAGACGTGAAACGCGCCACCGGTCATCAGCGTAAATGCGCCACCTTTGACGCTGTAAAAACCAATGGAAAACACCGTCACCCAGATGAGCTGATTGACGCGTTCAAAATTGTTCATCATCAGCAGCGTGACAAACGTAATCAGCTGAATCTTGAGCACGGTTTCCAGTTGGGTGACCGCATACTCGGGATAGATCGCGAAATAGGTGCAGATTGAGAGCCAGACCAGAAACAAGGCCCACACAACCACGAGCCCGTTGCGCGGTATCGACATATTCGCGCGGTTCAAGAACATGGATGCCAGCAAAGTGATGGCAACAATCTGGGCAAAGGGCATGCTGTACGCAAACCCCCACGCCAGCCGGTGGGGGTTCATATAACTCAGCCAGGACCAGGCCAGCACGCCATACCAGGGATTACGCAGGATGAAGGGCAGAATGCCGAATACCAGAATGGTGATGGCGATGTCTCGCATCAGTCTCCACCCACCTGGCGCTGCTTGCTCGCACGCTTAACTGTTAACATGGCTGACGACATAGCGGAACTTACCGGAAGCCTCACGCGGGATACGGTCTACATAGTCAAATTGTACCACCACAGCGTCGCCCAAACGCTGCTGGAACTGCGCACTGATGCTCGTTTCCAGTGCTTTCCTGTCCATATCGGGCACCACCAGCTGGATTGTGATGCGCGTCAGGGATTCCTGGACGATCTTGAACTCCTCAATCTCGGGAATTTCGCGCATCACGTAAATGAGCGCCAGGCCGTGCAGCACCGTGCCATCCGCCGCGTGAACAAAATCTGTTGTTCTGCCCTCCAACTCGCCAAGCAGCGGCAACCCACGGCCGCAAGGGCAGACATCGCCACTCAGGCTGCCAACATCGCCCGTGCGGTAGCGTATAAACGGGAAATCACCGGTGCGCAGATGCGTGACCACGATCTCTCCCTTCTGGCCCAGCGGTAAAACACGACCGCCCTCATCGACGATCTCGACGATGATGTCCTCCGCCGTCAGGTGCATCCCCCCCTGGGGACACTGGTGAGCGATAAATCCCGCATCTCGTCCACCGTAGCCATTGGCGACAGGGCAGCCAAAACACGCTTCGATTGCTTCGCGCTGGTGGTCGTAGAGCCGCTCCGAGGTCACAAACACGACTTCTGTGCCCAGGTCGAGCAGGCGATAGCCGTTTTCGGATGCGTATTTCGCCAACAGTGCAATGGACGAGGGATAGCCAAACAGCATGCGCGGTCGCAACTCTCGCAGGCGTTGCGTGAACTGCAGCATATTGGCATTGGACATCTCGAACGCGGAGAGCAGTTCGGAGCGCAACAAGCGGTCACGCAGCAAGCGAATCCTGTCCTGGGAGCCCAGTTCAATCGGGGAGCCCCAGACTACGACCTCCGGATCACCAATATCTACCCCCCACCACCGGGTGGCGCGCCACTTCGCCGCCACATCATGGCTGACGCGCTCCTTGCCGCGGAAGAAGACCAGCGGTTCACCGCTGGAGCCTCCCGTTGTGAAACGCTCCAGCGGGCCGGCATTATCCGCCTTGAAGGCCTCGGTGTTGGCCCTGATCTCCGCCTTGCCGGTAAGGGGCAGCTGCTGCAAATCCTGCAACGACTGCACCGCGGCAGGATCAAAGGACAGACGCTGCATAAGCTCACGGTAGTAAGGCACGTCCGATCCCACGCGAACGAGGAACTGTCTGAGATTCTCAAGCTGCAATTCAGCCAATTGCTGCGGTGCCAGCCACTGACTACGCTCCATACTGCGCAATGCGCGCACGGAGCTGTGTCCCTTGGCCAGTTCGTGCAGCGGAAAGATGACCGAGGATACCAACTTCGTGTACAGGCTCACGATGCGGCCTCCAGTTCCCGGTATAGATCAAACCAAAGTGGCTCAACCTTGTCGCGACCGTAGCGGGCGACTTCCGCAAGCCCCTCGCGACGCAGGGTGGCACGCAGCTCCACGTCGGATTTCAGTTCAATCATTGCCTGCGCCATCGCCCGCGGATCATCCCTGGGCACCAGCAGAGCGGTGCGACGATCCTCAACGATATAGGGTACGCCACCCACATTGGTGGAAATGACAGGCAGGCCGCAGGCGAGCGCTTCCAGCACGGAATTTGGCATATTGTCGACCCGGGTTGGGTTGAGCATGGCATCCGCCTCTGCGTAGAGCGCAACGATGCCGTTTCGATCCAGCCTGCCGAGAAAGCTGACCTGGTGTTCAATACCGAGTTGTTGCGCGAGCTCACGCAGCTCTTCGAGTTGCGGCCCGCTACCGGCGATCTTCAACTCCACGCCCGAAACCTCGTCCGCCACTAACGCCAATGCGCGCAGGGCGGTATCCAGGCCGTATATCGCCTCCAGGTTTCGGGTGACCACCAGCGTGAAAGTGTTCTCACTGCGCGCTACAGAGTCTGATGCGCTAAACAGATCCAGGTCAACGATGTTGGGGACAACCTCGGCCTGAAAACCGAAATCCCGAAATACGCTCTGCAAAAATGCGCTGGGTACCACCAGCCTCGAAGCGCGCTTCAGGGTCGGCCTGACCCGCGCGACGGACTGCGCCAGGTACTCGCGCGCCTCGCCGCCACGATAATTGACGACCACAGGGGTACCACGCAACCACCCCGCCCAGATCACCGGCGCGGCGAACAACTGCCACGACCATCCGGAATTCGCCATCAGGTGTATCACGTCATTGCGGCCGGCCAGGCGCCAGACACGAAACAGGTAAGGCAGCAAACGAAACAGGGCGCGCAAGCCGCGAATCCGCTCGACGAAGGCAGGACGATAAGGTGCATTGCTCTGCACCAGCTCCACCTCTACCTGCTTCTCACGCAGGATGGCAGCCAGCTGCAGGGTCTGCATTGCCATGCCCCCATTGGGTGGTGGCAGCGGGCCTACCAGGCCGAGTTTGAGACCTTCTTTCAGACCGTGCTCCGTCACCGCCGGCTTCCCCTGCCTATCGCTCGCCCTGCCACTGCTCGCCCGCCCCTGTTGTCGCCTGACTCGCGCTGCTTAAAGCGCGAAATCATCCTTTGCGATGGCCGCCTGGAACATCATCAGCGACCATAGCGGCGCGCTGTACTCACGCCGACCCGACTGGTGATCGTTAACCAGCGTCTCCAGATAGGTCGCATCAAAGAGGCCGGTCTGGGCGAGACCGCCCTCCAGCAGGGACTCGCGCAAACGCTGCCTCAGCGGGCCGCGAAACCATTTACCCAGCGGCACGCCAAAGCCCATCTTGGGCCGGTACAGCACATCGTGTGGCAGATGTGGCTCCAGCGCCTTCTTCAATATGTACTTGCCCTCCTGACCTCTCAGCTTCTGCTCCACCGGCAAACCCGATATCCATTCCACGAACTTATGGTCGAGCAGCGGTACGCGGACCTCCAGCGAGTGCGCCATGCTGGCGCGGTCTACCTTGGTCAGAATGTCGCCCACCAGGTAGGTCTTCATATCCAGGTATTGAATCAGCGATAAGGGATCGTCGGTGGGGCTACGCTGAGCGTGGTAGTTGAACGTCTCCACGGCGCGGTAGCCCTGCAGTTCGCGCTTCAGGGCAGGGCTGAACATGGCACTGCGCTGCGCTTCGGAAGTAAGAGACACCGAGTGCAGGTAAGCTTCAACGGAGTTTCGCGCGAGCGCTTCAAACGTGGTCTTTGCACGAAACACTCGCGGCGCCCAATCGAGTTTCGGGTAGAGACGACCAAGCGCACCAAACACCGGGCGACGAATTCCCAGTGGCAACGCACTACGCAGTCGCTCTTCGTTCATGTGCCACCTATAACGGCGATAACCGGCAAAGTTCTCATCACCACCGTCACCCGACAGCGCTACCGTTACGCTCTCCCGTGCCAGCTGGCAGACTCGGTAGGTAGGTATGGCGGAACTATCTGCGTAGGGTTCGTCGTAAAAATCCGCCAGCGTATCCAGCAGATCGAAGTCATCGCTGGCAACGATGCGCTCCAGGTGATTGGTGTGGTAGCGCTCCGCCACCTGGCGCGCAAAATCTGTTTCGTTGAACTGCGGCACATCAAAACCGATGGCGCAGGTGTTGACCGGATCACTCTGCAGTTGTGCCATCGCGGCAACAACCGCGCTGGAGTCGACGCCGCCCGAAAGAAAGGCGCCCAGTGGGACTTCTGCTACCAGGCGAATGTCCACCGCCTCGCGCATTCGCGCGAACAACTCCTCGCAAAGCTCTGCCTCCGTAGCGACGGGTACCGGCTCAAAGGGTACGTCCCAGTACTCGTACTGCTGTGGAATGGGCTTGCCTCGCTGTAGTAACAAGGTATGCCCGGGTCGCAGCTTGTATACACCGCGGTAGATCGTTTTTGGCTCCGGTATGTACCCCAGCGTGAAGTAGTCTTCCACCGCTTCGACTTCGAGCTTTCTGGGCAGCGCAGGGTGCGCTTTCAGCACCTTCAGTTCCGAACCGAACAATAGTGTGTCGCCGTTTGGCACGGCGTAGAAAAGCGGCTTGATGCCGAGCCTGTCGCGCGCCAGGAACAGGCACTCACGGCGTTTGTCGTACAGGGCGAAGGCGAACATACCTCGGAATCGCTGCACGCATTGTTCACCCCATTCCTGCCAGGCGTAGATAATCACTTCAGTGTCGCACCGGGTGCGGAATTGGTAGCCCAGCGCCTGCAGTTCGCGCGACAATTCTGCGAAATTGTATATTTCACCGTTGTATACAACGGTCACAACGCCATCCGCGCTGTGCATGGGCTGCTGGCCGCTGGAGAGATCGATAATAGACAGACGACGATGAGCCAGCGCCACGCCCGGCTCCAGATAAAGCCCCTCTTCATCGGGCCCTCTATGGAACTGCGTCTGGTTCATCGCTCGCACCAGCGTGCGGTCAAACTCCCGTCTGCCGCCGAGATCAAACAGCCCCGCTATGCCACACATAAAAAATCAGGCCCCGCCCGCTGCGCTACCAGCGGATCGGTCGAGCAGATTGTCGTAAACGTATTGATACTTGCGCACCGTGTTTTCCCAATGAAAGTGATCTTGTACAAACTGAAGTGCATTGTTTGCGGCTCGCGCTCTCCTGGCTTCATCGTTAAGCAGCTCGCCGAGCCTGGCCGCCAGCGCATCAGGGTCGCCCACCGGTACCAGCGCACCGTTGTCCCCATCGCGCACCAGTTCCAGATTTCCCCCTACAGCCGTCGCAATAACGGGCAAACCGCAGGCCATTGCCTCAAGCACCGTGTTCGATATGCCCTCGCCCAGCGACGGCAGAACAAAGACATCCATCGCCTGCAGCAGCTCCGGCACATCACTGCGGTCACCGGCAAACCATACAACGTCGCCGAGCCCCAGTGTCTCCGCCAGTGCGACAAGCTCTTCACGCAGCGGACCATCGCCCACCAGGATGAGGCGCAAACGTTTGCCCAGTGTTATATCCTGCTCACGCAAAGCTGCAACCGCACGCAACAGCGTCTGTTGATCCTTCACAGGCGTAAGCCTGCCAACAGTACCGGCAATCACAATATCACTATGCTCCAACCAGCGCTGCGGCAATATTGCCAAGGGCTTCACAGTTCCCGGGTGAAACCGCTGATGGTCTACCCCGTTGTATATTTGCGTCACGCGCCGCTCATCTACACCGACGCTACTGATCAGCCACTGCTGCAAATCGCGGCTGACGGCAATATAGGAATGGATCAGCAGACGCATGCCTCTGCGCAACATGAGGTACTTCCGATTGCTGCCGTCGACATCGCCGATTTCACGCCCGTGCTCCCCATGCACTCGCCTGGTACGCCACAGGCCCAACGTGCAGATCTGGGCCTCCAGTGCGGCGAGGTTGCGGCTGTGAACGATATCCGGGCGCAATTGGCGCAATAAACGCCAAAGTCTTAGGTAGAACCCGAGGTCATGCCCCTCGCGCTTATGCAGCTGGAACAACTGGACATCCGGCGCCGTGATGCGCCGCGAAAAATCATCGGCCGACGTGATGCAGATGATCGCGTGACGGTACCTCCCGACAGGAAAACGGTTAAGAATATTAACCAGGCCGTTCTCCAATCCGCCGGTGGAGAGCGAATAGATAACGTGCGCAACAAGCGGCGGCTTAGCCATCAGGGCCCGGCCGTGAACGCCTGCTGCAGATTCCCCAGTAACTCGCTGCCGTGGGCATCGAGGAATGCCTGCAGTCGTGGCCGGGTGTTTTCGCGGCTGGTAGACAGCGGTGTCACCAGCACAACCCGGCTGGCGCCGGGCTGGGAAAGCCCAAGGCTGGCGGCGGCCTGTTGCACCTTACCCACGTAATCGTTGGCCGTCTGCACGTCTCCCAGCATGTACCATGACCAGACCAGCAGTTCCTCTCCATTGCCCCGCACTGTCGCCTCGTCAATCACGACCTCGGCACCCGCACTGCGAATAGCGACGCTGTCGCGCTCGAAAATCTTCCATGGGCTCTCGTAGGCAGCAAGCAGGCGATTACTTCCGACAACCTCTCCGGTATCGTCACGCCCGGCAAACTGTATTTCTATTCCGACGACGCTTTCATCGTTGCTGTAAAAGGCCCTGCGCACGCCGCTTACCGTGGCAATGGGCTGCCATTCCCACTCTGCCTGCCCTGCAGTCACCCAGTCGCCTGCGGCACCAGGCATGACCAATTCAGAGGGGACGGAAACGCCTGTGCCAACCCCGGCATAGCGTGCCGTCAGGGGTATCGCGGCCGCGGCCAACAGCGCCAGGCCGAATGCCAGCACCACCGTGTTGCGGGATGCCGGGGGTTTGTTATCCGGGGCTGAATCGGACTTGAACTGCTCCGCGGTCTCCGCCTCTTCCCGGAAGAAAGACCCCAGCCAGAAGAGGATGAAGATAACCACGCCAAAAAACACCCAGCCGTACACCAGGTGATCTGCTCCGGTAGCAATCTTCATATCACTGAAATGGCCCAGCATGACAATGATGTACGCTCGCATGGTATTGGCAAACACAGGCACAATCGCTGAAATCAGCAGGAACAGCGCGCGCCGCCACCAGCTGACGTAGGTGAGGTAGGCAAACAGCGCACCCACCGTAACCGAAGCGATGATATAGCGCACTCCACTACAGGCCTCGACGATGGACCACTTGCCCGTCGGCAGGGTAAAGAACAGCCCCTCCCGAAACACGGGAATACCGGACAACTGGATCAGCCAAACCGTGGACACCGCGGTAAAGTCCATCATCGGGTCGATCAAGCCTTCACCCATCGGTACTGCAAAAAACAGGAAAAACAGCGGAAAAGCCAGCACTCCGGCAAGTCGATGCCCGAGAATCGACCAGATGCCGACCACAAGCATGCCAACCAGCGCCAGCTGTTGGATAACCAGCACGTCTACCAGCCATGCCAGCAACCACACCAAACTCCCTGGCACCAGCAGCAGCGCAACTACAGGCGCCGGCCTTGGTGTTACAGCGGCCATATAATCGCGGCGATTCCACACCAACCACAGGACGATAGGGAGAATGAGAAATCCGTGCGCAAAGGTGTCAGAGCGCGACCAGATTAAAACCATGGACCAAGCTGTCTCACGAAACAGCAATAATACGGCGAGCGAAAACAGCCCGGCCGCCCAGAGACTGGTGCGCAAATCGAGTGGCTTGTTGTCAGCGGTATTCAAGGATTACCCCAGTGATTTTGCGATGAATGGCCCGACGATATTGGCTACCGGCAGCGGTAGCTTCGCCCAGGTTTTGATCATCAACTGGTATTTCGGGTTCAACGGATTGACGTCAGGCAACTCCTGAGCCTTTACCAGATAGTACTCGTAGGCCAGCGCCTGCGGGTCAAAGCCAAAATTCTTCTTGAAGCTATAGGGCCCTGTGCCCGCCTTGCTGCGGCCAAAATCGAACAAGGTACATCCACGTTCACGCGAACAACGCATCAGTTCCCAATACATGAAATGGTTAACGCCCTTGATCGTGCGCGCGGCTGCGGTACTGCCACCGTAATAAGGCAGCACTTCTTCGCGGAAATAGAAATTCAGCACCCCGGCCACATCGCGCCCTTCATGGGTAATCATGAGCACGCTGCAGTCTTCGCCAAACTCCTCACGCAGGACCTGTAGATAGCGCTTGGAAAAAACGGGGGTGCCTAGATTGCGTACGCTCTCTGAGTAAACACGGTAGAGGCGGTCAACGCCCTCGTCCCACTCACCCTGCAAGCCCTCCTTGATGCCTTTGCGTATCATCGCCCGCTGGCGATTGGGAATGGCCTTGAGATTGACCTCGTCATCCGGGTCGATCGCTTTTCTGAACGTGAAATACAATTCCTTGACCGGCCAACCTGCACCGCTGTCCTGCAAATTGCGCAACTCCAGGGCATCCACCTTTAGCGATTGCGCCAGGTCGCAGGCCGCCTGTCGCAGCGCCGCAGCAGCCTCCGGTGTATCAGCAACGATGCCACCGTAGACACAAAAAGGCGTAGATGACAGAGAGTGACCAAACAGCAGACTCTTTACTTCAACCAGCGGCAGGATGCCGGCAATCTCGCCACCATCGGATTCGACAAAAAGGAAGTGCGTCTTATGCCCAAACGCTCGTTCCAGAACCGACTTCCAGCCAGCCCGATGGAAAAACGTTGCTGCCTCGGCGCGGGCCACATACGCATCCCAGCGCTCCAGGGAAGCTGACTCCAGCTTGTGCACGGCAAAGCTCACTGCCCTCCTCCCTGTTCCAGAAAAATTTGGTCCATCCGACCCCAGGAGAAGTCCCGCAACAGGTGCTGCAGGCGGGCGTAGGTGCGATTCAGGTTGAGGTAGTGCCGGAACCGCGCCTTGGCACTCAAACCGTCCGGCCGCGGCTGGTCGGGGTCGATCTCCCAGGGGTGGAAGTAGAAAATCGCTGGCTCGGCATCGCTCTGGTTAACGCGGTTGATCGCCCAGCGTGAGAAGCTGTATGGGAACAGCCGGAACCAGCCTCCCCCGCCACAGTTGATATTTCGGCCACCCAGCGGAACGGTTGTTATGGGGATCTCCAGCAGCCTGTCCTGCGCGGTACGAAAACTGAATCTGGGAGCATCGGGGATGCCGTAGAGATCGTGACGAATGGGCACGATGCTGGAGCTATAGGTATGCCCGGCATCAGCCAGCGCATCCCAGGCCCAGGACTCGCTGCGACCGATGGAGTAGCTGGCGGCGCGATAGCCAAGCACCGGCTGACCACTTAAATCCATCAGAACCTGACGCGTACGCGCGATATCTTCGCTGAACTGCGCGGGCGTCTGCGTGTTTACGCGGGTGTGCTGCCAGCCGTGGCTGGCAACCTCGTGTCCTTCGGTGGCGATTCGCTCTACCAGTTGAGGAAAGCGTTCGGCCACCCAGCCAAGGGTGAAAAAAGTGCCCTTGACGCCGTGTTGCGCAAACAGTTCCAGTATGCGCTCAGTATTGTCCGCGACTCTATGCGGGTAGCGGTCCCATTCATCGCGTGCCACAGTGGTCTCGAAGGCTGATACCTGAAAGTAATCCTCCACATCCACAGTCATGGCATTGACCACGCGAGCATCCGCTTCTTTTCCACCAGCAGCCATCGTCACACTCGCTCAGCCGCCCACTGGTTGATCACCCGCACAGTACGCTCAGCGGCGTTGCCGTCCCAGAGCTGCGGGATATTGCCGCCCTTGCCTCCTGTGGCCAGTACGTCTTCATAGCAGCGTAAAATCGCTTCTGCGCTGGTGCCGACCACGGTATTGGTGCCCTGTGACACGGTGATCGGCCGCTCTGTATTTTCACGCAGGGTGATGCAGGGGATTCCCAGCGCAGTCGTCTCTTCCTGGATTCCGCCTGAGTCAGTCAGCACCACGCGTGCAGACTTCATCAGACCCAGCATTTCGAGATAACCCAACGGCGGTACTGCGTGTATTTCCGAATCTGCCAATAGATTATCCAGACCCGCCGCCTGCAAACAGGACTGCGTGCGCGGGTGGATCGGGAAAACCAGTGGCGTGCTCTCGCTCACCTGGACCAGGGTGCGCAACAGGCGCTCCAGCACAACGGGGTCATCCACATTGGACGGCCTGTGCAGCGTGACGAGCCCGTAGTTCACTTTACCGTCTACACTCAGATTGACGTCGCTCTGCGCCAACACGTCTTCGGCCGGAACGGCCTGCGCCAGGTTAAAGCGCAGGGTATCGATCATCACATTGCCGACAAAATGCACCCTGTCGGCGCTGATACCCTCAGCGGTAAGGTTTTTCTGTGCCTCCGCTTCCGTGGTAAACAGCAACTCGGACAATTGATCGGTTAATACTCGATTGATCTCTTCCGGCATGGAACGATCACCGCTGCGCAGCCCGGCTTCCACGTGGATCACGGGAATATCCTTTTTCACCGCCACCAACGCACAGGCGATGGTCGAATTAACATCGCCCACAACTAACACGGCAACGGGAGGCTGCTCGTCGAGCACTGGCTCAAATCGCTTCATAATCTCGGCGGTTTGTTGGGCATGACTGCCGGAACCCACCTCGAGATCAATATCCGGTTCAGGAATACTGAGTTGTTCGAAGAACGCGTGCTTCATTGCAGCATCATAGTGCTGGCCGGTATGCAGTAGTCGCGCGGACAGGTTCGAACCGGGGTCGGCAAAAGCGCGCATAATAGGCGCGATCTTCATGAAATTGGGCCTCGCTCCCACCACGCAGAGTATGTGGCCAGCCCCCCGATTAACCCCCATTGTAGCGCCCCTTAAACCGCATCCTGCTTCATTATTCGATCGCTTGTGCCCAGCCGAAAGTCTCTGCAAGTACTTGCGACTGACGGCGTGACCGACGACGACTCATGCTCTGGTTTTCCCGTTCGGGAAAATCCAACCTACTGCAGGCGCGGCATCACTCTGTGCACCGGTGATTGCGCCTGCTAGAAGGTGTAGCTGAGCGTGGCCGTAATGCTGTTTTCCTGATAGTCCCCAAGCTCGGTGCTACCGTCCCTGTCGCGAAACCTGTAGACCAGGTAGGTACTCAAATTCTGCGAAAAGGTACGCGAAACCTGGAGGCTGTACGTCCAGATTTGGGACTTGCCCAGCGTATCGATGGGTCCCTCTCCCGGAAATTCTATCTCACGCGGCTCGTCTTCCTGCCAGTTTACCGAGGCGGAAAAGCGGTAGCGGGTGCTGAGGTTGGGCGCGACAGTGAACATAACGTTCTTGAAAATATACGGCTCACCCTCTTCCCGACGACGCTGATCGGAGTAATTTCCGGTCAACATCAAATTGGTGCGCACACCCCTGTACGTCCAGCCGCCACGCAGGCGTTCATCGATAATGGGATCGTTGGTAAAGATACTGGGGTTGTCGAGGTTGGGGATTTCACCGGGAAAACCGCCGACGTTGGAGGTACGAATATCGCGCTGGAAGCGCAGGGTCTTATCGTAGCTCAACGTAAACTGGCTGCGTTTATGCTGGTGGCTGATGTCAATCTTCGGCGTATTGCCGAAAAAGCGGTTGCCCTGACTGAGTCGAACCGAGGTTCGTGGAGAAGGCGACCACGACAAACCCACGCTCCAGGCGTCACCACCGGTGTTATTGGTTCCCAGAGAGCGAAAGTTGCTCCAGTCGTAACCGTAGGAGCCATTGACGGCCAATTTGCTACTGAACCGATAACCCATGCCTACGTTCGCAGAACCGTACTCCTGGTCCTTCTTGGTGACTCCGCTTCGGTTTTCGCCAAACTGCGTAATGTTGTGCTTGGCAGATATATTCTGCGACCAGCGGGAACGCGTCTTGTTGGTGAATTTGATCTTGAAGCGATGACGATTGCTGTCTGTGAGCAGGTCACTGGTATTGAACAACTGATCCCAGGTGTAACTCGTATTCATCGCCACGCTGCTGCCGAACAGTCGCTGGGAATAGGAAGGGGTTATCCAATAGCGGTAATACGTGTTGGTATTTGCCGTGCGATTAAAATCATCCTGCTCTCGGAAACGCGAACTGACTTCGTTCTGCCTGACCCTGCCGCGGGCTGTGACGGTGAACTTTCCAGGCACGATCGTGCGCCGGTAGGCCGCCTCCAGTTGCGGATTGTATTGCTCACGATCGTCGTAATTGCCGCGGCAGCCCTTGCTCTTCAGCAGGCTGTTGGTCAGCGAGTTCATTTGCACCGAGCCATTGAGATCGAGCGATGAGTGCCGACCCTTGTGATGCACAGACCCGCGCGGCGTGAACGTAGTCACCCAACCGACCTCGTCACCATTGGGCTCAAGGCACACGTTATCGGTGACCGTCAGGCTGGTGGACGCGCCAGCCCTGGCGGTCCAGCGACCCTCACCCAGACCCGGCGCGCTATAGCAGGCAATCAACAGGCTGACACCAGAAGCGAGACCACGTTTAGAATATCCCAACATGCACCTTTATCCAGATTCAGCGGAAGACTGCCGATTGCGACCGTAGCCGTAGACCTCTCCGTAGCTGTAGTAGTATGGATTACTGCGCCGGCGAGCCCTGTTCAACACAAGCCCCACCATCTTATCTTCACCAATGTGTTCAATCGCCTGCGAGACGGCGTGATGAGGCGTCATGTCGGCGCTCACCACAAACACAA
>JAUHYL010000102.1 GCA_030426545.1 Gammaproteobacteria bacterium
CCCTGCTCCACGAAGTGCATCTGAATGCCGTTGATCCTGGCGTGGCGGTGGGTCCAGTCCATTTGCTTACCTCTGTTCCTTGTATGCCAGCTTAAGGACTTAGCACAGTCGACTCAATCGATATAGCGACAGAAAACCCGGGAACATCATCGCAAGCCGACCAATGCGATCAAACATGCGTTTAGAATATGCCTGCGCAAAGGGCTATCGATAGGCGAAAGGCATTGCGAACAATCAGGGCGCCGCTTAAGATTTTCCCCCTGGATGGGGGCTTTCCGCGAGCACTGTTCGAGTCCCAATTTTTCGCGAAGCGAAAAATGGTCGAGTTGCGCAGCGGCCCATCCAGGGGGAAAATCTTGCGCCCGTTCGCAATGCCTTTCGCCTATCGATAGCCCGCCACCAATGGGGCTCCTCTAATAGCTAGCCAATAAAAAAGGCCGCTTTCGCGACCTTTTAAAAGACGTAACTCAACGCATGAATCGGATTACAAATCGTAACCACGTTCATCATGCAACACGAGATCCAGACCCTGCGTTTCTTCTTCGTCATTGACACGCAGTCCAACCACGACATCGACAAGTTTCAGAATGACCCAGGTTGCCACCGCAGTGTAAAGGAACGTCGATACCACACCGGTTCCCTGGATGAACAACTGCCCTCCAATTGAGGTTGCCTCGCCGGTAAAACCGTTGCCACTGAATATACCGAGTTGCGTTGAGCAGAAAATTCCCGCCAACAGTGTACCCAGAATGCCGCCTACACCGTGAACGGGAAACACATCGAGGCTGTCGTCAATCCTCAGCTTCTGCTTGATAAAGTTGGTGGCAAAATAGCAGATAACGCCAGCACTCAAGCCGATAACCACAGCACCGGCAGGCCCCACTGAGCCAGAGGCAGGGGTTATGGTGCCGAGGCCAGCCACCATGCCGGTGACAATGCCCAGTACGGAAGGCTTGCCATGCCGCAGCCATTCCATGGCCATCCATGCCAGCGAGCCACAGGCGGCGGAGAGGTGCGTGACCAGCATGGCCATCGCGGCACTGCTGTCTGCGGCCAGGGCGGAACCGGCGTTGAAGCCAAACCAGCCCACCCACAGCATGCCGGCGCCCGTGACTGTCATTGTCAGGTTGTGCGGCGGCATGGCAACGTTGCCAAACCCGCGCCGTGGCCCCATCACCAATGCGGCAACCACTGCCGCCACACCGGCTGTGATGTGCACAACGGTACCGCCGGCAAAATCCTGCAGGCCCATGTCACCCAGCCAGCCGCCGCCCCACACCCAGTGACACACCGGGGCGTACACCACCAGCAGCCAGATGCTGCAGAACAACAGCATCGCAGAGAAGCGCATGCGCTCGGCAAAGGCGCCCACGATCAACGCCGGCGTGATAATGGCGAAAGTCATCTGGAAAATCGCAAACAGGCTCGCCGGAATGTCGCCGTTCATGGTGTCCATGCTGATAGCGCCGAAAAGCACATTACCAAAGTCACCGATCAGCGGACCCTGCGCTACGCCGTCACTGCCAAAGGCAATGGTGTAACCAACAACGAACCACAGCAAAGACATCAGGCAGGTCAGTGCGAAGCACTGCATAAGTACCGAGAGCACGTTCTTTACGCGTACGAGGCCGGCATAAAACAGCGACAGCCCCGGAATGGTCATAAACAACACAAGTGCGGTGGAGGTAAGTATCCACGCAGTGTTGGCGCCGCTGAGATCATCGGCGCTGGCGCTACCCGCATACAGGAGGCTGGCTGCCATGAGCAGCCCGCCGTGCAGAAATCGATTGGACATGTTCATACTCAAAGCGCCTCCTCGCCAGTTTCGCCGGTGCGAATACGAATGCTCTGCTCCAATGGAGCAACAAATATCTTGCCGTCACCGATCTTGCCCGTGGCCGCCACTTTACAGATGGCATCAATGGCGGGATCAACCTGGGCATCGCTAACGGCAATCTGTACTTTTACTTTCGGTTGAAATTCCACCACGTACTCGGCGCCGCGGTACAACTCGGTGTGCCCTTTCTGGCGACCGTAGCCCTTCACTTCTTCCACCGTCATGCCGGTGATACCGATCTGGTGGAGGGCTTCGCGAACGTCATCAAGTTTGAACGGCTTGATGATTGCAGTGATCATCTTCATCTGGAGTCCTCACGTTGTGCTGCCCGGTTTATTTTCGCTTTCCGGGACTGTGATATTCCGGCGTATCGACACCGGGGGAATTCTTCCCTGACAGGGGGTGTGCCAGAGACACAGCATCCTGCCACAGCCTGGCGCACAGTGTCACTAACAGCGTGCCCGCGATGCACAAAAACTCTGAAAGTACTGTCTGCGCAGCGTGACGGTGCACCAAAACGGTGCCTTAAGGGACGCCTACCGTTTGCCTGTGCACCAGAACGGTGAGGTGCAACCGGTGTGCAGACGTGGTATCAATACGCGCTGTCGACGACATTGCTTTCGATAGTGTTCTACCGAATACGCGCACCCGGCCGCGACTACATAAAAGGCCGCCGCTTTGACGAATCGTAATGTCTCCCTACACTGATTCGCGCCAACGTATTTGAGGTCTGCCATGCCCGCCTTTCCCCTCCCGCATATTCTCGCCAGCCTGTTGCTCGGCATCACGCTCCACGCTGCGGCGATTGCACAGCCGGCAACCGACACTGGACAGCCTCGTCAGGTCATTTTGATTGTCGGAGATGGCATGGATGAGCAGCAGATTACCATCGCCAGAAACTACCTCGCCGGCGCCCGCGGCGAACTGACACTGGACAACATGCCTATGCGCGGCGCAGTGCAGGTGCTTACAACAGAGGACAAAGTCGACGGCAAACCCGTCTACGTCGCCGACTCGGCCAATACTGCGACCAGCCTGGCGACCGGCGTCGTTACCAGCCGCGGACGAATCGCCACCAGCGCGGGTGCCGATCAGCCACTGACTACCATCGTTGAGCTGGCACAGGCCGCGGGACTGCGCAGCGGGCTGGTTTCCACCTCAAGCGTGACGGATGCCACGGTCGCGGCATTCGCCGCGCACATCAATTTTCGCCTGTGCGAAAACCCGCTGCTCATGGTGGACGTCCGCTATAGCGATATTCCGCTGGGCGACTGCTCGCAACACCTGAAAGCCGAGGGCGGAGCAGGCTCCATCGCGGAGCAGTTGGCGAGTTCCAGGTTACACGTCCTCTTGGGCGGCGGCAGCAAACACTTTGAACCGAAAGCGGAAGGTATGGATATCAGTGTGCAAGCGCTGGCGCAGAACAACGGTTTCACCGTCGTGGACAGCCAACAGAGCCTGGAAAACGCAGCCATCGGTCAGAGACTGCTGGGACTTTTCGCGCCGAGCACACTGCCGGTACGACTGCAGGGCGAAGGCCAGCGCGAGGCGGAAGAACCTGACCCCAGTCTGTTGAATTACGTCCACAAGTACCTGGGAGACGTCACTCTACCGGAGCCAATGCGCTGCGAGGACAATCCGGCCTTTGCCAGTATTCCCGACCTGAAGAGCATGACAGAGGCGGCCCTGCGCCACCTCGCCGCAGACAACGCATCCGGTTTCTTCCTGATGGTCGAGTCGGCCTCGATCGACAAACAATCACACGAGCGAAAACCCTGCGGTTCTATCGGCGAATTGCAACAACTGGATGAAGCACTGGCCAGCGCCCTGGCGTTTGCCGAGACACATCCACACACGTTGATCATTGTCACGGCGGATCACTCCCAGGCCGCACAGCTCATTCCCGACGAGAGCCTGTTTTCCGCTTACCCTATTCCCACTTACACTCCCGGCAAGCTGGCTCGCATCATCACACCTGAAGGCGCCACCATGTCCATCAATTACGCCACCACCAATTTTATGATGGAAGAACACACCGGCGCCGCCGTGCCGCTGTACAGCAATAGAGAAGGGATTGGACGCTTGCGGCCATTCATGCGACAGCCGGAACTGTTTGCAGTGATGCGCGACTACCTGGGCTTGTAACCGCCGTTTACGGCCGTCATTCGTCAAGGCCGCGAGGGGAAGGTTCCCATAAGCCGGGGACGCTTGCGGCACCGCACGCTAAAGATTGACCCAACTATTCAGCGCCCGCAGACGGAACTTCACGCCGCGGTGCTCCAAAATGACAGAGTCCGGCAGAATCTCTCGCACATTCATTCCTGCAGCCGGCGCGCCTCCCACCCGCAGCGTCTTGCCGTTGAGAACGACACTGGGGGAACGCTCGGAGTAATCGTGGCGCTGGTAGAAAACGCTGGGTATCTCGTCCTTGGCCTGCTGTGACAATGCGGCGAGAAAGGGTACCGGGTGTTCAACAAGCCGCGCGTCTGCGGCACTGACCCGCGCTTGCTGCAGCACCTTCTCCAGGTCTATCGGCTCATCTTCAGAACTACCGGCTGCGGTGGCCACAGCCGGACTGTCGGCCACAGGTGCTGCTACTTTGCCCGGGCGGCCGGCTGCGGCAACGGGGGCGGCTTCCGGGTTGATCGGCGCACTCGATGGCTGCGTCGCTACTGCCTGGGGACGCGATTGCGTCTGCGCAGACGGTCTCCCAGGTTTTTCTCCAGCATACAGTGCAGCGATTTCCGGGCTGGGTGTCGTGGCACTCGCCACCACCCTGGGCGCGGGCGCAACCGGCCTCGCGTCAGCCGCCAGACTTGCTCCGGGAGCGCCGGCGGCCATCGCGGGCGCAGGCTGGCTGTCCTGCACCTCACTGATCGCCGCGTTCGCGCCTCCCGCGCGCTCAGTCCCCCGGTTGAGTGATTGCGCGGGTGGATCCTGCCTGCGCTCGTCATTTCCGGACGCCGACGGCAAACCCTGCACGGGCTCGTCTTCCGTGCCCCGTTCGAACAACAGCCACGCGATAAGCAGGCAGGCAACGCCAAGCGCAATCCAGGGCAAACCCTGCCGCCAACGGGCGGGGCGCTCAGTCGATATACCGTGCTGCGCGGCGATCCCGGGGACCGCATCCCGGTCCTCGCGAGAACGGTTCAGGGCGTCCAGAATCAATGACACAGGGCATCTCCGATCATGGTCACTCGCTCACCGCTTTCAGTCCGGCCTGCAACTGCGACCTTGCCTGGGCGGCGGTAGGATCAATGCCCAGTTGCTCGTTCAAAGTAAGCAGCGTTTGCATGCCCACGACACCGTCATCAATCAGCCCGTGCCGGCGCTGAAACAACCGCACGCGCTGTTGCAGGGCAGCGTTGAATTCCGTGCCGGCCAGTGGCTCTGGCTGCCCGTCCAGGTGTGCAAATGCGCGCGCGACAACCGCGACGGCGGCACCCTGATCGCCCAGCGCCAGGGGGCCGCTGAAGCCGGCGGGCACATGCCAAAGGTAGTGATACTGACCCGTCCATAGCGGGGCAAACTCGGCGAGACGGATGCGCTGCACTCCGGCCTCACTCCAGGCCCAGCCCTGTTGACCATCGATACCCAGCAACAATAGCTCAGCTGAAAAGCGCTGCACGGTAACCAGCTGCAGTACCAGCGGCCGATCCAGTATTGCCAGCTCGTCCCAGGTACCCGCTTCTCCGCGCACGCAGAGCAGGCCATTAGAAACCGTCGCCGGGCAACCCCCTGCAAGGGGTTCCCGGTCGGAGTGCAGTGACCATAACAGCGAGGCCCCCTCCCCCGGTTCCAGTTGCACGCTGGTGGAGCGCGCCGTCGCAGGCGCCCCGGTCGCATTGCGCTGCGTGTCTGCCGCCATCGCCTGGGTTGCCTCTGGAGACGCGATGGGCGCGACCGCAGGCGGGGTATGGGGCTTCACGTTCGCGCCCTCGATAGCGGCAGTCGTTACCGCAGCCGGCGGCGCCGCCGCCATCCCGGGCTGCGGTGCGTCGTCCAGTAAAATCCAGGCGCCGACAAACACCAGCGCGAGCACCAGGAACAGCCCAGCAATCACCGCCAGCAACCAGTTCCAGCCAGTGCCAACCGCAGGCTCCTCACCCATCACCTCCCGAATGGCCAGCCTGAGCATCTCGTTGTCGACGCGGGACTGGTTGCGGCCATAGGCACCCAGCAGCATGCGGTCACACAGCAGATTGATGAGCCGGGGAATGCCGCGGGTCGCACGGTGAACGCCGCGCACCACGCTGGCTGGAATAAGCTCGCGGTCCGGGCTCATGCCCGCCACCTGCAAGCGGTGATGGATGTACGCGCGGGTTTCCTCGCTGTTCAGGGGCTCGAGGTTGTAGCGTGCAGTGATACGCTGGTTCAATTGTCGCAGCTCGGGCCGCGCGAGCATCTGCGCGAGTTCGGGCTGGCCGATCAAAATAATCTGCAGCAACTTCTGGCTGTTGGTTTCAAGGTTGGTCAGCAGCCGAATCTGTTCCAGTACATCAAAATCCAGGTGCTGCGCCTCGTCGATGAGCAGCACGGTTTTGCGCCCTCTGGCATGATTGTCCAACAGGAAGCGGTGCAGCGTGTCGGTGAGCGACTTCAGCGTAGGTTCGTCGCTTTCGTATGGGATACCAAATTCGTCACAGGCGCTGGCCAGCAGTTCCAGCGAGTTCAACGCCGGATTGAGAATAATCGCAATGTCTGTGTCGTCGGGGAGTTGCTCCAGCAGGCAACGATTAATGGTCGTTTTACCGGTACCGACCTCGCCCGTCAGCAGTATGAAACCGCCGCCTGAGCCCACGCCATAAAGCAGGTGCGCCAGGGCGTCCCGGTGACGCGCGCTCATAAAGAGGTAGCGCGGATTTACCGCGATGGAAAAGGGCTCTTCGTTGAGTCCGAAATACTGGTAGTACATCCGCTGGTCGGCGCTGCGGCCAAGGCTTGGCCATCTGCCGGGCATTATGCCCAAGGGCGTGAGGCAAAGCTATCGAGCCGGGGCGCTCGCCCACGGATAAACTGGCCTCAGAAGGTGGTGGTGTAAAGTTGCGCGATTGCGGCCGTGTTGCCTGGCCGGGTTGGCGTAGAGTGTTGGACGCGCCCACCGGTAGTGGAAGGGAGGTTGGCAGGCGACTTATCGCGCAATGCGCTTGCAGTGCCGGGCGCTCAGTTGATTGATGCGTTGCCCTCCTGCTCAACCTCGCGGCGCTGCTGGTTGTAATCCAGGCCGGACTTGCGCGTCTCCCGCTCGCTGTTCCAGCTCTTTTCGCGCTTGTTCTTCTTGTAGCGCGAGCCGGAATCCAGATTAGTGGCGTCTACGCGCACTTCCTCGCGCGTGTTGCCGGCTGCCGGCTCGCAGGCACGATCGGTGAACAGGGTCTTACCCGTCGCGTGATCGGTACACATATACACCCGAGCGCTCGCCATTTGCGGCAGTGCCGCCAATAGAATCACCACCAGTATCCCTTTCATTACCGCGCCCCTCGGCCGTCCCCCGGCCTTTTTTAATCATTAACTTGCCCCTACCCCTCACTCTAGATAGCCCGGTACGGACAATCCACGAAAAACTGGACTTTTCGACAGGTTTTCCAATCTTCTTCAAAAATGTCAATAGTTCGAGGGTATTTGCCGCTATCTTCTATAAAATACCATTTTCTATTCCGGATCTGACTGCACTGGTCCGGGCACCGCGTTAGATCCAGCTTCGAGCAGATTCAGACGGCGCTCAGTGCATGCGAACCGGCGCGCCATCGCTCGCCGAACGAAGTCCTGCAGTCGCTGTCAGACCACTGACGTCCCGCATCCGAGAACCCGCCCGCCATGACATCCCGATTACTGCTCTGCCTCCTTCTTACCTCCAGCGTGGCCGCTCAGGCCGACGAGAGCGCCGTTGCCGTGTTTGCCGGGGGCTGCTTCTGGTGCATGGAATCAGACTTTGAGCCGCGCGATGGCGTGCTCGACGTGGTCTCCGGCTTTACCGGCGGCACACTGAAGAACCCGACCTACGCCGGCGATCACACTGGGCACTTCGAGGCGGTAAAGATCACTTACGATCCCGCCATCGTAAGCTACGACGCGCTGCTACACGATTTTTGGAGAAGCATTGACCCCTTCGACAACAGCGGCCAGTTCTGCGACAAGGGCTTCAGCTACCGCAGCGCAATTTTTGTCGCCACCGCCGAGGAGCGCACGCTGGCAGAGGCCTCGCTGGCGCAGGTACAACAGCGCTTTGGCGACCAAGCCGTCGCAACAGAGATTCGCGACGCCGGGCAGTTCTGGCCGGTAGAGGAATACCATCAGGATTACTATCTGAAAAACCCGGTGCGTTACAAGTACTACCGCTGGCGCTGTGGGCGAGACCAGCGTCTGGAGCAACTGTGGGGCAGTAAGGCCACTCCGAAGAGCTGATTGACGGCGAGAGCCGCACACCGCTTTCGAAGCGCGTTAACGCAGCGTTCCCGGGCACGACTGCGACCAGGGACTCACCCGGCGGTATCAGCGCCGGTTTTCTCTACGGCGGAAACCACTTCCTGTGCCTCGTCACACCAGGCAAGAAACTGCTCACCCTGGCCGATACCGGCCAGCAAGGCGAGATAGACACCCTTGTGGCGAACGGGCAAGGTGTCCGGCTCCGCATAGTGGCGTATACGAATCTTCTCGTAGAGATACAGCATGCGCATTACCTGCTGCCGGCGCTCAGCGATTTCCACCGAGATATGACCCGCGTTTTCTGCGCTGAGATTGTAGAGCTTTATCAGCAGCTCGTCCTTTGCCGCCTGCACACGCGTTTCGCCGTACACCCATTCCGCCAGCGCCTTGCGCCCTGCCCTGGTCAGGCCGTAAACGATCTTGTTTGGCTTGCCACTCTGGCTCACCTCGCGCTTGTTCAGCCAGCGCTTGTCCGCGAGTTTATGCAGTTCCTGGTAAATTTGTTGGTGGGAGGCGTGCCAGAAGAAGCCGAACGATGCCTCGAAATCCTTGGCCAGTTCATAGCCCGACAGGTCGTCGTCGATCAGCGCAGTCATAATTGCGTGGGCCAGGGCCATACCGTCTCCTCGGGGTACCGCTGCTGTCCAGTTGGCGGAGAGCAGCAATCTTCCAACGGCGAACTGCGCGCGCTCCCTGAGCGGGGAGCGAGAAACCGTGCCTACAGCATACAACCGGCGCCTTGGCTTCTGCAAAGCAAATCGGAGACAGGGCCCCGGACGTACCGGGGGCGAGGGTTCAGGGCGTTGCGCGTGGGAACGATGTCCCCGGGGGTCAGTATTTGAACTGCGCCATCAGCCAGTACTTCTGTGTGTCGCTGAAACGATCACTGTCGGCATTGAAATCCGCGTACTTGAGCAATAAGGTCAGGCGCTCGTGCGCTTTCCAGCCGATCGAGAGATCGACTTCCGACCCAAAGTCCTCGCTGGAATCTTCGGCCTGAAAATCATGATAGAACGCTTTCAGCGTGACGGGGCCATTGGTTGCCGTGGCACCGATCGACAGGTCTTCAATACCGTCGCCGGGGGTGGCCAGGAACTGATCGGCCCAACCCTGGAATTTGTGCAATGTCGCCAGCGGTGTCTTGAAGCCAACACCATTGTCAGCGCCCAGCACCTCGTAGGCCGCCTGCAGTGAAACCACATCCAGATTGAGGCCCAGTTCAGCGAGGTAGTAATTCGCATCGTAGTTCTGTTCGCTGTCGCCCGCGTCTGACTGCATGGCCCAGGCCGCACCCACACTGACTGGCCCGAACTTGCCTCGGTATTCCAGGCCGTAGGTATCAGTAGAATTGTTGACGGTTTGTCCAGCGGTATAAGGCCCATCGGCATCGATATCCAACAGGTAGCTGTAAATCGAAATACCGTGATCCTCATTCACCTGGTAGTCCGCGCGCAGCAGATAATTATCCCCCTCCAACACCGCAGGATTGGCGCCATCGTCCGGACCAAAAATGCGATTCACCTGTGCCACGTAGGAAGCGTCCAGTTCCAGGCCCTGCACCGGACGCCAGTGACCGCGGAAACCATCATAGGTCTGCTCGTTCTGGCGCCACGCCACGCCACCGACGAAACGCTGATTGCCGTGGAGAATACGCTGGCGGCCGGCGGTAACATCGACAGACTCTGTTGCATAACGCAGCCACAACTGGTTCAAGTCAGTACCGGTCGGGTCGGCGATCACGGGTCTGTCCGAGTTACCGTTTTCCGTGGAGTTGTAGTTGTCGGAATTGAAATCCCAGACGTTGTCGCCCTCCACCAGCGCGCTGAATCCCTGCCACACCGCCGTGGATAAGGTCAGCCTTGAGCGCAGCGTATTGGCGGAAGCAGATCGGTCAAAGGAATCCTGATCCACATGCTCATAGCGATAACGAAAATCCAGCGTGGCTTCACCCTCAGAGATCATCGCGCCAAAGCTGTCGACATCCTCGGCGTGAGCGCCAGCGGCGGCGCTCAAAATCGCTATGAACAGGGTACTTCTTTGCACTGCCAGTCTCATGATCGTATCCCCTGAAAGTTCTCTGGGCGCTTGCCATGCAAGCTCATCCGCCCAATGTAAAAGCCACGACCACGAACGCCCCGCCGGCAACGCCGGCCCTCAATCCGCGATCAGTGCACCACGCTTCATTTACTGGAGCCAGTCTAAAGCCCGTGCCGCAAATCGACCAAGGGCACGCCGCCCGCATTCACGCTTTTATTGATATGGATCGACTTTTCAGGGGTGCAGATGGAAGCCGCCGCAGTTGAGCAGCGCCCTTGAAGCAGGGCTGGTTGCAATCTCTGGCCTCCGGAGAGATCGACTACACGTCGCGCGTTCAAACACCCGGACGACAGTCACCAGTGCATACCGCCGCACCCTGAAGGCGCAAGCACCCTCAGGACGTTGAACCACCGCCATCCCAGACGTGGTAATCACGGCGTGGATAGGGCACATGCAGGCCCTCGCGATCAAACCGCAGTTTCACTTCCCGCGTGATATCCCAGTAAGCAGCCCAGTACTCCGCCGTTTTCACCCAGGGGCGCACGATCACGTTGACAGAGGATTCGCCCAGGGAATGCACCTTGATCAGCGGTGCGGGCTCCTCCAGCGTAGCGGGGTGCTCACTGACAACTTCACGCAACAACCGCTCTGCCTTTTCGATATCGTCGGCATAGCTGATTCTAAACTCCAGGTCGACGCGTCGAATATCCTGCGCTGTGACATTCTTGATCACGTCACCCCATATCTTGCTATTGGGAACGACCAGGGTTTGATTGTCGAACGTGGTGATGGTGGTTGAAACAAGGCTCATTTTCTTTACCAGCCCGGAGGCACCGGCAACCTCGACAAAGTCGTCCACATCATAGGGACGGTAGAGCAGTATCATGCTGCCGGCCGCAAAATTGCCCAGCGTATCCTGCAGCGCAAAACCAACGATGAAGCCCGCCACACCGAGGCCAGCCAGCATGGGGCCCAGAGCAAAGCCGGCCATCGAAAGTGCTACAAATATGCCGATGAGCGTTACTGTACCGCCAGAGACAGAGGCCAGAACATCTTTCAGAAGGGTAGACATGTCGGCGCTGGAGCGCTCACAAACGTGCGTAACCAGGCGCCGCACCAGCCGCGCCAGAATTCTGGTGACAAAGAGCACCAGCAGTATGAGCACCAGGTTGAACAATAGATCGGGGGCATGCTCCCTGGCGCTGTCACGGAACAACACCCACTCCTCCTGCACCAGCGCCCTGAGAACATCGGGTTCGAAATCCCGCACCGAAATTTCCTGCCCCTGTTGAAGCAACTCGGCTTTGTAGAGCGCGTTATCCATCCCAACTCGCGCCATCAGCTCGCTGACTACATTCAGCCGCTCCAGGTCTTCCACGTGCATTGCATTGAGTTTCCGCGCCGCACTCAGCAGGTCGGCCTCCTTCGGGTGCTCGTCCAGCTGCACTTTCAATTCGTCCAGCGCTGACTGGGAGTATTGCAGTCGACCCACCAGCGTTTCCGCGCGCAGGTAAAGATTTTCCCGCAGTGCAGCCTCCAGTTCGTCACTGGGCAATTGCAGCACCCGCCGACTCTCAAGCAAATCAGCCGCCGCGCCGAGCGCATTGATGCGCAACTGTTTGAGCGTATACACATAGGCTTCCACGGCGAGTCGCTCCGCTCCACCGAGCGTGTTGGCCCGATCGGAAAACCTGGCAATACGCTCGTCGAGTTCTCTGGCGTGGGAGAACAGTGCCTCTCCGGTTGATGAAAGATCCGTTTGCAGCCGCTCCTTCATCTTCTCGCGCAACGGGTGCCCCTGTGGCAGCTCCGCCACATCCCCGGCCAATTCGCTAATATCGCGCAACAGCCTGAAGGCGCGCTCGTCACGACGCACCATCACCGCCTCGCGATCAGGATCTGGCACCTGCGGTAACTGGACAGTGAGTTGACGAACCTCCTCGAGATCGACATTGAGGCGCGCTGCCCGCTCCTGCAAACGCGCACCTTTCTCCTCGAAATCGGCGAATTCACTGTTCCGGGATTCGGCCTCGGCAGCAGGAGCGGGCTCATCCTCCGCTACCACTTGAGCGGAAAGGCAGGACAGTGTCGCGGTCATTGCTAGTGCAAGGAAGAACTCCAACATAGGGGGAAAGCGGTGCTTTCGCGCACTGGGCATTCTTATTCTCCGACTGAATCGCTGTTTGGCCCATTGCCGCAGAGGGCGCTGGGCAATCAGTGTAGATGAAATGTGCACCGCTAACACCTGTCCGGCCGTCCTGGTTTTGCCACGTCAGCGAGGAGCGCCGACGCAGCAGAGCGCGGTATTTTTGACCTATTTAGTCATGGGCGCTATGTCTGTCAGCGGCTAAGATACTTGACGAGATGGGGCTGGAACCGCCACTGAACGGGCGTCTTGCCAGGCGCTTTCCACGTTTTATCGGACTGCCGCTGGCCAGATGACAGGGCACGATTCAGACCCCTATCCAGAAAAAGACAACCCTAAAAGGTACCGCAAGCATGAGAAACCAGAACCAGAACGCGAGTTATTTTCAGAGGACGGCACTGGCCACAGCACTCAGCGTGCTGGCAGCACCGAGCATGGCCCAGATGGTGCTCGAAGAGGTCATCGTTACGGCGACGAAACGCGAGACATCCGTGCAGGATATCGCCGCTACCGTGAACGTGGTGACGGGTGAAAACATTGATCGCTTCTCCAACCTGACTTTTGCGGACCTCGAGACCCAAACCGCAGGCATCAGCCTCCCGACGCCGAATGCCCGCACCTCGAATATCGCCATGCGCGGCGTATCCATCGACCCGGAATCCGGCGCCGCCTCAACCGTGGACGTTTACTGGAACGGGCAGGTTACCAGCCTGGACGTGGCGTTCAGCCAGCTGTACGACCTCGAGCGCGTGGAAGTACTGCGCGGGCCGCAGGGCACGCTGCAGGGGCGCACCTCACCGGGCGGCGCGATCAATGTCCTCACGCGCAAACCCGACCTCAACGAAGCCGATGGGTACGTGCAACTCACTGCCGGTGACCTCGATGTTCTCAACGTACAGGCCGCTTACGGCGCACCCATTATCGAAGACACACTGGCCGTGCGCGTCGCCGCCGTGTACGACGAGGATGCGCTGGGCAGCATCGAAAACACCAACACCGGCACCGATTCCGAACGCGACGCAACGTCAGCGCGGCTGACCCTGCTGGCCGCTCCGGGTGACTTTGTCGACGGCAGCTTTACCTACCAGTACTTTGATCGCGATTACAAGAATCCGCACTCCCTCGACGGCATGGATTCACTGGGCGTTCGTCCCACCCTGGAAGCATCCGATCGGGAAGGCTTTGGCAGGACCGACAACCCTGGTGACTTCGAGTACGACCTGTTCAACCTGACCCTGAATTTTGCCCTGAGCGACAGCCTGGAACTGACCTCGGTCACCGGTTATTACGAGTCCGAGAAAAACCACCAGGAGCAGCGCGACCGCGCAGCCTACTTCCCTGACCCGATGGCCAACAGCACCCAGTTTTCGAACACCAAGTTTGAAGACTTTGCCCAGGAAATTCGCCTTACCTCCTCAGGCAACGATTTCTGGGACTTCATGGTCGGCGCCTACTACCAGGATCGGCAGACGGACACCATCTTCATCACCAACACGCCGGTAGACGCGCTGGGTGCCGTCCTGTCGCTGAGCACGGAGGGCTCACTGCCGGTAGCGGCGGAGCAGTGGAGTCTCTTCACTGCCAACAGCCTCTACCTGTCGGAGACACTGACTCTGGAGTTCGGGTTGCGCTACACCGACTACGACAGCACCCGTCGCGCTGATCTGTTTGCCGGGGAACTCACCTATATCGCCGATGGCTCTGAC